>CAYTIB010000035.1:0-29712 GCA_964437725.1 uncultured bacterium | reverse complement strand
TTGTCAGGGAATATTTGCCGTTGTACGGGCTACCATCACATCGTGGACGCGGTGGAAACCGCTGCCCGCGAACTGCATGCAAGGTAAATAAAAATCATGAGCTCAGACCTGCTTTTGAATCCTCGATTTTTTGGAGCTCGTATTCCACGGTCCGAGGACCAAAGATTGCTAACAGGGAGTGGTCGCTATGTTGATGACCTGGATTGCCCCGATGCTCTCCACGCAGCCTTTTTGCGATCGCCGTATGCCCATGCACGTATCCAAAAAATTGATCTGACTGGTTGTCTGGAGGCCGGCGCTGTAGCAGCTTTCAAAAATGAAGACATGGGACCCGCGGGGGATAATTTCCCACTCCAGATGCCTCATCCTGCTATTAAGGGAGTTAACTGGGCTCCTCTTGCAAAGGGGAAAACCCGCTTTTACGGTGAACCTGTGGCTGTTGTCGTCGCCCCATCCCGGGCAGAAGCCGAGGATGCGCTCGAAGGGGCTATTGTTGAGTACGAAGTTCTACCAGCATCATGTCATCCGATAGATGCTCTAAAGCAGGATGCTCCACTGGTGCAGGATGAGTTAGGAAGCAACCTAGCGGGACACCTAGAAACTCGCATCGGAGATCCAGACAAGGCTCTCGCTACTTCACCTCAAGTCGAAGAATTCGAATTACATACTCAGCGAGGTGCAGCTGGTGCCATGGAATGTCGATCGATTCTGGCACATTACGATCAGCAATTCGACCGAATCCGTGTATACATATCATCGCAAGCTCCTCATCCCACCCGACATAGAATCGCAGCAATACTCAATCGTCCCGAAGACACAGTTGAAGTAATCTCTCCCGATGTAGGTGGAGGATTCGGCCCCAAAGGTAGTTTTTACCCAGAGGATCTAGTGATTCCTTGGCTGACCTTACAGCTAAAAAGCCCGGTTCGTTGGACAGGGGATCGCATGGAATTCATACAAGCCACGATCCAGGAACGCGAAGGGATTCATAAGGTTACCGTTGGATTTGACGATGAAGGGCATGTCCTCGCCCTTAAAGTACATACAACTTTAGATACTGGCGCCTATGCCATCTATGGCCCACTAAATTCTTTAAATGTTTTAAGTCACGCTGTCGGCCTTTACAAAATCACAAATTACGAAGGCACATTAGACCAAGTTTATACGCATAGGGTCCCATGCGGCCCAGTGCGAGGGGCTAGTCGGCCTCAAGGGGCCTTTATTGTCGAACGCACGATGGACCGAATTGCGAACAAATTGGGCCTAGATAATACCGAGGTGCGCTTCAGGAATTTCATTCAACCAGAAGAGATTCCTTATGTCGTAGGGATACCCACCTGGGCTGGTCCAATGACATACGAAAGTGGAAACTACCCAGAACTCCTTAAGGCAACTCTCAATAAAGCGGGGTACGAATCATTACGCAAACAGGAGCGTAGCTCTCACGGGGGGAAGCTTTTCGGGGTCGGTGTGGCTTGCAAAGTAGAGATGACCGGAGGCGGTCCCTTTGAAGGCGCAAAAATGCACGTAGAACCTTATGGGAGCGTAGTGGTCGCGACTGGCTCAACTCCACAAGGACAAGGTCACGCATCCACTTTTGCTCAAGTTGCAGCAGACGCAATGGGCGTATCACCTGAAAAAGTTCGAGTAATTACAGGCGACACGAACCATATCACATACGGGATCGGCACCTTCGGGAGCAGAAGCACTGTGAACGCTTCAAACGCAATCGTAATGGCCGCTAGCACCATCCGACAAAAAGCATTAACGCTTGCGGCGGCAAAGCTCGAAGCAAGTGAAAAAGATCTAACCATCGAAGATGGAAAAATATTTGTCAAAGGTGCTACTGACAAATCAGTTACTCTTGGAGAAATTGCCAACTATTCCATATCGGGCATTGGCGGTCCTCCCCTCCCCAAGGGTTCTCAGCCAGGCTTAGATTCTGAAGAATATTTCAAGCCTGATGTTCCAGCCTACGCCTATGGAGCCCATGTTGCCGTTGTCGAGGTGGATCCAGAAACCGGATTCGTAGAAATACTACGATACATTGCAGGACATGACTGTGGGCGCATGGTAAATCCAATGTTAGTGGATGGCCAAATTCATGGTGGTGTAGCACATGGAATTGGAGATGCCCTAATTGAAGAGTTGGCCTTCGACGAAAACGGCACACCACAGGCATCAACTTTTCTGGATTATTTACTTCCGTTGTCAACAGATATTCCACCTATCGAAACAGTCCACTTAGAAAGCCCTTGCCCGACCAACCCACTAGGTATAAAAGGCTGTGGCGAAGGAGGGACTATCGGAGCGCTACCGGCAGTCGCATCTGCCGTAGAAGATGCACTAAAACCTCTTGGTGTAACCGTAAACCGCTCACTACTCGCACCGTCCAAGTTACATGCCCTCATCAAGCAGGCCAAAGAAAATGTCTCTACACAGTAGAGATTAATATCAAAAAATAACTTTTCATCAATTGAAAACCATGATTGTTAAAAACAATCGTTTGGAGAGTAAGCACGATGAATATTGAGAAAATTTTAGATTCTATTGATCGCGAAGAACTCGCAGAAACTGCGCTGAAATTTGGAAACACAGCCAGCCCCACAGGTCTTGAAACCGAAATGGGTGAAGCTCTATTTGAATGGCTTGAAGAAAATAATTTTGCACCCCAAAAAATGGAAGCTGCCCCCGGGCGTAATAACATTGTTGCCGTTCTGAAGGGAACGGGAGGGGGAAAATCCCTAATTTACAATGCGCACATCGACACCAAGTACGGAGCTCCTGAAGATGTTTGGAGTGCGGGGGAACTTTTACCCGAATATGTTCAAGCATGGAGGGAGGGAGACCAACTCTACGGTCAAGGGGTATTCAACGATAAAGGCCCCCTTTCTGCTACGCTTTTTGCTGCACGGGCTATACGAGACAGTGGGATTCCCCTTAAAGGTGATCTTATTATCACTGCCGTTGTTGGCGAGATAGGTACAGCCCCAATTGATGAGTTTCAGGGTGGACGATATTTAGGTAAAGGTCTCGGTGCTCGTCATTTGGTAGACCATGGGATCGTAGCGGATTTCGCCTTGGTGGCAGAGTGTACAAACTTTGCTAAAACCTGGGCACAATGCGGATGTGCCTATTTTAAAATTACGACCAGAGGTGCAGGGTTCTATACACCGTTCATACCACGACCTACCCCACGCACCGAAAGTCCCAACGCTGTTGTTAAAATGGCTCAGCTAATCAACGCCTTAGAGGATTGGGCCGACCAGTTCATTGAAGAAGAGAAGGTAGACTTCGGCGGCGGCAGCATTAAGCCTAACGTAAGTGTGGGAGCTATCCGAGGTGGACTCCCATGGAAAATTGGCAACTCCGTTGGTCGTTGCAGCATATATCTGGATGTACGCATTCCCCCCGGGAAGGATCCTTTGTATATCCTGCCAAAATTGAAGCGTATCATCGCCGATACTGGATTGGAAGCCGAGATCACACCCTATATGACACGACGAGGATATATCGCCAAGGGGCACGAACCCCTGACCGAGGCAATTGAAAATGCTCACCAGAAAGTTTTCGCGAAACCTACGGAAACTGTCTTTACCCCCATCACCAGCATGTGGCGGGATATGAACGTCTTCAACGAGGTGGGTATTCCTTCGGCTACCTATGGTCCCTCTTACACAAAATCTTTTGCAGAAGGAAAAGAACTAGATTCTATACAAGTTGATGATCTTCTAAATTCGGCAAAGGTTTACGCCCAAGTCGCCTTAGATATCTGCAACCAAGACGTCTAGGGAAATTCCAAGATTCGATGTGGAATTTCAAAGAATAGGTACGGAAAGCTTTCATGTTCAGGATTTCGTGCCCAATTCCGGGGGCATGTGTTGGAGACAAGCTGTTCATCGAGAACCAAGACAAATACATATTCACACCAAAGACAAATCTTGCTTTGGGTCTTTTTCCAGGCCTTCCTTGTCCTTATCTTCGAAGTCCCTGCCCTAAGTCACGCTGTAGCCGAGACCCGATTCAATTCTCCTATTCCGGGATGGATCGTATTAATCGCGGCCACTGCTGTTCTCCTCCTTTCCTTTATTCTGCTCAATAGGTACAAAACCAAAAAAAGCAGTGATTGCAGGTCAACTCAACACTCTTTTCGTCCTGCCTCTACATTTCCGCTCCTAAAATGGATCTTCCAAAACCCCAGGATTGCCTTATTAACGCAGATCATTTCCGTTGGTCTTTTTTTGCTTGTTCTGCTAGCAGGGTTTTTCGGCAATCCAAAAACTGAATTCAACGCAACATCAAGTTTGATTTGGATTCTGTTTTGGTTCGGCCTAAGCCTGTTTTCATTTTTGGTTGGAAATCCATGGGGTCACATTAATCCTCTTCTTGCAATCTATAAGTGGACTGGAATGCGGCGTTTTTCCTTTCACATTCGCTATCCCCAAAAACTTGGAGCTTGGCCAGCTCTTATCCTCTACATTAGTTTTATATGGTTTGAATTAAGCTGGTTTCAATCGGACGAGCCACGATCACTAGCCACAATTACGGTTTTTTATTCAATTTATATCTGGGCAGGATTGATCCTTTTCGGAAAAGACTGGATGAACCTAGCTGATCCTTTTACTCGCTATTTCCAAGTTCTTGGCTTATTTGCACCGATAGGACACGGAGAGCACACTTTGGAAGTCAGGCCATACGGAGCTGCACTGAGAAGAGAATCACTCAAAGACAATTTAAGTGTCATATTTATTATCAGCATAATGTATTCAGTCACCTATGACGGATATATGGCAACGCAGGAGTGGATTCGAAGCACCAGTGCGTTGATGGAAATAGCCATCAACGCCTTTCCAGGCATCCCTGTCATGGAAGGCGTACAATTAATCCTCTTGTCTTCCGGGCTAGTTATTTTTGCTGCATGCTACTATGGGTCCTGTGCTTGGATGTCTTGCCTAGCGGGACATAAAAACGTCGGAGAATTAGCACGTGCATTCGGATTATCCTTACTGCCGATAGCCTTTGGCTATTATCTTGCACATTTTTTTAATCTCATCCTACCTCGCTTCATTGAGCTTGGAATAGCACTCTCCGATCCGATGGGATATGAAGCCACTTCTTTGTCAAATTTCATGCAACACAAAGTAGTTTCAGTAGACTATCGATTGAAAACCGAGGTGGTCTGGACCTGCCAAGTGATACTTATCGTTTCCGGACACACCATTTCCATAGTAACAGCCCACCAAATAGCTCAAAGGATATTAACCAAGGCGAAACGATTCACACTATGTCAGCTACCACTTCTACTAATGATGATACTTTACACGTGGATCAGTCTTTGGATTACATCACGACCTCTCCTACATAAACCTCTTATCCCAATTATGGAAAACCTCCTAAAAGACATCACATGAAAGAGTGGTTTCGAGGAATTCTCCCCATGCAATCAGATACTAATAATACAGTGATAATACTTAACCAACTGGAAGTCCGAGAATCATAGAATTAAAATAAGCCATTTAGCGGAGAATGCCTCGATAATCGGATTCAAAGATTATTCAACAAATCTCAGAAAGCGTAAATCAATGAGTAACTGGAAGGTCCCACTCCCGACTTATTATCAAAAAATTCCCCCTGTCCTTAATATTGCAAAGGCTATCTGCCATCCATGGCTTACGGAAGGAAATCACGAAGACATAGCGATAATATTTGGGGACCAAAGAATTCCCTTCATTGAAATTCACTCACGCATGTTACGTTGTGCAAACGCGCTTACAGACCTCGGCATTAGACGCGGGGACGCAATAGTCATACGCTCTCCCAATCATCCAAATTACGTTGTTGCAGTCCTTGCTTGTTTATGGGTGGGCGCTCTTCCAGTGCTGAGCAATTCTCTTTTAGGGCCAAAAGAACTTCAACATATTATCGAGAATTCAGATGCCAAAGCGGTATTTACGACAGAAGACCGATTGGATGCACTGGTTGAGATACTTCCTAACTGTCCGAACATCGATCACATATACCTTTTTAGTGGAGAATATAAAAACATCCCTTCTTTCGACAATCTCCTCTCCACGTCGCCCTCCAAACTCGATGCACTACAAACTCAATCTGAAGATCCGGCTTTTATGCTCTACACATCGGGCACCACAGGAACCCCGAAAGGAATTGTCCACGCCAATCGCTGGATAATTGCCACTGGGGATTCAGTAGGACATTTGATGTTAAAGCTTCGCGCGGATGATCTTAGTTGGAACCCTGCAGAATTCAGCTTCATGTATTCTCTGGGCCAAGGGTTGATGCATTGCCTTTACATGCGAACTGCGATTTACATACATAACGAAAGGTTCGAACCCTCGAAAGCTATTCACACACTCAAAAAACGCGGCATTACCATCTTCTCGACCGTTCCAACAGCCTATCGCATGATTCTTGCAAGCTCTAATTTTAAGGAAAAGCCTAATTTAGGGAATCTTCGCCTATGTGTTAGCTCAGGCGAAACCCTACCTCCAGAAACCTACAGAGAATGGAAGGCTCAATTTGGGTGTGACATTATCGATGGATTAGGTGTTTCGGAACTCCAAAAGTTTTGCGTTAACTTGGACCAAGAACCAATCAAGCCGGGCTCAACAGGGAAGGTCTTGCCCGGGTATGTCATGGAAATACATGACTTTGATGGCAAACCAATCCCTAACAATGAAGTAGGCCGTGTTGCCATCCGTGACGACTGTCCTGGTCTATTCGTAGAATACCGAAAAATGCCAAAAGCTTGGAAGGAAAATCATATCAATGGATGGTACTACACAGGTGATCTTGGTCGGTTTGATGAGGACGGATATTTCTGGTACGTCAGTCGCAAAGACGACCTCATCAAAAGCCGGGGATACATGATCTCTCCGAAGGAGATCGAAGAAGCCTGCCTGGAACACTCGGGCGTTATAGAGGCTGGAGTTATCGGCGTCCCAGACAAAGAGATAGGCTTCCGAATCAAGGCCTACGTGGTACTAAAAAACTCTTTCAAACCATCAGCAACCACCGCCAAAGAAATTCGAAACCTCATCCGAAAACGTATTGCTCTTTATAAGGTTCCCAAAATAATCGAATTCGTTTCGGACCTACCTAAAACCCACACGGGCAAAATCAAGAGAAACATCCTCAGGAAAGAAGCCAAAAAAAAGGAACAAAAAAACAAAACCTTCCAGTTCTAATCTCTTCATTGACCAGTGGATGTAGATGGTTAGCCAATAGAAAAATTTCCAACTTGCTTGTTCAATGAAAATTCCCTACAAAACTTATTTGCCAGGGCTCAATTCATTTCGAATCAATCGAACCCGTATATTTTGGTTTTTGTTTATTTAGAAAAGCTCGAATCCCCTCTCTGCAATCAGGCGTTCGGGTAATTTCGAGCACAGTATCCAACTCATCTTTGAATCCAGCATCAGTCTTATTATGGTCCCAATAAGATTTCATCAGGCGCTTACCCTCGCGAACCGAGATCGGCGGCCCCATCGCAATCTTTCCGGCTAGATTCAAAGCTTCCTCTAAGAGAGATTCGTGTGGAACAACGAATTCAACAAGTCCAATTTCAAGAGCCTCTTGTGCGCTCAAAATCCTTCCTGTCAAGGTCATTTCCATAGCTCGCCCGTATCCAACAAGCTTAGGCAAATTTCGACAACCTCCTGTTTCGGGCAAAAATCCAGCGACTACTGCCACCTCTCCCAATCGAGCTTTTTCAGAAGCAATCCGTATATCTAGTCCCGTGTTCATCTCAAGGCCAACACCAACTGCAGCCCCGTTAATAGCCCCGATAGTCACCTGGGGTAAATCTTCAAGTTTTCGAACGGCATTTTGCATAACAACGTGAAACACGTCATTCATGTAGTACTCCATCATCTTTGCATAAGGGCCCTTAAGGCCCATATCTTCTGCCGATACCTGCAGACCGATAGCCTCCTCATGCAAATCTCCACCCCCGCAGAAACCAGGATCGGTTCCGGTCAAGATCACCACCTGAATATCACTTCTACGTTTGATCTGATCACATAGGTAATCTAATTCGAGGCTCATCGTGGGCCCGATTGAATTCAACTTCTCCGGCTCAGCTAGGCGGATCAGGCCAATACACTGATTTTCCGGATTTAACGGGTTAGGATGAATGGACCACTCTAGCCTTTCAAACTCCATCGAACTATTCTCCTGTCATTTTGTATGGAAAACGAGATTTTACGAAAAACTAATACAGTCTATGTTCGGGAACCGTTTTTCTATTTAAATACAATTTCCTTTGTTTATTTAAGAATAAAAAAAGACATAGATCAATCGAATCAAATACCCATGTCACATCCTATTTGTTCAACGGAATTACCTGCCATGGAACCTGATACGAAGGGTGTTGACCAACGGAGTATACCACACGATACTTATTCCCGTATAAGCTCTTATATCTACTTGATTAATGAAGATCATATTGTATATCAGAGCAATATTAATGAGTTTGATTTCACAAGTTTCTTGACACAATTTATGTGAACGCCTCATAATTGTTATATAAAAGACAGAATGTAGTTCGGGCCATAGTATCGGTGGATGTAGAGTTAGGCGCCATTGTTAGAAGGTGTGATCTGTTTCTTTCCATCGACTGTTGGGCCATCGCATCCTTCGAACAGCTTTTAAAGATAGAAAGAAAGGATAAACAATGGGCAAATTGAAAAAAGCAATCACAAGAAGGCAGTTTCTGAAAAAATCAGCAGTAACAGCAGGTGCGGTGGGTGCTGCATCCCTTATTCCCGGATACCATGTCAATGCAGCTGATCCCATCCGGGTAGGGTCAACGGTAGACCTGACCGGAGTCCTCGCTGACTTCGGATACTGGGTCAACCGATCTGCAGAGGCCGCAGTCAAAAAGATCAATAGTTCTGGTGGCATCGGTGGGAGGGAGCTAGTCTATTTCAAAGAGGATACAGAATCTAAACCGCCTACAGGAGTTAGAAAAGCTCGGAAGCTGATTCAACGCGACAAGGTGGACTTTGTCATCGGATCACACCATAGTGGGATTTGCCTCGCATGTAATCCCATTTTCAAAGAGCTAAAAACAATCGGATTTCCAAATGGCTCGGCAACATCAATTACTGGAGCAAAGGGACACCCATACGTCTTCCGTATGAATGAAAGTGTTCTACACGAGGTAACCTCCGCCTCGGATTGGGCGATTAGGCAAGGCAAGAAATGGACTCTTCTCGGCTTGGACTATGCATGGGGGCAAGACCAGTGTAATCAATGGGCCAAGAAAGTAGAGTCATTAGGTGGTAAGGCCTTAGATAAAATCATGGTCCCCTTGGGAACAGACAACCTGGTCCCTTACCTAAGCCGAATCAACGTGAAGGAAACAGAGGTCGTCTTCATGGCCTTTTTCTCTGGTAGCGCAATCGCTTTCGCAAAACAAGCTAAAAACATGGGGATCTTCGACAAGTTTAAATATGTCGGAACTTACGATAGTGTTGATGGACTAGATCCTAAGCCCTTTGAGGGAAGCTTCTTCCACACACCATTCCCACAGCGCTCGGATCAGGTCCCTGCCCCCCTGAAGTCATATGACGCGATGCTGAGGAAGGCAATCGGTGTGGCTCCTGATGGGACAGATATAAAACGTGGGAAGCCATCGGGCGTGGCTCACGACGGTCTCGGATGGGAAAACATGCATCTCATCAAAGATGCAGTCGTAGCCACGGGATACAAAAGCAAGAGTAAACATACGAAAGATGTTATCAAATGGCTTGAAGGGCATGAAACCAAGGCCGGCCCAGGATATCCGCAGGGAGGGAAAAAAATCCGGGCACAAGATCACCAAGCGTTTGCGCCTATTTATATTCAACAGGTGGTTAACGGATCTTGGGAAATAAAAGACACAATTCCAATGGAAAAAGGAATGTACAAACCTCAGGGTGATTTAAGGATCTGACAACGAAGTTTCAATACTCAACTGAGGCGATAAAACATAACAAAGGCCGCGGGATTGGGATTCCCCGCGGCCTTTGTTATGTCAAACTTAAAGAGAAATTTTATCGTACGAACTTTAGTCTCTTCGTCACGATACTCTTTATTGTTATTCTAAGCCCATGAATTTCTCTAAAGACAATTCGCTTGAAGAGGTTACCGGTTCCTCGTGGATGACCTGTCCCTTTTCCATTACATAAACCCGGTCGCTAACCTCCAGCACTGTTTTAAGGTTTTGCTCAACAAGCAAAATTCCCATTCCACCCTCGCGGAAGGACCTGACTGCCTTTTCAACTGCTTCAACAGCAGACGGCATTAGCCCCTCGGTGGGTTCATCTAGAAGCATTAGCTGAGGTTTTTTAACGAAAGCACGAGCCATAGCCAGCATCTGTCTCTCCCCCCCGCTCAACGTACCCGCCATCTGATCCATTCGTTCATCAATTACCGGAAAGTTCTCGAGAAGAGATTCTCTCATATGAGGATCTAACTCTCCTGTAGGTGAAGCCACACGAAGGTTATCTCTGACTGAAAAATCTGCGAATACTGGCTGCTCTTGAGGGACTAGACTCAACCCGAGTCCTGCAAGCCTGTGGGCAGGGGTCTTCATCACTTCCTGACTGTTGAAAGAAATACTTCCAACCCTATTTTCCATAAGCCCCATAATTGTTCGGAGAAGGGTCGTCTTACCAACGCCGTTCCGTCCAACAAGGGCCACAACCTCTGCCTTACGCACCTCAAGGGCAACGTCGAAAAGTATGTGGCTCTTTCCGTAGAACGCATTCACGCCTTCTAAGTGCAGCATTTTAGGCCTCTCGGGTTAGGTATACCCGGCGGACTTCAGAATTAGCCCGAATATCATCAGGAGTACCTTCAGCAATTATCTTTCCCTGATGAAGAACTGATATCTTTTTAGCCAGAGTCATCACAACTTTCATGTCATGCTCAACAATTAAAATTGTTCGTTTTTCAGATAATTCGGCGATCTTGTCAGTCATACCATTAGTTTCTTTAGCACTCAGGCCCGCTGTAGGCTCATCCAAAAGAAGAACCTCAGGATCAGAAGCCATAGCAATACCAATGTCTACCAGTTTTTGCTCACCATGAGAAAGGTCGGTAATAGGTATGTGGGCTCGATCGGACAACCCAAGCAATTCTAAAACTGCTGCTGCCCGTTCCCAAGAATCACGCATTTTAAGCAAACTTTTAATAGGATTCGGTTTTCCAGCCTTGCCCTGTACTCCAGCCTGTACGTTTTCCAAAACCGTAAGTTTTGGAAATAAGTTGGTTATCTGAAAAGTCCTTCCAATTCCAAGACGGACAATCTGATTGGATGCCATTCCAGTAATAAGTCTTTCTTTGAAATAAAAAGTCCCCTCCGTAGTCGGCAAAAAGCCACTTATTAAATTAAAAAAAGTTGTCTTGCCTGCACCATTCGGACCTATAATGGCTCGAAGCTCGCCGGCCTGGACATCCAGATCGACTCCGTCCACAGCCGTAAACTCTCCAAATCTTTTAACAAGACCCTGGGTGCATAGGAATTGGCTATTTAGCTCAGGGTTAACCATGGTTTTCTTTCTCCCAACCCACATCTTTCCTTCGCAGATTGGAGATGACACGCTTAATGGTGCCGACAAGCCCTGCCGGTGTGAATGTAACAACTATGATAATTATGACCCCAAGAATAATAGGATAAGAAACTGACCACGTACTGCTTAATGCCTCTCGCAGATAAATAAGGATACCTGCTCCGGCGATAGCACCATAAAGAGTCCCTGCACCACCAAATAAGGTCCAAACTACAGCCTCAGCCGAAATCAGCCAATTGAAAAACTCGGCACTTGCATAGCTTACAGATACGGCATATAAAGCGCCGGACAATCCAGCTATTAACCCAGCTATCGTAAAAGAAATCAGCTTATATCGTCCTGTGTCATAACCCACACAACGAGCGCGATCTTCATTTTCACGAATCAACTCAAACACCCTTCCCAAGGGCGATCGGAGGACACGCAAGGAGACGTAGTAACAAAGAGCAACACAGATTATGGTGTAATAGTAACGTGGAAGCTGTTCGGTTAAATCAATGGCAAGAGGGCCTAGTGTTAATAAGGGCCTTGTGAAAACTAAACCATCATCTCCTCCAGTGATCGATTTCCATGAGAAAGCTATAAGGGTAATAATGGTCGCTCCAACAACTGTAATGATGATAAACCCATGCCCTCGTACTTTCACAGCAAAATACCCAAAAATCGCAGCTATCACACCTGACAGAAGAAGGCCAGCAAGCATGGCTACCCAGATACCAGCTTCCCAGTGAATGATAGCCAACGTTAAACCATATACTCCAAGGCCAAAAAATACGGATTGACCGAGGCTTAACAAACCGGTAAATCCATAAATAAAGTCAAAGGACAATGCTAAAAGACCCCAAATGAGAATATCCATCGTGAAGGAAACGCCAAAATCGTCTACCATAAATGGCAAACCAAGAAGAACAGCAAAAACACCTAATAGTGTATATGCTGTCCGCCGTGAATCAGATCTGGGAATTACTGACAATCCCATTATCGACCCTTTCCAAAAAGTCCGTTAGGACGGAAAAACAGAAAGGTTGTCACAAACAAAAGAGCAATAACTCGAGACATTGTGGGTTCCACAAAAACGGATGCAATGCTTTCTACTAAACCAAGGGTAATGCCGGCTACCACCGCCCCAAATAAATCTCCCAGCCCACCAACGATAACCACAATGAAGGCAATAATTAGGACGTTCAATCCCATTGTCGGAAAAATAGCGACAAAAGGTCCAGCTAGCACCCCCGACAGACCAGCCAATAATCCTCCCAGGGCGAAGGCTACCGTATTAACAGATTTGACGGGAATACCATCAGAAAGAGAAAGTTCTGTATTCATACGCACTGCTCGGATCCATAATCCGTAACGCGTATTCTGAAGGAACCACCAAACGGCAAGGAAGGCCACCACTGAAACTCCCATGACAAAAAGGCGGTACACCGAGTACTTAAAGCCACCAATAGAAATTTGGGCAGCAAACGGTGCATCAAAAGCCTCTCCCTGACCACCAATCCAAAGCAAAACCATATTTTCAACCACTAACAAAATTCCAAAGGTCGAAAGGATTGTCATATCAGGATCATCTTCTATGGGGCGCAAAACCACTGATTCCAAAAACACGGAAAACAAACAAACTCCAAGTGGCGCACAAATCAGAGCCACCCAATAGCTATCCGTCAGTACAGCCCCAAAATACCATCCGAATACAGCACCTAACATATAAAGTGTGCCATGTGCGACATTCACGATATTAAGCAGACCAAATATGAGACTAAGCCCAAAGGCGATCAATGCATAAAGCCACCCGTATACAATTCCATCTAAGGTGTGCAACGCCAAGCGTGATAACAACTCCATCGGGCCTATCCTCAATATTCTCGCGTCAGACAACCCACGAGTAACTCAGCATTCAACTTGAAACAGACTAGAAACCAAATAAGACCGGCGAACACTATTCAATTCAGGTCCAAACTCTCTACACAAACCAAACATATAAAAACAGGTTTAGCACCCTTCTGAATGCAACCTTCCCCAGAGGCAATTAATCCAACCCTTCTTCTTCACCCTCCATAAAGGAAAACTTCTGGGAAAGCTGAGCATGTAAACTCAAAAATTCCTCGTCATGCAACTTACGAGGCCGCGGAATATCTATAACAACATCCTCTTCAACCTTCGCAGGTTTCTGACATAAAAAAAGTACCCTATCCGAAAGAATTGCCGCTTCGCTTAAGTCGTGTGTAACGAAAAGAATTGTCACTTTCGATTCTTTCCATATCCCAATCAAATCCTTTCGCATCCTCTTAGCGGTAATTTCATCCAAATGGCTAAAGGGTTCATCCATAAGAAGGACATCGGGTTCGAGAGATAGAGCACGCGCTATACCAACACGCTGTTGCATCCCACCTGAAAGCTGATGTGGATAAACATTAACAAAATCCCTCAATCCGACTATTTCCAAATAATGCAGAGCAAGTTTTCTAGACTCTGCTGTTTGACCCTTATGGACAAAAAGTACATTGTCTATAACTTTCATCCAAGGTAAAAGTCGTGCTGCCTGAAAAACATATCCAAATTTGAACGCTTTTTTATCTTGAGTGTGGAAACGAATTTCACCCTCAGTGGGCGCCTCGAGCCCCGTAAGTACATTCAAGAAGGTCGATTTTCCACACCCACTCGGACCAATCAAGGTGGTAAGAGAGTTCCTCTGAACCGTCAAATCGATTCCATCCAGAACTTTCAATTCACCCCCATCGGGTTGTTGAAAAGACTTTTTCAACCCTTCAATCTCTATGAGTGGCTTCTCATTCATGATTTCAAATCTTCGCTTCAGGGCGCCAAGAAAGGATTTTTCGCTCTAAAGGACGAATAACTCCATATTCAAGAGCAAACATTAAAATAGTGAAAATAACAACCCAGGCTAAAACCTGACGCATGTTAAACATATGATACCAATATGAAATCATGTATCCAATTCCGTTCTCTGCTCCAAAAAGCTCTGCTAGGATGACAATCTTCCAGGCAATGGCGAATCCGAAACGGATAGAAGCAAAGAAAAAAGGCATCAATGAGGGTATATAAATTCTCCGGATTATCTTTCCTCGAGGAACTCCGAAAGCCCGTGCCATATCCACTAGATCTTTATTAACATCCTTCATTCCCTCCCAAATATTAATAGTAATGTATGGAAAGGTGATCATGAAGGTTGCAAATATCGGAGTAAGCGGCTGAATCCCGAACCACAAAACACCGATGATTGCCCACGCCAAACTTGGAATAGTTAGTCCGACAACAACATAATCGCCAAAAAATGCCTCCCAATACTTCCGGATTCCCATAACGATTCCAATAGGGATTCCGATAATCAAGGAGATTCCAAATCCAATTACAATCCGCAAAAGACTGGATCCAAGATGTTCGAAAAACTTCCAAACATCCTCCAGGATAGTCTCAAGGACCATAACCCTGGCAACAATATGGGGATACGGAAGTATTTGCTCTTCGGTAACAAGGACAGTGATCCACGAGGACAAGTACCATAGACCCAAAACAGATAGGGGGGACATAATCCGAGGGTTGAAAAATTTTAGCCAACCGGACGTTTCTTCCTCTTCGGCCCGACGCTTCAGAAAACCTTCCGATGACTCTTGGATTATTTCATCCATTTTATTCTATATTTTCCCGAGTAGCCTCCTCTTTCGACTCTCGGACCCCTAAAGATTCTGGCCGACAGAAAGAGGCAACAGAAGGGTACAACAGACCAACATCCCAACGAAAGCAGGAGGAAACTCTAACAATTTAATTTTCCTGAGTCAACTGGGAACTCGTAACACAAAACGCTCTTACCTCTAGCATTTTCAACCTATAGAAGCAGAGTATTGCAACTAAAAACTGGCAAATCCGAGTATCCTTATTAGAAACAAGGTTCCGGAGAAATTCTGTCTCGGCGTTCGGCATACCAAGCCATTACCTCAAGAACCCGGACGGCCATCGAGGAATCCTGGAAAATAGGTACCCTCGTTTCACAAAGGAGACCTTCCTCTTCAAACTCTCGCTTCCATTTCTCGCTTACCCGACCACCGTAGAACATGGAAAATATTGGTTTATGGGGATTGGCCTCCATTGCCGCACGAAACTCACCCGCCAAACCTTCACAATCTGCATTCGGAACACCCAAGAAAAGTGACAAAACTATATCGGTGTTTGTATCATCCATCGCCGCACGAATTGACTCTCCCTGAATCCGAAGATTATCTCCTGTCATCGCGGGCCACAGGTCAACCGGATTTTCTACTGGTTGCCATTCCGGCATTAGTGCCGTTAAACGTTGATGTGTGCGTTGGTCAAAATCGGGAAGCGCAAATCCAGCAGACACCAGCTGATCAGCCGCTAACACTGCCGCACCACCGCTATAGAAAACCAAACCTACCCTTTTACCCCGGGGCAAAGGCTGAAATGAAAAACCTTTCAAGATCTCTAAAAATTCCTGAATGGTCCTCGCCCGAACAACGCCATACTGCCTGCATGCCGCATCCAATATGCGGTCATCTGATGCTAGGGCTCCAGTATGCGCAGCTGACACACGCTTGCCCACATTTGTTACCCCTGGTTTCAGAAGGACAATTGGCTTTTTGTTTTTTACTTCTTGGGCGAGCGAAAAAAATTCCCGAGGCCGAAGAATGCTTTCCAAATACAACCCGATGACACCGGTCTCAGGATCATCCCGACTATATTCCAAAAAATCAACCTCATCCAGATCTACCTTATTCCCGACCGCAACACTCTTTCCAATACCAAGCCTTTGATACTCCTGATCCATAATTTGATTAGCCATACAACCCGTAAAGTTACCTGTTTGGGCCATAATGGAGATGTCACCCTTAAGCCAGTCATCAACTGCAACAAAACCAGCAAGAAAATCTCGGTGAGCATTGGCTAAGCCTAAAGTATTCGGACCCGTACATCGAACACCACTTCTGGAAATTGCCTCTCTCAGTTCTTCTTCAAATCGCAAACCATCACCAGGCGCTTCTCCAAAACCCGCCGTTATAATCACAGCTGCTTTAACATTCTTTTTACCGCACTCGTCCAAAATACGAGAGACATGCTCCCGAGGGAGAAGAAATAGAACCAAATCAATCTCACCGGGAACGTCCAAGACACTGGGGTATACCTTCCGACCTAAAATTTCACCCCCTTTAGGATTAATCGGAAACACCTCTCCTCTGTACCCACAATCTAAAATATTCTTCAGCAGAAAATGTCCTGACTTTCTGGGATCAGCCGAAGCACCTATGACGGCAACAGAACGGGGCTCGAGCATAGGAGAAAAACCACTCATTACCATTTCCTCTCTAGAATTTACCCGTGCAGCCGGACTAATCCGTCGACTGCGATAATTCCTTCCACTCCTGCTACCAAGGGATTGATCTCGATCTCGGCAATTTCATCGGAATATTTCCAAAGAAAATCTGATAGAGATACAAGCCCCTTTATAAGCGCCTCCCGATTAACGGAAGGAGAACCGCGAAATCCTTCGAATAATTTCCTTCCTTTAATTTCTGTAATTATCTCTTGGGCATCATCTGTATTTATTGGAATTAGGCGGAAAACAACATCCTCTAGTATTTCCACCCAGACACCTCCCAATCCAAAGGTCAGAACAGGTCCAAATACTGGATCTACAGTAGCAGACAAAAGAGTCTCGGCTCCTTGAGCTACAGTTTGAACCGTAAACCCCTTGAGCCTTGCCTTTTGACAAACAGTCGAGACATGAGCCTCCATCTTCTGCGCGGCCCGAGCAACGGATTCGGGTGTTCCCAGGTTGGAAACCACACCACCAATGTCAGATTTATGCTGAATATCGGGAGAATCAATCTTCAAAACAACAGGGAAACCAATTCGTTCTGCAGCCGCAGCCACATCTTCACAGTCGGAAACCGATTCCATCTGAACTACAGGAACCCCACTAAGACGGAGCAAGTTCAGGGCCTCGGACTCGCTCAACATGGTTCTCCCGTCATCTCGGATACAGCTCAAAAATGATCGGACCTCATCGGCAGCCAATTCTCTCTGTCCTTAGTTGGCAAAAATATATTTTTATTTGATGAATTAATTGAATTTTTAAAAACAATAAATTAGAGTATAAATATTAAACAAATACTAGAGATACATTCTTTCTGGATCTAATTCCCGTAAGATCCCTAGCTCTTCTTCTGTTGGGGGTGAAGTTGTACCTAGTTTTTCCGGGATCACAGGTTCGAAATCCGTATTTTCTAACACTTCAGCAACCTCAACTCCGGGATGGAGTGCCTCCAGACGCATTTGCTTGTTATCTTCATCAAAATCCATAATGCAGAGATTAGTAATAACTTTATACATGTTTCCCGTGATGAGCCCAGAATCGTGACGCGTGCTGCCTCCGTTCAGATAGCCCGGACTAGTCACAAAATCTACCTTTTCAACCAAACGTTTTTTCTCATGCGGCATAGCTACGATCATCTTAGCTAGGCTGGCAATATCATTTCCTCCGCCACTTCCAGGAAGGCGAACTTTAGGGTTTTCTGGATCCCCAATAAAAGAACTATTCAGATTGCCATATTGATCGACCTGTGCTCCTCCCATAAAACCATAGTCTACATACCCACGCTGAAGCAGCGCGAGCACATCTGTGGGTGATGGGACCATGTTTGCTCTTCGAGCAGTTCTAGCTTCGTTGGTCGACGGTGGAAGCTTTCCCGGCTCGATAAAAGGACCAACAACTCCACCCTCGAACAAAATTGTCAAATGGGGGGCATGCATCCGCTGAGCCAATGTGGCAGCAAGCAAAGGAATGCCCACTCCGGCAAAAAGCACTTTTCCGTCTTCTAGGATCCGAGAACTCATCACAGAGAGAATCTCTGCAGTCGAGTACTCAGCATCCGTCGCTGATTTAGTCACTGTACATCCTCCTTCCGGCTTTCGTAGCTTCAATAACATCACGAATGCCAATCAAACCAAGATAATCATCCCAAGAATCAGGAGAGTAAACATGCTTTCCTAGGTACTCTTCGGCGCCATCGACACCTTTCTCGCGGGTCAATTTGGCATATTGATCCATATGAGCGTAGAAAGGCTCATACATTCCAGAACATTCATGAGGAGCGCTACCATAAGGTACTTCCACAACAGCCTCCACACAAAAAAATGGGATCTTCGTTTGGTCGGGAGCGCGTCGTATCTGATCGTTACTAATAATCTGCTCGGTCGTGAGAATAACTTTATTAGCCGCCATTGCAACATCTGCATCCATGAAGGGAAGCCCATCATACTGCGCGTTTCCATGAGGATCTGCCCTTTGGACATGGATGAATGCAACGTCAGGGTTTAACGCAGGCAGCAGGGCCAGTTTGTCTCCTGTAAATGGACAGTCTAACTCCTTTATTTCATTCTCTAGCAACCGTGCCATGTCAGAACCCATCATTACGCGAGTGGGCATAAAAGGCAGACCAAGCGCGCCGGCTCTGAACATCATACCGATACTCATATGACTCCACTCGTCGTAACGGACAATCCCCGACTCTGTGTAATGTCTCATGATTCGCGAAACACCCCAGATTATTCCTTGGCTAAACCAACTAGTAACATAATGGTTTGTACAACCGCCCGCTAAAAGCAAATCACCCTCAGAAGACGTTATATTCCGTACAATTTTCAGATTTTTCTTTCTCTGACGAACCGTTTCCCATACCAGTGCGAAAGGGGTTCGAGAAAAAGTATTACCACCCAAGGCTACCTGATCGCCGTCTTGCACTAACCCAACAGCTTCAGAAAGCGTCATAACCTTGTCTCTTAACCCTCGGTCCCTTGATTCCAGGCGCTTTCGAAGTGCCAAATATGACTCACTCATGTCATCTCCAACTGCCGTTTTTCGATTCTCCGGCAAAATCAAAAGTTTTCACAAGACAACTTCCTAGGCTTCAATCAACCTGAGAAAAATCAGCCTTGGTAGCACCGCAAACCGGACAAACCCAATCATCGGGAATGTCTTCAAACGGGGTCCCTGGTGCTATACCTCCATCGGGATCTCCCTCTGCATTTTCATAAACATACCCACAAACAGTACATTCAAATTTCATTAGATTTTCCTCTTGAGGAGTACCACATTTAAAAACCCTTTTGTCCCATAAAATCAATTCAACAATTCTGTTAGATGCCTCTTCCGGGTGGCAGCCGTCTCTACACCTTGGTAGTTTAGATACTCAACACCACTAGAGATTGGAAGCTGCGGCTCCGAATCTTCTAAAACCGTCTCCACAGTAAATTCATAGATGGAGCACCCTTCAAAAGTTTCTGAATCCTTACGCAGGATACGAACTCGCCCCTTGAGATAGTAGCTCATTTCTTTATCTACAGCGATCAATGATGCACGTGGGTCGCAACCAATGTTCTTGCTCGTGTTCGTTCCTTGCCATATTGCAAAACGAATACGATTCAAATCCGGAGACGCCATTTCCCGATATGACAGCATAGCAGGATGAGGAAACCCCTCTTTATCCAAAGTCAAAAGGAGAAGAGCTCGACCTTCCAAATCAGACAAATCCTCAGCACAGAGTTTCAACCGAAAATCATCTGGGATCCGAGGTCCCAGAAGTCTACTCATTTTAAGGTTCCCACAGAGAATCCAATCCCAATGAAAAACTAGCCAAGAAAAATCGCCATGAAATCTCATTCACTCCAAGCTATCAAGAAACGCTTTAAGAAGATCTGTTGCGGTAATTAGACCAACAATCTCGCCATCTCGTTCTTCGGACACCACAGGCAGGCAACCAATCTTGTGTTCAAGCAACAGCCGCGCCGCATCCGCAATAGGCACTTCTGGAGTAATGGTTCTTGCAAGTGGAGTCATGATCTCAGAAACTCGAACTGATTCAAGAAAAAGTTCGCGATCAGATTCGGTATGTTCTAGCAAAGTCGTTAATGATGATCGTAGCAAGTCGCGCTGACTGACCACACCGACAAGTCGCCCAGCTTCGACCACCGGCAAATGGAGAATTTGCCCAAGCGACATGATGTCCTCAGCTAGCTTAAGGGTTTCCCCCAATGGAATAGACACGACATTCTCACTCATATAGTCGCGGACTTTATATGTTTTCTCAGTAGAAACTTGTTTCTCAACCACAATAAAATCTCGCCCTGTCTGCTTTTTCAGCCTGAAGGAAAAGTAGATTTCCAACCATCAAAAAGGCTCAATAAGATTTTGATGACATAAGACCATGCAGGGACTGATTTTAAGGAACCTCAGGATCCATGTCAAAATCCCTATTTTGCGCCAGATCTACACCAACCGTTCCAAAATAACACTTCACACACTATGACATAAACCTACAGCGCGTCTCTTCACTAAAGTCACTATTCCATTTCGTCCGCTTAAGTCCGGACCCATTCCTTTAAACCCCACGGCAAAACAGAATCAGAATTGGATCAGTGAGAAAATATCATTACCCTCGAGACAATCGCGACCATTTAGAGATAAAAGCTCTACTAAAAAGGCAAACCCAACGATGTTCCCCCTCAATTTCCGAACTAATTCAGCAGCGGCCGAAGACGTACCACCCGTTGCTAAAAGATCATCCACGATTAATACCCTATGTTTTTCAGATATAGCGTCTTCATGAATCTCTAGTACATCGGTTCCATACTCAAGCTCATAAAGTGCCTTGACCGTCCGATGCGGAAGCTTTCCAGTTTTTCGAATCATGACAATACCAGCATTCAGCTTATATGCCAGTGCTGCACCAAACACGAAGCCACGAGCCTCGGCCCCAACCACTAAGTCCACTTCCTTATCAATATAGCGCTCACCAATAAGGTCAATCGAAGTCGCAAACGCCTCACCATCTGACAGTAAAGTTGTAATATCTTTAAATAAAATTCCTTTTTTCGGAAAATCCTGTATATCCCGGATCTTAGATTTAAGATCGTCGACACTTAACATTTAATACCTCCATCTAACTTCAACCGGCAATAGCGTTACGGTAAATAAAAAAGTGGATCCTTTGGCTTAGTTTTAAAACGAATTTCAAAGTGAACATGCGGGTTTCGATTTCCTCTGATTCCTCCAACTAAAGCAATTACTTCTGACTGCCTAACTTTGTCACCTTTCTTCACTTTGTTTTTTGAATTGTGAGCGTAAATCGTATGGAACCCTCCCACATGTCGGAGTACAACCATGTTCCCATAACCCCCTGGCCCCTTGCCACTGAAGAGAACGAACCCGTCTTCAGCCGCTAGAACAGAGGCCCCAACTACACTAGCGATATCAATGCCCTGATGCTTTTGTCTGCCTTTGTTATTAAAAACAGAGATCAATTTACCTTTAATAGGCCAAACGAAATCCACTTCGGCCGGCAAGGTAACGCGAGCAAGGCGTCTCAAGCCTTTCCTTTTATTCTTAGAAAGCTTCTTAGTCTCGGCAGGGTCTAATGAGGGCGAAGTGTGATTTCTTCGAACTACCCGTCGCCTTGGCCATTTAGGGGATTTCGTAGGCGACAAGACTACCCGTTTCTTCCGTTTTGGCACAATTAGAACTTGTTTCGCACCTGGAATGTATAGCCTCGTGCCCTTAGTGATACTCCCGGCCTTAAAGATGTGATTAACCTTCACCAATTCATCCAGATCCACCCCATAGGTTCTGGATATTCGATATAACGTCTCACCCGGCCTGATGGTATGGTAGACCCCGGTCTTTCGAAATACGCTAGAACGAAACACACCAGATGTGGAGCATCCGCCCAGAATAACCAGGAAAGCCAAAATGCTCCAGAAGGTTCGATCGCCAATTCCTATCGACAACCTTGACCTCAACAAATCATCGCCTATTAGCTCGGTTAAGTTCAGCGATCATTAAAAGCAGCAAAGGCCCTTTTAACAGCTTCATCGGGATCATCTACCTGTAGCACATTTGCAGGTGCAATTCGAGATCGGATAGCAACAATTGGTTTTTTCATCTGCAATGCATGTGCCAATTCTGAAAGGGTCCCGTAACTGCCATCCATTGCGATAATAGACTCTGCAGTGCGGACAAGAATAATGTTCCGTGCCCATCCAATTCCGGTAACTATAGGAATGTCTACATAGGCGTTCGCCGTAGAGGCCTCATCACCCGGTAAGATCCCTATGGTGATCCCCCCAGCCTCTTTCGCACCTTTGCAGGTGGCCTCCATTACACCTCCAAGCCCCCCACACACGACTATCCCACCTCGTTCTGCAATCTTGTAACCTATTTCATAGGCAAGCCCATAAGTTTCGTCGGATGGGCTATTTGCCCCTATCACACCAATCATCAATCGGGCTGATACACTCAAAGCATTACCTCTAAAGCGTAATTACTAAGGGTTATTTAACCTCTCTGTCCAAAACACAGCGCAAGGCTTCTTCTAAATGAGAATACCGAAAGGCAAAACCCGCTTCCTGTAATTGATGGGGCTCTACTCGAGTACTAGCAAGAAGAAGTTCCTCCGCCATCTCCCCCAGGACAATCTTAGCCACAAATGCTGGAAGAGGTAAAAAAGCAGGGCGAGAGAGGACACTTCCTAAAATTTTCGTAAATTCGACATTTGTAATGGGTTCAGGGGCTACAGCATTCACGATTCCACGAAGGCCTTCTGAAAACATTACAAAATGGATTACCTCGACCAAATCATCGATCGCGATCCAACTCCAATACTGGCTGCCACTTCCAATCTTTCCGCCTAATCCCATACTGAATGGGGTTAGCATCTTCGCAAGCGCTCCCCCATACGGACTTAGAACAATACCTATTCGAAGGATAACAAGACGAATTCCAGTATTCACTAGAGGCGATGTTGCTCCCTCCCACTCCAAACAAACCTCAGGCAAAAAACCGGACCCCGCACAACTCTCCTCACTCAACTTTCCATCACTACGACTGCCATAATATCCAGTGGCAGAAGATGAGACAAAAACCTTAGGTGGATCATCAAGAGATGCCAAGGTCTCAGTAAGCAAACGCGTTCCATTGACCCTGCTCATACGAATTCTACTTTTGCGCTCACGGGTCCATCTTCCAGCTGCAATATTTTCACCCGCAAGATGAATAACAGCATCACAATTATTAAACACAAAAGGATCCAACTTGCCGCTTTCTGGATCCCAAAAAAACTCCTTTCCAGAATTCACCCCCTCGGTTCGCACTAGCCTAACAACTTCACATCCCTTATCGACCAGAAACGGAACCAGGGCAGAACCAATAAGTCCTTTTGATCCTGTAACAAGTACCTTCATAACTCACTTTCTCTCATTGCGTTTGCACTGAACCTTCGGAAAGAGACCACTCAGCACTTGGTTGGAAAAGCAAGCACCTAAAACCGCAAAGCATGCTGATAATTTCGATTCAAAATTAATACCTTAAAAGCGAAGCGGTCCTTCAGCCCTGCCAACAAAAAAAAATTCAAGCTACCAAACTTGATACATGAAATCTCGGATAGCTTTATAGACTTCTCCATTCATTAGATTTTGCTCTTGAAGATATCTGGACATAATCCTATTAAAAAACCCGTCAGCGGCCTGACAAACATTCATCCCCTTTCCGTTCATGATTTGGTGACCACTCAAACGCCCATGACGGAGAAAAACCGTTTCCTCCGGGGAGTAAATTGAATCATAGAAACGGACTCCAGAAGGTATTATCGAGACAATTTCGGAAGACTTCCTCTGATTTTCAACCACACTTTCCATGGAATTTTTCCACCAGTCAGAGTAAAACTGATTTTCATTATCGGAGGTCAACCGAGAGACGGTTTCGGGCTCAGCTAAGGCCAGTGAGGAATAAGGCTCCATACATGTCGCCGCTCCGTCTGCAAGTTGTCGAATTCCACTTTGACCCTTAACCGTCGCATTGACAATCAGACCAACTTCCGGAGCAATGTTTTCGATTTCCGTCTCGGAAACTCCAGTCGCCAACCCTCCTGCCTTATTAACAGATTCTGCCAATAATTTCGCAGTTTCTTCTGTTCGATTTGCAATCGTTAGGGCTGCACCTTCACTCGATTCATTAATGTAATGAGCCAACGCTGCTGCTGCACCTCCAGACCCAATGAGCAAAGTCTTCGCCCCTTTTAGCGACGAGATAAATACATTCTTCTCCCCTGGCTGAACCTGTGTCAGGCTATCTATACCTCCCTGCCCATCTGTGTTGTATCCCACTAGCCGACCTTCAGGTTCTCTTACAACTGTGTTGACAGCACCAATTCTCTCCGCCTTGGATTCCAATTCATCTAGCAAAGGAAGAATTTTCACTTTATAAGGCACGGTTACATTAAAACCCATAAGTTGAGGATGAACCCGCAGAGCCTGTAAAAGGTCCGAAAGGTTACCTTCCTCCACATCGAAAGCAACATATAAGGCATCGAACTTGAACTTTTTCAGCGTCGGATTCCAAATCGTTGGGCTTTTTGCGTACTGCGATGGACGATCACCTACAATTCCAACAAAATAGGAGACAGACTCCACCTCCTCATTAAGCTTGTTGGATATACAGTCCTGAATATCAACCAGATCGCTAACCATTCTACTCTTCCCTATTCATGGGTGGAGAGGCTTACAACGACTTGTCGACAATAGGGGCCAAATCACGCAATTTGTCCATCAATTCGTCGAATACCTCATAGCTAAGTGCTTGAAGAGGATCCACAGCCGCCTCTTGTGGTGTCGGATGCACCTCCAAAATCAAACCATCTGCACCTGCCGCAATAGCTGCCTTAGAAATCGAAGGAACAAATTCCCGGTTAAACGTAGCATGGCTGGGGTCAACCACTATCGGCAAGTGAGAATACTTGCGAATTGCGGGGATCGCCTGGATATCGGCTATAAAGCGAGCCGTTGGTTCGTGTGTGTGAGGAGCAACGATTCCTCGCTCACACATCACAACCTGTTCATTTCCCAGGTTATAAAGATATTCGGCCGCACCCAACCAATCCCTAAGACCACAGCCGAAGTGCCTCTTCAGTAAAACAGGCATTCCACTTCGTCCAAGCTCTTCCAATAGTGGAAAGTTCTGCATGTTCCTTGCTCCAACCTGGACCATATCCGCTGCCTCAGCTACCTCCTCTACCAACCGAACATCCACAACCTCAGTTACAACAGGAAGTCCGACTTCCTCCCGAACCTTCCTCAAATTATCCAATCCTATTTTCCCAAGCTCAAAAGCTTTCTCATTTCGATACGGAAAAGTCATGGGCTTATAGGCTCCACCCCGCAGAAGAGTCGCACCACTTTTCTTAACCTGTCGAGCTATTTCAAGAAGTTGCTCCAAATTCTCGATGGTGCATGGACCTGCCATAACCACCAATCGATCTCCCCCGATCAACACATCCCCCACGCGAACAACGCTTTGTTCCAATCCTTCGCGACGGGAAACCAAAGGTATGTTATTCTCCAAATCCCTTCCTGATATATCCTTCACGCCCTACCCCCTTCAAAATCTCTCACAAAAGATCCAGGGAAACGGATCTTTGTTCCTGGCTGGACTTATAGACCGCATCCATAATCTTACCTAAATGCACCCCACTACCAATTACCCCCGCATCTGGTTCGTTCCTTGACTTAACGGATTCAAGGAAAGACTCTAACTCCAAAATAACCTGATCGACTGGACTAGCTGTCCCAAGAACGGGTGTTTCCGCCCCATCTCGAATTGCGGTCCAGGTGCCATCGATTAGCTCGTGGCGAACTTTGTGCATTGTCAGTGTTTCCACTTCGAAATCTGCCACAATTGTTGCTTTTGAACCTATTACCCAAAGATCCTTCGTAGTCATTGCCCCGGGGACAACCTTTTCGATCCATTGCCCTGGTTGGATATAACCAGATTCCACCTTTCCGATAGCCCCACCCGGGTATTCCAAAACCACCAACGAGGTATCCTCTAGTCCACGGCCAAAATGATCACGAACAATCGACGCCAATACTGTCTCAGCTGGCCCTAAAAACCAATTATACAAATCAAAAAAGTGTATAGCATCAGTATGGGTAACCCCAACGTCATTCCTTGCTCGCTTAAAACCTAAGAAGTTTCCAGCTATATAGCGAATTTCACCCAAAGCTCCGGCATCTATTTTCTCTTTAATAAACCTAGAGATCGGATGAAATCGATAATAGTATCCAACCTGTAAAATTTTCTCTGATTTTTTTACCAGGAAAGCAAGTTCTTCGGCCTCTTCCGTCTTTACCGTAATCGGCTTCTCCACGAAAACATCTTTTCCAGCTTCAATAGCTGTTTGACACAACTTAAAATGGCTATCTGAGGGCGTTACAATGTCCACAATATCGACATCATCCAAGAATCTTTCTAAGTCAGTTGAAAAGTGACTAGGTGAAATCTGATAGCGTGAGAGCAGATTGAAAGCTTCTGGTTTAAGATCGGCAACATAAAGAGAGTCGGCCATACCCATTCGTGTCCAAGCCTCAACGTGATTTTTCCCAAACCCGCCTAGACCGATCTGCAGGATCTTCACCAGAACCTCCCCGATTAAATAAAGACCATAGGACACATCCAAAAAACGCCCGAAATTCTAGGAGAAGGCTGAAAGAACTGTCAACCCAGTGATAGTCTAAACTGAAGCAGACAATTCAAACAATCAAATAGTGAAGGGGGACCGGTTTTTTTGCTACCGGTCCCCCTTCACTATGGTCGGGGCGAGGAGATTTGAACTCCTGACCTCTTGCTCCCGAAGCAAGCGCGCTACCAGGCTGCGCTACGCCCCGATCGGCTTTACAATAACCCTCACTTATTTAATGAAACCTGCCCGGATTTGCCAATCCATTGATAATATTCAAATCCCTTTCGCCCAACCATGTCGACCCACTAACCGAACAAAAACACAAGAACTCATTGCAATATTCTCATACTGGTCTTCAGTTTTCGTCACTTTTCGCAAAGACTGTTCCTCTGAATCTCCAACAGGCAATATGAGATGGGCTCCGTTGGCAAGTTGCTCTTTGAGGGGAGGCGGAATAACCGGAGAGCTAGCGGCAACCACGATGCCATCAAACGGTGCCTCGGAGGCCCATCCAAGGCTACCATCTGAAATGCGGGTTACCACATTGCGATAGCCGAGGTTGTTTAACCGCTCACGAGCAATACTGCCCAGAGAACTCAATCGTTCGATTGAATACACTTGCTCAGTTAACTCTGCCAGAACGGCTGTTTGATAACCGGAACCCATTCCAATTTCCAAAACCCGCTCAGATCCTCTCAAGTCGAGGCCTTGCACTGTCAAGGCCACGATGAAGGGCTGTGAAATCGTTTGCCCTTCCCCTATAGGGAGCGGATGATCACCGTATGCACGGGACTGAAGTGCTTCTTCTACAAATAGATGACGAGGGACACGCCGCATGGCATCCATCACACGAACATCGGTGATCCCACGATTAGCGAGCTGGTCGCCAACCATTCGTTCCCGCTCTTTTTCAAAAAACGGGGAATCCCCTTTAGCATATTGTTCAGTTTTGCTTTTAAAGTTGAATGGAAATTTCAACAGATACCCTCCATCAAACAACCAAGTCAATCAAAGATTATTCTGGTAGGCGTTAAAATTCCATTTTAAAAGCTCTCGATAGACAGTTTCATTCGTCAAATTCAGATGCAGGGGAGTAACGGAGACAATTCCTTCATCGATCGCATCCATATCTACATCGCCACCTCTTGTCCAATCAGCATCTCCGCTTCCTATCCAGAAATACTTCTGCCCACGTGGATCCACCCTCTCCAAAACAGATTCTCCATAGAAGCTTTTTCCCTGACGGGTCACCCGGACTCCACGGATAGGACCCTTTGAAATATCTGGAACGTTTACATTTAACAAAGTACCATCGGGTAGGCCTTTTTTCTCAACAATTCGTACAAGCTTTGCCGCTATCTTTGCAGCTGACTCAAATTCATGGGACTCCCGAGAAACCTGAGAAACAGCGATCGAAGGCAAACCAGAAAGGGCACCCTCCATCGCAGCCGCCACAGTCCCAGAATAAGTGACATCACTTCCTAAATTGGCTCCCATATTGATCCCTGCAACAACCATCTCTGGTCGCGGCCCTGACAAAAGTCCATTCAATGCTAGGTGAACACAATCGGTTGGCGTCCCGTCAACCGAATACCAATCCTGATCAATCTCCTTTACACGGAGAGGACTACGAAGCGTCAGTGAATGACTAGCTGCACTTCTTTCCCTGTCAGGAGCAACGACAACGACCTGATGATTTTTTATAAGGGCATCATGCAGAGATTTCAAACCAACAGAATAGATACCATCGTCATTGCTAAGGAGAATTTTCACGGGTGTCTCATTCTCTCTCTTTCTATAGCCTTCCAAAACGAATTAAGACAAAAAAATTAATCGCCCGATTAAATCGAAGCAATGCAGTGCTTCTATAAAAAAACAAATTCCGCAAGAACTGCTCAGCGGGATTGTCAAGAATGTGAACAGAGGGAAAAGCTGAAAATTATCCGTATTCGCAAGATGGGTTTAAAGCCTCCCGTGATGTGTAGAAGACGTCCAACTGAAAACCATAAAGGCGGTTTGTAAATTCACCAGGAAATCGACTACCTACGACTGATGGCCAGTACCACGCATCAGTTCTTTTAGGAGCCGATCCCGAACCTCCCGCACCCATTTTAGCAGTTCTTCCTCCGCCTCATTTCGATTGACGTAAGGAGTTGTTAGGATCAGCGTAAACCCAAGAAGGTAATTATCCACTTGTGTAACCCGGCGTTCAATTGTTGCGCGTTTCACCCCCTGTTCAGTCCGCCTGGTTTTACAGGCATTGGTACGCCAATCGTCAAGTACCAAAAGGATCTCAGAAACATCGCGCAAACCAGGAACAACCTGGGGTTTTCCCGCAATTCGCATTTTAAAGGGGATACGTCGATTAGACAGCCACACACCCTTAATCGATGATTGCACTGGATTAACAGAGAGGAAGGATGGACACGGTTCTTCACTGCGGCGCGAAAGCTCAATGTTTACATCTTTATTTTTAGAGTCAACACCTGAAGGGCTCGACCCCGAGGAACTTCTCGAAGAGGAGCCACATCCAGTGAGAAAAACAATTAGCATGAAGCCCAAAATTATCTGCCGTGTACAATCCTTACTATTTA
>CAYTIB010000034.1:0-35786 GCA_964437725.1 uncultured bacterium | reverse complement strand
TTGTCAAGAGACCTTGCCTAATTAGACGGAAATCTAGTGATCATGTCAATATGCATAATAAACTTGTCTATCACCAAATGGTTGACTCACACACACTGCCCGAAGTAGCATCGCAGCGATTCAACATCTGTCAGGTGAGTTGTAAGATTGTGTGAGCTCTTCACAGTTTTAGGGACTTCATCTTCATGAATAATTCATCCTCTATGGCTCTGTTCCGACCTGGAAAGATAGGAAACGTCGAGACAAGAAATCGCTTCATCCGGTCAGCCACATCAGAAAGCATGGCCGATACGAGCGGTTTCATTACTCCAGCATATCGGGATCTTCATCTCACGCTTGCCCGATCCGGTGTCGGACTCCAATTTACCGGGCACATATATGTCCATCCTCAGGGGCGATATACACCAGACATGACTGGACTTTCGAGGGATGAGCACATCAAGCCCTTCCTCAGTCTAACGCGAGAGGTTCAATCGGCCGGGTCCAGATTTTTCGCCCAGCTGAATCACGCAGGAAGCCAGAGCCGCGACCCAAGCGTGGATCCTATCGCACCCTCTGTGATTCCAAATCTCCAACACGGTCGAACGCCAAAAGAGGCAACCGAGGGACAAATTCGGGAAATCATCAAAGCATTTGGTCAAGCTGCAAAAAGGGTGAAGGAAGCCGGGTTTGATGGCGTACACCTGCATGCAGGACATGGATATCTATTGACCGAATTCATGTCCCCATATACAAACCAGCGCGAGGATGAATGGGGTGGATCGCTAGAAAACCGCCAACGGCTATTGATGGAAGTGGTTCAAGCTATTCAAGGTGCAGTAGGCCCTGACTTTCCATTTACTGTAAAACTTGGGATGCGGGACTTTGTCTCGGGTGGGGTCACATTGGAGGAAGGCCTTGATACCGCCGAGAAACTTGAACAAACTGGAATCCATGGACTTGAGGTCTCAGCCGGGCTAATTTCAGCCAAAATTGAAAGTGCTGCACCCTACGCGGGAGTGTCTCGGAAACGCGCGCTCCAAGACAAACTAATCCACCGACTATTCTCAAAACCTGTCCCCGAGGCTTACTTTCGAGAAACAGCACGGAAGCTTAAAGAGGTGATACGTTGCCCGATCATTCTCGTTGGCGGGATTCGAACGGTGGAAATGATGGAGTCCATAGTGGCTGATAACATTGCTGACTTTGTCTCACTAGCCCGACCATTCATACGAGAACCGGAGCTCGTGCGCAAGATCGAGCAGGGCAAACGAGGGCTAGTCGAATGCACTTCCTGCAACATCTGCATTATGCATGAAGGTTTCCACTCTCTTCGATGCTGGAGAAAGAGCAGCAAGGACCTTCTTCGCCACGCTTGGCACCGGTTCACTGGCAAACTTCACTAATTATGGTGAAAAATGAGGTATTGACCGACTTATTCCAACCAGGATGATAAAGGCAACAACCTCAGACGGATTCCATCGAGAATTAATTCACATGGATCCAAACCCCGCATCCTCTCGGATAAAATCCGAAACGCGCTCACCAATCATATAAGCGGTATTATTGGTCGGAGCGTGCGGTATGACCGGAATTATTGAGGCATCCGCAATTCGCAGGTTCTCCAAGCCATGGACTCGGAGACGTTCATCTACAACAGCCATAGGATCACCAACCGGACCCATCCTGCAGGTACCCGCCGCATGGTGGAAGCTATCGTACGTGGTTCGTGCGTAATGTTCCCAATCGTCTTCCGAACCAGGTTGAACCAATGGACCATAATACTCTTTCATCGATCTCGTCTTTACCAATTTCTCAATGAACCGCATCATCGAGACCATCGCATGGATGTCTTCGGGGTGCTCCATCATTCGGGGATCGACGCCAGGAAGTGCATGAGGTTTATTACCGTCTAGGTAAACCCGACCCGGAGTTCTATGCTCAATGAGCCGAACTGTGATAGCGTTGATTTGCCCCATACCACTCATCTCTGTAGGTGGTCGAAGTAAAACCTGGAAATTTGAAAACTCCATGTTGGGATCGCTCTTCAAATTCAGCATGACACCGGGAACAATCCAATCCTCGTGGTGTGGCTTGGCTCCCTCGTAAGACATATAGACCACCGTATGGTCCTGAAAGTTTTCTCCAACCCCTTCTAATGGATGAATTATAGGTATCCCATTTCGTTCCAATTCGGCAATCGGCCCAATACCCGATAACAATAAAATTTTAGGTGAATGATACGCCCCAGCACATAGAACTATCTGGTCCCCTGACACGGCTGTAACTCGTCCATCCTTTTGGTACCGCACTCCGGTCACCTGAGTTTCATGCACATCGAGCGAATGAACAAGTGACCCCGCCTCGATAGTAAGATTTCTGCGTCCCCGCGCTAAACTGAGGTAGGCTTGGGCTGCCGATTGACGTATCCCATCCTTGACAGCATATGCAGTGGGGGAAACCCCGTATGGATTAGGCAGGTTCTGGTCTGGACATAAAGGCAACCCCAACTCTTCAGCCGCCTCTGTCACGGCACGCTCTAACCCTTGCATGGGTCGATCAAAACTCAAACGTCGCTTCACATAAACGGGTCCACTGCTACCGTGAAACTGGCTTTCCGGATAGTCCTGGTCCGATTCGATACGCCGAAAGACTGGCAAAACGTCCCTCCAAGTCCATCCGGAAATTCCACACTCTGTCCAGGCCTCAAAATCGTGAGGGATCGGGCGTATCAAGGACATCATATTGACTGAAGAACCGCCCCCCATGATATTCCCGGCTAAAGCTTGGAACACACTGCCGTCGGCCTTGCGTAGGGAGGGGATCATTTCGATGTAGGGGCTTTCCAGAAGAAGTCGGTTGACAAGCATTGCATCAGCGACAACAGGTGGAGTTGGTAGAGGATCCACCGCTCGCTCGATGAGCAAAACACTACATCCAGGATCTTCCGAAAGACGCGTAGCCGCTACACAACCTGCAGAGCCACCACCGATAATGATCACATCGTATCGGTCCGCCATGAGTATTCTTTTTTCCATTGCAGAAAATCAGGAATCTTCTTTAGCAAAATCTGCTAAACGCTCACCAATCATTATGGAAATGTAGTTTGTCGGAGAATGGGGGATCACGGGAATTATCGAAGCATCTGCCACCCGAAGATTTACTATGCCGTGCAATCGAAGCTTATCATCTACCACCGACATAGGATCAGAGGCTGGCCCCATCATACAGGTGCCCACACCATGATGAAAACTATCGTAAGTTACCCGTGCATATTGGGCTTCATCCACCCCTGGACCCGGATCGATCCTCTCCCCGTAAAATTCCCTCATCGGCCCGGTCCTAGCTAAATTATCGGCAACTTGCATCATCGAAACCATGGCGTCGAGATCATCTGGATGCTCCAGCATATTGGGTTCGATCTCTGGAAGATCATTCGGATCCCCACTCCTTAGAAATACACGGCCCCGATTCCTCTGCTCAAGCAACCGAACCGCAAGACTGTTTATCTGACCTAGCCCCTCCACCTGAGTAGGTGGCCGAATATTGACCTGAAAATTGGAATACTCAAGATCCTGATCACTTTTCAAATTCAACATAACCCCAGCTACAATCCAGTCCTCGTGGTGATCACTCGTTCCCTCATACGACATATATACGGCTGTATGGTCTTGTAGATTTCTACCAACTCCTTCTTTTGGAAGAGTTACCTGAATTTTGTGCCGTTCAAGTTCGGCCGGCGGTCCGATCCCTGATAGTAGAAGAATCTTGGGCGACTGATATACACCTGCACTTAGAACGACCTGATCGCCAGCAACTGTTTCGATTATTTTATCCTTCTCGTATCTAACCGCCGTTACCCGCTCCCCTTCGACCTCAAGTAAGCGAACCCGGGCCCCCGGGATGATCGTCAGGTTCGGTCTAGATCGTGCCGGATCCAAGTAGCCACCGACAACGGACTGCCGAACTCCTTCCTTGACACATCGCGCTGGAGTCGAAACTCCGTAAGGATTTGGAACGTTTTGATCGGGGCAAAGAGGAAGTCCCAGTAGCCGGGCTGTTTCCGTTAGCGCCCGTTCCAGGCCAGTCATCGGTTGATCGAACTTAACTCTGCGACTGACCGATATGGGACCAGAATTTCCATGAAAAGGACTACTGGGATAGTCCTGATCCGATTCGATACGTCGGAATACAGGAAGAATATCTGCCCAATCCCAACCGGAAACACCTTTATCCCTCCAAACTCCAAAATCGTGAGGAATTGGGCGAAGCCACTCCATCATATTGACGGATGAGCCGCCTCCCATCACCTGACCGGCTAGCGATTGGAAAAAACTTTTATCTAAATTTCGTTGCGTCGGTAGAAGCTCAATATAAGGGGATTCGAGCAAGATACGAGAAGCCAGCTTGGCATCTGTGATGATCTCCGGTTGGGGTTGGGGATCCGCCGCCCGCTCGAGAAGCAGCACCTGCCGGTCTGGGTCTTCCGAAAGCCTTGCAGCCGCAACGGAACCCGCCGAACCGCCTCCAACCACGATGAAGTCATAGTGCTCTGACACTTCCAAACCTTAACAAGTCAAAAAAAAATTAATCAGTCATCGTCTTTGACAAAATCCGATAGACGCTCACCAATCATCAAGGAAGTATTGTTCGTGTGGGCGTGCACGATGGTCGGCATAATCGATGCGTCACCAATACGCAAGTTTGCCATTCCATGAACTCGAAGGCGTTCATCTACAACCATATTAGGATTAGAGGAGTGTCCCATTGCACAAGTTCCAACACCGTGATGGAAACTATCGTGGGTGGAACGGGCGTACTTTGTCCAATCGTCAGTGGGGTTAGGCTGAAAAAGGTTACCGTAAAACTCGGCCATGGGTTTCGTATTCGCAACTTGTTCGATAATCTCCATACCCCTTACGATAGCCTTGATATCATCGGGATCCGTTAGCATCTGAGAGTCGATATCAACCAAATCCTTTGGATTTGTCGAACGGAGGGACACCCGGCCTCGTGTTCGTTGCTCAAGAAGATGAACGGAAATGGTGTTGACCTGTCCCACTCCTTCCATTGCCGTAGGTTGACGGATGATAGCTTGTAAATCAGACGTCTCAAAACCTGCATCGCTTTTGTAATTGAACATAATGCCAGGAGCAATCCAGTCCTCGACATGATCCTTCGCCCCCTCATACTGTAAAAAGACCACAGCATGGTCCTGGTGATTACCACCAACACCTTCCAATTCATGCATCACCCGAATACCATGCTGTTCAAGCTCAGCGGAAGGGCCAATCCCAGACAGCATAAGAACTTGAGGTGACCCATAGGTACCTGCACACAGGCAAACCTGGTCACCCAAAACTTTCTCGATTCGCCCTTCCTTTTCATATCGGACACCGGTAACTTTATCTCCATCAACATCCAGTCCGTGAACCAATGCCTCGGCAATGATCGACAGATTGGACCGCTCACGTACCGATCCCAAATATGCTACCGCAGCAGATTGCCGGCGGCCCTCTTTTACGTTATAGGCAGTCCGGGAAACACCGAATGGATTTGGTAGGTTCTGGTCGTCAACCTTCGGGTATCCCAACTCCATAACTCCTTCAATAAAAGCTTGCTCTAAACCATCTAAACGAACCTCATCAAATGAAAATCGGCGTTTCACAAACAAGGGTCCGCTATTTCCATGACTCGGATGGTTAGGATAATCCTGATCAGACTCAATGCGCTTATAGACTGGTAGAACTTTTTCCCAAGCCCATTCAGGGTTTCCGAAATTTACCCAGCGATCGAAATCCGAAGGCTGGGCCCGGATTACGGTCATAAAGTTAACAGACGACCCACCTCCCAAAATCCGACCGGCTAGCGCGTAAAAAGTGCTACCATCGAAGTTTCGGGATACCGGCAGCATTTCGATATAGGGGGACTCAAGCATGATGCGACCCAAGTTTTGATGATCAGCAATGATCTCGGGTATTGGTTGTGGATCAGGACTTCGATCCAGCAGAAGAACTCTACGGTTCGGATCCTCAGACAAACGCGCAGCAGCAACGCAACCGGCTGAGCCACCACCTACGATGAGAACGTCATAATGCTCTGTCATCGGGGGTTCCTTTATACCTTCTCCAAACGGCTCCGCAACCGTTTAGCAAATTCCTTAAGCATTACTCCAGCTACCCCTCGGAGGATCATATCCCCAATAATAGCAAGGCGTCCTTCGATCTCCACATCGATTCTATGGCACAGACGCGTCCCATCACCATCTTTGTTTAAGGTAAGTGAAACCGTCGCATCTATCTTGCTCTTTGTAACATCATCATGCCCATCGACACGGACTTTCATCTCAGACGGCGGCATACTTTCCACTATACCAGCGGTAAAATGGAATTTGCCCGAGATAGGTCCAACCTTAGCGCTGACAACCCCATCAAAAGTCTCATCGTCACGCTGATAGATCTCCTCCAGGCCTGGCATACAGGAAGAAAAAGCCTGGATATCCAGCAGAAAATCCCAAACCTCCTGAACAGGGGCATTAACCTCAATCTGTCCTTCGACAATCAATCTTATATTCCCCTAACGCAGATAAAGATAACTACCGAGGAATGACAGGTAACATCAGGCGAGATCCATCCTTTCCCTCATGCACTGTATTTTTTGCTTTGAGGGCCTTAGCCGCGTGGTACCAGAAAAAGTTGTCTGCCACGGAGTCACAACTAGATAATTCCAACCGGATCCGGTGACCAGGCTGAAACACGTTGCATGTCGGAATGATCTCGATGGCAAACTCCTCAGATTGGTTCGGATTCAGAGGTATCTCCTGTGAATGGGAATGCCAAGGTTGCCAAGACTTGCTGCGCTCCGGATTGAGTTCCCGGTGAGATGCACGGAGCCATCCCTTGGTCAGAACTTTCGCCGATCCGTCTGGAGCCTCGTCCATGAATACGACAAACCAGTCCGTGTCCTCCGCCGAGGAGTGTGCAACTAAGTTCAAAACTATGGGACCAGTAACTTCAAGAGAATTTCCCAATTGCTCTGAGCGATAGACAAGACGAGGGTTTCCATACCGAGCCTCGTCGCTAAGCGGATCATACTCATACGTCCGCTCACCTTCACTTCCCGAGACTTCCGAAAGGGTCCCTTCAGACCCCCCAGACGGCCCACCCAGGAAATAGTCCGTCCACTTTGTTTGCTTCAGTGGCCATTCGCTTTCCGATCGCCAACAATCCTCTCCCTGGACATAAAGCTGAATAGGCGATCCCTCCATCACCCCAGAATCCATACCCTTGAGCCAATGGTCATACCAACGCAATGCCTCCATATGGTAGTTGGCAAAAGGACGTCGGGGCCTAGGGGGTGGTCCTATGAGCATCCTCTTGGGGACGTCTTGCACCACCTCCCAGCCGCTGAACGCTCCTCGCAGATGCAAATTATAGAATTGCCAATCGCAACCAAAGTATGTCGGAATATTAATCTGATCCAAACGCGGCCAAGCTGACCTTTCCTGGTAATATTCGTGGTCAAGGGGATATTTTAACCCTAATGCCGTCTGAAAGTGATGATGGAAGCCTGACTGGTCCTTTAGTCGGCCACCCCAAAAATTCAGGTAGGACATGTTGGCGAACCAGCCACGCAAAAAACCATCTTGCGGTATCCCTCCATGGAAACAGCTGTCCCGATACATGTCGGTAGCAGCATCATACGGAAAGATTGCCTTTAAGCTAGGCGGTTGATGACGGCCCGCAACCATGATCTGGCTACGCGCATAATACGAACATCCAACCTTTCCCACATTTCCATCACACCAGGGCTGAGATGCCGCCCACTCAATGGTCTCAAACAAGTCGTGTTGTTCAGTCGGACCACAAAAGTCCCATGCCCCGTCCGAGTCATTCGAACCACGACAGTCGACAACCACATGAGCATATCCTCGCGGCACCCAAAACTGCGTGATACCTGCCTCATTTTGCCCAAGGGGAACGGGTGTGTGTTGAAGTTGTCTCGAATAGCAAGACCAAGCGATAAGGGCCGGGAATTTCTCTCCTGGAGCATATGGACGAAAAACATCGGCGGCGAGTCTTATATCGTCCTGCATCCGAATTCTAATTCCCTCTTCCTCATAGATACCGTAGCGCGGGGAAGACTGTTCAGGGGTGTTCGGTAACTCATCAAAAGGATGCTGGGGCCATGCAGCAGGATACGCGGTTCGAATACTATCCGGGTTGATGTGCAAGTTCATCCTCCCCTTTCTCTTTGTAATTCATTGTCCCTTTTCAGGGCGCCACAATGAGTCCAATGACCCTTTCCATTTCCCAGAGCACACCTACTTTGAAACAATTGCCACGGCATCCATCTGAATGGAGCAGCCTCGAATCCAATGAGGTGAGCGAACACCACAGGCCAAAGCCGCGGGCGGTTTCTTTGGAAAGGCCGCCTGCCAAACTTCCAAGGAGGCATTGAATAGGCTGAGGTCAGTATAGAAATTCTGGGTCCAAACAACGTCCTTCAACGAACTATTGCCAGTTCGACAAATCGCTTCCATGTTCTGAAGGATATGTTCGGTTTCCTGTTCTCCGGAAGAACCGAACCAAGGCATCTCAGGATGAACCATCGCCTCGGAAGAAATCTCCATCTTTCCATCTGAGGCAAGTAAACCAGACAGAAAAAGAAAATTACCAGCTCGCACAGCGTGAGGCTGGTGACCTTCTGTTATTGGAACTCCTTTAGCCGTGATCGTTTCCTTCCTCGAGTCACCGTCGTCTTTGACCGCGATCATGTTAATTTCAACGCAGCAGTCTACATCAGAGATCCCACTAACAGGGATTATGGTCCGCGCAGGTGGTTCTTTCGGGAAGAACTCCCTCCATACCTCCTCAAACTCGTAATAATCTTCCATGTTCAGAAGCCAAACATCAGCTTTAACTACGTTTTCAAGGGAGCTACCCGCTTCTTCCAGAACCATCTGAAGACGTTTTAGAACGTAGTCCGTCTGGAGCTTAATGGGTGAACCATACCAAAAATCAGGATTCCTTCGAGCCTCGGAAGCTACACCAGTTTTAAAGTCACTGGCAATCTGGCCCGTTAAAAAAACAAAATCCCCTGCCATCACTCCTTGCGGTCCTCCTGCAAAAAACCCACCCGGGGACTTTGGTATACTTCCCATATCAACAATCTCTTTGCTAATCCTGCCCTTCTCCGCAACAGCGATGCACTCCAAACCTACCAATGAGCCAGGGACCAAAAATTCCTCGACAGCCACATTTGTGCTAGCGGGTCGGATCGAGGGAGAAACATAATTTTTACGGGTGTCTAGGTAAGGCGAAGCAGCCTCCCGTTCTGTGATCAATTGATCGATTCGGACACCGTGATCTAGCGAAGATCCAGCGGTTTTCAAAATCGCCTGAGTATTTTTGAGAATGCAATCCGACTGTATCTTAGCCAAAACAGTGGGATTCGTGATTCCCCGGCTTTTTTTCTTCACCTCAGGCGCAAGTCCATTCTTATAATCAGTCGGAATTTGGCCACCCATAAAGATAAGATCACCTGCACGAACAGCGTGAGATCCCATAACGGGCTTAGGAACTTTGGAACATTGGATCACATCGTGTCGCATATCACTCCTTTCTATCCAACAGGACCTCCGAAATTTCATTCACAACAAAACCAAGATTCGCCAACGAAAGCCAATTTACTCCTTCAAAGAGGAGCTTAAGCATTAGAATCATAAATCTTCAATTTTTAATTAGTCCTGGCCCAAATCCAAAGTGAAGATTGTAGACAAACCGCCTCTACATTACTCGTAACCAGATGTTTTGAGCTTAACCACGTCTAACTCACCTTAGTCATGATGTAAACAATGACTAAGCTAGGTTCTTACAAGTATCGGTCACGAAATTCTCATTCACCCAGATATTCCATCCGGAAAATATTCTTCCAGGTCAATCGACCGCCAAATGTTTTCGGGAGGATCACAACGATCAGGCAAAGGAACATCAATAGGCTTAGTAGCATCGATGAGAACCTTCGTGTTCAGTCCATTCTTATAGGGCCAACCTCTTCCCGAAACACCCATCGCGTCCAACGTCCCACAATGCACATCTTTGATAAAGTCAAAATCTCGATCCGGCCGGGTTCGCGCCGTAATCGCCCACAAGACTTCTCCCAAGTTGGCAGGATTTACATCCTCATCAACCACAATAGCAATCTTCAGAAGATAGACCGACGCAAGCGCGGCCAAACCAGCAGCTTTTCCTTGTCCTTCCGTTTCCTTTCGGATTTGGATGACTGCCGTGTGTACTATCCCCTCAGACGGATGAAATACGTCAAGGACATTATGCACAGACGCACGAATTTTGTTGAATACGTACGCGTCCTGCGCAAGCACTGAACAATTCACATGGTCGATGTACGGGGAATGAACATCATAGAGGATAGCATCCTTTCGGTGCGTAATGGCAGAAACCTCAATCACCGGAGAATTTCGCGCCTCCCCGTAGAAAAAAGTGTACTCTCCAAAAGGCCCCTCCTCCTCTCGCACACCCGCGAGAAACTTGCCCTCTATAACGAATTCAGCCCGAGCGGGGACGGGAACATCAACCGTTTCACCTGGAGCAAGTTCCAACGCTTCACCCAGGACTCCACCCATAGTGGCTAGTTCATTCTGGAGGGGTCCTCTTACCTGCGAGGCCAGCACACAAAGGGGGTGGTGCCCCACGAAAATAGCGCATTCTAAATCCTGGCCTGCAGCTTCCGCTTTCTTGAGCAGATGAAAAAGGTGTGTCCCTTCATTGATAAAGCAACCCAGTCTCCGAGAACCCTTTACCATGTGTCGGTAAATTCCAATATTTGGCTCCCCAGTATCAGGGTTTCGGACAACAGTTACACCCGCAGTGATAAAGGGCCCTGAATCTTGTTCAGCGTGGGTGACAATAGGTAGCTTACCAAGATCGCATTCGTCACCCCGCCAGATCACTTCTTTTACCGGCCCCGTGTCCACTTGAACAGGCTCTATTGGTTTTTCTAGCCCATTGCTCCTAGCTTTTAGCATCGACCGACGGTCGGAGACCCCCATACCGTAGGCCATCCGCTCCCGCGTGGCATGAACATTGGTGAGTACAGGATGATCGCTTCCCTTAACGTTCTCAAAAAGTACAGCGGGGAACTTCTGGTCTTCTTGAAGTCGCCGGATAACACTCGAAATCTCAAACTTCGGATCGACTTGCCGTGAGACACGTAAGATTTCACCCGGATGACGTTCTTCCATGTTTTCAACGAAGGCCCTTAAATCCATCATGAAATTGATCTCCAATAGCTTGTCAAAATTGAAAATTGATAACTATGACCTTGTCTCGAAGCCAATGTGGCTTAGACTGCGAAACTTTATGTTTTATATCCAAAACCCATCAAACCTCTGGCAAAAGAACAACCTTGATGGAATCTTCACCGGGAAGTTGTCGCCCTACGCACTGAACCGCCTTTTCTGCCTCAGAAATCTTAAACCGGTGGGTTACCATTTTTTCAACGGGGTATTTACCCGACTCCAGGAGACGAATTGTTGGCACAACTGAGTCGGCATCATGCGTAAAAACACCTTGAATTCGGATCTCGTTGAGGGCCACTTTATCAACACTAATTGGTGTCTCTACCGATGATCCCTTAAGACCTGCACTAATAATAATCCCCCGTTTCCGAACCCAGTCGACAGCTTGTGTAAGCGCAGCAGGACTCGAGGTTACATCGACAACCAAATCGGCCCCCAAACCGCCAGTCAATTCCATTACCTGGTCGGATGCTCCAACCTCGTCAACTCTCACCACATGATCGGCTCCCAGCTCCTCGGCCAAGGCAAAACGCTTCTCATCTCCAGATAGTCCCGTGGCAATGATCAGTCCTGCACCCGCCTCCTTGCAGGCCACGACTGCGGCTAAGCCTTGTTGACCCACGCCTTCCACGATAACAATGTCACCAATCCCGACACCACCTCGTTGGTGTGCCCAACGAATTCCATTAGCAAGTACCCCACAGGCCAGAACTGCTGCTTCCGCCGGTACAGACTCAGCAATCTTATGCACCCTGGCACCAGGTGCAATATAGAGAAATTGCCCATAAGCTCCCCAAAGGTGTGGAGGCTTATCACACGGCACTGTAGTACCGTACCCCAACTCATTGTCACAGAAGGCATAATGGCCTGCTTTACAAAAACGGCACCCGTCACAACTGATACGAGATTCGACTACTACACGATCACCCTCGTCCAGTCCAAGCCGCCGTGCCGCTCTTTTCCCAAGTTTCTCTATTCTACCAAGGATTTCATGGCCAAGTATCACCGGATAGAGCGGAAGCTTAACTTTTTCATGGAACCAGGCATAGTCAGAACCACAAACTCCGGTCATTTCCACACGCATGAGGCCGTCGTCGTCACCTATCTCCGGGAGTGGAAATTCCCGGAGTTCCATAATCCCTTTCCCTTCCATCACTGCGGAACATTCACTTGCCATTAGCAATCTCCAAACTACGGCCCGCTTTCCTTGGATGGGGCCTAGTCTCTTCGACGTAATCCTTCAGAAAAGCACTTTCGGAAATATAGTTATCATACACCGCCTTTTCGAGTTCGACCGCGAAAAATACGGAGGTCGTTTTGCAATTGAGAATTCTCCCCGTCCAGATTTCTCCAAACAGATATCCCCAGACCAGACAAAATGATCTCCGAAAACTGTTAAAACAATAGCCACCAAGAGGGTCGTTGGGAGAGGAGGTGGAGGTAGGGTAAAAACCACTTGAGGTCGCAGATGAGAAAACCAAGAACCCTGAAGAATAAGCTAGGCACTTGCAAAACTTGATTTTGTCAAACAAGTGAGAAAAAGAGGGTAGATGTGAAGAAAAAACTACCTTTTTATTATCCTTGGGCTTTCAGAAGTCAGGAATTTGGTGCTGAAATAGCCAAACAGAATACTAGTACTTCAAATTAATATCTATGTAACTTGTTGTTTTACATTTTGTTATAAATAAGTTAAATATCCCGTTATCAGACAATGACATAATAATGACATGAATTTGCTCAATTTTTTCTTGTCACTAATTTAAAAGGGAGGAAGTTGTAATGGATAGAAGAAAATTTTTTAAAGGAGCTGGTCTGATCGGGCTAGCCGGCATACTCCATACATCTTCACCACCTGCAGTACATGCTAAGAAAAGAGTCCGTTGGAAAATGGTGACGACTTGGGGTCCAAAGGCACCGGGTGTGGGTGAGGGAGCTGAGCTAATTGCAAGACGGGTCAGTGAACTTACTGGGGGCAATTTTCAAATTAAAGTTTATGGTGCTGGGCAACTTGTCCCAGCTCTTGGAATTTTTGATGCAGTAACAAAAGGAACTGCCGAGACAGGGCATAGTGCTTCTTACTATTGGGCAGGTCGAGCGCCAGCTACGCAATTTTTTGCTGCAGTACCGTGGGGAATGAACCCTCAGCAAGTTAACTCTTGGCTTACGAACGGGAATGGGCAAAAACTTTGGGATGAAGTGTATAAGCCATTCGGAATATTTGCCCTACCGGCCGGAAATACTGGAATTCAGATGGGTGGATGGCTAAAGAGAGAAATTACTAGGGTCTCGCAGTTTAAAGGTCTCAAAATGAGAATTCCAGGTTTAGGGGGAAAGGCCATTGCTCGGATGGGTGCAAACGTAGTACTACTTCCAGGAGTAGAGGTTTTTTCAGCCCTAGAACGCGGTACTATTGACGGTACTGAATGGATAGGACCCTTTCACGATAAATTAAAAGGTCTTCATCAAGCGGCAAAGTTTTATTATTATCCTGGGTGGCATGAGCCTGGAACTGTTCTGGAATTTCCAATAAATATAAAAGCATACGAAAAATTGCCGAAAAATTATCAGGTTGCGCTTCGGGTCGCTGCGGCGGAAGCCAATACTTGGGTTCTAGGAAGATTCGATTCAGCCAATGGTGCCGCTTTGCACGAACTCACTACAAAGCACGGGGTGAAACTTCGCCGTTGGTCCGACGAATTGTTGAAGGGATTTTATAAGGCCTCTCAAGAAGTATACGCTGATTTATCTGCTAAGGATAAAATGAGTTCGAAAGTGTTAGAAGACTATCAAAAATTTCAAAAGAACGTCGACGGGGTCTCAAAGATTGGCGATTCCGCTTATCTCTCTGCTCGATCTCTAGTTGGAGCATAAAGACAGAAATAACTCATCCTCGCCCTCCTCCATTTTACAATTTGGGGGAGGGTATTACCAACCGATTGCACGGGGGAGCCATGTAACGGTTTTGGGGAAAATTATAGCTATGAGAAGACCGATAAGTTGAATTATAACAAAAGGAGTTACTCCCTTATAAATGTGCATGGTTGTTATGTTTTTAGGGACAACACCTTTTAGATAGAATAGTGAAAATCCAAAAGGTGGAGTGAGAAATGATGTTTGTAAGTTAATTGCAATCAAAATTGAAAACCAAAGTGGATCGATTCCAAATTCCTGAGCCAGTGGTTTTAGAATAGGAACAATAATAAAAGTGATTTCAATAAAATCTAAAACGAAACCAAGAACAAAAAACAAGATCATTACTACCAATAAAACACCGCTTTTTCCATAGGGAACAGCCTTTATCGTTTCTGAAACGACCTCGTCACCTCCTAAAAGTCGAAAAATTAAACCAAAAAGGGTTGCCCCTACTAATATCGTAAAAACCATACAGGTTATCGTCAGGGATGACTTCATGACTTCATGAAGTACCCGCAATGTGAACTTCCCGCTGACGCACGTAAGAACAATGGCACCGAATGCGCCCATGGCAGCAGCTTCTGTTGGGGATGCAATACCACCAAAAATACTTCCCAAAACAAGAACGATCAAAACCAAAGGTGGCATCAGGGCACGTAAAACACGCTTTCGAAGCTGGATGGAAGATATTTTATTTCTTTCTTCTTTTGGTATTGCCGGAGCAACTTCTGGTTTTAACCAAGCATTGAATCCGATCCATAACAGGTAAAGTGTGACCAATGTGAATCCAGGAATAACCGCTCCTACAAACATTGAGCCTATCGGGACATCCATGATGTCTCCGAGTAGCACTAGGATTATTGAAGGGGGTATTATTTGGCCAAGTGTCCCTGATGCAGCGATAGTTCCAGTAGAAATTTCTGGTGAGTACCCACGACGTAGCATGGTAGGTAAAGACAAGATTCCCATCGTTACTACTGTGGCGCCGACTATCCCCGTTGAGGCCGCCAGAAGCATCCCTACAACTACGACCGACATGGCAAGTCCTCCACGGACCTTACCGAAGACTAAACCTGCTGTTTCAAGTAAATCTTCTGCTAAACCACTTTTTTCAAGCATTACTCCCATAAATACAAATAGCGGAACAGCAAGTAGAGTAAAATTGGTTGCAATTCCCCAAATTCGAAGTGGCAAGAACTCAAAATCACTCCAGGATAACAGGTCCATATAAACACCCATAAATCCAAAAATTAGACCTACAGCTCCTAGTGTGAAGGCCACAGGGAATCCAAGCATAAGAAGTGGTAGAAGTACGACAAACATGAATAAGGGTAGATAGAAAATCGTGCTATCTGCCATTAGTTGAAATTCCCACGTGATTTCTTAACTAAAATAATTTCTAGGGATCTGATCGCAACAGCAACACTCTGAAAGCTTACTAGGAGGAATCCTATGGGGATGGCCGATTTCAGGATATAGCGCGCAGGAAGCCCTCCTGGGTCGGGTGAACCTTCCAAAACTTGCCATGAACTAATGACAAAAGGTAATGAAGTCCAAATAATGACAATACACATCGGCAAACAAAAAAGTGTTGTCCCAAAAAGATTTACCCATGCCTTACTAGTGGTACTCATTCGAGAATAAAAAATATCTATACGAACATGTTCATCTTCATAAAATGTATACGCAGCACCTATTAAGAAAACAAATCCGAATAGATGCCATTCGAGTTCCTGAATCGCTACACTACCGCTTTTGAAAAGATATCTGAGTGAGACATCTATCACTGTTACTATTACCATTAATAGAGTGCAGGCAGTCGTAGCATGCCCAATACGTTTGTTGAAATACTCAATAAAGGTAGAAATTTTTTTAAGACTATCCATCAAATTGTCTCTATCATCTACAGTTTGTTTTCACAGATGGTTAGGAAAATTAATATTCATTGTTTCACGGCTTAATTGTATATTTCTTATATGAGCATTGTCATCTAAAACGGATCAACACTCCGTTCTTGTAGATAGCTTTACCCATTACCTTTTCCTCACTGGTGTACATGGCCACAATCCCGTGCATCTTCCCATTCTTGTAGGATGTTTCAGAAAATACCTGTGACATGCTTTTGACATAAATTTCTACATAATGGTGCAGATCTATCAGTCTGGAGGCTGAGAACCAAATCACGTTCAGGTCAGGAGGGATGGGTGATCAGACCGTTATCACTGGGCTTTCAGAAGCCAGGGATTTGGTACTAAAATGTGCAAGAGGTCTATGGATAAAAATGAACGCTGCAGAAGAAACAAAAACATGAGTTCTTCAATTTCCGGATCGACCATCAATTGATCACGTAACTTGGCCTATTTTCTCACTTTTACTAACGGCATTATGTATCCGCTCGAAAATGTCAGGAATTTCAGAAATTACACGGTCCCAATTTGGCGTTAGCTTATCGCGCGTAGGATCATCAGAAAACTCGCTCCCGGCAATTTCTAAGGCATTAGCGAATACCTCCACCGCCAACCCCTCATCATGCTTATCAAAAATAAGCTGATTGATCGCAGCACCGGCGTTGTAGTGAACAATATGTTCTTTTGCAATTTTCAAATAAGTCACTCGTAGGGATTTTAAAAACCCTTTTGAAAAGTTTACATTCTCAGACCTAAGTGGACGAAAAATAGCCCTTGCAATGTCAACACTCATTTTAAGCAAACCCTGGCTCGAATCACCTAGTGAGAGCTCCTGGTGTTTGTGATCGTAAGTTTCGCAAAGCTCGACTTGGCAAACACATTTCATTGAACAGTTTCGAAAAACTTCGGCTAGTGTTCCCACCTCAAGACCCCAGTCCGATGGGACACGATTGACCCGGGCCAAGTCAACTGTCATGGAAAACTCACCGGCCAGTGGGTAGCGAAAACTGTCCATGTATTCCAGAAAGGGCAAATTACCGAAAATCAACTTTAGGGCTCGTAAAAGCGGTGTCACAAGCAAGCGTGTTACACGCCCATGCAACCGATCTGTCACACGACTATAAAAACCTTTACAAAACTCAAAGGAAAAAGATGGGTGAATCAAGGGGTAGCAAAGTCTAGCTAAAAGCTCGCGATCATAGGTAACGATGTCACAATCATGAAGAACAATGTTCTTGGCCCTTCCTTCCGCGAGGATATAACCATAGGCCACCCAAGCAGCTCGTCCTTTCCCTTCGGAACCGGGGTCCAAGTCATTCAAAATGAGCTCCCGTATCAAATCGCCAATGGGAGGACTTTCCATCCAAAGCACTCTTTTTCTCTGAGGCAATATCGAGAAATAATTCACCGCTCTAGTGTAATCCTGTCCCGAAGCTCGTCCCAAGGCGACTACAACTTCATCGATATATTCGGCACCGCGCAAATGTTGGATGATGCCCGGAAGTGCTTCTCCATCCATTTCACTTGCCAAGCAAGGCAAAATAAGTGCAACTGGATTTCTCTCCGAAAACTGAACTAACTCGCTCTCTAAATTTGGAAGAATGTCCGATCGGAGCCGGTTTAACGTTGCAATATTGCCATTTTGGAAAAAATCACTCATAGTTTTTTCTCTTTTGGCCCCGAAGAGATGCAATCCCCTGAAAATTTCTCACTATGCTTTAGCAATGTAGCCAGCAATCGGAGGATTGCTCTATAACAAAGCCCATTAATTTCTATTTTAACGCTGAACTTCGATGAAATAGGTAAGTCCTTTAAGAAATCACAGGGCGATCAACAAAAAAAGTTTTCACCTAAATAGTAACGGGCCCAATTTCACATTCATGTAAAATTTTCTGAATCTCGTCCGCCCAACCACCGGGTGCACCGCGCGTGGCCAAACGAACCCCTGGAAGGGCAACCAATTGAGGATTCCACCCTTTACTTGTCGGAATTACAATAGGCAAATCAGCTCGTGCTAACAACCCAAGGTCATTCTCAGCATCACCCAGAGCCACCCGGAACCCATAAGTCCCCAAATCCTGACAATAAACCATTAGGTGCTCAAATGCAGAACCCTTGTCTACACTCCCTGTAAGGTGGTTTAGCTTCCCACCTTGGACAACACGCAGATTTTCTTGCCGCGCTAAATATTTGAAGTGGTCAAATCCGGAAAGCTCCCCTTCAAGTAAAAACGGCAAGGTATACTCACGTTCACGCGCCAAAGCGGCAACATCTGCCGGAAGTCCGGTCACTTGAACAACTTCGTCAATTGTCATATCCAAGAGATTTCGAACCCGCACTCTTGCCTGGAATGCCATTGATACCATTTTGTCCCTAATCTCTGAAACCCGAGGGCCTAGCTCAAGAACCCAGCGATCGTCCTTCATTGCCACACATGAAGAGACGGGTTTGGGGAACTCCTTCGGCAAAACAATAGCGCTACCATTTTCGCATATAAATGGACCTTGAACCTCGAGAGACTCTTGTAGGATACAAATTTCCTTTCGAGTCTTGCTCGAAGCCAAAACAAGTGGGATTTTCGCCTTTGCAAGGAATCGGAGAACAGGCACAGCCTCCTCAAACCCATAGGTATCTTCTTCCAAAAGAGTCCCGTCTAAATCGGAGACCAAAAGAAGGTCAGTAGGTTTTCGATCGACTGGCATAAAGTTAAACTTCTAGAAGGGAAAAATGGAAAACTTTACCTTTAGCAGAACTACCTGGAGTAACGACTCACTCGACACCGACTTCGCGCATCATCCTCCGATATTCCAGTGCGATACTGTCTGGCCCCTTCACATGGAGCTCTTCTGATAGGTCGAGGGGAAGCTCCTCTGGTCGCTGGTTACCAACAATTACATAGTCCTGCTCATAGATAGTCGCCTGAGTTTCAATGTGTTTCTTCCCCGATTCCGTCAAAGGTGGGCCCACAATCTCTTCCCCACTAAAGAGAGTCGGCCCGTCAACTATCTCCGGAGCATCCAAATCGTAATTCCGGCAAAGTTGCATAAACCGTGTGCTCTCTTTTTCCGTATGCGGGCAAACCGAAACCAAGTAAACCTCGCAGATCCCACCGGCCTGCTCTTTGCGCTGGTGAATACTAAAGGGGCGTTTCAACCTATAGCTCCGTACGTGAGGATCAACGTGAAATTCATCTGCGGGGTTATCGAAATGAAAAATCATTTCCTCAGGCTCGCGTTTCAGGGAAAAATCCGGCATTAGCGTATCATCACGGGTACCCAAAATGTTTTCATGCACCCAAGAAAAATGAGCTTGATCGACAAAGTTTTCGATCACTCGAGCTGCACTACCTTGCCAGGAAGTTCGTTGACGGAGAAAAACTCTATAGGAAGGATCCTCAAAATCAGGACATTCTGGAATGCCAAAACGGGGCTCATCGGCAAGACATACCCAGATTAGACCATACCGTTCCTCAGTATTATACGCCGTCAGACAAGCCTTTTTCGGAATCGATTGTTCCGAAGGAACGGAGGGAATTCGGGTGCATTTACCCTTGGAATCATACGACCAACCATGATAGGCACAAACAACCTCTTCCCCCTCAATCCATCCAAGGGATATCGGAGTTCCACGGTGGATGCAAAGATCGTAAAAGGCTCGATATGTATTTCCTAGTTTACAGACGGCCAATCGCTCGCCCAATAGAGTTGCCTGAAAGGGCTTGTCATCAGGTACTTCGTGCGCGTATGCAACCGGATGCCAATAACCCCGAAGGGCAGGCCAAATATCACTCTCACGCATCCCTGTATCCTCTCTCACCAAAATTCACAATTCCCAATAGGTAACTTCGAAAACTTCCTTCACCATGTGCGCTATCCCATTTAAAAAAATGGGATAGTCTTGCCGCGTGTCTTCAAATCGCGCCGATCATATTCCAATTCAGTTCGAAGAGGCAATGTGTCGTTCCCCAACCTCATACATCATGATACAATCCTATACATCCCGTATTGAGAGAATTTTAAAGAACATGATGTCTTTAAAGGGCTCCTTCCCACGATTGTTATCTCTGCAATCTTCATCACAGTCGAGAATTCGAAAATGGGCGAACAGATCCGAACCGGACGATCCACTGCATATTCAAAAAATGGTATGGCTGCGACAAGCCAGCCTTACGCCACCCTAGCTGCCTTGAACATTATGCAAGACGGTGGAAACGCTATAGATGCAGCGGTGGCAGCTGCAGCAGTTCTAAATGTTGTCGAACCTCATAGCACAGGCATTGGTGGGGATGTCTTTGCGCTTTTCTGGTGGGCTGAGACGGGAGAACTAAAGGCCTTGATCGGTAGTGGACGTGCGCCCAAAGCCGCAACCCTTGAAGAATATCGAAGGAGGGGGCATTCAACAATAATACCCACCGACGACGTTCTGGCCATCACCACCCCTGGCACAATCGATGGCTGGGCAAGGTTACTCGAAGCCCATGGACGCATGGACTTTTCAGAAGTATTGAAACCAGCTATTAGACTGGCCGAAGAGGGTTTTGTAGTCTCTCCGGTTATAGGAAAAGCCTGGGAAGGTGAGACAGACAAACTTTTGCAAGACCCGGACACCAAACGATGTTACCTGATAAACGGCAGACCTCCACGTGAGGGAGAAATATTCCAAAACCTAGCTCTGGGTCGATCTTTCCGAGCCCTCGCAGAGGGAGGGAAAGACGTATTTTACGGAGGAGATTTGGGTGTTTCGTTTGTTGAGTCGCTTCAGGAAAAGGGCGGTTTACTGACAATTGAGGACCTTGTAACACACCACTCAGATTGGGTCGATCCCATATCCACAACCTTCAATGGATACGAAGTTTTTGAAATTCCACCTAACGGGCAAGGACTAACTGCACTACTCGCGCTAAATATCCTGGAGGGCGAAGACTTTTCTCTAATGGAACCTGAATCCGCAGACTATTACCATCTAATATTAGAGACAATGAAGCTGGCTTTTGCCGACCGAGACTACTACATTACCGATCCAGAATTTGTGGATGTCCCAGTTGAACGGATTCTCTCCAAAGCGTATGCAGCAGAACGAAGAAAGTTGATTGATCCGTTTCGTGCACTTCCGGATGCTTCCCACGGGAGGATTCTCGGAGGGGATACTGTGTACCTTGCAACGGCAGATGCCGACGGCAATATGGTCTCTTTCATTAATAGCATTTACATGAGCTTTGGCTCCGGTATCTGTGCGGGCCAAACAGGAATTCTGGCACATAATCGGGGAGCCGGTTTTGTCCTAAACGAAGCCCATCCCCGCTGCTTGGAACCCGGCAAACGCCCGTTCCACACAATTATCCCCGGGTTTCTGATGAAAGAGGGACAACCCTTAATGGCATTCGGCGTTATGGGAGCAGATATGCAACCACAGGGCCATGTCCAGCTTTTACTGAATCACTTGGAGTTCGGTATGGACCTCCAGGAAGCCGTTGAGGCACAGCGTGTTCGTTTCATCTCAGGAAATCAGGTTTGGGTAGAGGATCGGATCCCTGTCGCCATTACTCAGAATCTTGCAGGACGAGGGCACGACGTTTATAGGGTGAGTGGAATGGGATTTGGGGGTGCGCAGGTCATCGCACGAAACCTTGAAACTGGGGTCTATGCTGGCGCGTCGGAATCGCGTAAGGACGGTTGTGCGATAGGATATTAAGATAGAGACGAGAAGATCGGTTTCAGAAACGAACGCAAGAACTTCAAGTCTAAAATGTCGCTCTTCCACCTGAAAGATCGAACACCCCTCCCGTCGTGAAGGAACACTCATCCGAAGCAAGCCAGGTAACCATCGCTGCCACCTCCTCGAGCTTCCCAAATCGGCCCATTGGTATTTTTGATAGCATGTATTGGACATGTTCCGGGGTCATTTGATCTAAGAGCTCAGTTTCTACGACAGCGGGCGTAACACAGTTTACAAGGACTCCACTCTTCGCGAGTTCTTTTCCTAGGGATTTGGTCAGCCCGATAATTCCTGCCTTAGAAGCACTGTAAGCCGATGCATTCGGGTTTCCCTCCTTCCCTGCAATGGAGGCGATATTGACAATTCGCCCTTTACCTTTATCTAACATTCCTGGCACTAAAGACCGGCAACAATGGAATGTACCCATGAGGTTGACATCAACTACATAATGCCAATCTTGCACTGAATATTTCCAAACCGGCATATTTGGTCCAGAAATTCCTGCATTGTTCACGAGGATATCAACATCGCCAACCTGCGCAATGGTGTCCTTTGTCCCAGCATCAACCGAGTTCGCTTGTGAAACGTCCACAACAACCTGAAACACCGGCCCACGCTTCGCCAGTTCTACTGAAGCCTCTTGTAGAGTCACCAGATCAATGTCCCATAAAACAACTGTAGCACCCAATTCCAGCAAACGGTCAGCAATACCGTACCCTATACCTTTTGCCGCACCGGTAACAACTGCGACACGTTCGGTCAAGTCCATCGGTTACCCCGTTTTAATTCATTCAATCCGCAACTAAAAAAGACACCGAACCCAGTGATTGCGCAACAGTCCGAATATAATCTCCCGGGCCCAGGGCCTCAGCTGCAGTTGCTCCACCAGCAAGAACAATCCAACCAGCCTTAAGCGGTTCCCCGGCTTCAGCTGAAAGACGCGCAGCAGCAACCAACGCACGCACCGGGTGGCCTAAGATAGCTGCGGAGGATCCCACCTGAAGAGGTATACCGTTGATTTCAAGAATCATCCCCAGATTGGAAAAGTCGATATCCACACTTTGCCAACCACCCAACACATATCGACTCGCTGAGGTATTATCCGCCACAACATCGGGAAGAGAAAACTTGAAGTCTTCATAGCGTGAATCAATGACTTCCATCGCAACCGCAACAGCTTCTACAGCTTGGATGGACTCAGCCATCGTAACCCTGCACGGCAAGTCCTGATTGAGCAAAAACGCAATCTCAGGCTCAACTCGAGGATGGATTAGTGAACCATAATCGACCTCCCCGCCATCATCAATGACCATCTGGTCTGTCAACCGCCCCCAAATTAGATCATCAACGCCCATCTGAATCATCTTTGCTTTACTCGTAAAGCCCATCTTTACACCTGTGCGGCTTTCGCCTCGATCTAAACGACGTTGAATGGACGCCGCTTGGACTGCATAGGCCTCCTCAACGTTTAGTGGGTGCTCCAAACTAAGTTGAGGGATCGCTTCTGCCTTTGCGGCAGCCTCATCTACGATACGGGCCACATGATTGATATCTACTGTCGGACTCTCAAATAGTTTTCGAACATCCATACTCAGTTATCCTCCTGCCCAAAAACAGCTCGGACAGAACCCAGGTCCGATAACCGTGCCTCAAAAACATCTCCTTCGTTCACAGTAACCATCGGTCCGAGTGCACCAGTCATAATCACGTCCCCCGCCTCAAGCGGCATCTCAACCTCTACCATCTTTTTGGCTAGCCAGGAAGCAGCGTTTAGTGGATTACCCAAACAGGCAGCCCCAGCGCCAACGGACACCGGTTCACCACCCCGTTCCATAACAACACCGCAAAGCCTGAGATCAAGATCATCGAGCAACTTCGGGGGCCCTCCTAATACACACAGACCGAACGAGGCATTATCTGCAATTGTGTCGACAATCCCTATGTCCCAGTTCGCAATCCGGCTAGCAACCACCTCGATCGCGGGCACAACATAGGCCGTGGCACGTATAATATCGGCCAAAGTCGGTTGTTCCATCCTCAGCCCGTTTTCGAGGATCAAAGCGATTTCGGCCTCCACCCGGGGCTGCAAAACAAAGCCGGCAGGAATTTCCTCACCGTCCCCTAGTATCCGATCCGCCAAAAGGACTCCATAGTCTGGCTGATCAACGCCTAACTGCTGCTGAACCGCCTTAGCCGTAAGACCGATTTTTCGTCCGACTAGCCGCCGTCCCAAGTCGGTCCAGTGTTGCGCATTAACTCTTTGCACTGCGTAGGCAGATTCAAGGTCGTTTTCGGGCAATTCATTCCGGATCGGCTCACACGGTACCCCAGTAACTTCTGCTTTGCGCAATCGATTTGCCAAAGCCTCAATCTTCTTTGAGCTCACGCTACTCATTTGTCTCCCATTCTCAAGTCTTATAAGTTCAAAGTGCACAAATTTTGGGATTGCAAAAAAGATTCTTATACCACCTAGCTAGCTACCATCTGCATCTCATCCGACCAATCACTTGCAACCCCATCTTAGTAAGTTATCCCGAAGGGTTTTCTGTTTTTTTTTTGACTATTAACTTTATTAAACAATCTAATTTGCTTATTGGATCCGGGGTCGAGTAATCTGCATACTGAGTAGCTAGGCGTCTTGGATATTACACCGCACAAACCTATCGGATGAAACAATAGTATATTCCATTCCCTACTGAGGAGAAATAATGATCGAAGCTCTTTCATTCCAGGAAGCCATATCAGGCAACCATTGCTATGGATGCGGACCTCAAAATGCAAAGGGTTTTCGGATCCAGAGCTTTTGGGAAGGAGAGGAGTCTGTCTGCACCTGGGAACCCGAACCTCACCATGCAGCTGGACCCAAAGACGTTCTCAACGGAGGCGTCATAGCCACGCTGATTGATTGTCACTGCTTGTGCACCGTGGTAGCCGCGGCGTATCGGGAAGAAGGTAGGCAAATTGGGTCAAGCCCGATTATTTGGTACGTCACTGGCTCCTTGCAAGTCTCTTACCTGAAACCCACGGCCATCAATAAACCGGTAACACTCCGGGCCAAGGTCCAAAAAACAAAACCCAAGAAAACTATTATAGAATGCTCACTCTATTCACTTAGTAAGGAAACTGCGCGGGCTGAAGTCATCGCCGTCCGTGTCCCCACAGGTTGGCTCGAAGGTGATGCTCGTTAGCCCAGTTTAACATTTATATCCAAATGTTTATCGGTAAAAAATAGAATCCGACTTCCAAGACGCCTGGTCGCCGGGAAGATAACTCTTGTCCAGGAGCGTTTCAAAGGCAGGACGCCAAGGGACATCATTTTCGAGATTCTCTAACCGACTTATTACATCCCTAATGTATATGACTAGGCGATCCAGTCGTGCAAGATCAGCATTGGAGCCTCCTTCAGAGACAATTTGCTTAAGACCAGGTCTCATGCGTTCTAACAGCGGTATACCGGTCCTAAGTAGAGTAATACAAGCCTCCAAATTCCCCGACGAATAAACCTGATATACCTCCTCCACCAATCGCACCCACTCTACAGCCACCCTGTGCAATTCAATGGGAAAGCAAAGTGGACTATCTTGCGGGAGAAGACGCTCCACATTGTCGCAATCTCGTAGGATGGTGTCTCCCGGAGACCCACAGGCGTCCGATCTCCAGGCACTCCACAGGCGGAATGGGTTCCCACTCAGAACAAAAGATTCGCGGAGTGAGCGCCGGGTTCCAGGGGAAAGGAATAAAGAAGTAGAAGGAAACTTCTTGCCTAAAACTCCAGCGGCATAAACATACCCTTCTCCTCCGGCAGATTGGATGGCAACATTCCATTCCTCTCCAATTTTGATATGACGGCCAACCGCAAAAATCAGAGGAACAATAGATGAAAAAGAGGAAAACCCAAAAAACTCCCAAGCACATACCCACACGTCCAATGCACCCCAACGCTGGGCTTCTTCCATATGAGCATCAATGGTCTTGCAGGTTTCGTCGAGGAAACACCATCCGGCATCATAGGTACGCAACGCCGGACAACAGACAACATCGAAGCCTTGTTCCCTGAGCATGTGCGTCGTCTCTAATGGGGGGCCAGAATAATTCCAATCGAAAATGACTGTCTCTTTGGGAATAGCTTTCAAGGCCTCAGGAAACTTTGTTAACATATCACCCCATAAACACGGTCTACGACCGTAATTCAGCACCCGTTGGCACATTTCGCCATAATATTCCCCATATAGACCCGCTACACCGACTGATTTCACACGTTCGGAACAATAGTGGCACTGACCCAACTGTTTGGCTTCATCTCCTCCCAAGTGAACCCACTCATCGTCAAATGCTTCTATAGCGTCAGACACCAAATCCCAGGCAAAATCTGCACATTCTTTACGGCTAGGGCAAAGCTGCAGAAAACCCTGTCCTGGGCCCTCCGCAAGCCACTTCCCACCCTCCGTACGAATAAAACCTTCCATGTGACCCAATGTGTTCAGAAACGGGACGATACGCAGTTTCGAAAGCTCAGGATCCGACTGTAAACGATTAATCAATTCCGGAGTCAGATAACCGGGGGCAGATGCCCAAGGGGCCGAGGGGTATGCATAACGATGCTCTAGATAAAGTCCTATGGCACTGTATCCCGCGTCTTGCGACCGAAGGAATAATTCCCGAAGGTGGTCCTCACGAGGTGACTGCTCACGGGCGATATCGTATATCCATCCGGCCATACAGAAAGCTCCCATCACGCTTCACAGGAAAATAACCACCAATTTACCAATATTTTCCGGTAATACCACGCTTCAAGAAAGTTTACCTTACGTAGTTTGACATATATATAAATTATTATACATATAATTATACATGCATTAAGTTGAGATCTTAAACGTATTTTCAAACTGCAAGGTTCTCCATGTTATGAACAATCTTTTAGTTGGGTTAAGGGCCACAGCAGAACCCACGCGCTTGCGCCTTCTGGCTCTTTGTGCACATGGCGAACTAGCAGTCACAGAGCTGACTCAAATCCTGGGACAAAGTCAGCCTCGGGTGTCTCGTCACCTAAAACTACTTTGTGACGCTGGTTTGCTAGATAGGTTTCCGGAAGGCACGTGGGTTTTTTACCGTCTTTCTCAAGATGAAAATCGTAACGCATTAGGTCGTGCTCTCATCGCCTTATTGCCTGAAGATGACCCAATTCTAATTTCAGATCTACAACGACTAGCGCAAATCAAAGAAGCTCGAGCCGAAACAGCAGCCAAATACTTCAGTGAAATAGCGCCTAGATGGAATGAAATTCGCTCCTTACGGGTCCCCGAATCCGAAGTCGAGGATGTGCTGTTAAAAATCCTTTCAGAAAGGGAAATTACGGATTTATTGGACGTGGGCACGGGAACAGGACGCATTTTGGAACTGGTCGGCCCTAACGTTAGGCGAGCGTTTGGAATCGACCATTCTCACGACATGCTTGCGGTCGCTCGCGCCCAACTGGAAAAAACCGGATTACATAACTGCCAGGTACGATACGGCGACATGTATCAGCTACCTTTTCCACCCCAGGCCTTCGAAGCCGTGACAATCAATCAGGTATTGCACTACGCAGATCATCCGGCCGGAGTTCTTCTGGAGGCAGCCCGGGTCCTGCGGCCGGGTGGAATCCTTATTATTTCTGATCTGGCCCCACACAACCTTGAAGACCTGAGGAAAAACCATGCACACCGTCGTCTGGGATTCGAAGAAAATGAAATCAAAAATTGGATTGAGACTTCCGGGCTTCGAGCAAATCGGGCAATTCATCTACATGGAAATCCATTGACCGTATCTATTTGGGTGGGACTTAATCCTTCTCCTGCAAAAAAATCGAGGAACCGAAAAAGTGGGCTTTCAAAATCCCGCAAAAGGCCTACATCATGAAGAAGCCAAAACAAAAAAACCATTCTCACCTTGGATTTATTTCAACATTACTTCCGGACAAACCCATAGAAGTTTCATTCGAGTTTTTCCCACCAAAAACGGAAAAAATGGAACAGTCTCTTTGGAAATCTATTAAGCGACTGGAACCTTTACAACCACGTTTCGTTTCCGTTACTTATGGCGCCGGGGGGAGCACACGAGAGCGCACTCACTCCACCGTGCGTCGCATCCTTCAGGAAACGTCCTTGGTCCCAGCAGCCCACCTGACCTGTGTCGGAGCCACGAAAGAAGAGATAAACCATATTGCACAAGACTATTGGAACACGGGCGTAAGGCACATTGTAGCGTTACGCGGAGATCCACCAGAAGATCAGGGCCTGTACACTCCACATCCGAATGGATATGCCTACGCAGCCGATCTTGTCAAAGGCCTAAAACAGGTAGCCAACTTTGAAATTAGTGTTGCCGCGTACCCCGAGACCCATCCCGAAGCGTTAAGTCCCGATTCAGATATTGACAATTTGAAACGAAAAATCGAAGCGGGTGCCACAAGGGCTATCACTCAGTATTTCTTCGACGTGGAACTTTACCTCAATTTTCTGGAACGAGTACGCAAGGCCGGAATTACGGTGCCCATCGTTCCAGGAATTCTCATGATTCACAATTTCAAGAACATTGACGGTTTCAGCAAGCGATGTGGAGCCTCAGTTCCTCAATGGCTTTCTGAACTATTTGAGGGGCTAGAGGACGACTTCACTACACAGAATCTCTTGGCTGCATCAATTGCTATCGAGCAATGTCGGCGGCTTTACCACGAAGGTGTGAATGAATTTCACTTTTACACCTTGAATCGTGGCGATTTGGCCTATGCCATCTGCCACGCATTAGGGCTACGGTCAGCACATGCTGAAACCGATAGGAAAACCACATGCCAGGGGAAAACTTCAATTGAGCACCGGTAAAAAGGCAAATACTGAAAAGGAAGTTTTTAGGCCTCCCGATCCAAATGGTCAAAACACATCTGAGCCACAACCGAAAACCAGTGGGCCACTCTTTGATTACTTATCCGACCAAATCCTGCTGCTCGACGGAGCCATGGGTACATCCATTCACTCTCGTCACCTGGACCTCGAAGAGGATTTTCTCGGCAAAGAAAACTGCATGGAGATTCTGAACCGTACGCGGCCCGAAGTTATCCGAGACATTCATAGTTCTTTTCTCAACGCAGGCGCAGACGGCCTAAAAACAAATACGTTTGGTGCATCCCCCATAACGCTAGGGGAGTTCGAAATTGCCAGTGAGGCACACGACCTTTCCTTACGAGGTGCAGAATTAGCTAAAGAGGCCATACAGGAATTTGCTGGAGACGGGAGAGTCCGCTTCGTTTTTGGCTCCATAGGGCCTGGCACCCGCCTCCCAAGCCTTGGACACATTGACTACCAAAGCCTCGAAAACGCTCTCTCCATTCAGTGTCGTGGCCTCCTTGAGGGTGGAATAGATGTTTTTCTTATTGAGACCTGCCAGGATCCTCTTCAAATCAAAGCCGCCGTCAACGCTGCCAAAAATACCATGGCAGAACAAAGCACAGAAATCCCTATCATGGTTAGCGTCACTATTGAGACAACTGGAACCCTATTGGTCGGGGCCGACATTGCAGCGGCGTCCACAATTGTAGACGCGCTAGACGTTTCTGTCATTGGTTTGAACTGCGGGACTGGCCCTCAAGAAATGGCCGAGCATATCAAATGGTTAGAGAGTGCCTGGCCCGGTAAAATTTCCGTTGTCCCGAACGCCGGCCTCCCCGAACTCGTTGAGGGTCAAACACACTATCCACTAGAAACCTCAGAGATGACCAGGTGGATGGAACGCTATATCGAAGACCATGGCATTAACATTATTGGTGGTTGCTGTGGAACTACCCCCGAGCACATAACCGCCCTCGATAAGATGCTTCAACGCCGCTCCTCAGGGAAAAGACCTAGACCCAAGCCGGTCAAGCGGTCACAGATCTGGACACCCTCCATCACCTCGCTTTACACACAGGTTCCTTTAAGGCAAGAGAATGCCTTCCTCTCGATTGGAGAGCGCTGTAACGCGAATGGCTCAAAGAAGTTCCGGATCGCCTTGGAACAGGAAGACTGGGATACCACAGTTGCCATCGGACGTGACCAAGTCCGTGAGGGTTCGAGCGCTTTGGATGTATGCACGGCCTTCGTAGGGCGCAATGAGATTGCTGACATGACAGAGGTCATCTCTCGGATGCGGGGAGCGGTGGCAATGCCCTTGGTGATCGATTCAACGGAATTGGAAGTAATCGAAGCAGCACTGAAACTTTATGCGGGAAAAGCAATCATAAATTCCATTAACTTCGAGGACGGCGAAGACGCGCCAGCTGAACGTTTAAAGCTGGCAAAAAAGTTTGGGGCGGCGGTCATTGCTCTCACTATCGATGAGGAAGGGATGGCCAAGTCGGTGGAAGACAAAATTCGTATTGCCCATCGGTTATTCGACTTTGCAGTAAAACAGTACGGAATACCACCCTCGGATCTTCTATTTGATCCTCTTACTTTTACAATCTGCACAGGGAACGAGGAAGACCGAAAGTTGGGTCTTTGGACCCTTGAAGCCATAGAACAAATACGGGACTTACTGCCCAATTGCCAAATTATTCTTGGACTTTCGAACATTTCTTTCGGGCTAAATCCTTCGGCACGGCATGTCTTAAATTCCGTTTATCTCGACCACGCTTTGAAACGAGGTTTGACCGGTGCCATTCTCCATGCGAGTAAAATCCTCCCATTGCATACCATTTCACCTAAAGAGAAAGGCGCCGCAGAAGCACTGATATTCGATCGGGTAAGCAAAGGACGTAATCCACTAGAAGATTACATTGCACAGTTCACTGATCGAGACTCAAAGAAAAAAACTGTTCGGAAACGTCCTGCCGAAGTTGAGCTACGCTTAAAAGAGCGGATCATTGACGGAGATCGACAGGGGCTAGAAGAAGACCTCGATGAGGCACTCCAGAAACACGCTCCACTCGACATCATCAATATCCATCTTCTGGACGGCATGAAGACAGTCGGCGACCTGTTCGGCTCTGGACAAATGCAACTACCCTTTGTATTGCAGTCAGCCGAGACCATGAAAGCGGCGGTTGCCTACCTAGAACCCCATATGGAGCGAGTCGAAAATAAAAACAAAGGAACGATTGTGATTGCAACCGTCAAAGGAGACGTACATGACATTGGCAAAAATCTAGTAGACATAATACTGACTAACAACGGATACAAAGTGGTCAACTTAGGTATCAAGCAACCCATCGCCTCGATTGTAGAGGCAGCGATGGAGAATCAAGCTAACGCCATTGGTATGTCCGGTCTACTGGTGAAGTCGACTGTCATCATGCGGGAAAACCTGGAAGAGCTAACTCGCTTGAATATAAATATTCCGGTTTTCTTAGGCGGAGCTGCGTTAACACGAAAATATGTCGAAGAAGACTGTACAAAGGCGTATGGAACTGGGGGTGTCGCCTACGCACCGGATGCTTTCGATGGCCTTAACTTAATGGGAACTGTTATCGAAGGAAAGTTTGAAAGTCACTTAGCAAGCCTTGCCGAGACGCATTCTCGCCGCCCGAAGAAAAAACAAAAACAAGAAGAGAACAGCGAGCAACCAGGAATTCGGCCCGTCGACCTGAAAGAAATTAAACTGAAGCGAGCCGAACTCGCTAAAGAGGTTGACGTACCACTTCCGCCCTTCTGGGGACCACGGCTTGTAGAAAACATTTCCATGAAATCGCTTTCTCTCTACCTAAACGAGACCATGCTCTTCCATTTCCAATGGGGATTTAAAAAAGGAAGGCGTGCAACCGGGGCTCTAAAAACCTGGGTGGACGAAGAAATCCGTCCGATTCTCCATCGGATGATCCAACTAGTAATCGAGGAAAAGGCCTTCGAACCAAAAGCTGCATATGGGTACTGGAAGGCGGCTTCGGATGGAGATTCTGTCGTGTTGTTCGACAAGGGAGGAAACACCGAAGTAGGACGTTTCACTTTTCCGAGGCAGAATCGAAAGGATGGTCTTTCTATCACAGATTTTTTCCGAGATATCGATTCCGACAAACGTGACCTTATTGCCCTCCAAGTGGTAACTATTGGGCAACGAGCTTCGGATATTGCCCGGGAGTGGTTTTCTCAGGACAAGTACCAGGACTACCTTTACCTGCACGGTCTAGGAGTTGAGATAACTGAAGCTCTAGCAGAATACATCCACAAGCGCATACGGGAAGAGCTAGGATTCGCCCACCTGGACAATCAGAACGTCAAGCGGATGCTTAGGCAAGGATACCGGGGAGCCCGTTATTCGTTTGGTTACCCGGCATGCCCAAATCTGGAAGACCAGCGAATTCTACTCAATTTATTGGACGCGGAGCGCTTAGGCATTGAGATGAGCGAAGAGGAACAACTGCATCCGGAGCAAAGCACATCAGCGATCGTCGTCCACCACCCCCAAGCTAAGTATTTCTCCGTCTAGTAAAAACTGTCAAAAGAAATCAATTATTGCTTTCAGTCAACCTTTTTTATCAATACGTTGGAGAGTTACCTATGAATATTGCCGGTGAACCAAAATTCAGGAAAAACCACCTAAATTAGGTTGCTTTTTCTTTATGCCACTGGCACACTCGTGACATTCGGGAGGTTTAAAAGAGTAGCTCCATCCTTCCAACATTGAACCAAAGGGAGCGACCAATGTTCCGCTTTGACTGCCTGAAACTTCTTGCCAACTGCCTTGATAGCGAACCCTGCATCGTGGGCCTGGGAGGCCTGGTGGACGAATGGACCGAGCTCTATCCTACCCACCAGAGTCTGCCGCTTAATGCCATGGGTTGCGTAGTTCCTATGTCACTGGGTGTGGCATCTGGATTGCCACACCGAAGAATTGTAGCCATTGACGGCGAAGGTAGCCTTCTGATGAACTTGGGTATTCTGGCTACATTGGGTAATCAGAGCCCCCCTAACCTTCTGACAGTGATCTTCGACAATCAATCGTTTGAAAGCTCTGGTGGCTTTGCAACACACACTGGTAAGTCCACCAATCTCGCTTCCATCGCCAAAGGTGCCGGAATCGAGCGTGCGTTTTCTATTACTGACTTGAAGGAGTTTGAGGAAATTCTGGAGGAATCAATGAAGTTGCAGGAACACACGTTGATTGTTGGTATTGTTGAAAAAGGTACCAAGATGTCATCTCAACGCCAAACAGATGGAATCGAGGACAAATACAATTTTGTCCGTTATATCGAAGGGCAAGAATCCAACCGAATTATCCCTCTAGTACCGAGGAAAAAGTACGACGTCGAGTTTAATTGAAAATCGCTTCCGTTTTCAAATTTTCTTGATAATATCGGTTGCAACCAGCCGCAACTTTTCCAGACATCTATCCGCTCATACATTGGCTTGTTGTCTCAAAGGCTTAGTCGCATGCAGGGCTAATCTTATTTGAAAAAAAGGAGCCGTCTTCCTGTTCTACCGGGGGGGGGTAGATTAAAAATTCCCCTACATAGGGGAAAGTCACTAAATTTCGTTCAAGGTCTAAAGACGGAAATCCAAAGGACTATGTCTTTCTTGGATAATCTTCCATAGACGATAAGGCGTCAATGGTAGTTCACGGATTTTGATACCAAGAGGCCTCAAAGCATCTTCGACTGCGGCAGCAACCACAGCGGGTGAAGCCATTGTTCCGCTTTCCCCAGCCCCTTTGATTCCAAGGGGATTAAAAGGTGAAGGAGTTTCCATGTGCGACAAATCAAAATCCGGTACATCCGTGGACAAGGGAAGAAGATAATCAAGGAAAGTAGAAGCTTGAGGGGTTCCATTTTCATCGAACACTATCTCTTCGATCAATGCTTCACCAATTCCATGCACCGCTCCCCCGTGAACCTGGCCATCAAGAAGTAAGGGGTTAAGAACTGTGCCGCAATCGTGTGCAATATGGTGACGCTGAATTCTGACGTATCCGGTATTCGTATCTACCCGAACAACACAAACATGACACGCAACTGAGGTCGCCGGCATACTGGGCGTGTGATATTCGGATACTTCCAAACCTGGCGATTTTCCACCCATCATGACACCCGGAACCCCCCCAGCCATCTTGGCCAACTCACCGAAATTCACTGACCGATCGGGGGCACCTTCTACAAAAACATGGCCTTCTGCCATCCCTAGATCCTCCGGCGAGGCCTCCAAGTGATCAGCCGCATAGGTCAGGATCTTTTTCCGAAGTTCGTTACCACCTATAACAACCGAGTTGGTAGCCATGACAGCCAACCGACTGGCAAAGGCCCCATACCCATAAGGGATGGCTCGTGTATCACCAGTTATAACCGAGATATCCTCCGGCGATATGTTCAATACGTCCGCCAAGGCCTGGGAGAGGACAGTTTCATGGCCCTGCCCTTGCGGCGCAGCACCAGTCGCAAGAGTGACCTTCCCAGAAGACTCAATGCGAATAACTGCTCCTTCAAAGGGACCAAATCCCGTCCCCTCAACATTGCAGCTGATACCCATACCCACGTATATCCCATTTTCGGGATCGTCCTCCTCGCCAGGCAAGCGATTTCCCTTACGGAAATCCTCATACCCTGTAGCTTCCTTCGCCATCTCCAAGAGCTTCGGGTAATCTCCACTATCGTAGGTCATCATGCTACCGTCTCTAGCACGTAATCCGACCTCATAGGGAAAATCTTCGGGTTGAATATAGTTTTTGTGGCGAACCTTAGTCGGATCAACTCTAAGTTCATCCGAGATATGATCAAGCACGCGCTCCATGATGAAAACCGATTGTATTCGCCCTGCCCCCCGGACCGGCGCAACGGGAACCCGATGCGTATAGGCAACTTTCAAATCGGCAGAAAAGTTTCGAAGCTTATAAGGACCAGGAATACAAGTTATAGACAACAAGGGGACTACAATGCTCCATGGTAGGTACGAACCAATATCACAAACACCTCGATCCTTTAGTGCTAGAAGATGTCCCTCATCATCAAAACCGATTTCCACCTCATGGTACTGTTCACGCTCCTGAACCGTGCTCTGTATATGTTCAATCCTATCTTCGATCCACTTAACACTTCCTTTCATACGGATAGCCGCCCAAGCAATTACCGTATCCTCCGGATACGAGTAGGCCTTCGGGCCAAAACCGCCTCCGACATCCGGCGCCACTACGTCGATCGAGCTCTCAGGACGCCCTAGCATATACGCTAAATCGGTCCTCATCAGATGTGGTGTCTGGGTACCAGCGTAAACAATTAAACGATCAAACTTTGGGTCATAGGACGCCAAATGGCCTCGGGTTTCCATGGCTCCACAACCCCCACGCTGCATTTTTAAACGCAAGGTTGATCGGTTAGGAGAATCATCGAGCACCTTATCCGGATCTCCTATCTGGATCTCTAGGTGCGCTGCCATGTTGTCACCAAGGTCCTCGTGGACTAGAGGAGAGTTATCCTTCAGCGCGTCGATCGGGTTAGAAGCCGCCGGCAAAATATCATAAGAAACCTGTACACTCTCGAGCGCATCCTCGGCTTCTGCTCGACTCCTCGCAAGTACCAAAACAACTGGCTCGCCCACGTATCGGACCTTGTCCTTCGCAAGGGGAACGGTATTATGCGGTCTCAACGATGGGTGAGGAATGGGTACGGGCAGCTCTTTCCAAGAATCACCCAGATCCTTTGCGGTGAAAGCTGCTACAGCGCCGGCCTCCAGGCAACCAGTCAGATCAATTTTTTGGATACGTGCATGGGCATACGGCGATCGCAAAAAGGCTGCGTGGAGAGCATCGGGGCAATCCAGGTCATCAACATAGCGACCACTCCCTGTTAGCAATCTTTGGTCCTCAACCCGTGGAACACGAGCTCCAAAAAATCGAGGATTCAAAAGCAGGTCTGAGCTCATGATTTTTATTTACCTTGCATGCAGTTCGCGGGCAGCGGTTTCCACCGCGTCCACGATGTGATGGTAGCCCGTACAACGGCAAATATTCCCTGACAA
>CAYTIB010000033.1:0-36801 GCA_964437725.1 uncultured bacterium | reverse complement strand
GGCGCACAGCCTCAGTTAGTGATACTTCAGATCTCACATCTTCTCCTGTACTGAGTGCATCCCCCTTGCCGACATAGTTAATCTCTCGGAATTGGTCCGGATCCAGTCCAAGTTCCCGAGCCAAGGCATTCATCTGCATTTCGTAGGCAAAATTGGACTGAAGAGAGCCGAAGCACCTCATGGCGCTGGCGAAGGTATTGTTTGTGTAGACCCCACGCGCGGTTATCTTAATGTTGGGAATTTTGTAGGGCCCAGTGGCCGTTACCGCGGAATAATGAACCACCCACACGGTCAAATAGGCATAGGCCCCTGCGTCGGCTACGAGGTCTGCTTCCAACGCGGTGATACGCCCGTCTTTCGTGGCGCCTGTTTTGTAACTCATGACATATGGGTGCCGTTTCCCGTGGGCAAGGATGGATTCCTCACGCTTGTATTCCAACCGTACGGGACGACCCGTTTTCCAGGCTAAAAGTCCAAGGAATACTTCAACTGTCACGTCTTCCTTGCCTCCGAATCCACCACCCATGTAGCTGCAAAGGATTCTGACCTTGCTATCTGGAACCTGGAGGGCCTGTGCGACATCCCGGTAGTGCTCTAGTACTTGAGTGCCGACTAGGATATTTATCACCTGATTTTCGTCTAACCATGCTACACCCGTCTCAGTTTCTAAATATGCGTGATCTATGAATTGGGTTGTAAATCTATTTTTAACAATTACGTCCGCCTCTTCGAATCCTACGTTTACTGCCCCTTTTTGAATATTCCATTGGCAGACGAGGTTTCCTCCCTCATGAACATGTGGAGCATCGGGTTTTAAAGCATCCAACGGGTCGAAAACCCCAGGTAATGGCTCATAGTCGACTTTGATTCGCCTCAGTGCTTCTTCGGCTGAGAACGAGCTCTCCGCAGCAACTAACGCCACGGGCTCACCTAAGTAACGGACGTGACTCCCCGCGAGAATTTGATGGAATGCCTGGTGCTGTTTTTCACCAGAATCGGACATCCGACCTGGGAGTCCTGCGAGAAGTTCATTCTTGGGCACGTCTTCCGCAGTCAGAACACAAACAACCCCTGGAACCTGAAGGGCTTGGCTCTTGTCTATTCCCCGAATCTTTGCGGAGGGGTATTTTGCGTGGAGGACACGGCCGACTAGAGTGCCGCGCGGGAGATAGTCAGACGCATAATGGAGATTACCTCCAGCTTTGTCCACGGCATCATGCCGGATCATGCGGCTTCCGACTGCACCCTGGCCTCCATGGCCCTTTACCCCATACTTGACCGTCATGTATTTGGGCCCTTTACAATTCTGTCAGACGTCCCATCCAGCATCGATTGCCATGGATTGGCCAGTTATGTTACGAGATTTTTCCGAGCAGAAGTAGATTACGGCATGAGCGATCTCTTTCTCGTCGGGAAAGCGATTCAATGCCATCTCACTCGTGTACTTTTTGTATACCTCTTCGTCTGAAAGGTTCCAAGCTTGCGCCTTTTCTCGGATGATTTTTTCCATTCGGTCCCCGTATACGGGTCCCGGACAGATACAGTTTACATTGATGTTGTTAGGGCCCAGCTCGAGTGCCAGGGTTCGGGTGAATCCGCGGACCGCCCACTTGGAAGATGAGTAGGACGCACGATTTACATAGCCTCGTAGGCCAGATGTCCCAGAAATATTAACGATCTTTCCCCAGTTTTTGTCGACCAAGGTGGGGATCACGTGTTTGCAACAAAGGAAAGTCCCCTTTAGATTAACTCCAAGAACGTAGTCCCAGTCTTCGGCCGAGATTTCATGAACAGGTGTTTCGACGGGTCCGATTACACCAGCCGTATTGATCAGGAAGTCAATTGAACCAAAGGCTTTGAGGGTTTCCTGCACCATGCTCCGGACCTGTTCCTCCTCTCGAACATCGAGGGAGATGGTGATTGCTTCTAGACTGGGAACCTCTTTTCGAATCTCATCAACTTGTGCGTTTAAAGCATCCAGATCTCTTGCGCAAAGGGAAAGTCGAGCACCGGATTTGGCAAGTTCCAAGGAGATCTCGCCTCCCATTCCTTTCGCCCCTCCGGTGATGATAGCTACCCTGCCTTCAAACTCTTCCTTGTTATTTCCTTGATTAGTGTCCAAAATCTGTCCTTTCTTGTTCGTCGATGCCTTCACATCTGCGGCCTGGCACCTTTTTCATTTAATTAACCGCGAACTCAGAAGGCTGCATTAATGAGTCGTGGAGGGGCTGAAAACAAGATTCTCTAGCTTACCCTATCTGGACAGATAGTTCCCAAGGGAATTTTACCCGACGATGGCCGTAATGAAAATCCCGTTTATGTAAGGTTTACTCAAGAAAATTAATGAGAGGTTTTAGAAAAGATAGATTATTGAAATTTGTTCGCGACTCTTTCCTTCAAGTATCCAGTAGCTAGAATGTGAAATTTCCCGGTTTCCGGACCAATAGATTTTCGGTATGATGTCTCCATCACATGCCATGGGATCCTGAATTGCCGAAAAATTTGCGCCTTAGTTTAGTGTCTATCGGGAGCAATTAATTCGGTTTGGAGTGGGTATTTGGTTTGCACATGAGTTATGGAGCAATTGCATGCCTAAAGATTTGAGGACGTTTATGGATCTAGTCGAACGAAAGGATCCGTCTGGATTTCGTCAGGTCCGTCGCGAGGTCAACCCTGAATTTGAGACTTCGGCTGTACTCAGAAAGCTTCAGCACCGCGGCGAGTACCCTCTTGTTCATTTCGAAAAGATCAAGGGGTCGGATTTTTCTATTGTTTCAAACGTGATAGCGGATAATAAGAAGTTGGCTTTGACCCTAGATGTGTCTGAGGAAAATCTTCTTAAGTCATTTGTCGAGCGTGAGGCCAATCCGATTCCTCCTGAAATAGTGAAGGATGGGCCTGTTAAAGAGAGAATTTACACTGGGGACGATGTTGATCTGAATATGCTCCCTTGGCCGGTCCAGTGCGAAAAGGATGGGGGGGCCTTTCTCACGGCGGGGGTCACGATCGTTCGCAATCCGGAAACGGGTACGTTTAACTCTGGAATCTATCGTCAGATGCTTCATGAGCAAAATGTTCTTGGGATGAGTTTTGAGCCCCAATCTCATCTTGGTTATGCCTATCGGAAAATGGAGGAGAAAGGGCAGGGGACTCCCATGGTGACCTACCTTGGACACCATCCCGCTTGTCTTCTGGGTAGTCAATCTCGTTTACCTTATGGTTACGACGAGATGTCGGTAATGGGTGGTCTGATGGAAGAGCCGCTAGAATTGATTCCGTGTGAGACGGTTGACCTCATGGTTCCGGCGTATGCAGAGATCGTTATTGAGGGGTTTGTCCGACCTTACGAACGACGGTGGGAAGGTCCTTTCGGTGAGTACACTATGTACTATGGCTACGCACGCAATAGCCCAGTATTTGAAGTGACAGCCATTACTCACCGAAAGAATCCCATCTACCAGGATTTGTTCAGTGTCAGCCCGGAACATCATTTGGCTACACGCTTGGGCCGTGAGGCTATATTGCTAAAAAAGGTACAGGCGAGCTGCCCGTCGGTAATGGATGTTTCAATGCCGCTCTCCGGTATGTGCCGTATGACTGCCTATATTAAGATTGACAAGCAGTTTGACGGGGAGGCGAAGATGGCGGCTCTTGCGGCATTGGCTTCAGATTCTTTTGTGAAGTTGGCAATCGTGGTTGATAAAGATGTTAATATCCATCGTGAAGAGGAGGTCCATTGGGCGGTCGCGACACGCACCCAGCCTGATCAGGACACGTTTTTTGTTCCGAATTCCGTTGGTTCCCGACTTGATCCTTCCGGCTACTCGGTTTGGAGTCGCCAAGAACGGAACGGGATGAATACGAAGTGGGCTATCGACGCGACCATGCCGATTGAAGCCCCCTTTGAAGATCTGGCGGATGTTCCCCAAGATGTATTGGACAGAGTGAATCTTGGAGACTATTTCGAGGATCTTGCGGATGATTGACCTCCGCTTTCAGTGTTGCTATCCGATTACCGATAAGGTTTGAATTGTTATTTGTTAATTTTTTTAAGTGGAGAGGAAAATGGCCAAGGTGAATACGGTTATAAAAGGAGGAACGGTCGTTCGCAGAGACGGTCGGCGAATGGAAGATATTGCCATTCAAGATGGAAAGATTGTTGCCGTAGGTGATCCAGGAACTGTGCCTGATGGAGATGAGATTATCGACGCGGAAGGACTTTTTGTTATTCCGGGAGTTATTGACCCTCATGTCCATCTACAACTCTTTAAAGATCCCTTTGAGGTGAATGTTCTGACCGAGTCGCGGTCGTTCGCCGCGGGTGGAGTTACTACAGTAGTCCCAATGCTTTTGAATCGCGAAGATGCTACCAAGTCTTATCGTGAATACACGCCATGGGCAATTGATATCGTGGAGCAAAACTCCATGATCGATATGGGATTCAGTGCCGTACTCGGAACGGAAGAACAGATTTCCGATATCCCTTTCTTAGTGAAAGAGTACGGGATGTGCTCTTTTAAGTTCTACATGGCCTACACAGAAGATGAAGCAAAAGTTTTTGGAATTATTGCAGTGAACGACGGGCTGCTCTACGAGGGATTCAAGATGGTCCGCGATATGGTCCGCGAAGGATATCCCTGTCTTGCCATGGTTCACGCGGAGAATATGGAGATCATCCACCGAGAGAAGCAACGTCTCATCTCTGAGGGACGAAATGACTTAAAGGCTTGGACTGATGCACGGCCTGAATTCTGTGAAGAGGAATGTCTGAGACGTGCGTTCTTTTTTATAGAGGAACTGAAGTCACGACTGTATGTCGTTCATTTGACAGTCGGTCAGGGTGTGGATTTAGTTAGGGATATGCACCGAAGAGGGGTGGATATAATTGCCGAGACTTGCCCTCACTATCTGACCTACACGAAGCACGATCATGACAAAATTGGATTTCTAGGTAAGGTAAACCCGCCTCTTAGAGATGAATGGGACCAAGAGAAACTCTGGGAAGGATTGCAGGATGGGACCATTAACAATCTTGGTGCGGATCATTCCACCGTGGTCCCGAAGGTGGACAAGGTGGGCAGTGGTATTTGGGATGCCATTCCCGGTTTTCCAATGACGGGATGCGTTCTACCGGTCATGCTTGATGTTGCTGTGAATTCTGGTCGCTTAACTTTCGAGCGGTTAGTTGAGTTAACTTCCTATAATGTTGCCCGGGCATATGGGTTACTTCCTCGTAAAGGGGATATCGCACCAGGCTATGATGCCGATATTGTAATCGTCGATTTGGAAAAAGTTCGCCACGTGACACCCGACATTTGGCACTCTGCGGCCGATTGGAGTTTGTATGATGGATGGGACATTAAAGGTTGGCCTGTAAGGACGATGGTGCGAGGTGTGACTGTAGCTTTAGATGGAGAAATTGTCGGTTCGCAGTCTCACGGCCAATATATCCCTCGGGGAATTTCAAAATAGCTAACTATATAGAATCAGGTTAGTTTTAGGAAAATAATGGAATTCGGAAAAATCTATATGGTATAAAAGAAGTGGCTGCAACTATCGATAAGGGCATGGGATGGACATCTCCATCTAGCATGCGCGAAGTGTAATGTTTTCCTCAAGGAGGTCCAATTGGCAACATACGAGTGTTCAAAATGTGGAATGGCGGTAAATGCCACTTGTGCAAAGTGTGATGCGCCACTTGTTGATGAGTTGTTAAAATTAGACGGTGGTCGTGAAGTCCGAATTTCAAAGTGTCCAAACGATCACGGCAAGATAAAATCTCCAACGTGCTGTGGCGAGGATATGAGTTGTTCCGTTTAAGTTAGGTTGGCTTAGAACTGAGCTATTGCTAGCCGAAAAAGGATTCAAGGAAGCTTGGGCTTGCTCAGATTCATCTCTCTTTCGGTTTTCCACTGCATTGCATCAATCGATTGTCCCGTTATGTTTGCTCCCTCATCGGAAGCAAGAAAGATCGCAGGTTCACAGAGAGTATCTGCTGGGTCCCATTGTTCACTGGGAATCTCAAGGAGGCCTTTTAGCCGGCGCATGGTATCTCGGCCCATATATGTGTGTGCCACTCCCCCAGGCCGAATGGCATTTACGCGGATTCCTTGATCGGCAACCTCCATAGCCATTGCTTGGGTGAAACCTTCGAGCCCGAATTTAGAAGCACAGTAGGCGCTCACGAGTTGGAACCCTTTGTGAGCAAGATTTGATGTCACGTTTAGAATTACACCCTTTTTTTGGGGAATCATCTGTTTTAGCGCTTCTCGGCTACATAGGTAGGGCCCACGAAGGTTGATGTGGATGATATTGTCCCAATCTGCGGGCTCCATCTCTGTGATGGGTTGCACTAGCATGACGCCAGCATTGTTAACGAGGATGTCTAGTTCCCCAAAGGTTTTCCGAGCTTTTTGAAAAAGTGAGCTAACGCTTTCCTCCTTGCGAACATCGGTTGGGACCGCCAAGGCCGAAAATTTTTGACCCTTCAGCTCCGCAGCTAAGGACTCCACCTCAGATGCAATTTCTGCCGCTAAGACGACTTTGGCTCCTTCTTGGCAGAAAGCTCGTGCCATTTGTTCCCCCAAGCCCCGGCCTGCCCCTGTGATGATGGCTACTTTATTTAATAGGCGCATGGTTGCCCCCTAAAAGATTAATTGTTCCAAGACAAGAAAGGATTTTCAAAAAGTCGAATCCCCATTTACGTGTGTTACAAAAGCTATGCTAACATCGACATTCTAGTACATGTGCAAAATTTTCTCTTTGATTACGAGTAAGGACGAATCCGGAACTGACTCCACGAAAGAGAATGAAATCAAACCTTTCAAATAGAATCTTGAAGACAGGGGGTGGGTTTGCGCGAGGGTGACCTGTGGCCTCAACTGAGGGAGTATTGGCATCCGGTAACGCTAGCTGAAAACGTTCTAGCAGATAAGCCTTTTTCCGCTAAGCTTCTGGATGAACAAATCGTAGTATGTCGCTTAGGAAATGAGTATGCGGCTTTTTTTGACTTGTGCATCCACCGAGGAACCCCTCTTTCCTTGGGTTGGATCGAAGGAGAGGAGATTATCTGTTCTTATCATGGTTGGTCTTATAATTGTGACGGAATTTGCACAAAGATCCCCTCTATAGAATCGAAAAATCCGATCCCAAAGAAGGCCCGTTTGACCCGTTATCAGGCCCAAGAGCGGTATGGCATCATCTGGGTTTGCATGTCCAACGACCCGCAGTCACCTATTCCGGAGCTTCCAGCTTTGGAAGACACAAATTTTCACGTGACGGCCAAGGATGAGCGAAACTGGTTGTGCAGCGCCGCACGGGCTATCGAGAATTTTATCGACTACGCCCATTTTGCCTGGATTCATGAGGGTATTTTGGGAGACCGCAGTCGTCCTGAGGCCCCCGACGTAGACGTGGTTCGAGAAGGGGTGGAAATCAAGTTCGAGTTTGGCAATAAGCCGGACGGGCTGCACGAGATTCCCCATACGAACTATTACCGAATGATTTGTCCATTCTCGATTTGTTTAACTAAAGTCGAGGAAGATGGAAGGATTGAGTCGCTGAACTTTGTTTGTACTCCAGTATCCGCAAATGAGTGCACGCGTATTTTTATGATTGCGCGCAATCATTCCCATGACTTCGAGAAGGATGGTGGAACAGAGAAATTCCTTGATCTCGTTGCTGAGCAAGACCGGTTGATTGTTGAGAATCAGCGCCCTCAAGACCTCCCTTTGGACCTGTCTGAAGAGCTTCATCTCAAGGGGCCTGATGCCGGCTCACTTGTTTACCGAAGGGCCCTAAGGGAGCGAGGTCTGGATGAATGACTGACGAGTCGGGCTTATAGAAGATCGGATATGCCAGGTTGTTTTCAATCTTTAATAAGGAGTCGGAGATCCGGAATTGACCCCGACAGAATTTGACCCGGAGTAGCAAAGCATTAAAATGATGGAACTCATGCTCACATGGCTTTTATTACCGACTGTTTGGTTATCAGATCAGATATTGGTGCTATCCAGAATGCTCTTGGATTACCGTGGCAGCAACTAATAAGCTATGACCCGGTCTGGTAGGCGCGTGTCAAGGTTGGGTTATGCAGGTGCCCGGTCATGCTGAGGGCTTTAGAGGAAATTGTCAGGCCTTAGAGCAAATTCAAGCAGGAGGATGATTTGAGCAATTTGCAAGTTGTAGGCAGGTCTTTTCCGCAGGTCGATTCTCCCGAGAAAGTTCAAGGGAATGCGGCTTACGTTGGAGATATCTCTCTTCCTCGGATGGTTCACGCAAAGGTTTTGCGGAGTCCGCATGCCCATGCGCGGATTCTAAAAATACACACTGACAAGGCTTTGCGAGTTCGCGGAGTGGTTGCGGTCCTCACTGGAGAGGACGCTCCAAGGACCCGTTGGGGAGTGATTCACAATGATCAAAAAGTTCTTGCGCAAGACAAAGTTCGATACATAGGCGAGGAAATGGCGGTTGTAGTGGCTGACAGCGAAGAAGTGGCTTTGGAAGGCCTTAGTCAGCTAGAGGTAGATTATGAGCCTCTTCCAACTGTTTTTGATCCTGAAGAAGCTCTCAAACCTGATGCCCCACAAGTGAATGAGGGAATTGATAACCTCGCTCGGGAAGTTACCATCCGACGGGGTGATGTCGAACGGGGTTTTGCAGAGTCAGCAGTTATTCACGAAGACTACTACACTACACCCCATCAATTTCAGGCCTATATGGAACCTTTGGGAGGTGTGGCAGATATTGATGCTCAAGGGCGCTTAACTGTTTACGCGTCTACGCAGTCCATTTATTTTACGCAGGATCGGATTTCAAAAGCTTTAGAACTCCCCTTTGCTAAGATTCGAGTAGTTCAGCCTCACATTGGGGGAGGATTTGGAGGAAAGTTGGCGGAGGACGGGATCTCTGTCATTGCTGCCTTTGCCGCTCTCAAGACAGGAAGATCTGTTCGCCTGTTTACCAATCGATTAGATGATTTTGGTGCGGGTCGTCCCCGGATGCCCACCAAAACTTACCTCAAGATGGGCTTGCGGAATAATGGGACAATTGCGGCCAAGGAGACCCGAATCTTCGCGAACAATGGGGCATCATCCGGTCTAGCTCCCGAGATTCTTTTTCACATGGCTTGGCGGATTGATTCCCTTTACCGAATGGAAAATATCAAGACTGATGGAAGTCTGGCCTACACTAACCTTCTGCCTTCAGGTGCTTTTCGTGGGTTCGGGAACCCTCAAATGTCTTTTGCCATGGAGTCTCATCTGGATGTGTTGGCGGAAAAGCTGAAGATGGATCCGGCTGAGGTACGTCTTCGGAATGTGGTTCAACAGGGGGACGTTACTATCCATGGATGGAAAATGGATAGCTGTGCGATAGATGAGTGTATTCGAAAGGCGACGGATGCTATTGATTGGGCAGAGCGTCGGAAGGTCACGAAACAAGGAAACTTACGAACTGGTGTCGGATTAGCGTGTGCGATTCACTCTTCTTCCATTCGTCAGAAAGCTAGTATGTATAGTGAGGATGATTGGGATGGTTCTACTGCAATTGTTGAGATCAGCGAAGACGGATCTGCCAATGTGATCTGTGGTGAAGGAGAGCTTGGGCAGGGTGCCAAGACAGTTTTTGCACAAATTGCGGCCGAGGAACTGGATCTAAATCTCCAGGACGTTCAGGTTGCTGTGGCGGATACAGATAACACGCCCTTTTGTCTGGGGGGATATGCTAGCCGGCTAACACTAATTGCGGGTAATGCCGTTCGGGAGGCGGCCATTGCCTGTCGAGAGCACTTGCTCGCAATTGCGGCGGATCATCTAGAAGCTGAACTGAGTGACCTGCAGTTTAAGGAGGGAATCGTTTCCAGTAAGGCTGCCCCCGAGAAGAAAATAACTCTTAGTGATATCGTTCGAGGAAACCCCTCGAACCCAGGAGGCGATTCGATTTCAGTGCAAGCTAGTTGGGATCCTCCAACAGAAGTAGCTGATGACGAGACCCATTACGGTTGCAATACAGCCGCTTCTTCTTTTGCCTGTGTAGCAGCTGCCGTAGAAGTGGACGTTGAAACCGGTAAGGTCCGGTTGGTTGAGATGGTCGTGGCCGATGACCTGGGACGTGCCATCAATCCGCTTGCCGCCGAAGGCCAAATCCACGGGGAAATTGCCCAAGGGTTGGGATTTGCTTTCTTCGAGCACGCTGTTTCAGAGGAGGGGCAGTTCATCAACGGCAACTTGGCGGATTATAACCTCCCTAAGGCGGACGGGTTGCCAAACCTTACCTCTATTCTTATCGAGTCCATGGATCCGCACGGTCCTTTCGGTGCCAAGGGTTGCTCCGAGTGTGCCCTGAATGCTTGTGGAGCTGTTATTGCTAGTGCAATCTACGATGCGGTTGGCGTTCGTCTGAAGGATTTACCGATTACGCCCCAAGCTATCCTTCGGAAACTTCGAGACGAGTACGATTCTGACGCCATGATCTGATAGCTGGCTCGTTCATTTAAGAAAGTCTAATTTTTAGAAATCCCGTGAAATCCGAAGCGGGTTGAATTTTATGATTTAGAGCTTCGTCAACCTTTTGAAATTCGGTAAGTTACAGGTTCTTGTTCAAATTTTTCTATTCCGATTATTTTGAATTGGTTGTGCACCACTTTTTCGGGTCACAAGTCAATGGGCCTATTCATTTTTAAGTTGCGTCTGTTTTTACTTGAACGGAGGCTAGAGATAACAGGGTAAAGGTGGATTTTCGGACTCTCTTGAATTTGGGCTTCCAGAAGGTTTGGAGATGGGTTTATGAATTTAACTGGAGCGGCAATTTTAGTTGTGGATATGTTGAATGACTTCCTGGCAGAAGGAGGCGTGATGCCTTTCCTACGAGGACGGGCTATCGTTCCGACGCTCCAAACACTGCTTTCCCAGTGCCGAGATTGGGGAATACCCGTTGTTTACATTAACGAGGCACATCGTCTTGATTATGACGATGTGGAATTTAAGAAAAGGGGCGTTCACTGTCTCGTTGGCTCTTGGGGAGCACAGGTAATTGACGAGCTGAAGCCCAAAGCCGGTGACCTAATAGTGGAGAAGCGCCGCTACAGCGGATTTTACGATACAGATTTAGATACCGTTTTGCGGGAGTTGACTGTGGAGACGTTGATAGTGACTGGGTGCGTGACGAACATCTGTGTTCGTTCAACGGTTCATGATGCCTTTTTTAGAGGATATGAAGTGATTGTCCCAAAGGATTGTGTAGAAGCGACAGATCAGAGGGAGCAAGATTCTTCCCTTTGGGATATCGAAACTCATTTTGGAGAAGTGACTAACGCCTCTAGTATCATTACCCGCTATCAAGAAAAGTTTTCCGCAGTTCAAGAAACATAGTTATCGAACTCATTTGTATCGGAGAGGGAGAAATGCCATGGGGGAGACCAAAGGGCGTTATACTGAAGAAGAAGTCCTTCGAGAGGCTGAACTCGCGTACACTGAAGGCCGAGCGGTTTGGGATATTGATCCGTCCAGATCAGTGCTCCTCATCATCGATATGGAGGATGAATTCGTCAAGCCTGGTTCCTCAGTGCACTGGATTCCCGATGCCTATAGACAGGTTCCAAAGATTAAGGTTCTGATTGAGGCTTGCAGGTCTCAGAATGTCCCCATTATTTTTACCTGCTGCATCTATCATCCTGAGGGATATGACGCTGGCCTGATTCCTGAAGTCCCTATGGGTATGGCTCGCGCGGGGATGGATGAATTGTTCCGGGAGGTAGATATTTTTGAAGAGCTTTCGCCCCAATCAGATGATGTCATTATAGTCAAACAGACCTATAATGCTTTCTTCAATACTAATTTAGAGCACACGTTGAGGGGAATGGGGCGTGATACGCTCATCATTTGTGGGACAATGACCAATTACTGTTGCGGGGCGACAGCCAGGGATGGTTTTTTTCGAGGCTTTCGAATAGTATTCGGTAGTGATATTAACGCTACCGACGACCCATCTTTGCATGAGGCCGAACTTAAAACGTTGCGCCGTGGGTATGCGTTAGTTCTGAGTTGCGATGAGATTGTAGAGGCTATTAGAGATTAGGAAGGTGTCTGGGAAAAGATTTGTAATTGGTGTATGCGCGATTTGAAAAACCCTGAGTCTTGTTGGATATTTAGCGGTTTATCTATAGAGGTTGGGAAATGAATTCATCACCTTTGTTAAGACTTGAAAAGATTACAAAAAAGTTTACGGGGGTGGTGGCTAACGATGCTGTTGATTTCGAGGTGGCCGAAGGAGAGATTCATGCTCTTTTGGGTGAAAATGGTGCGGGAAAAACCACCCTAATGAACGTCCTTTACGGACTCTACCGACCCGATGAAGGCCGGATCTTTTTAAAGGGTGAACAAGTCTCCATCCGCTCACCTCGAGACGCTCTGGGCCTTGGAATTGGGTTCGTCCACCAAAAGTTTGTTTTGGTTCCTCCTCTTAAAGTTGTTGAGAATGTTGCTCTCGGTTATCGCTCCGCCAGTTATGGACTTCTTGGATTAGACAAGGTAGCCGAGGAAATTAAAGAGCTTGCCGACCGTTTTGGACTGAGCGCTGATCCGGATGCTTATGTTTGGCAACTTTCAATTGGTGAACAGCAACGAGTAGAGATTTTGAAAGCTCTCCACAGGAATGTGGATATCTTGATTTTGGATGAGCCAACATCGGTTCTTACACCGCAGGAGACCGAGGAGCTTTTTGAGATTCTCAGGAGTATGACTGCAAAGGGCCTTACGATTATTTTCATTACACATAAATTAGAGGAGGTCATGGCCTCCTCTGATCGGGTTACCGTTCTTCGGAGTGGTCGGGTTGTTGGGACGGTTAGCACCAAGGAGACTTCCAAGCAGGATTTAGTCGAAATGATGTTGGGGCGGGAATTCTCATTTGATTTGGAAAAGCCCGAGTTCTCTCCCGGGTCACCCCTATTGGAGCTAGAAGGTATATTTGCCTTGGGAGACAAAGAGCTTCTCGCTCTAAAAGATATCTCCCTAACGCTACATGCTGGAGAAATTCTGGGAATTGCTGGTGTGGCCGGGAATGGACAAATTGAACTTGCGGAAGTTATTGTTGGGGATCGTTCCATCACAAAAGGGCAGATTAACGTCAAAGGTCAAAACGTGGCGGATCTTCCTATTGGGGAGGGGGTTCGTTCGGAGATTTCCTACGTTCCTGAGGAAACGGTTCGTCAGGGACTGCTCCCCAGTATGACCTTAGCTGAGAGCGTTATCTTGAAAAATCATATGAGTTCTCCTTATTCTCGCGGGATCTTCCTAAATGAACAGGCGATTCAGTCCCGGACCGAGAAGCTGATTAAGGATTTTGACGTCCGATGTCCGGGGCCACAAGCCCCGGTTAAGTTACTTTCTGGGGGTAATCAGCAACGGTTACTGCTTTCTCGTGAGTTGTCCCAGGGGGCGTCTATTATAGTTGCATCTCAGCCCACAAAGGGGCTGGATGTGGCGGCCATTGATACGGTACACCGTTTGCTTGTCGAAGAGCGAAGCCGGGGCCGTGGAGTTTTGTTGATTTCAACTGAATTGGACGAAATCCTTCGTCTCAGCGATCGTATTGCAGTCCTTTACGAGGGCGAGATACGAGGAATTGTAGATGGCCAAGGGGCCAACCCCAACGAGATAGGGATGCTCATGGGGGGATCTCAGATCGATTCCAAGCCAATTCGGTCTTTTGGAGCAACTGAGTAATGAAAAGCCTTCGAGAAGTCGCCTTAGGCGTGTTCCCTCAGTTAGTCGCCATAGGCATTGTTATAATTCTGGGCGGTTTCTTGGTCGCTGTGATGGGGGTAGCTCCCATTAAAGCCGGTATTGCATTCCTTGATGGGGCTTTTGGTGGTCTGAACAGTATCGGAGAAACGCTTTTAAAGTCTACGCCTCTTTTGTTGGCCTCTTTAGGAGTTGCTATTGCATTCAGAGCTCAAGCATGGAACATCGGCGCAGAAGGACAAATCTTGGTAGGTGCGTTGGCTGCTACGGCTGTTGCCTTGGGTTTAGGTCCGATTTCTGCTTGGATTCATATTCCAATTGCAATCATTGTTGCTTGCTTGGCTGGTGGATTTTGGGGTGCCATAGCCGGTTACATTAAAAATAAATTTGGGGTTAACGAAATCATATCGACACTGATGATGAACTATATTGCTTTCTTCCTGAACAGTGCCCTCCTACATGGGCCGATGAAGACAAAGACACAGTTCTACCCGGAAACGGATTACATACCTGATCCTGCTCAGCTTCAGGTCATTTTGCCTGGTAGCCGTTTGCATGCGGGAATTCTCATCGCCCTCGCAGCATCTGTACTCGTTTATTTCCTAATGTTTCGCACGGTTTTTGGATACCGTATACGGGCGGTGGGGGACAACCCTGATGCCGCACGCCTGGGGGGCATATCTGTTGGACGGTGGGTTGTTATTTCGCTCTTCTTCAGTGGGGCACTAGCGGGACTGGGGGGGTTCACTGAATCAGCCGGTGTGCACCAGCGGCTTATCGAAAAGCTCTCACCAGGTTATGGATACACGGCCATCATGATTGCTTTGATGGGCCGGCTCCATCCTGGGGGTATCGTTGCAGCGGCTATATTCGTGGGGGCGTTGCTTGTTGGTGCGGATAATATGCAGCGAGCTGCAGGGGTACCTTCAGTGTTAGCAGATATTTTAGTAGGACTTTCAGTGCTCTCTATTTTGATTAGTAGCTATTATCCGATTCTTCTTAATTTCCTCCGTAGGAGATTTGCCAGTGGGCTGGCTTGATGCCGCAATCATAGCAACTTTTCTAGCAGCAGCCATCCGTATGGCGACGCCGCTCCTTCTCTCTGCAATCGGAGAGATATTTGCTGAACGCTCGGGAGTGTTGAATCTGGCAGTTGAGGGTCTGATGCTAATGGGTGCCTTCATGGCATATTGGGGAGCCGACCAGACAAAAAGTGCTTGGTTTGGCCTGGGGGCAGCCGCTTTTGTTGGCATACTACTCGGATTACTTCTGGGCGTACTTTATGTGACCCTGCGTCTAGACCAGATTGTTGCCGGTCTTGCGGCTAACATCGTGTTGGTAGGTATTGCGGCTTTCATGTTCCGCTTGATATACGGACGGCTTCCTTTTGCAGTAAAAGTTAAAGGATTTGGATCGGCTCCTATCCCTTACCTAAGCGACATACCATTTCTCGGTGACGTTCTTTTTAAACATAACATACTTGTTTACGGTGCACTTTTTTTGGTTCCAATCGCTGGGTTTATATTGTATAAGACGCAGTTTGGATTGCATGTTTCTGCAGCAGGGGAAAATCCAGAAGCTCCCGATAACGTAGGTGTTAGCGTTCCCAGGCTTAGGTTTTTGTGCCTGGGAATCGGCGGGATGATGGCTGCTTTAGGGGGAGCCTTCTTGACGTTGGGGCACATATATATGTTTGTGGAAGAAATGACGGCGGGACGGGGTTGGATTGCCATTGCCTGTGTGGTGTTTGGTCGGTGGAACCCGAAACGGGCCCTTTGGGGGGCTTTATTGTTTGGTGCAATGGATGCTCTGCAGCTTCGTTTGCAGGCGGCGGGGGTTGCACTTCCATTTCAAATTTTGTCAATGTTCCCTTATATCGCTTGCATTCTGGCTTTGATGACCGTGTCTCGGCGAGCACAACTACCTGCGGCTCTTTGTATTCCGTATGTTCGTGGAGAGCGATAATGGAAGGTTTTGTGGAGGTTGGAGGTTTCCTTTTCGTAGGGAAGAATCAGCATAAACCTTTATGGTGTAGGAGGGAAATATGAAGCGAATAGTAGGAAGTTTTTTGGCATTCATGTTTGTTGGCGGTCTTTTGATGTCTGCGCCGGTGGTGGTCGAGGCGGCGAAGAAGTTCAAAGTGGCTTTGGGCAATGATGGGCCGCAAAATGATATGGGATGGTATCAAGGTGGGTATGACGCTGCTCGACAGTTGAAGAAAGATCCAGGGGTTGATGAGGTATCCACACAAGAGCGTGTGAAGCTAGCCGATTTGGAAAGGTCATTACGTAGGTGGGCGGTCGAAGGCTACAGCCTCATTCTGGGTCATGGCTATGAGTGGGGTGCAGCCACCATGAAGGTTGCCAAGGATTTTCCGAACACAGTTTTTGGTGTGGCATGTTACTTTCAAGCGTCAAAAGGGCCAGCCAATTTCGTGAACTATTGTGTTCAGTCGCATGAAACTGGCTATGTGGGCGGAGCCTTGGCTGCGCTGATGAGTAAGACCGGAAAGATCGGGGTAATTGGAGGATTTCCTATTCCTCAGCAGATTGCCGATCATAATGGCTATCTCATGGGTGCCCGTTTAGTCAAACCTTCCATCAAGTTTAAATCGGTTTTCATCAATGACTGGATGGATGTATCAAAAGCTAAAGAAGCCGGCCTGGCCTTGATTGATCAGGGTGCAGATGTGATTGCCGTAACGGCAAGCCCGATGGGATTTGGTGGCATTAAGGCGGCAGAATCACGCGGAAAATTAGCTATCGGGACCTACATGGACGTAAATAAGATGGCCCCAGACACGATTATCAGTAGCTCGCTCTTTATTTGGCACGCAGCTATGAAGCAGATCGTTTTGGACATGAAGGCGGGTAAGAAGCTGAAGAAGCATTACCTAGTAAATATGACTAACGGCGGTGCAGGGGTTGCGCCGTTTAACAATAAGGTACCTGCTGATGTCGCCAAGCGAGTTCGTGCTATAGAGGCTGACATTAAGAGCGGGAAGATTAAAGTTCCCTACCATGGGAAAAAGGTTCACGAGTAGTCTTTTTATTGATTGAAGTCAAATTCTGGGCGCACCGTGCGGTATCCCAATCACACGGTGCGCCTTGCTGGCTTGACGAAGGATGTGGTAATTAGGTTTGGACAAATTTATATGAAGACCATAGCGTTGGTGTAGGTTGAGATTGTTTTAGTGAGGTGTGGTTCCAATTTTATCGCATTTCTAACATCGTATGGCTAAGAAATAGTGTAGGTCCAGAAATAGAATATTCATCTTCGAGAGTGTCCGTATCCTGTATGTATGCGGGTGCAATGTCAGAATGTGTGTGAAGCGAGGGAAAAGATGGGGCTGAGAATCGGAGTGGACTGCGGCGGTACTTTCACGGATTTTGTCTGTATCGATGAAAATGGGGAGATTCGTGATTTTAAGGAGTCATCGACTCCCGACGATTTTTCGCGTGGGGTGATGGTTGGCCTTGAAAAGGCTGCGACGGATTATGGGAAATCACTTGAGTCCTTTTTGAGTGGGGTGGATCTGATTGTTCATGGCACGACGGTAGCAACCAATACTGTGCTAACACTGACTGGCGCTGAGACTGGAGTTATAACGACTGATGGTTTCCGGGATATCCTCGAGTTCCGCCGGGGAATGAAGGAAAACACTTTTGACTGGAGAGAGGATTTTCCAAAACCACTGGCGCCGAGACACATGAGAATGGAAGTGCCTGAACGGGTGGTTCACACGGGCGAGGTCATGATGCCCCTGGATGAAGAAGCGGCTCGAGTGGCTGTCCGGAAACTTAAGGAAAAAGGGGTAGAAGCTATAGCTGTTTGCTTCCTTTACAGTTTTCTCCATCCCGAGCATGAAGAGAGGGTAGGGGAAATCATTCAGGAAGAAATGCCCGATGCGTTTGTCAGTCTTTCCTGCAGGGTTCTCCCCCAGGTTCGTGAATACGAACGAGTTAGTACCACTGCATTGGATGCTTACGTTGGTCCCCGCTTGGGGACATATCTTCTATCCCTTGATGAGAGCCTAAGAAAAGTTGGGTTTACGGGAACTTTTCTCATAATGCAGTCCAATGGTGGGACCCAGTCTAGACAGGAAGCAGCTAGCCGGCCTGTAACGTGCTTATCCTCCGGCCCAGCCGCGAGTGTTCCAGCTGGTATGGCGGTGGGAGAGGGTGCGGGTAAGAGTGACTTGATTAGTGTGGATATGGGCGGAACTAGTTGTGACGTTGTGTTCATTGAGGGTAAAAAAATCCCCATGATCTCCCAAGGTGGAATTTACAGAAGTATCGGAGATTACACGAATGCAAGCCCTTCTATTGATTTAATCCACATCGGTGCTGGTGGAGGCAGTATCGCCTCGCTGGATGCAGGTGGGATCCTTAGAGTTGGTCCACGGTCAGCGGGTGCAAATCCCGGACCGACTTGCTATGGCCGGGGAGGTGAAGAGCCTACCGTAACGGATGCTGATTTGATCCTTGGAATCCTTCCCTCCGGACAAATTTTAGGTGGAGAAATGAATTTGGATCGCTCGAAAGCTGAGGAGGTGCTGCAGGAGAAGATAGCAGCTCCTTTGGGGGTGGATGTTACCGAGGCTGCCCGAGCTATCTACGCGGTGACGAACACAATTGTAGCCGGTGCTGTGGCTAATGCCGCTCACCGCCGTGGGCACGATGTGCGCGATTTCAGTTTACTAATGGGTGGTGGATTGGGCCCCGCACATGCGGCTAGCATAGCCATGGAGATGCGGATTCCTTATGTTATTGCTCCTAAAGGTGCTAGTACGTACTGTGCCTTCGGAATGTTGCTTTCGGATCTCCGGCACAACTATGTTCACTCCTTCTATACTACGAGAGACGGAGCCGATCTAAAGCGTATTAACAGTATCTTCCAGGAAATGGAAGAACGTGGTAGGAAAACACTCAAGGAAGAAGGAGTATCCGAGACGAATATGGAGTTTCGCCGAGCCCTTGATATGCGGTATCGAGGGCAGTTTTATGAGATTGAAATACCTGTCCCGGAGGGGGAGATCACAGAACAAACACTGGATAAAGTGGTGGAACTCTATCACAAGTTTCACGATGAACTGTACGCTTTTTCCGTTGAAGATAAACCGACCGAGATGTTGAATTATAAGTTAGTTGCCATAGGGCAACTTCAGAAACCATCGGTTAAGCCCATGACAGCGAATGGCACAGATCCTTCAAGGGCACTGAGGGATTCCCGTTCGGTTTATTTTGATGAAGTGAAAGAGTTTGTAGACGCACAAATATTTGATGGTAACAAAATATGTGCAGGGGACCGAATTATTGGTCCGGCTATTGTGGAGGAACCTTTTACAACGGTTGCCATTCCTCCTGATTTTAAATGTGAGGTCGATCCCTTTGGAAACTATGTTATTGAGGTGCAGTTGTAGTAGGGGTCGGCAGAATTTCAACGACTTGGAATTATTTTACTGTTGTAGAAAAAGGAGATGGAAGTATGAGCCCTGGTGATTCAGCTCCGACTTCAGTTCAGGTTGACCCTATGGATGTTGCAGTTCTTCAGCACAAGATTCTCTACACTTGTGATTTGATGGGGAATGTCCTAAAGCACGCAGGACAGTGTTTTATCCTAATGGAGTGTAATGACTTTTCCCCGGGAGTTTTTGACGCGCAAGGTCGACTTCTCTCAATCAAATCTTGGATGCCTTTGCATGTGGCCGTCGCTAAATCTCAGGTGTCCCCGCTAGTTGAGCGTTTTGAGGGTAACATTTTTCCTGGGGATGTCTTTTTGGCAAATGATCCTTACCTTGCTGCAGGTTCACATCTAAATGATTGGTCTGTTATCCGCCCGGTTTTCTATGAAGATGAGCTAATTTTCTTCACTTTATTGAAAGGGCATCAACAAGACACGGGTGGAGCCTTTCCGAGTGGATATTATCCTGGTGCTTATGACATTCACAGTGAGGGGATTCGTATTGACTATACGAAGATTTACGAGCGCGGTGAACGGCAGCCTGTCTATGATTTCATACTGAATAACGTGCGTTGGCCAGACGTGGTTTCCATGGACAATATGGCAATGATGGGGGCTACTAAACGGGCAGAAGAAGAACTTGTAAGACTTTGCGAGAAAATGGGTAAAGAAACAATACACGCCTGTCAGGAAGTTTTGTTGGACTCCTCCGATCAGGCCATGCGAGCCGAAATCTCAAATATGCCCGATGGGACGTATTATGGGGAAAGCGGATGCGATTGGGATGGAACCACAGACAAGCCTGTTTACGTTAGGGTCAATGTAACCATCAAAGGTGATGAGTTAACTGTTGATTGGACGGGTAGTGACCCGTTGGCTGACTTTGTCAATATGCCGTTGGCTGTTAACCATGCCTGTACATACATTCCGATTTTGATGACTGTGGATCCAAATATTACGTTCAATGAGGGAAGTTGTCGGCCCATAGAGATCATTGCTCCGGAGAATACTTGTGTACACGCGAAATATCCCGCTACGGTTGGTGGATGCAACTGCCACTTGGGCGACGAACTTATCGAAGCGATTCAGATGGCCCTGGGGAAAGCTATGCCTCAATCTGTAAGCGCCATGTGGGCTCCCCATGTATCCTTGATTACGTTCGGAGATGACGGGCGAGAATTCAATGAACAGAGCGGAACTTATGAAAAGTTCTACTTTTGCTCGTTCGGGCCGGATGGTGGGAGCGGTGCAATCTGGGGCTATGATGGATGGCCACACGTAACGCCTCCGATTATTGCCGGAGGAGTGACCAAGAATACTGTTGAGATCACAGAGATGATGATTCCTTGGCGGATCCTTAAATATGGATATTTGCCTGACTCTGCTGGGGCTGGTCGATGGCGTGGGGGTTATGGAACACATTATGAGATGGTTGACGAGCACGAAGGCAAGGTTTTTGTAAATACAGGGACGAGTTCAGGTATGAAGTTCCGCCCCTTTGGTCAGGCGGGTGGGAAAGAGGCTATATTCCATGACCTTTATTTTATTCGGAATGGCGAGAGGGTTCCCTACAGGACTTGTTCCCAAGTAGAGTATGTGAAAGGTGATATTGTTGTGTCCAAGTGTAGTGGAGGGGGGGGTGTCGGCGACCCGCTTGAGCGATCTCCAGACCTCGTACGGGAGGATGTTTTCAACGAGCTTCTTTCGGTTGAAAAAGCTACCGAGGATTATGGAGTTGTTGTTGATCCTGCTACCCTTGAGTTGGACTTGAGTGCAACAGAGAGTTTGCGAGCCAAAAGGAAAACCAGTGGATAGGTCTCCCGCTTCCTAATACCCAATGAGATCTTTCTTTTGTGCAGGGTTGTCCAAGAATTACGAGAAAGAGATAGGCCGGGCGGGAGTCGATGGGCTCTCGGACCGGCCGCTTTTTTGACTTCCTACCAGTGATGTATGGAGCTAGGCATGTCAGATTTTTCTATTATCGGAAAGCCAATTCCTGCTCTTGATGCTCATTTGAAAGTTCAGGGGGCATCTTCTTATGTAGGAGACATGGTTTTACCCCGTATGCTTCACGCGAAAATTCTCCGAAGCCCTCATCCACATGCTCGAATCGTCCATATTGATTCGGTTCGTGCTCAAAAGGTTTCTGGTGTAAAGGCAATCTTGACCCGAGAGGACGTGCCCGACATCAGGTGGGGTACCGCAATCGATGACCAAACGACCCTTGCTATGGATCGCGCCTTATACGTTGGTCATGAGGTGGCCGCCGTAGCAGCTGTGGACGAGCAGGCTGCCCTCGAAGCCCTAGAATTGCTCAGCGTAGAATATGATCCCTTGCCGACTGTTTTTGATCCAGAGGAAGCTCTGCGTGACGATGCACCCCAAATCCATAGATCAGGAAATTTGGCAGGGGAGGTCAAGTTTTCGCGGGGGGATCTCGATGCTGGTTTTTCTGCAGCGGATGTTGTCGAGGAGGAAACCTACCATACCTCGATTGCATCCCAAGCTTATATGGAACCGATGGGTGCTTTGGCCCAAGCAGACGGTCAAGAACGTGTAACTCTTTGGATGCCTTGTCAGGGCATCTTCTATTCTCAAAAGCGAATTGCCAAGGCTTTAGGACTTCCACTTTCTAATGTCCGGGTGGTTCAGGCAACAGTTGGCGGATCTTTCGGAGGAAAACGCGACGAACCTTTGCCCATGATTGCGGCACTTTTATCCCAAAAGGCTGGGGCTCCCGTTAGGCTTTTGAACACAAGACCTGAGGAATTTCAGGCTGGTCGCCCACGGGTGCCGATGTCGATTACTATGAAGATGGGGATCCAGAAAGGAGGTCTAATCACGGCTAAGTCCTGCAATGTTCTGGCTGATGCTGGAGCCTATGTGGGAGAAGCACTTGGGATCCTTGGAGCTGGAATAATGCGGATGGATAACCATTACCGGATGAAGAACATCCAGACCGAGGGAAGATTGGCATATACGAATTCCATCCCCAAGGGTGCCTTCCGGGGGTATGGGAATCCGCAGATTGGTTTCGCTATCGAACAACACATCGATTTATTAGCTAACACTATTGGAATGGATCCTGGTGAGCTTCGTCTCAAGAACGCTGTTCAGGCTGGGGATACGACGGTTCATGGGTGGAAGCTTGCTTCTTGTGCCCTGGACCGGTGTATTCGGGATGTGATGCTGCGTTGTGACTGGAAGGCCAAGCGTGTGGAAAGATCTAACAGTGTCCGCCGTCGGGGAATCGGGTTAGCTGCTGCCATCCACACTAGTGGTGCTCGTGTCTATGGTGACTGGGATGGTTCGAGTATGGAGGTCAAGATAAACGCGGAGGGATCTGCGCATATCGTTTTTGGTGAAGGGGATATAGGCCAAGGTGCCCAGACGGTTCTTGCTCAGATAGTTGCGGAAGAATTAGATGTGGGTATCAAAGATGTGTCTGTTTCTGGAGCCGATACGGAACACAGCCCTCTCAGCTTTGGTGCATACGCGAGCCGACTGACTGTGATTGGTGGGAATGCAGTTCGACTAGCGGCTCAAGACGCACGGCGACAACTTTTGGAAGCTGCTTCTGAAAGATTGGAGGTGCGTCCAGAGGATCTGGTTTTGAAGAGTGGCTTTGTGTCTATCAAGAATGCACCGGACCGAAAAGTCTCAATGGGAGAGGCAGCCGAGCTTCACCTTCTGCGGAAAGATGGCCGTCCGGTGGTAGGTCATGGCGTATACGACCCGCCCAGTGATTATGTTTTGGATAAGGCACTGTACGGTAATTTTGCCCCATCTTATGAGTTTACTGCTTTAGCCGTGGAGGTTGAGGTTGATATGGAGACAGGTACCATAGAGATGGTGGGGGCATGGGTTGCCGATGACGTGGGTTTTATCTTGAACCCGCTTTTGGCTGAAGGGCAGGTTCATGGGGCATTGGTTCAGGGACTTGGTTTCGCTTTGACAGAGGGTATTTTGTTCTCGGAAGGTCAAGCCTTGAACGGCAACCTTGCCGATTATGCTCTTCCCAAGGCGGAGAGCACGGCCAACTTGGAATCCATTTTAATTGAATCGAATGATCCTTTAGGGCCCTATGGGGCCAAGGGGGCATCGGAGGCACCCATAGATCCAGCCGCGGCAGCAGTTGCTAATGCGGTTTATCACGCCACAGGTGTTCGCATCTGCGATTTGCCGATTACTGCGCAAAAGCTCCGCTCTTCTTTGTCATGACCTAGAAGATTGGGTTTTTAGATTTTCGCAATGGCTTGAAATGACTCTTCGAAAATATTCATTCCGGTTTCCGCATCTGATTGGCTAACATTGAGAGGCGGTGTAACCCGGATAAAGTTTCCGTGAGTCCCACCCTTACCAATCAGTAGGCCCCGTTTCCGAGTTTCTTCGAAAATTTGATTAACAATATGCGGAGCGGGTTCTTTCCCGTTTTCGACTAATTCCATCCCTTGCATTAAACCCATTCCGCGGACGTCGCCGATTACGGAAAATCGTTCTTTCATTTCGTTCAATCTTTGACGGATATAAGTTCCGACATCTTCGGCATTTTTGACAAGATCCTCACCTATAATGACGTCGAGGACAGCCCGGGCAGTTTCCGTTGAGACTGGGTTTCCCCCGTACGTTGAAACGGAAAACCCCTGGATACTATCAGCTACTTCAGGAGTGGCGACAGTGGCCCCGATGGGCATTCCGTTGCCCAGAGCTTTTGCCATTGTTATGACCTCGGGCTCAACGCCAAAATGCTCGATTGCAAACATCTTACCGCCGGTCCGTCCAAAGCCTGTTTGGACTTCATCGGATATGAAGATACCCCCATAGCGGCGAACGATTTCAGCTACGATTTGAAAGTATTCTTTCGGCGGGACAATGAATCCCCCCACGCCTTGAATGGGTTCAGCGACAAATGCTGCGATATGACCAACTGTAGAAGTACGTATGACTTCTTCCACGTCACGGGCACAATGCAGTTCACACTCAGGATAAGTCAGCCCATATGGACAACGATAACAGTAAGGATTTGCCACTTGGACCACACCGGCCCCTAGGCCGGCGCCAGGAAGACGGTATTGGGAATCACCGATCATAGACATGGCCAATGTTGTCCGGCCGGCGTAGCCGTGGCGCATTGCGACGACTTCATAATTCCCAGTGTAGCAGCGGGCCACAAGGACGGCAGTCTCGTCGGCTTCACTACCACTATTTGTGAAGAAAGTTTTTTGGAGTTTTCCGGGGGTGATTTCGGCCAGTTTCTTAGCAAGGGCAACTGGTGGTTCGGTCAGATAGAAGTTGGAAGTGTGCTGAACCTTGTCGATCTGCTTAACCGTACGCTCCTTTACCTTTGGGTGGCGATGACCAATACCTGTGACTAGGATACCCCCAAAAAAATCAAGATATTCCCGACCTTCCGAATCGAAAACAGTGGACCCTTCGCCCTTTTCAATTACAAGTGGTTCTTCGTAAAAGGGTTTAATGCAAGGGAAAAGGTATTTTTGGAAATCTTCCTTGATAGTTTGCGTTTTCTTTTCCATTTTGGTTTCCTTATGCTTGAGGCAATTAGCATCAAAACTAATTATTGCATAATTTATCAATATGCATATAAGTCATTGAATTCATTATTTAATTATTTCATGGGTCACCAAAAGCCTTCTCCAACCGGTTCTATATCGAATATCCTACTAGCCTAACACGTCCATCTTGTACCATTCTTTTCTTTTACTTTCAATTTTACAATAGTTTATATGAAGCCTAGAGAGTTCCATGGTGTGGGTGTCAATTATTTATGACTTCCCGTAATATTACGTAACATTCAAGTTCCTGAATTTACTTTTTTATTCGGCGATTTGGCATAGTTAGCCCTTTTTCATTTGGAGGAGATCTGGTGGAGGAACTTCGGGTTGTTGGCCAGTCTATTCCGCAGATCGATTCACCCGAAAAGGTTCGGGGTGATGCTCGTTATGTGGGCGATATTTCTCTCTCCGGCATGCTACACGCCAAGGTTCTTCGCAGCCCGTTTGCCCATGCTCGGATTGTTGGTATCGACACTGAAAAGGCGGCTCGTCTTTCAGGTGTCGTTGGCGTTTTTACAGGTGAGGATATCCCGGAAAAGCCGTGGGGAATTATCCATAAGGATCAACACTTTCTGGCGCGGGAAAAGGTCCGATACGTTGGTCAGGAGGTGGCAGGGGTAGTTGCAGAAACCGAGGAGGCTGCCGAAGAAGCTTTAGAGCTTCTGACACCTGATTACGAGGAACTTCCGGCGGTGTTTGATCCTGAGTCCGCTCTTAAACCAGATGCTCCTCTGGTTAATGGTGACTCCAACCTTGCCCGAGAGTTGCATGTATCCAGAGGAGATGTTGAAAGGGGATTCGCTGAGTCCGCCTTTATCCATGAAGATGTCTACACCACCCCTTACCAGTTTCAATCCTATATGGAGCCTCTGGCAGCCTTGGCGGATGTGGATGACGGGGGAGGTGTGACGGTTTATGCCCCGACCCAATCTATTAACCTTACGCATCGATATCTAACCAATGCGCTAGACCTGTCTGCCGATAGTCTGCGTATCATCCAACCTCACGTAGGTGGGGCCTTTGGCGGAAAACTCAATGAGGATAACATAACCCTCATCACGGTTTTTCTAGCCCTTCAAACTGGTCGTCCTGTCCGATTAATCGGAACGCGATTGGACGAGTTCGGTGCTTCACGACCTCGGATGCCCACAAAGACGTATCTTAAAATGGGCCTTCGAGAGAACGGTACGATTGCAGCCAAAGAGACCCGGATCTATGCCAACAACGGGGCGAGCTCCTGTTTGTCTCCCGAAGTTTTGCAATGTATGGCGGTCCGTATGGATTCTCTTTATCGGCTTGAGAATGTCAAAACGGACGCTTATCTGGCCTACACTAATCTCCTCCCGTCGGGGGCTTTTCGAGGTTTTGGGAATGTTCAGATGGCCTCTGCTTTGGAATCTCACTTGGACACCATGGCTGATAGTGTGGGGTTGGACCCGGCAGAGCTTAGGTTCAAGAACTTGATTCGGCAAGGTGATACGAGTGTTCATGGTTGGGAAATGGATAGCTGTGCAGTGGGGGAATGTGTAGAAAAGGCGATCCAGACGGTAGATTGGCAGGGACTACGAAACGGACGGAAGATAGGAAGATACCGAACTGGTGTAGGACTAGCATGCGCAATCCACTCGACCTCGGTTCGCCAGCGATCGCTTTCAGAGGACACGAAAGGTTGGGATGGCTCTACGGCAATTGTCGAAGTTGGCGATGATGGGCGTGCGAGGGTGATTTGTGGAGAAGGGGAGATAGGTCAAGGAGCCAAGACCGTCCTTGCACAGATGGTTGCTGAAGAGCTTGGTTTAGAATTTCCAGATGTAGAGATTTCGCCTGCGGATACTGAAAAAACTCCATTTTGTCTCGGGGGTTATGCGAGCCGACTGACAATGATTGGAGGGAATGCTGTCAGGGTTGCCTCGGCTGCATGCCGGGAGCAGTTACTTACACTGGCAGCGGAGCACTTGGAGGTGGATCCAACCGATCTGGTGTTGGAGGCAGGGTTTGTTTCTATGAAGGCTGCTCCTGATAGAAGGCTTTCGGTGGAGAAAGTGGTACAGTTGCGAGGAACCGGAGAAGGTAAGGTTTCGGCCGAGGGCACGTGGGATCCACCAACGGTTATGCCTGACCCCGATACCGGATATGGAAAGATTACGGCTGCGGCCTCTTTTGCCTGTGTCGTTGCTGTGGTGAAGGTGGACACGGAAACAGGGGGTATCGAGTTACAAGAGGTTGTTGTAGCAGATGACCTCGGTAAGGCAATTAATCCGTTAACGGTTGAAGGACAGATTCATGGGGAAATGGGGCAAGGATTCGGATTCGCCATGTTTGAGAATCCTATTCTGGATGGGGGCCGGTTTGTGAATGGAAGCCTGGCCGATTACACCCTTCCCAAAGCCGAGGTGTTGCCCGATTTCAAATCAATTCTTATTGAGTCAATTGATCCTCACGGACCTTATGGTGCCAAAGGATGCTCCGAGTGTGCCTTGAACGCTTGTGGGGCGGTTGTTGCCAATGCGGTTTTTAATGCTGTCGGTGTTAGAATTCGGGATCTTCCGGTCACCCCCCCCAAAGTTCTCGCTGCCCTCCGCGAGAATGGACACTAGCCGTTGTAAATTGGTACGAGGAAGTGAATAAAGAGGTACTTATGGATATTCAAAAAGATTCCGTCCTGATAGTTATCGATATGCAGAACACCTATCTGCACCCGGACGGCGGATTGTGCCGAAACGGAGTCGATATCTCACCGTTAGTTCCGGTAGTTCCAGAAGTTACACACCTTATCAGAGAGTGCCAGAGCCGAGGTATCCCAGGGATTTACACTCGGCAAACCTATTTCCCCTCGGATGCGGGAATGGGTGCTAAGCGGGTTTGGCCCAGGACTCGTTCAGGGGATGAAACAGGTGCACACGGAGGTGTCCTTCCAACGCCCTATGCAATTGAGGGAAGCTGGGATCATGAAATAATTGATGAAATTCGAGGTCTTATTCGTGACTTTCCGCTTGATCGAGTGATTGATAAACCACGTTATAGTGCTTTTTATCAGACGGGATTACACAACATGCTCAGTGTCCTCGGGAGGAGAACCCTCATCATTTGCGGAGTCACCACCAACGTTTGTGTTGACTCCACTGTCCGAGATGCCTTTTTCCAAAACTATGACGTTTATGTTGTTCGGGAAGCTGTAGGTTCGGCGCAGACGCATCTTAACGAGGCTTTTCTTGAAAATTTCGATCTGTTTTTTGGTCAGGTGATGACTTTGAGTGAAATCATCGGATTGTTACCGGAGTCTTCTCTTCCTTCCTCCCAGTTTTCAGGAGGTACTTGTGACTGAGACCCGACTTGTTCGTCATGACGATCTTCGGGAGTTCCTCGAGATATTGGATGAACATGGGAACCTTCGGAGGGCAAAATGTTCGGTTGACCCCGTTTGGGAGATGAGTGCGGTATTAGGCCAAATGGAGGATCAGGGTGACCTCTCGGCAGTTTTGTTTGAGGAGGTAAAAGGACTACCGGGATGGCGGGTTGTAGGTAACCTTTTTGCCCAGAGGCATCATGTGGCGATGGCCCTCAATGTTCCCGAGGAGGAAATTCTGACCGCATTTCAAGATAGGATTAAGCGACCCATATCACCGCGTCCTGTCTCAGAGGCCCCTGTTAAGGATCATATTTTGGTCGGAGAAGATGCTACACTTGATCGTCTTCCTCTCGTTCACCACCACGAAAAAGACGTCGCTCGGTATATTTCTGCAGGCCTATGCATTTACAAGGATCCTGACACTGGTGTGCAGGACATGGGAGTATACCGTTTTATGGTTAAGGACGAAAAGACATTGGTGCCGTCTCTGACCCAGACTTCAAATATTTCAGATATTTTCCAACGATGCGAGGAAAAGGGACAATCTTTGGAAATTGCCATCCTTCCGGGAATTGATCCTCTGTTAATGTTGGCGGCTTCTTATTGGGCACCCATGGGTGTGGATGAGCTAGCTTTGGCTGGCGGATTGCGCGGGGAGGCGGTGGGGGTTGTTCCTTGTGAAACGGTTGATTTAATGATCCCCGCCTTAGCTGAGATGTGCATAGAAGCAGAAATTCACCCGGGCGAGCGCCACCCCGAGGCTCCATTTGCAGATCAGTCGTTGACTTACAGTCGAGTGAAGTCAGGTCCTAGGGTAACAGTTCGGGCAATCACTCATCGTGAGAACCCCATCCATCAGTTTATTTTTTCAGGGCATCCAGATGTCCTTCATTTGATGTCGGTTATTTTCGAAGCGATGATTCACGATGCCGTTCGTCGGGTGGTGCCAACGGTTAAGGCCGTCCATGTGCCGGCGTCGGGTGCAGGCTTCCATTGTTACGTTTCAATGACGCGAAAGCCCACGACCGAGGGGTTTGAAACGGGCGAAGGAAAAACAGTTCTATTGGCGGTCTTAGGTACTGCGCCTTATATCAAATTTGCTGTCGTGGTTGACGACGATATTGATGTTTTCGATGAGCAACAAGTATTGTGGGCGGTTGCGACGCGGTTCCAGCCCATCGACGCCCACACCGGGGAGCCTCGATACTTTGTTGTCCCGGGTGCCAAGGGGGCTTCTCCTGATCCTTCGGCCTTTCACAAGGCCTATCCCAGTAGTAAGATTGCTCTGGATGCAACAGTTCGCGTTGACCTTCCAGAAGATGTCCGTGAAATGTTCTGGCGCGCTACGGTCCCAGGAAAAGAACAGATTTCGCTTGAAGATTACTTTGGAAATGGATAGCTAGGTCCCTGCTATTGACTTTCGGACAGGGTTTGTAGAAGTGTGTTCGAATTCGAAACTTGCCCGAATATTCCCCCACCGTATTTGATCATCTCCATTGTGGTTTCATGAAACTCCGGGACTGATGCCGCACAGCAATCCTCTAGGATTAAATTCCAGTAACCTCGGTCAGAAGCTTCACGAATTGTGCTCTGCACACAAACGTGGCTAGCAACCCCACCGATTATAAGGTGGGTGATCCCACGGGTATGAAGGATTAGATCTAAATCAGTTGCATAGAAGGCGCCCGTGCCAGGTTTGTCGATGACGATCTCCCCTGGTTCTGGGTGAAGTTCTTCAATGAAATCGTGTGACCGAGAACCCCGGATAAGAAATTTTCCAAGGGGCCCATCATCACCGATTCCATGCTTAATGGAACGGTTTTTTCCGAGCTTGGACGGTGGGCAGTCGGAAAGGTCGGGCCGGTGTCCCTCACGTGTGTGCATGATAGTCATGCCGAGGGATCGGCATGACTTGAGGACTTGCTGAAGCGGTTCGATTGGCTTTTGTAAAAGGGTGATATCTGGTGCCCGAAATGACAGGTACCCCTCTGGGTGGCAAAAGTCGTTTTGCATATCGATGATGAGAAGCCCCGTTTGATCAGAATCAAATTCAAACGGAAAAGGATCAGCTTGAACTTTAAATGTTGCCACGACTATAGCATTCCTTTCAGGCAGCCGGAGTCCTCACGATTTTTACTTAGAGCTTGGTTTTGGATTTTACGGCTCCCCAGACTTGGGTTCGAAGAATCCAGCCTTCGTCACCATCGGAGTGCCGTATCTTGAGCCATTTTCCTTGGCGGCCCAAGACTCGGTAAGGAACTCCCCTGTCAGACGTAAACAAGATAGGTTGCTTTTTCCCTGGCCCCTTATGTATGTTTGCCGATTTAGTGTTAACAATAATTGCGGGTTTTTTATCCGTGAGCTTTTTGTGGATCCAGTCTCTGACCCCTTCATAATCACGGACCTGTATCCAGCCCCTCGTTCGTTTAAGAACCTTGTAGGGGTAGTTGCGGGGAGCAGTCCATTTTTTCTTATAATTGATACCAGGTCCAGTTCGAACGTTCGCTAACTTTACTTTGACACGTACGAGTTCCGCTGCAAAGATCGGACATTGTAGACTTACTAGAAAAACCGGTAGGATGATTGCCGATATTGAAATTACTCTAGAAATTCCACGGATTCGGCATCTGTTTTTTTTCACCCCGATCTCCTTTTAACCCTGAATGAGTCAAATAAGCTTTTTGGTTCGTTCCTCGATTCCATATGGATTAGATCATATTAGTTGATAAATTTCAATATATTATATGATAATTGTTAACCTAGTTTAATAAATTGATATGGTTTTCTGCTGACGATGATGGAAACTAAGTATTTACTTCCTTTCCAAGTCGATATCATGGCTGTGGGGTAGAAGAATCTGAATCGTAGGTATCGCTTGATTGCAAATTTTCAAAACGATATCCAATGTATCAAATATTATTTTTTGGCTTTCAAACGAAAATAAGATGCTAATAGGTTTTAGATGTAAAGGGGCTACGGGTTTTTAGACCGGGTAAAAAAACTGATTAATATAAACCAAAACCTGAAAAGAAAGAGAAGTGATCTATGACCCTTCTTTTGACAGAGAGCGACATGTTGAAGTTATTTGAAGATATGACCGAAGCAGAGGTGGTTGCCGGCGCCACCGAATGGGTGCGTAAGGCTTTTGTTGAGCAGGCGAGTGGGGATCTACGAATGCACCCTCGTGTGCACGTAGACTACCCGGAAGACGAAGGCTATGAACATGGTTGTGATATTCGAATTATGCCCTCGATTGTTCCCGGATTGGGCGCAGCAGGTTTTCGATTTTACCCGGATCACCACGGTGGAAAGGTTTTAGATGCATCTCGGAAAACAGCTGTTTTGGATTTCCAAGTTGGGACGGAATTACTCGTGTTGTACGATTTCCATGACAGCATGAAACTTTTAGCTATCATGAGTCATGTATTCTTGATGAATGCTCGTGTTGCAGCGCCTACGGCTCTGTCTGTTCGCTATCTTGCGAAGGAGGATTCCAGTGTTCTGGGATTTTTCGGGGCCGGAAGACTTGCTGGTGCTCAAATTAGAGGGGTTCTAAACGAAAGAGAAATTAATGAGGTACGGTTGTGTAGCCGGACCCCGGAGCGCCGAGATGAGTTGGCCAGAAAATTGAGAGCAGAAACCTCTGCTCGTATTGTCACTTTGGAGGATCCAAGAGATGTCGTTGAAGGAAGTGACATTATTGTTACCTGCACAAACGCGGGTAAACCGGTGTTCGATGGGAGTTATGTTGAACCGGGCATGCACATCACTCAAATCGCTCGGGGCGAAATTGACGAGACGACAGTTCGCAAATCCAAGGTTTTCACTGTTTGGAACCACCAAATACTATTCGATACTCCGCCGATGCAACCTTACGGCAATATGGTGGATTCCGGGGAGCTTAAGGGTGACGAGGTATATGAGCTTTCTGATGTTGTATCAGGAAAGATTCATGGGCGTGAGAATGAGGAAACAGTAACCCTTTGTGCTACGCAGGGAACGGGTGTTATGGATGTTGCTATGGGGAAGTGGGCGTATGAGCTAGCTGTAGAGAAGGGGGTTGGTCGGTCTATCGAGTTTCTGGACATTTAGTCAACCAGATAAAACAATTGTAGGACTTTAGATTTTTCTTTCTTCAAGATCGTTTTACTAGATACGGGCCTGCCTGTGTTTTCTCACCGGGAGTTTCTCCCCTCGTTTTCCAAAAGGTGTAGGGCCTCGCTAGATTTAATTACGTGGGCAAATCCACTCAATGTCTTAAGTGAACCAAGTTCCACATCTTTGTCCCATGCGGTTACAAGGTCATGGATTACGGCCACTCGAAAATTTCTTTGGTAGGCATCCATCGCGGTCGACTGAACACAATAATTGGTGTAGATACCCGTCAAGACTAGAGTTTTTATTCTAAGTTGCCGAAGTAGGGGTTCTAGATCTGTCCTGAAAAAACTGCTGAAACTAAAATCCTTAACGATCTCGTGGTCTGGTGTTGGGAGGTGCTCCACAGTCTGAGCTCCCCAGGTATCTGGACGTAGGCCTCCCTCTTTCAGGAAAGGCCGATTTTCAAGATGTAGGGCAGCGTGAATCGGGCGCCCCTCTTCATCGCAAGCATATTCCGTGCGCACGTTTATAAGGGTCACCTTTAGTTTTCGGCAAGCTTCCAAGAAATTTCTGAGAGGTTTTAACATCGGCGAAATACTTGGGCATTCGAGTCCATTTTGGGCGTAAATTCCATTAGCACTGCACATATCATTTTGAACATCAATAATAAGGACAGCGGAACCTTGAGGTTGCAGTGATAACTGAGCCGCTGGCTGACCCAGTAATTGGCTGAGATCTGCGTTCACGGGTTGTTTTCTCCATTCGTTGGACACACGACTTGAGTACCTTCATCATCCAATTGGTGACATACCCAACGTTTATTTTTGCAGAGAAATGAGAATAAAAGAAGCAATTAATTGGTGGCCTTAGACAGTCAAAGCTTCTTCCTCTTTGACTCATTTCCAGATCTCCATTACCTGCTTAATGGTGTCACCTGCCTGATGGCGTCGCTTAACGTCATCCCTTCTTTCTCTGCGTATGACCAAACCATTCCCGTATATTCTGCTCAACCCGAACGTGATTTGTGCATTAGACTGCATTGGGGAACCTCCTTTCCAATATGGTTTACTGGTTGATGGGGCGGGTGGTTAAAATGTAAAGTCAATGTCCATGCGGTCTACGAGAAAGCCCACTAATATGAGCAAAATCAAACGAGCCGATTTAGACATTTTAGTCATAGGTTCAGGTGCAGCCGGAATTGCAGCATCGATTGAGGCTGTTTCTAGAGGTGCCAGAGTCAAAATAGTTGAGCAGGCCCCATCGTGGGGAGGGACCGCGATTATTTCGGGAGGCGGGGTATTCATGGTGGACACCCCGCTACAGCGAGAATTGGGGATTCAGGATTCCATTAATCTGGCATCAGAAGATTGGGAGCAATGGTCCAATGGAACTGCAGACATGGAATGGGCGAACTATTATATTGAACGAAGCTGCACTGATTTATACGAGTGGACAAAGAAGTTGGGGGTCAGGTGGATCGAGGTAAAACTCGAGGAGGGTAATTCGGTTCCAAGGTGGCATAGACCACAAGGAAGAGGGCGAGAAATTCTCGAGTGTATTCATCGAGAGGCGATTAGGGTGGGGACCAGGGATTGGACCTTTTCAACGAATGTGAAGAAGCTGTTACGAAATGAGTCTGGGCGGGTTTCGGGCGTGCAGTTACAGCAAGGAACAGGAACGAAAACGATTGAAGCGAAGACCGTTCTTGTTGCTACAGGAGGTTTTTGCTCAAACCATGATATGGTTCAAAGGTATTTACCCGGACTCAAGGGTAAGAGATTCCTCGTGGGCGGCGGCCCTGGTGCATTTGGTTCTGGTCTCAGACTTGTTGGTGAAGTTGGTGGGATCCACCAGAATCTCGAAGATATATGGATTTATGCATACGCAACCCCGGATCCAGATGATCAAAGTGGAAAAAGGGGGTTGGTGATCAGAGGGATCAAGCAATCCATCTGGGTGAACAGTGAGGGAAGAAGATTTCACGATGAGCTCCGTTCGGGAGGTGCGACTGGAACCACCGAACTGTTGCGTCAAGAACCCCCAACAGCGTGGGCTATTTTGGACTCATCGATGGTCAAAGACATAGAGGTTTCTGATCCTCGCTATCGTGACGGGAATGACATTCTTACCAACAAGATTTTAGGGCTTCTCCAAAATTCTTCCTACATAAAGAAGAACGCCTCGTTTGAAGGTCTCGCTATGGCTATGAATGTGGACCCAGTGGAATTTAAAAAAACGATTAACGTTTATCATAGCTATCTAGACGGAGGGTTAGACGAAGATTCTGAATTTGGGAAAAACCTAAGAGGTTTGAAAAAGTTCAATAAACCACCGTTTTATGCGGTCCAGTTTTTCCCCTTGGTCAGGAAGAATTTGGGGGGTGTTAGAACCGATCTGACCTGTAGAGTGCTAGATGAGCGAGGTAATACAATCCCTGGACTTTATGCAGCAGGAGAGGTGGCAGGGATGGCTGGGGGCCACATCAATGGTGCCGCAGGACTTGAGGGAACTATGCTTGGTCCTTCGATTTTTTCCGGGAGAGTTGCGGGGGCCTGGGCGGCTCACCATTTAGGACTTGGAAGAGGGTTTCCTTGAAGTTTGAATTTTTCCTGAGTAGCTTAAGAACGAATTCCAAGAATCACAGTGGGTCTAATTCAGTCCCTGTTAAAAATCGTAAAAGCATGTCATTGAAAGCTGAGTAATTTTCCCATACAAGGCCATGCCCATAACCTGAGATGGTTTCTAATTTTGCATTAGGTATATTAGAAGCTAATTCTTTCGCAGCGCCAACCGGCGTTTGTCCGTCTTGGCGTCCTACTATAATGAGGGTCTCAGCGCGGATTTTTTCAAGTTCACTCAAGGCTGAGTGGCCTTCGCACGCTAAATTCTGACCGATGTATCCATGGACTGGCTGCGGTTCTGCTACAAAATCTTTCCATAGCGTTTCCAGTAACTGAATATTCTTATCGAAGCAACTCGGTGTGAGGTATTGGGTCATTGTAAGTTTAGTCAGGGTTTCCATGCCGCAACCCTCTGCAATTTCTCGCCATACTCCCAAAAGTGTTTTGCCGAATCCTTGTGTTTTTGCCCATGTCCCTACCAACACAAGTTTTTGAACTGTACTCGGAAAGTCAATGGCAAGCCGCTGGGCAATGGCCCCGCCCATCGAAAGACCTGCTACGTGTGCGCTTGAAATTTTAAGTGCCGCAAGAAGTCTTGCTGCATCTTTTGCCATAACTTCGATAGAGTAGTCGTCGGAAGGTTTATCACTTCCACCGACGCCCCGATTATCGAATGTGATAACGCGAAACTGTTTTGCCAACGTGGGTATCTGATATCTCCAGACCCGACCTGGGCAGCCAAGGCCCATGATCAGTAAGAGTGGTTCTCCTTTCCCCTCTTCTTCGTATCGGATTTTTACGCCTTCAAAATTTAAAATTGGCATTGGTCGTTCTCCCTTGCACTTCCGATTCAATTTTTCTTTTGATGTAATCTCGCAAGGCTGGCCGATGAAGCTTCCCTGCCGGGTCTGCTGGAAGGGATTTCATGATTTCCAGGCGCTCAGGCCACTTGTTCTTTGCTAGACCCTCTTTGCGTGCGATTTCTACGATATCCTCGAGCGTCAGCTCTCTCTCTTCGGGGTGTGGGACGAGGCAGGCGCAGATGCGTTCGCCCAACCGCTCATCCGGCATGTCCACAATTGCAAGCTGATGGATTCTTGGATCGTTGACGAGTTTTGCCTCTATCTCTCCGGGTGAGATATTTGCCCCTCCCCGAATGATAATTTCCTTGCGCCGACCAGTGATTTTAAGATAGCCCTCATTGTTTATCGTTGCCAAGTCACCGGTTCGAAACCATCCTCCTGTCCCAAAAGCTTCTTTATTAAGTTTAGGTTGCTCGTAATATTCAAGACACAATTGCGGACCTCGCATAACGAGTTCACCTTCCACATCAGTTGGCGCTTCAGTTCCGTTTTTTGCGAGGACTTTCAACTCAGTTCCCGGGAAGGGCCTGCCGTCGGTTCTGTATAAACGATCTTGGGGAGAATCGAATCTGCAGGCGGAGCCAATTCCCTCTGTCATTCCCCAGAAAGCAGCAGTAAATGTTTTCGGTAATTTTTCGTGAGCTAGACGCAGCAGGCTCTCTGTTACATAGGACCCACCACAGAAAAGGATGCGAAGAGAAAGACGGTCACCGAATTTTGAGAGTGCTTTGCTTTCCAAAAGGTCGCGAAGAAGAGTAGGGGTCATCAAAGTGTACGTAGCTTTTTCCTTTGTCATGAGCTCGAGGGCACGTTTAGGTTCCCATGTCTCCAAAAGGACCAACTTAGCTCCCAAGTAAATCGCGAGCCGAACACCATGGACAAGACCTGCCGAATAGCCAAGAGGAGCCCCCATGAAAATTACATCCTCGGAATCCAAATTATATGCTTGTGCGACCGTTGTGTTGAGAGCTCCGATTGTGTTCGAACTGTGCACTACGCCTTTAGGTTTTCCGGATGCACCCGATGCAAATAGTACACATGTAATATCGGAGGCCGTCGGAGGCTGTCTGAGCTTAGGGCCATCGGTGGGAA
>CAYTIB010000032.1:0-15314 GCA_964437725.1 uncultured bacterium | reverse complement strand
AGTGAGGAATTGTATCCTGAAGGAGTGACTGTTGACGCCCTCAATGATGGGGTTTCGCCCTGGCATCAAAGGCTGATTTTCGATGATCTTTTTACCCTTCAAATAGGTCTCGCTGTTCGCCGGAGTCGACGTTTGCATTTTCGTCGACCGACTAACTACTCAGTGGACGGCTCTCTTACTCGAGGGTTTCTTAGAGGACTTTCTTTTTCGCTAACTCCTGCACAGAAGAAAGTAATCATTGAGATGACAGCAGACTTTGAATCCTCCTCACCTATGAACCGTTTACTTCAAGGAGATGTCGGAAGTGGGAAAACGGTCGTTGCTCTCTGGGGTGCGTTGGTGGCTGTCCAGAGTGGGCAACAGGTGGCCTTGTTGGTTCCGACAGAGATTCTGGCGGATCAGCATTTGACTAATATTCGTAAGTGGACCGATTCGTTGGGGGTTTCTTCTGGTCTCCTGAGCGCCCGCTTGAATCGGGCGGAACGAAGGGTACTCCTCGCTAGTGTGGCTGAAGGAACAGTTGATATTTTGGTAGGGACGCACGCATTGATTCAGGAGGATGTTAAGTTTAAATCTTTGTCGCTTGTCATCACAGACGAGCAGCATCGCTTTGGTGTTCTTCAGCGTTCGACGGTAAGGGAAAAAGGCGAAGCGGTGGACACGTTAGTTATGACTGCCACACCCATTCCTCGTAGTCTGTCGCTTACACTCTATGGTGATCTCGATTTGTCATTGTTAGACGAAATGCCTCCGGGCCGGATTCCAATCGATACGCGACTTTCGGTTGAATCCGAGGATACGGAGGAGCGAGAGTTGCTCCTCAATGAGTTGAAAAAAGGGCGCCAAGGATATGTCGTTTTCCCCTTAGTTGAGGAGACAGAACGTTCAGATTTAGAAGCTGCCGTGCAGTCGATGGAAAGGCTTAGGGCAGAGTTTTATCCCCACCGTGTGGGACTTCTTCACGGCAGGATGAAGAGTGAGGAAAAAGAGAATGTTATGGATTGTTTTCATAGAGGTGAGATTGAATTATTGGTTACTACTGTTGTAGTTGAGGTTGGAGTAGATGTTCCCAATGCTACTGTAATGTGGATAGAGCGAGCAGATCGGTATGGGCTCGCTCAGTTACATCAACTTAGGGGAAGGGTCGGACGTGGTAGCCACAAATCTTACTGTATACTTCGCGCCTTGTTGCCGCTGACTGAGGGAGCAGAGGCGCGATTGTCTGTAATGGTTGAGACAAATGACGGTTTTGTGATTTCCGACCGCGACTTAGAAATTCGTGGCGCGGGGGAAGTTTTCGGAACACGACAAGCTGGTATCCCAGACCAACGTTTAGCCAGTCTTATTCGACATACTAACCTGCTTACCCAGGCGAGGAAGGATGCTTTTGAACTTGTGGATTCAGACCCAGAACTTTCCCGTCCAAGGCACTGGAGATTGAAGCAATGGGTTGGAGAGCGTTGGGGAGAGCGACTGGACCTTGGAAGTGTTGGCTAGGTAGCAGGGTCTCACGTCGAGTTTTCGGAAGGAGTATGGGACTATTTTTTGAGAACGATTTTGATTCTCTGGCCTGATTTCAAAAGGGTATTTTCGTCAAGATCATTTAAAAGAGCCAATTCTAAAGCAAAGTCTTTGTTCCCAAGGAATCGCTCTGAAATCTCGTGTAGGGTTTCTCCCTTTTTGGCAGTGTAAATCCTTAAAAGCATACCGTCTTTGCGTCTACCGTAAATTAGCCCTGAAAGATGGCTTTTGTAGCGGTTTGTGTAAACCTTCAATTTGCTGGGAGTTCGAACAAGAGTTTGAGAAATCTCGTCTAACTTAAGGATGCGCAATGTACTACCAGGATGTGTTGCCCCGAAGCCGTGATAACCAATACCGCGTAGGCGCTCAAGTTGGCGGAGACGCCGCATGAATTTTGCGGCTTCTCTTGGGTCGTAACCAGCTTTCCAGGCGTAGTATAGGCCCTTTGCATCAGCCTCTAGCTCAAAAGTCCGTCCATGTCCATTTAGAATATTGGCTGAGATGGCTTGTGTAACAGTAATTGCCGGTCCGATGGATCCTCCACCCGCAATAGCTCCAGCCCCTGCAGCTACTATGGAGAGAATCTGAGCGCCTAGGGCCTTTGTCATTTGTCGTGCGCCGTGACGCTGGGTTACATGCGCAATCTCGTGACCTAAGACACCTGCCATTTCGGCTTCACTGTTTAGCGCGGCAAGCATGCCGCGGGTTATATAGATGTATCCGCCAGGAAGTGCCATAGCGTTTTCCCGGTGATCGTCGACCACTTTAAAATGAAAGGTATATGCCTTGCGATTGACCATTGAAGCGATTTTTTTACCGATTTTCTCGATATATTTTTGCAAAAAGGGGTCGCGATAGTAACCCATTTTCTTTATAAGTATTGCATCTTGCTTTTTCCCAAGTGCTCGCTCCGTTTTTGGACTGATTACTGAAACACCTTGGGCGGAGCTTGGATTTGGCAGGCTGAGTCCCGAGATAGTTAGAAACAAAAAACAGAAAAAGATTTTGAGTCCCAAACATAAAGCTTGGCGAGTGTTTGGCTTAATGGAAATATGGAAATTCTGCTGAGGAACAATAATATTCATCATTTTCATCGTATGGCCTTTTAAACTGCGATGGTCATCATCCCTTATAGTACGCCTCTGTGAAACATAATTCTTTAAGTTTATCCAGACGAGAAAAATTGAAGTTTTGTAAATTATCCAAGCTATATTAATTTTACTTGTTTTTAAGTCCTTATCTAGAGTGATCCCTGAAGATACCAATATTACATTATCTGCCAAGGGAGTAAGGCATGCTATAATTCTGCTTGGTCAAGTGGGGTTGGCGAATGATTAGCGTTTGTTGCCGGGAGAGTGTTCTCCGCTTGGAAATTTGTTTGGACCTGCTGCCCTTCAAGATGAGTGTCTTCGGCGGGGTAGTGAGTGTTTTCTTCAGACGGTGTAAGGTAGTTGAGAGGAGGATGAAGAGAGATGGGGAATGATGCCAAGGCCTACCTGGCAGAGATGATTGGGACGTTCGCTCTTTGTTTTATTGGGGCGGGAGCTATCATTACCAACCAGATGACCAACGGAGCCGTTGGATTGATCGGAATTGCTCTGGCCCATGGTCTCGTCTTGGCGGTGATGATATCTGCTTTGGGTAATATATCCGGGGCCCACGTCAATCCGGCGGTGACCATTGGCCTGCTAGTTGGAGGTAAAATTTCCGGTGGTAAAGCGGTTGGCTATATTGTTTCGCAATTGGTTGGTGGAATTATTGCCGGTTTATTGTTGCGGGCGATTTTTCCCGTATCAGTTTGGGCTCCGGTTAACCTTGGGACACCCGGTTTGGGTCAGGGAGTGAGTGCGGGGACGGGAGTCTTAGTCGAGATTATACTGACCTTTTTTCTGGTAATAGCAGTTTATGGTACGGCTGTTGATGAAAGAGCACCGAAGATCGGAGGATTCGGAATTGGTCTGGTACTAGTCTTCGATATTTTGATGGGAGGTCCGTTGACCGGTGCCTCGATGAATCCGGCTAGAACATTTGGCCCGGCTGTGGCATCGGGTTTTTGGGATGCCCACTGGATTTACTGGATAGGCCCGATTGCCGGAGGGATCCTTGCTGCAATTGCCTATAAGCTTTATTCTGGAGGAAGTACTTCCGACTAAAGTTTCTGATTTTGGCTCATTATCTTACACAAAAACGGGGCCCAGGGGTCCCGTTTTTGTGTTGTGGGCCTGTCTCTTTTACTGGCAGACCATTCTGTAATTTTCGATGGGGAACCTTGGGGAATGAGCAAGCGTAAGATTGTTATCAAGGGGGCCCGAGAGCACAACTTGAAGAATGTTCATGCCGAGATTCCTAGAGACAAACTGATTGTTATTACTGGTATCAGTGGATCAGGGAAGTCATCTCTTGCATTTGACACTTTATATGCAGAGGGGCAACGAAGGTATGTAGAGTCTTTATCCGCTTATGCACGTCAATTCCTAGACCAGATGGACAAACCGGATGTTGATTCGATTGAAGGCCTGTCTCCGGCGATTTCTATTGAACAAAAAACTACTAATAAGAACCCCCGGTCTACGGTTGGAACTATTACTGAGATCTATGACCACATGCGCTTACTCTATGCTCGCATAGGTCAGCCACACTGCTTTCAGTGTCAAAAGCCTATATCTTCTCAGACTGTCCAACAGATGGTTGATCAAGCTTTTATGTTTCCACCAGAATCTCGGTTGCAGATTCTCGCACCAATTGTCCGCGGCAGAAAAGGAGAGTATCGAAAGGAACTGGCAGATGTTGCCCGTCGAGGTTTTGTGCGTGTGCGTGTTGACGGCCAAATCATGGACTTGTCGGAGCCCGTTGATCTCAAAAAAAACATCACTCATAACATTGAAGTAGTTGTTGACCGCCTAACCCTGCGGAAGGGGGCAGAGAATCGTCTGACGGATTCCCTTGAAACGGCTCTTCGTCTCACTGATGGTTTAGCTATTATTTGTGTTGGAAAAGAGCAGGAAATTCTATTTAGCGAGAAATTTGCATGCCCCGATTGCGGGATCGGTTTTCCCGAACTAGCCCCGCGCATGTTTTCCTTTAACAGTCCTTACGGTGCATGCGAAGCATGTAACGGTCTCGGGTATCTGCCGAACGTTGACCCAGATCTAGTTGTTCCTGATCAGTCTCTTTCTTTAAAGATGGGGGCCGTCCAACCATGGTCGGAGAAGATGTCTGCCAGGTATCTGCGAGTACTAGAAGCGTTGGCAGAGCATTACAAAGTAGATCTTGATAAACCGTTTGAAAAGCTATCAAAGCGTTTCCGGAAAATTCTTATGGAAGGTTCTGGGACAGAAGACATATGGTTCAAACAGGAGTTCTCACGGGGCAGGCAGAAATTTCTTGGCCCCTTTGAGGGTGTGGTCCCCTTGATGGAGCGGCGTTATCGGGAAACGAAATCCCCTGAGATACAGCAGGAGGTGGAAGCTTATATGTCTTTCCAGCCCTGTAAGGATTGCAACGGTTTGCGGCTCAAGCCCCACAGCCAGGCAGTTCTGCTTAACGGAAAAGGAATTGGTGAGGTTGCTTCATTGCCGATCAAGCAGGCTAGACAGTTTTTCTCAAATCTTGTTCTGTCTCCAAATGAAACAAAGATTGCTGAGCGCATTTTGCGTGAGATTATGGACAGGCTTGAGTTTCTCTCCCGAGTTGGTTTGGATTACCTCGCACTTGATCGCCGTGCGACCACCCTTGCTGGCGGTGAGGGGCAGCGAATCCGCTTAGCTACGCAGGTAGGAGCAAGCCTTGTTGGTGTTCTATATATTTTGGATGAACCCAGTATTGGTCTCCACCAAAGAGACAATCGACGTCTTCTTAAGACTCTCACCCATTTGCGGGATCTGGGAAACACGGTTGTTGTTGTCGAGCATGACGAAGAGACTATTCTGTCTGCGGATTTCATTTTAGACCTTGGACCCGGGGCAGGGGTGAACGGTGGGCATGTTGTAGCTCAAGGTTCGCCATCTAAAATCATGGAAAATTCTAAATCCATGACAGGTCAGTATCTCTCTGGAATTCGGTCTATTCCTATTCCGAACTCTCGCAGGGCTCGGAATGACAGAAATCTTTCAGTTATGGGTGCATCAGAAAACAATTTGAAAAACATAAACGTAGACTTCCCATTGGGACTTTTTTCATGCGTGACGGGTGTATCAGGATCAGGGAAAAGTACGCTAGTCACAGAAATTCTTTACAAGGCACTTGCCCAGGAGCTTTACAAGAGTGCGAGGCGACCGGGGGCGCATCAAGGTATTGAGGGTGCCGAGTATATCGATAAAGTGATCGAAATAGATCAGTCACCAATAGGTCGTACTCCGAGAAGTAATCCCGCCACATATGTGGGCGTTTTTGCATTCATACGGGAAATGTTTGCACAGGTTCCTGAGGCCCGGAAACGCGGATACAAACCAGGGCGTTTTAGCTTCAATGTCAAGGGAGGACGTTGTGAGGCGTGCCGTGGAGATGGTTTTATTCGTGTAGAAATGCACTTCCTACCAGATCTTTATGTGTTCTGTAGGGCGTGTAAGGGGCAGCGTTTCAATCGGGAAACTCTCGAAGTGCGTTACAAAGGACACTCAATTGCAGATGTTCTGGATATGACAGTTGCGGAAAGCTTCAAATTTTTCGAAAATATTCCAAATATACGCCATAAACTCCAGACGCTGGTTGATGTGGGATTGGAGTACTTGCGACTTGGCCAGTCGGCGATCACTCTGTCCGGGGGAGAAGCTCAAAGGGTTAAGTTGTCTAAGGAGCTGAGTAAGCGTGCTACCGGAAGGACACTTTACATCCTAGATGAGCCCACGACCGGTCTTCATTTCGCCGACGTGCAGAAGTTGCTGGATGTTCTTCATCGGCTAACACGCGCTGGCAATACGGTGATTGTCATAGAGCACAACCTAGAGGTGGCTAAGACAGCCGATTACATAATAGATCTGGGGCCGGAGGGGGGTGATGATGGGGGTAGAGTAATAGCCGAAGGAACGCCAGAAGAGGTGGCAGGTATTCCCGAATCAGAAACAGGCAAGTTTTTAGCCAATATTCTTAGTCCGACGGCTAGACATCTTTCCTCGAAGGTTATTTAAAACATTTTGATTGGAAGAGGCCGGGTGCTACTCTTTGTTGTTTCAGTATTTTTGTAGGTAATGATCGCCCTTCACTTTAAATTTATACAAAGTAACCTTTATGTATTTATTGGTTGGAGCCAACCCATTTCCTCTAACGCTCTGCGGAGAGCTTCGCAGTCTTCTGTGGGTGCGGCAGGCAGGGAGGAACGAACGAGAGAATTAGGAATACAGGGCATGGCGGTGTGAGACGACAGAGGAGACGAGCCCTATGCGGGGCGCACTACGTATTATCTTCAGCATTGCTTTCGGTTTGACTTATATCGTTTCTTTTTATCGGTGGTGGAATACCGATTACGGTCCATTCATTCGGGAGACCCTTTACCTAGTGTGGGCGATTTGCCCGATTCTTAATTTTATCTACGTTTGGGACGTATGGTGGGAAACTATACTTCTCGTCGTGGGCGTTTTTCTCTATCTTCCACAATGAGAAATGGGGTGGTGTACGGTCCTTATATCCCACTCTTCATTCCACATAGGCGATGGCCTCGATTTCTACTAGCATTTCTGGCTCAGCTAGGGCTGCTTGGATGGTGGTACGGGCTGGGGGGGACTGGGGAAATGCCTTTGCAAATTCCTCGTTCATAGCCTGGAAGTGACGAATATCTGGAAGATATACGTTGCACTTGAGGACGTCTTCCATGGTGGCGCCAGCCTCCCTCAAAACCGATTGAACATTTTTCAAAACTTGGGCAGTTTGGGCTCCGGGATCTCCTATCCCAACTAGATGGCTGTTTTCGTTCCAGGCCACCTGTCCGGAGGTGTAAACCATCCTTCCTCCGCGGGTTCCGGGTGAATAGGGATACTCCGGTTTTGGTAGAAAACTCAGATTCGGTGGGCGGAGAACCTCTTTCGGCATGTCCAATCTCCTATTTTTTAATACTTGAAAATAGAGAAGGCGCTTCTTGATTGAGTAATTCCAGGCTGAATTTATCCCAGTTGGTGCCGTTCTGTCGAGGTGGAAAAGCCTCCTCGGAATTAAGTTGCCTACAGAAAAACGGAAAGATCAACCGTTACTCATTTGACAGCCTCCCGTACCTGCGGGAAAATTCGAACGTTCGACTCTTAGGCATATTTCTGAATTGCTGAAAAGGAAAACCGACGTGCCGGTATCTTGTTTTATTGGTATAAGCATGTGAGAGTGCGTTTGACTAGTACTCGGGCAATCCCCTTTATATTAATTGATTTCCTTCTTGGGAGGTATCCATGAGCAGAATTTTGATCCGAGGCAATCGTGTTCTAACGCTCCAGGAAGGTGATGACTGTATCCGAAATGGTGCAGTCATTGTCTCCGATGGGACTATCGAAGCAGTAGGGTCTTATGAGGAGCTTTCAAAAAAAGGGCCGTTCGAAGAGGAGTTGGGTTCACTGGAAGAGGACGTTGTTATGCCAGGTCTCGTCAGTGCGCACCATCACGCAGGAAATAATCTTCGGGATGGCCTTGACGATCGACCTCTTGAAACTTGGGTCCCGCTGATCTTTGGCAGTTATCGAATTGGCATGACGGAGGAAGAAACTTATTTGCGGAGCCTTTGGTCTGCTTTGGAGCTTCAGCGGTGTGGTGTAACCACCGTTGTTGACTTTCATGCGCCTTCTACGAACTTGCCTCAGTGGGGATTTGCTCCTTGTATCCAAGCCTATTTAGATGCGGGTATTCGGGTGTCTTTTGGGGTTTCTACACGGGACCAGAATGCTTTTGTTTATGGAGACCACACGGAGTTTCTTAATGGGTTACCGAAAGAACAGAAAGAATGGGCAGAAGGTGCTATGGCTGCTCCAGACCTGGATAAGTATTTTGAAATTGTGGAAGACATTTACGGAGAATTCAACGGAAAGGACGATCTCGTTCGTATTTTTATCACACCCTTGGGAGTGCAGTGGACTACAGATGACCTTCTAAATCGCGCAAAGAGAAAGGCGGGAGAACTGGAAACAGGCCTTCAGATTCATGTGGTTGAATCGCGCTATCAGATGATGTACGGACCGAAACGACTCGGGACGAGTACCATTGGGCACCTCAACGATATTGGTTTTCTGGGGCCAGAGGTTAGCTTTGCCCATTGTATCTGGCCATCGCGGGAAGATATCCAGATCTTGGTGGATACTGAAACAGCTATTACCCATAATCCGACACAAAACGTCAAGCTTGCCAGCGGTATCGCACCTATTTGGACTATGCGGGAAATGGGCTTGCGTTTCGCTTTTGGGACGGATGGATCTTCCTTTAATGATGATAATGACCTGTGGACGGAGTTGCGTCTAGGGTGGTTTCTTGCTCGCCCTCCATCCATCGACTGGGAGAACATTTCGGCTAAAGAATGGTTCACGCGGTGCATTCATGAAGGCAACCGAATTGCTATGCACGATAATCTGGGATCCCTGGAGCCAGGAAAGACTGCGGATATCACTGTCCTGAGCGGTAAGAAGATATTTGATGATCCTGCTTCATATCCCGATTATGATCCATGGACTCTTCTTCTCCACCGTGCGCATGGTACACGGGATATCCACACAGTTCTGACGAAAGGTGAGGTTGTTGTTCGCGATGGGAAGAGCGTACGCGTGGACTCGGAGAGTATTGGTCGCAAGCTCGCCGGGATTCTTGAATCTCGGCATGCCAAGCTCAAGCAGGATAAACCCTTTTTCGATCCTATCCTTCAAGGTATTCGTAGCTACTTTCACGAATGGGAAGTGGAAACTGAAGTTCAAAATCCTGAGCTATATCGCTACAACCAAATTTGAAAGAGCGCATGGGAGTCAGTTTGTCTGTTTTGTGAAATAGGGTTAGGTCGGGTTGTCCTGATGGGGGCAGTTTCTTGTCCTTTGAAAGATAGTTTTCCTTCTATTTAGTGGGGTTTGCATGAGTAGAATTCTCATCCGGGCAAATCGCGTGATGACTTTGCGGGATCATGATGACGTTATTCGCAAAGGAGCTGTCATTGTTGAGGAGGGGGAAATTAAAGCGGTGGGCTCGTATCGGGATCTCTCCGAATATGGCCCCTTCGATGAGGAGATTGGTTCACTCGCTCATGACATTGTCATGCCTGGCCTTGTGAGTGCCCACCATCATCCTGGTAACAATATCCGTGACGGAGTAGAGGATGATCCTTTAGAGCTTTGGTTACCGGTTATCTTTGGAAGTTACCGCGCTGAGATGACTGAAGAGGAAAACTACCTTCGAAGCCTTTGGTCCACTCTGGAACTTCAACGAAGTGGTGTCACCACAGTCGTAGATTTCCACCCAGCCAATTCCTACTTACCCCGTTGGGGAATTCCTTCCTGTATCCAAGCGCATCTGGATGCAGGAATGCGCGTGACTTTCGGAGTCTCAGTTCGCGATCAGAATTTTTATGTGTATGGGGATCATGCATCTTTTCTCGACCGTTTACCCAAGCGGCAGAGAGTGTGGGTGGAAGGTTCTATGAAACCACCGGATCACAATGAATATTTCCATTTGTTCGATGGAATATTTGATGAATTTAACGGTCGCGATGATCGGGTGAAGATCTTTCTGATGCCTGCTGGACCTCAGACGGCATCCGATGGACTGCTCCGGCGCATTAAGGAGAAGGCGGCAGAAGTTCGGACGGGAATTCAGCTTCATGTTGATGAATCCAGATACCAGATGATGAGCGGTCCGAAACTCTATGGAAAAACTCTTACAGGACATTTGAAGGAAATCGGTTTCCTGGGGCCTGAAGTGAGTTTTGCTCACTATGTTTGGCCAACGGAAGACGATATTCGAATGGTTGCCGACACGGGAACGGGTGTTTCCCACAACCCGACGCAAAATTTTAAGCTTTGGAGTGGGATTGCGCCCGTCTACCGGATGCGGCAATTGGGTGTTCGATTTGGGATTGGAACGGATGGGTCCAGTTTTAATGATGATAACGACATCTGGACGGAGCTTCGGTTAGGTTGGTTTCTTGCCCGACCCCCCTCTATTCAATCTGAAAAGATTTCGCCCCGGGAATGGATAAGTCGGTGTATCCAGGACGGTAACCGGATCGCAATGCAAAGTAATCTGGGAAGCTTAGCCGAAGGGAAAACAGGGGATCTTATACTAGTGGATGGCAGAAAGATCTTTAAAGATCCAGATACACATCCTGATTTGGACCCTTGGCTTATCCTTCTGCACCGAACGCAGGGAATACGCGATGTGCACACTGTTATGATTGGGGGGCGAATCGTAAGACGGAAGGGAAAGAGTGTTGTGGTAGATGAGGTAGATATCGAACGGCGATTCAGGAAGTTATTGAAAAAGAGGTATCAGCGGGTTCGAAAAGACAAGCCCTTTTTTGCTCCGATTTTGGAAGCCGTTCGCGAAAACTTCCAGAAGTGGGAGGAGGAATCCGATGTTCCACCTCCGGATATTCACCGCTACAATCAAGTCTGAGTAAATCTGAGAGGAGTTAGATCGAATGGCGAACGGAGAAAAGTGGGCACTGATTCTCGGGGCTTCCAGTGGATTCGGCGAAGCAACTGCTAGAGCCCTAGCTCAGGATGGTATGAACATTATAGGCGTTCATTTAGACCGCAAGAAGACCCTGGCTAGCGCGGAAGCCATACGCGACGAGATTCTGGGAATGAATAGAAAAGCCCTCTTTTTTAACATGAATGCCGCCGATCCAGAGAAACGTTCCAATGCACTCGATGCTGTCCAGGCAGCCTTTGAGGAAGCGGGTGGTGGAACCATTAAGGTGATGCTCCATTCTTTAGCGTTTGGTACTCTTCGCCTTTATGTTGCGGATGATCCTTCGGAAGCTTTGAATCAGAAACAGATGGAAATGACCCTGGATGTTATGGCTCACAGCCTCGTGTATTGGACACAGGACATTGTTCACCGTGGACTGATTGGCGAGGGCGGCAGGATCTTCGCCATGACTAGTGAAGGTGGACACCGCGTAATTCCACATTATGGAGCGGTCTCTGCCGCTAAGGCTGCTTTAGAATCCCATATTCGTCAATTGGCCGCCGAACTGGCTTCGCGCGGGATTACGGCCAACTCAATTCGTGCGGGTGTAACGGATACACCCGCTCTTCGGATGATTCCCGGGCATGAGATGATGCTCGAAGTGTCTCGACAAAGAAACCCTGGTGAGCGATTAACGACACCAGAGGATATTGCCTCTGCTATCACGCTTTTCTGTAGAGACGGAGCGGGTTGGATAACCGGTAATGTCATTGGTGTAGACGGAGGCGAGGATGTTGTCGGGTTTAGCTAAAAGACAGGTAGAGACTGTCCAGGGGTTCTAATTGAGTCAACGTGCTGTGGAGGAAACGTCAGACGTCTACAATGATCCTGTTATATTCCCGGGAAAAGCACGTGAAGGTGTTGAGCTGTTTAATCAACGTGAATACTGGGAATCTCATGAGGCCTGGGAAGATATCTGGCGGACAGGAAACCCGACAGAACGACTTTTTTATCAAGGCCTCATTCAGGTGGCAGCTGGTTTTGTGAAGATACAGAAAGTTTGGCACGCCCCGGCCGTGCGGAACCTCCAAAAAGGTCTTTCTAAGTTAAAACTTTTGACTCACCTGAATGTTCCGATTGATCTTGGGGCGTTTGTTGCTGAAGCCCAGGCCGTTCTAGATGAATTAGTTGAACTCGGTCGAGTTTGCTTTGAGCAAAAAAGTTGGGATTGGTGGCCGACTATTAGCTATCGGTCTTTGCGAAGAGAAAAGACATAAAGAATGAACGCTCATGAAGGATAGCCTGCCTAGGTGGCAGGAGCAGTTGTCGCATCTAGAATTTGGATTAGTGCTTCTCGCTCTTCCACGGAAATTTCTGGAAGAGGACTTCGCACGCGGGTGTTCTCCATACGGCCTGCCCAGACTAGGCCTTCTTTTAGTCTGGGAATAGCCCTGATCATTGGTGGTGCAAAGAGCGCATTGGCAGCGGGGGCAAGGCGGTCATTAATGGCTTTGGCCTGGCCAATCTCCCCGCTTTGGACTGCTTCAAACATCTCCACAATCATCTCCGGAAACAATGTGTGAAGCACCAGAAGGGTACCCTCAGCTCCGGCCAGAAAGTTATAAAACAATAAGGTGTCGTTTCCCGTAAGGACCTGGATTTCGCATCTTGAATTTCGGACGGCTTCCAGGTTTGCCTCGAATCCTTGAGTGTTCCACATGGTGTCTTTGATTCCGATGACACCGGGAGCCTCGCATAATCGGGCAACGATCTCAGGTGTGTAATGGATGCCTGCGTACGCGCCTGTGACGAAATAAATAACGGGAATCTGGCCACTCTCGGCCACAGTCGCTATGTATCGGTAAACATCTTCAGGGCCAACGCCCCATGTAAACCAACTGGGACCCAGGAGCATGACGGCATCAGCTCCGGCCTGGCGTGCTTCGCAGGCCATCTCGACAGCCGTCTCAGTCGTAGCAGGGGAAGGAGAAATCGCCGCGACAGTTGAAAAGTTGCCTGGTTTGGCGGTTTTTACAGCTAGCTCAATAACTTCAAGCCGCTCATCTCGGGTGAGGGAATCCCCCTCACCCGCATGAGCGTTGACCACGAGTCCAGTTATTACTCCTGTTTCAAGAAGAAAATCCATTTGGGCCCGAAGCCCGCCTGAATCAATCTTCCCGTTGCCTCTGAACGGCATCACACAGGCAGCAAGGTGGCGATAGGCGTCGGTCATATCTACCGGGTTCTTCTATTCAGTTAAGAACTCCGTTTTACTTCTACCAAGTCGTTCGGCTCGGGAACAACTTAGGCAAGAAGCTATTTGTATAGAGTTCACCAATCGGGATATTTTTCTTTATGTTGAAGGCGTCTAAAGTGATATCCCGTGTAAGTTTAGCCTTCGCTTCTTCTATTTGACCGAGCCCATGCATGCGCTGGTATGGAGTCAGCATGTGGTTAACAATGGTTCGCCAAACTTTTCTTTCAGTATTTGCGGTGAGGGCGCCTCGGTTTTTGATCAAGTCCGCGATGCCATCTACAGGGTTTTCAACTGCGTAAGAGATCCCTCGCCAGGAAGCTTCGACAAGTTTCCGAAGACTTTTTGGTTTATTAGCTATGGTTTCCAAGTGGGCAATCATCGCAACGGAGTAAAGATCCAACCCATAATCGCTGAACATGAGCCCAATGATATTTACCCCCGTTTTTGCAGCCTTAGGAATAAACTTCGGACCCACGGTAGCAAAGGTAGCAATGGAATCAACCTTTCCACTAACAACTCCAGAAGTTAGAGCAGATGGTGGCATGTTTACCCATTTCACCTTACTGGTGTCGATGCCATTGATCTTTGCCCAAGCTGGGAAGGTAGATCTTAGAGCGGAAACCTTCGGCGCTCCGATGGTTCGGCCTTCAAGGGCTTTGGGCTTCCGAATTCCTTTATCTGACCGTGTGAAGATGACGTTCACGCTTCGGTCTAAGAGCATTCCCAGTGCCTTGATTTGTAATCCGGCCGTTGCTCGACCGCGTATGACCGCCGGAAAATCCGAGAGTCCAAGATCCGCGACTCCTGCACCGATTTTCTTTGCGGTGTCCGACGACCCATATCCCCGATCTAGGGTGACGTCAAACCCAGCTGCCTTAAAGTACCCTTTCTCTTTAGCAACATAAAAACCTGTATGTAGGGCATAGGGGATCCAGTTGAAAATAACCCTAAATTTTTCTGCACTCGCCGTCCTTGGAGTTGTAATTGCTCCCCCTATTAAAGCGAAAAGCGCAAATGTGGCGATCGTGGTAGCAAATGTCCTCTTCCTCATAACACTCCCTCCTTTTGTGACACTTTGCGACAAGCGATTTCCCAATTTCGTGGTGAGCAACTTTTCCACGAACATCGAATTGCCCCAATCTTTAAACAGTGAGGAAATTTTACACTATTGTAAAGAAAATCTCGAACTCTTGAAATGCCCATTTATTTACAATGTTTATAATCTTTCTTTGAATTAGAAATTTTGTGGGCAAAATTTCAACTGTTATCTTTTCCTTACAAAGGCCATAACGTCAGTATGTAACTTCCTTATGGGGCAAGAACCTGAAAGAGAAGTGTAGAAACGTATATTTCTTATGGAGAAATTTTATTCGGTTGGAGTCGTTACAACTAGTTAGATTATTTGTAGGGTATTCAAAATAAGGTTCTCGTTTAAAAATAGCCGTAGTGCGTTAAAATTTTGCACAGTTTGACAGTTAGAAATGCCTGTTATATATAAGGGTTGAACAATTTGAGTGGTGTGTGGAGTCTTGGTAGAAGGAGACTTATGAAGGTGATTGGGATAGTGAAAGACCTTAAGGCTAGAGAGCACTATAAGGCCCACCCGGGTGGCTCTCGGCCTGCAATCCGCCACGGATTGAGTAGTTCCCATCCCGCCTTCGCCCTTCCGTGTCGGTAGCCTCTTTTTCGCCTTATCTCTGAAGTTTTTCTTTGTAGTGGTACTAGATAAAGTCGGTCTCTTTTGCGGTCCTGGCAGGGGAGTGATCGGTTTTGAAGGAACTCGTTTTTTTTAACTTTACAATTCGCCTATCTCTTCATAGGGGCGGAAAACCATGGAACAACCTGAAATGGCACAAAAAGGACCCTTCAAACATACCCCAGATGAGGATGGGGAAGTTTGGTGGTGTGCGTGCGGGCTCAGCAAGAACCAGCCGTTTTGTGACGGCTCTCACAAACC
>CAYTIB010000031.1:0-10131 GCA_964437725.1 uncultured bacterium | reverse complement strand
AGTGATTGCGTCGCTCTCTACGGATCGGGCTAGATTTTTCGTCAGGCCGATCATTGCGGCTTTTGAGGACATGTAGGTCGCGTTGCCGCCCCATTCCCTCCCGAAAATGGATGAAATATTAATAATTCGTCCCCAGGCACGTTTTTCCATCTCTGGCAAGGCAAGCTGAATTAAGGTAACGGCGGAGAAAAAGTTAATTTCGAAAGCCAACCTCCAGGTGGCGTTGTCGAGATTTATGTCCCCACCAGGACTTGAACCTCCGATGTTATTGATCAGAATGTCTATTTTCTGAAAATGTGCGATGGATTCCGCAAAAAATTTTTCAATATCCTCTGTCTCACCTGCATCGCCCTGGACGGTAAACACCTCCACTCCAAGATTTTCGATTTCGGCTTTGGCTATTGCGAGTTCCTCTTTTCCGCGGGCGAAGGTGGCGATGTGGCATCCCTCTGAAGCAAGAGCCAGTGCAGATGCTTTTCCCACCCCTTTACTGGCTCCGGTTATGAACGCAACGCGATCCTTTAATCCCAACTCCATTGATTAAACTCCCTTCTTTTTTGGGGGCCATCAAGGGTACCTTATCGAGAATCGTAGCATCCGACGATATCCACTGCCACCCACAAATTAGAGAAAAAATTTAGGGCTAAACCACGGAGGTTTGTACAGTTGGGTTTTTCCACTATAATCGGAGGGAGATGTCTTTTTGTGAAAGAAGAAGCGGTAGTTCTCCTGTTTTGATATTCGACAAGTATAGGAGGGGATATGGAAACGATCCGGACGACGTGCGCCTTGGACTGTCAGGATGCTTGCGGAATAGACGCAGACGTTGAAAATGGCCGGATTGTTCGACTTCGTGGGGCAGAAGATCACCCATACACGGAAGGCTTCCTTTGTATTCGTCTCAATCGTTTTCTAGACCGTCTCTACGGCCCAGAGCGTGTTACTAAACCCCGCCTTAAGACCAAATCCAACTGGAAAGATATCGAATGGGATGATGCCCTGGATTTAGCGGCAGAGCGCTTTCAAAAAGCCGTGGATGAACATGGATCTGAGTCGATCTTGTATTACATGGATGTTGGCTCCTTTGGTATCTCTAAACAATACAACATCCGACTGTTTAATCGTCTGGGGGGACCAACGGTTGCTTCCGGAAGTTTGTGTTTGTCCGCTGGGATCGCCGGAATGAACCAGAGTTTGGGACGGATTGCTGGCCATGATCCGACCGACATGTATAACAGCCGGATGATTGTTCTTTGGGGGCGTAACCCTGCTGCCTACTCAGTCCATCTGGTTCCACTACTCCGGCGTGCTAGGGAGCGAGGAATCGAGATTGTTTTAATAGATCCTGTCCGAAACGAATCAGCGAAATTTTGTGACCGCCACTATGCTCCAAAACCTGGTGGAGACGGTTTTCTGGCGCTTGGGATCTGCAAATACCTTTTGGAGATGGATAAGGCAGATAAGGAGTTCATGAAGACACGCTGCGGTAACCCAGGGGCTATCGAGGATATGGCGGCAAGTTTCGGTTGGGAGGAATTGGCAGTAGGGGCGGGTTTGCCTGAGGAGAAATTAAAAGAGATCGCAGCACTTTTCGAGGAAATGCATCCTGCCTGTGTTTTGATGGGCAAGGGACCGCAGCACTACCGCCAAGGTACAGAAATCACCCGACTCATTTTATCTGCCATTGCAGTTTCCGGAAATATTGGTGTGCCGGGCGGAGGTTTGCAGTATAACTCCGAATTTTGGTCAGCATTCGATCAGACACTGAAGGGGGATGAGTTCGTTACTTCAAGGCGAACGGCACCTAAGGGAATTCTTGGTGAGGCTATACTCAATATGAACGCCCCTCCATTGCGAGCGGCCTATATCAATGGGGGCAATCCGGCTACACAGTGCCCGAACTCAAAGAAAGTAGCGAAGGCCCTTCGATCGCTCGATTTTGTTACCGTTGTCGATGCCTTTATGACGGACACGGCGGAATGTGCAGATCTATTCTTGCCTTGCGCTATGTTCCTAGAAGAGCGAGACGTCCGTCCTGCGAGCTGGAACCCTTATGTTGGCCCGGTTGTTCCGGCAGCGAAACCATTAGGCGATGTTAAGACAGATTGGGAGATTTTGGGTGAGCTGGCTCTGAGAATGGGAATCGATGACCCGTACCTGGGAAAACCTGTCGAGGTTTTGCTAGAAGCTGCTTTGGGACCGATGGCCAAACATGGGCTTGACCCGAAGGAGGCCATGACTTCAGTTTTTAAGAAGCCAAGTGCACAGGATGTTCCTTTTGCCGACGGGGATTTTTCCACCCCATCCGGAAAATTCGAATTTTTGGATGATTGGGAGCCGGTTCAGGCTTCGGTAACCCGGACAATTCCCCCATCCACGCCGTTTAGCGGGACGAAGACCAACGGTGACAACGACTTGGAAACGATCCCAAAATCTGATCAATGGGAGAGCGATTTTCCACTATATTTGCTTTCGCTTAAAAATCCTAAGTCCCAAGCTTCACAGACTTTGGAGGCTACTCAGGATAAGACCGAGCCGCTTGCTTGGCTTCATCCCGATACTGCGGCCCGTTTCGGTGTTCAGGAGAACGACACTGGGCAGCTTGTTTCTGAGTTTGGCAGCTATTGCGTCAAGTTTTCTATTGATAATGGTCTTCGCGAGGACGTTTGCGTGGCAAGAGCTGGTGGTTGGATGAAAAAGAACCGAGGTATCAATGTCATAACGGGTGACGTCCTCTCGACCACGGGTGAATGCCCCAGCTACTATGAGACTAAGGTACGCGTCGTTGTCGATTCGCAAGTTGACTAGATTACCCACTTGCAAGGGAACTATTGGTGCCCTCAGTTATTGACCAGCATACGCATCTGCACCTGAACTATGGACATGACGCCAGGACAGGGGCAGATGACGTCCTCTCTAAGATGGACGAGGCGGATGTTGAGCACTCTATCATTATCGATGTGTGTGCTGTCTATGGTGACGATTATCGTGATGGTAACAACCATGCGGCCGAAGCGGTCCATCAGTACCCTGATAGGCTGACAGCTTTTGCATACCTCCATCCCCTATATGCGGGTCTGGACGCCTGCCTTGCCGAAGCCGACCGGTGCATTGACAAGCTAGGCTTTCGTGGGCTGAAGATCCATCCCGTAACAGACTACCATCCGATCAACAGCTTAGAACTCGTCCATCCCTTGGTCGAGAAAGCTGTCGAATATGATGTACCGTTTTTTGTCCATACGGGTCATCCCCCCATGTCAGGGCCTATATTGATGGCGGATCTGGCGCGGAATCACCCGAAGGCAAAGTTGATTTTAGGTCATCTGGGTCACGCTCAGTTCTCTGATGCTTGTTGGATTGGACTCGAATATCCAAATGTATATGCAGATCTTTCAATGAATCATTATGGAGCAATCAAAAATGCCTACCATGCTTTTGGGGCGGATCGGATGCTTTTCGGATCAGATAGTCCGACTAGCCACCCCATAGGGGCAAAGTCATTCGTTGAGAACCTGCCGATTACTACTGAGGAAAAAGAGAAGATCTTGGGCGAGAATATCGTTCGTCTTTGTGGTGTCAGCTTTTGAAAGTTATATGTGGGTTGGTGTCGTTACTTTGATCACTCAGGCTGCGCATCTCTTACTGAGACATTTATGATCATTGATACCTCGATCTCCTACAAGCATCCGCATCATCCAGAGACCTCAACAGCTGAGTCTTTGTTGCGGGCTATGGACGTTGCTAGGGTAGACATGGCAGTTGTGCATCATTTTGGCCCCATTGCGAACTTTCGGTTCGAAGAGGCTAACGACGAACTTTCTAAGGTGGTAAAGGCCCATCCGGACAGGTTTGTTGGCGTTGGTACCCAGAACTACTACAAGGGGACGGCCGAGACCGACCGCTGTCTCAACGATCTAGGACTACAAGGGGTTAAGCTTTTCTCATCCTGGGGATTGGCCCCTGGAACTGGACTAGTGGAGAAGTTTTTCTTCCCGATTGCCGAGAAAATACAACTGGCTGGATCGGCTCTGATGATCGAGCATGAAGGGCACACCCCAATCATTGGTGGTGCGGTATTCTGGGACAATATGATCGCTAAAAATTTTCCACATCTTCCGGTCGTGATGTGCCGTTGTTGGACATGGGCCTACTGGCCCGACTACCTGATGACAGCAGAATTGAATGAGAATATTTTGATGGAGTTTACGTTGGGACCGACGGCTTTAGTTAAACGTGCGTTGAATGAGCTCGGGCCGGATCGAATGGTTATGGGAAGCTGGGCCCCGGAGATGGAACCCGCCGCTGTCGTAGATGCCGTCCGTCGATTTCCGTTGGATGAAGATGATAAACAGAAGATCCTGGGTGGGAATGCGGCGCGTATCCTGGGGCTCAAATTATGAATCCGGAGAGATGGTAGGTGATACTTTCTGCTCCGAAGGGGCAACTATGCTGAAAAATTTTCACCACGTGTCCATCACCGTTAGCAGCATTAATGAGTGCCTGAAACTTTACCGTGACCTTCTTGGGATGGAAGTTGTTTTTGATATGGAATACAAGGGAGAAGGGGTGGAGAAAATTATGGCGAAGAAGGGGGTACGTTTCCGGGTTCTTCATCTCAAGCATGAAGAGAACATCCTGGAGCTACTTCAATTTTTTGAGCCAGAGAAATCTCAGGGCAAAACCCCACTGAGCCACCCTTCTCAGGTTGGTGTGACTCACATTGCATTTACGGTAGAGAACCTGCAGGGTATGACGAATGAGTTGACAGGGTTGGGTTATGAATTCCTCTCGCCGCCTGTTCAAACCCCTAGCGGACGGAAAGTGAATTATTTTCTCGCGCATGACGGTATTCTAGTTGAGTTGATGCAGGATCCACCGTAATAGGAAATCGTGTTCCGTAACAGCACACTTCTGTCTTTAAGGATTTTGACTTAGGATGTCTTGTGAGTAAGAAGTTGCCACTTCAATTTTTTTTCAAGGAGGTATGGGAATGAGTTTCAAACTGTCTTTTCGATCCATTCAATATATGATTTTAGGCTCCCTATTCTTGCTGTTGGCACTTTCCGGAAACACCTTGGCGGGGAAAAAATTAAAGGTTGCCATGTGCCTTCCTGGTGCCGTCAGCGATAAGGGGTTCAACGCAAGTGCCCATGCAGGACTTATGATTGTTAAAGAGAGGATGGGAGCAGAGGTCGCCTTCTCGGAGAACGTGAAAAGACCCGATTTCGTATCTACCCTCCGGGATTATGCCAACCGGGGCTATGACGTAATCATGGCCCACGGTTTTCAGTGGGGTGACGCCTTGACCAAGGTGTCGAAGCAATTTCCCAAGAAACACTTCATCAACACCTTCGGGTTTGGCAAAGCTCCAAACTTAGCCAACCTTCACGTTGCTCATCAGGAGCTTTTCCACGTGATGGGCCAACTTGCGGCGAAGATGAGCAAAAAGGGAAATGTGGGTGCCGTAGGTGGATGGGAAATCCCTCCGATTCGAATCCAGATAGACGCGTTTGTGAAAGGTGTGCGCAAAGCGAAACCCAACGCGACAGTGAACGTTATTTGGACGGGAACCTTCTATGATCCGGTTAAAGGAAAAGAGGCGGCTAAGGCGCTAATAGCTCAGGGCGCGGATATTGTTGCCCCTTTGGCAGATGCCAGCGGTTTGGGTGTGATTGAGGCGGCGCGGGAGAAAAATATTCTTACATTTGGATACTTTCTCGATCAGCGAGAGCTCGCCCCAGGCAATATAGTCTCGTCGGCAATCATTAAGACTGGTGAGATGATCTATAAGTCTGTCAAAGCTGCAAGAAGCGGCGGTTTTAAGTCTGGAATCAACGTATTTGGCCTGAAATCGGGAGTTCTTGAGGTGGGTCCCTATGGTCCCATGGTCCCCCAGAAGATAAGAAATGACATCGGTGAACTGGTCAAAAAGATCAAATCGGGCGAGATTAAGATTCCAATGCCAAACGTTGGAAAGCTGATGAAACAGAAAATCAAGAAGATCTAAAGCCTGTTCCATTTCCAGTTCGCCCCCTGCCTCTGGCAGGGGGCGAACCCTTTCAAGTACGAGCTAGAGAAAAGATTACGTTATGCGTGCACCTCTTCTCCGAATGGAGGGGATCTCCAAAAGGTTTCCCGGCGTCTTGGCCAACGATCGGATTGACTTTGAGGTCGAACAGGGTGAGATTCGTGCGCTACTAGGGGAGAACGGTTCCGGTAAGACCACCCTGATGAACACCTTGTATGGTATCTATCGGCCGGATTCTGGGAACATTAAATTCCATGGCCAGGACGTGGCTTTCCGCTCTCCAAAGGACGCGACTGAGAGGGGAATTGGGATGGTCCACCAACACTTCATGCTAGTCCCGTCTCTTACCGTAACCCAGAATATCGTTCTTGGTCTTCGATCTCCGCTAGGTCAACGGAGCCCTCTTTTGGATCTGAAGGGTGCCGAGAACCAGATTGGAAAGCTCTCCGCCAAGTATGGGCTCGAAGTGGACCTGAGAGCACGAGTTTGGCAATTGCCCGTGGGTGCCCAGCAGCGGGTGGAGATTCTGAAGGCTCTTTATCGGGAGGCAGAACTTCTGATTCTGGACGAACCGACTGCTGTCCTGACCCCAGGGGAAGTAGATGAGCTGATCAAGATCCTCAAAAATCTAGCAGCAAGCGGTCGTTCCATCATTTTTATTACACATAAGCTCAACGAAGTGAAGGCTGTGGCTGACCGAGTTACGGTGCTTAGAAACGGTCGGCATATTGGGGACAAAGAGGTAGCCGTTACCACGCCTGCCCAGTTGGCCGAAATGATGGTGGGGCGTCAGGTTGCTCCACCTCGCAGGGAATCAGCCAAGATAGGAAATGTAGTTTTGGATGTGAAAGACCTTTGGGTTAAAGACGATAGAGGCTTGTCGTCCGTCAAAGGAATTACTTTCTCCCTGTCCGAGGGAGAAATTCTAGGGATCGCCGGGGTGGATGGTAACGGACAGAAAGAGACAGTCGAAGCTATTGCTGGGGTTCGTTCGGTAGAGCGCGGTGCAGTATCCATCTCTGAAATCCCATCTTTTGGAAAAAAACGGTTTCGTTCTATTGGCCATGTTACCGAAGACCGGCATCACACGGGCCTTGTGTTGCCATTTACGGTGGCAGAGAACTTGGTGCTCAAATCCTGCGATCGTCCGCCTCATGGAAGCTGGATGCGGTTGAATCTCGCTGCCATTCGTCAGTCTGCAGAGAGAACTATGAGGAAATTCGATATTCGTGCGCCTGGCCCGAATGCCTTGGCTTCTACACTGTCCGGTGGAAACCAGCAGAAGCTGATTCTCGCACGAGAGTTAGACCTACAGTCTCCTTTGCTGTTGGCTGCTCAACCCACGCGGGGCCTCGATGTTGGGGCTGCAGAGTACGTCCAGGGGCAGCTCATTGAGGCACGAGATCAGGGTATGGCAATTCTTCTGGTTTCTACGGAGTTGGAGGAAATCCTTGCTCTGAGCGATCGAATCCTGGTTCTTTACGAAGGGAAAATTATGGGGCTCATGTTCTCGAAAGAAACATCTCGTGAAGAGGTTGGGCTTATGATGGCTGGAACTACATTACAGGAAGCCAGGGGGCAGGCTGAATGATGGGTTATTTGGCTTCGAAAGCACGGATATTTTCCGCACTTCGGACGACTTCAATCTCCATTGCAGCGATTGTTTTGGCACTTGCCCTGAGCGCTGTACTGATTTTGTTGGCCGGGGTAAATCCGATTGTCGCCTACTTGGCCCTGCTCGACGGTGCTTTTGGAAATCTTTATAGTCTTGGTATTACACTGACGAAAACAACCCCACTCATACTTACCGGACTCAGCGTTGCTTTTGCCTTCCGTTGCAACATGCTCAATATCGGAGCCGAAGGACAGCTTTACGTCGGGGCTTTGGCTGCCGTCTTGGTAGGTATTTACGTCCGCGGGCTTCCAGCTTTACTGCATGTGCCCCTTTGTCTGTCCGCGGGTTTTCTGGCTGGTATGTTTTGGGGAGGAATCGCAGGTTACCTTCGCGCTTCCCGGGGGATTAATGAAATTATTTCGACCATCATGTTGAATTTTATAGCCATCTATCTTGTGAGCTATCTGGTTCAGGGGCCTATAGCCGAGCCCCCTGGTTTTTATCACCAGACGGCCCAAATTGAGTCCTCGGCCCAGCTTCCCATTATCCAGGTGAGTTCAGACCTTTCGGTGGCTATTCTCCTGGCAGTTTTTTGTGCGATCATTCTTTCATATTTGCTTTGGAGAACTCCTTTCGGCCTAGAGCTTCGAGCCGTAGGTTTGGGACCGGAGACGTCGCGGTTCTGCGGTATTTCCGTGCGACGGTTCGTCTTTGCGGCCATGGGAATCAGTGGGGGGCTCGCGGGTCTGGCGGGTGCGACGGAAATCCAGGGAGGGCAATACCGACTTTTAGATTTTTTTTCACCGGGTTACGGGTTTGATGGAATCGCTGTAGCCTTTTTGGGACGTTCGGACCCTATAGGTGTAATTTTTGCCGCCTTTCTCTTCGGAGCGCTACGGGTGGGTGCAAATCAGATGCAACGAGAGACCGGGCTCCCGACTGCCCTGGTGATGGTTATACAGGGCCTGGTCATTTTGTTCATGCTAGGTGTTCCAATCCGCGAGTGGATAAAAGCTCGGAAGTAATAGTAGTGAATGTGGCGAGGAGATTTAAGAGTGGAAGCCTTCCTACAGCTTTTTGACGCCGATTTCGTCGGGGCAACCATCCGTCTTTCGACACCCGTATTGTTCGCTACCTTGGGTGGAATACTCAATGAGCGTTCCGGCGTGATCAATATAGGGTTGGAGGGTATCATGCTCATGGCCGCACTCATAGGTGTGCTTGGTGCTTGGTACCTGAAAGATCCTTGGATTGGTTTCCTGTGCGGGATTTTCATGGGTGGGCTTATCGCCTGGGTTCACGCCTTTGTCTCGGTATCCCTTAAAGCTAATCAGATTGTCTCAGGGGCGGCCATCAATATCATCGGATTGGGTATGAGTAGTTTTTTGATCCGCATCTTATTTGGCCTTAAGGATCAGCAACGTATCGTTCCCCACTTCAGCCCGGTTAAGATCCCTCTTTTGGGCGACATCCCCTATGTGGGGGCGATTCTATTTAATCAACATATTTTGGTCTACGTTGCGTTTCTTTTGGTTCCCCTCTTCTCTATTGTCCTTTACCGAACCCGGTGGGGACTAATGATTCTCTCGACCGGAGAGCACCCCCGAGCTGCCGATACCTTGGGAATCAATCCTGATCGGGTGCGATATTTTTGCGTTGTGATTTCTGGGGTGCTTGCGGGTGCAGGGGGGGCATTCATGTCTCTTGGTCAACTTCATTTCTTTATGGACGAGATGGTAGGTGGGCGTGGATTTATTGCTCTAGCTGCGCTGATATTTGGTAGATGGGATCCGGTTGGTGGATTGATTGCATGCTTGATTTTTGGGGGAGCCGACGCACTACAGTTCCGGGCTCAGGGTCTTGGAATCGAAGTCCCGCATCAGTTTATGCTGATGTTTCCGTACTTTCTCACCCTCGCCATTTTGATTCTCTTCGGCGGCCGTTCCCAAGGGCCCGCGGCGATCGGCATCCCCTATCGGAAGGGAGCGGGGTAAAGGTTGCTACCCGTTTGAGAATAGTATGGTTTTGATTGTGGTTCTCATCTCCAACCATTGAAGATACGTACCCTCTTGAGACATTAATGAAATCTGCACAGAGCACATCTTCTTCCGTTCGTTCAGGACTGTACTATCGAGATTTCATCCTGATCATCCTGGCAACCTTCGTTTTCATGCTGAACTTTACAACGTTTCACCTCCTTCCGTTATTGATTAAGCATATCGGAGGCACGGAAGCAGATATTGGATTCATCGCAGCGATGGGGTGGATTGTTTCCTTTGCATTTACTCCAATATCGGGAATGCTGATTGACCGTTGGGGTGGGAAGAGAATGCTTCTCGCTGGAGTCGTTCTCATGACTTTGGGCGGAGCAGGCTTCCTTTTGGTCGAACGGATTGGCCCGCTGATTTACCTTCTCCGCATTTTTCAGGGGATTGGCCTCGCCGTTGCCTTAACGGCGGGCTACACCTTAGTTGCCGCTTTCAGCCCT
>CAYTIB010000030.1:0-27715 GCA_964437725.1 uncultured bacterium | reverse complement strand
GACCGTTGGACACTTCTCCAAGACGCTATCCAAAGATTGGGATGGTATCCGACTTCTCCTTACTTTGGTCCTCCCATTGGAAGTAACTGCTACGGTGTGGATGGCTATAAGACCATTGCTTATGAGATTTGTGAACAACTTGACTGGCAGGTGCCCGATTTCTGTGTTTTTCCCGTAGCTTATGGGGATGCGATCTATGGTATCTGGAAGGGTTTCAGCGAATGGGCAGAAATGGGGCTAATTAATTCTATCCCACGAATGGTTGCAGGTGAGACAGCGGATTCTTTACAAGTAGCTTTGCGTGAGGGTGTTGACGCTATACCTTTACGAAATCCACCTTCTCCCTCCGTGGCTGGGTCCATAAATGTTTCCCAGAGCACCTATCAGGCCTTGCATGCTATTCGGGAATCAAATGGCTTAGCCTCGACTGCTCCGGATGAAACCCTGTTAGAGCTTCAATCGACCCTAGCTATTCGTGAAGGAATCTATGCTGAACCTTCATCCCTTGCCGCTTTGTCTGTAATTCGAAATCTTCGGAATTTGGGTGAAATCGAAGAATCTGATGTGGTTGTTGCCGTTCTCACTGCCACCGGAATGAAAGGGTCTACTGCAACGGAAAACCGACAAGCAGAAATTCCTGTGGTTAATGGGAATTTGGAAGATCTTCTCGAAGTACTGGATAAGAACTACCAATATTCGAAATGAATTCACATTCAAATTCCCAAGTAAGCAAGTAGTGGGGGAAATCATGAAATTTAGTATTCAACTGCCAACCTGCACTGAGGGCTTGGTTAACCCTGTTGAATTTGTAAAACCTGATGAATTTATCGCGCTTGCAAAAGATGCGGAGCGTTTAGGTTATGACGGGGTTTTCGGCAATGATCATATTACTCCGGCGCCATATGTTAGACAAAAATTCCCCGATCCGCCTAATTTCTATGAGGTTTTTATGACTCTTGCAACAGTCGGAGCACACACAAGTCGTGTCCGCTTGGGAACGGCTGTTTTGATGGTGCCAGTACGTGATCCTGTGCTTGTGGCCAAACAGATATCTACGTTAGATCGTTTTTCGAAGGGTCGAGTAACGTTAGCCGTTGGAATTGGGGCGTACAGGGAAGAATTTTTGGCGAACTGTCCACGGTTGAGTAAGGCTCGTCGGGGAGATCTGCTAGATGAAAGCCTGGAGGCTATACGTATTCTCCTTACAATGCGTGATGCGTCGTACGAAGGTAATCATATTTCTTTCAAAGACATAGCGATGAGACCAAAGCCTGTGCAAGACCCATTTCCAATTTATGTCGGTGGACACAATATCGAAGTCATTAAACGTGCAGCTCGTTATGGACAGGGATGGCTCCCTGGATGGCGACCCTTCGATCAGATAAAGGAACGGGTAGGGTTACTTCGACAATTTACCGAGGAGGCAGGTCGGGAGCCATCAGAAGTGGAGGCTGCGGTTCAGTTAACTCTTGTGGTTGGAAAAACGCTGGAGGGGGCCCAGTCGATATATAATAAGACGGGTATGGTTGCCCATCGAAAGTCCCTCGCGCATTCTGGAAGGGATCCCGCTTTAGCCATGAACAACAATTTAATTGGAAGCCCTGCCAGTATTTTGGAACAATTAATATTTTTGGATCGGGCCGGAGTAGACCAGATTGCAGCGATACAGTTTCCATGTCACACAGTTTCAGAAATGCGGGAACAGATGGAGTGGTTTGCCAAAGACGTGATGCTTCCCTTTAACGAAGGAACGCATAACTAAGGGGTATGAACTTAAATTAAGAAACTTCAAATTGAATTTCGAGCATAAAATTCTCATCAACCCAATTTGACTTTCCAGATTCCACAACATTCCAGTTCCTGTCATACTTGATTCAAGATAAACAGGCCTTCTAAATTTGGGGACAAGAACATTTCAGCTATCTCAAGCTTTCCTGAGTTTTCTGTATTGCCGAACATGTTTAGAGAAGAAGTCCATGGTTTAACGGATGAGCAACTTGACCGCCACCGAAAAGATAAGGGGTGGGGTGGGTGGTCCATTCGTGAACAGGTTAGCCATGTGGCCTGGATTCCCTATCTGCATTTCCTCTTGTTTTGGGGGGAAACGTTGTTTGGAGAAGGCTTGCCGCGGAATATCGAATTGGTTCACGCAAGTGGAGCAGACCGTATGCTGGACCGTAAAAATTACTGGACAATGGAGCAGATATTTTTTGCATTTGATGATAGCTGCCATCTCGCCCAATCAATACTTAAGCATGAAACCGTTGAATCACTTAGAAAAAAAGTTTTAGCAAGAAAGGTATCAAACGAGATGAAATGGCCAACTGGCGAGAGTGTGAAAGAGTATTTAGAGACCCTTGTTATACCGGCACATACAGGCGGATATTGGAAAGATGTGGAGGATCCGAATCTGTTTCATCAAAACCTAGAGTCCACTTTTCAACACTGCTTGTGGGAAGCTTATGTCCACCTGAAAACCATTCAAATGCATAAACAAGAGGAGGGACTGGAACCTGTGAGCCCATATCCTGAAGGAGAGGGTTATATTCCTCGGCTAGTTTGGGATTAGTAATTGGGTTTTGGATTGATGCAGGCGCAGCAGGCCGAGGATGCTGCAAGAATGGCGGCTGTTAAGAAGAAGGCGAAGCGATAGGATCCGGTCACGTCGAAAGTTAGACCTGCCACAAAAGGTCCAGATAAAGCACCGATGGAGTGTCCGAGCAGAAGGTATCCGTACAGATTGCCCAGGGAGCTTCGTCCGTACAGGTGGGCTGCCATGCCAGGCGTCAAGGGAGTGGAGGCCTGATGGGCTAGTCCGTAAATGGCGACAGCGATGAAAAGCATGACAACACTTCCTGTCGTAGCTAAAAGTAGTATCCCGATGCAGCGAGTTGCATAGATGAGTACTAGCGGAATTTTGTATCCGATCTTGTCTGCCCACGCACCTAATCCTATGACACCGATGATAGCTAAACCCCCGATCAGACCAAATGCATTTGCGGCGGTTTGTGAGTTCACTCCAATTCCGGTTGCGAAAATTGGGAAATGAACGTACATGACAAAATCTGTGAAACCGCATCCGACATAACTCGCGAACAATAGCCAAAAAGATCGGGTTTTCATCGCCCGTAGAACTGTGCCTCTTGGAATCCACCTGACCCGTGTTTCTATTGGTTCCACAAAATCCACTTCCCCTGGAGGTTCGTTGTCCGGGGCCAAACCGACCTCTTCTGGAGAGTTTTTTAGATATTTGAAAAGAATTGGTCCAAGCAAAAACCAAAACATCATCCCCCAGATGATGAAAGCCCATCGCCATCCATAATTTCCGATAAGTAGTGCAGTAAAGGGAATTAGTATGAGTTGGCCAGCATTGTATCCTGACGTTGATACACCTAATGCTGTTCCCCGTTTTCTAACAAACCACCTAGAGATTAAGACAGAATTTGTGTTCATTGTTGAAAACCCCGTACCCATAGCTATCAATAAACCATATGTAGTGAATAAAGTTATTGTCGAGGTGGTTGCGGAGGATAAGAAGCACCCTAGTCCCATGAGCCCAACGCCAAAAAGAATGAGTTTCTTTGGACCGAATCGATTGACCAAAGTCCCCGCCATGAATGCACCGATAGCCCAAAAAATCATGCCAAACGTGATAACAAGCGACAAACCGGCTCGACTTCCACCGAATTCGTCAAGGAGAGTTTCGAAGAAGACCCCGAATCCAGACCAAATTCCTCCACCAAAGGCCATGGCCCCAAAACCAAGAAAGACAATCTTCCAACCATAAAAAATTTTGCCTTGCTCGGATGGAATGACCATGTGTTTTGCTCTCCATTGGAGAAATATGGAAAACTCGGATACTTAATCACCGAGGGGATTTATAACGAATAGATGCCTCGAACCTCGGGCCTATAGCAGGTATTGGAAGGGAAATCAGATAGATGTTTTATGGGACCAGGATTACCTTCCCCTTGTTTTTTCTATCTATTAGATACTGTACTGCATGTCCGGCTTCAGAAAGTGGAAAACTGCTATCAACTATGGATTTGAGTTGACCAGTTTCGAGATGTCCTAAAATCGTTTTTAGTTCAAGAATGCTTCCTAGATTAGTCCCAAAGATCCGTAGGTTTTTCATGTAGATGTGCCTCAGATCCATCCTTGCCCAATGATTCCCATGAGAGCCCACGCTTACTAGCCGACCCAGCCTATTTAAGCAGTAAATGCTCTTTTCAAACGTATCGTCTCCGATATGTTCGATGAGGACGTCCACACCCCGTTTGGATGTTAGCTGTCGAGTTTCTTTTACGAAATCTCCCGTTTTGTAGTTGATAACGTGATCTGCTCCTAATGAGGATGCGAATTCTGCCTTATCATCCGATCCCACGGTGGTTATTACATGAGCCCCTACGAGCTTTGCGATTTGAATCGCCGCGCTACCTACACCGCTACCTCCTGCTTGGACAAGAACCCATTCTCCTGACTGAAGTTTGGCTTGAGTGAACAGTGCGTGCCAGGAGGTTAAGAATGCAAGAGGAATGGCCGCTCCGTCGATATCAGAAATTTTTTCGGAAAGGGGTAGGCAGTTGCTAGCTGGAACTTTAACAAATTCTGCGTATCCGCCATGGGTTGCAGCACCAAGATACCCGTATTTGAGGCAGACCGTACGTTCCCCTTGGAGACAGTACTCACATTGTCCGCATGAAAAACCAGGAAAGACGATTACACGGTCTCCGGCCTTGACGTTGTTAACTTTGGATCCCACGTTAGAAATCAACCCTACTACTTCACATCCATTAATATGCGGCAAACCACCGGGTGGTGGATAGCGCCCGTCTAGAAGGAGTAAGTCTACGTGATTCATCCCACAAGCTTTGACCTGAACGATTGCATCTCCTTGATCGGCTTTCGGAGGATCGTAATCCTCGTAAAGGAGCTTTTCCGGCCCTCCATGTTCGTGGAAGATTGCGGTCTTCATTGATTATGCCTCTTATTGAGCAGAGTGAAATTCCGATGGAAATCGATGACCCAACGATTCAGACTTACAGCTTTCATTTAGCTATAGCTTTAGAAAGTTTTAGACAACCCCAGGTACCGGAGCAAGTCGTCACAGTATCTCTCATACCAACAACAGTTTGCAAGAGAACAGAATAGAGGAAAACAAGTCCAAAGTAAGAGGTGGAGGTGGGTTAGGGGGTGCGGACGGATATGTAAAAAGGACTATAATTCTTCTCTTTTCATGCAATAAAAATACAGCAAAAGAAAATGAGTTAATTTACTATAAATTACTTTAATTTTTGATTGTATCTATTTGAAATTAAAAGTATTTTTAATAAAGTATTTTTATGGACTTGGTTTTCGCAAGGGACGGGGAGGGCTTAGGTGTCGACACCCAACTCGTGAAGAAATTTCCGGTACTGGACGGCGATGGCATCCGGCGACTTGATGTGAAGCTCCTCGGACAGGTCCAGTGGAAGCTCTTCCGGTCTTTGACGTTCGACCACCACCCGATCCTGCTCAATAATAAGCTCTTGCAATTCCTCGCTGTTCGTAACCTTGGTCGGATCTATTTCAAAATTCCGGAGGGTGACCATGAACCGCATGGTTTCCTTGGCGGACTTTGGGCTGGAGTAGTTAAGGAAAACCTCCTTCTCGCCGTTGAGCATATCTTTGTGGTGGTAGATCGTAAAGGGCCGGAAGACGCTGTATTTCCGAACATGAGGATCGGGTGCAGTCATAGTGGCGGGGGCGTCCACCTCGAAATGAAGAACTTCTCCCACGCGGTCAATACGCGCTTCGGACACGAGTGGCTCATCGGGGCTTCCCAGAATTCCCCGATGGATAAAGGCGAAGTGGGCCTGATCGAAGAAATTTTCCGTTGCGCGGCCCGCTGCCGCTTTCCAAAGCCACGTGTTTCTGAAACAAACATGGAAACTGGGGTCCTCGGCCAAAGGACAATTTGGTATCGGGGTTCTTGGCTTTTCGGACATGCAAACCCACACCATTCCGTAACGTTCTGCCGACTGGTACTTCGTAAGGCAGGCCCTTTTGGGAATGGGATGCTGGTTGGAAATCGAGGGAATTCGTGTACACTCTCCTTCGGTATTATATTCCCAACCATGGTAGCAGCATATGAGTCGATCGTTTTTGACCGTTCCCAACGACATGGGCGTGCCGCGGTGCACGCACAGATCGGAAAACGTGGCAAGTTTGCCTCCTATCCTGCAAACGATTAGATCTTCTTCTAGCAGCGTGACCGGAAAGATCTCATTCTCCTTCACGTCTTCCGACCAGGCGACCACATGCCAATAATCTCGCAAGGCAGGCCACAGAGAGCCTTCTCGCTTGGGGGCCTCAGTGCCAGGCGTTTCAGCCAATTTTCTCAACTCCTTTCCCTCACCTGGAAAATATGGATTAAAAAGGCACTTCCTCGCGTTCGTCTTTCACCCGCCTAGCCTTGTGGTCCCACCGTGGTAGAGAATCCGGTTTAACAATTTTTACACTTGCACGGATTCCTAGACCTATTCTCAACTTTGATTCCATTTCCTCTTTCAACTTCGAGTAGTTGGATTCCGACACTGTGGGAGATGGATCCACCTCGATGGTAATTTCATCCAACCCTTTCTCCCGGCGCAGGTACACCATGAATTCGTCCATTTCTTGAAAGGTGCGAACGATTTCTTCAATTCGTTTTGGGTATACGATTACGCCTCGTATTTTTTTCATATCGTCTAGCCGACCGAGGACTCCTCCATCAACCGAAAATAGTGTACGACCGCAGGGGCACTGCCGGTTGGAAATTTTGATGAGGTCTCGAGTGCGGTAGCGGATCAGCGGCATGGCTTTGCGGTAAAGACTTGTAAAAACTAATTCACCTTCTTCTCCAGATTCTACTTGCTCCCCGGTTTCTATATCCAGAACTTCTGGAAGGCAGTAATCTTCATGGACATGGCAGATTCCTGAATGTTCGGAGCAGGAAAATCCCCAAGCTGCAAGCTCCGTTAGGCCAGGAAGATCGAAGACTTCCGCCCCGAAGGCATCTTCTATTTTTTTTCTGGTTGCTGTGATACTTGCTCCGGGTTCTCCTGTGTGCCATGTGATCCTAATTTGTGATTCCTTGGCAAGATTAATCCCTCGTTTTTTGGCTTCCTCTGCGATATAAAGGGCATACGAGGGTGTGCACCCAAGGACGGTGATGGGATAGTTTAACAAGGCGTCGATACGTTGTTCTGTTGTGAAACCTCCCGAAGGGAAGAGTAGGCAACCGAGTTCCTGTGCTGCGTAAAATCCTGACCAAAAACCAATCCAAGGTCCGTAGCTAAAGGCACACATCACCATGTCGGTTTTTCGGATTCCCATTCCGTATAACCCTCGGGCATAGCTACGATAGAAACCATACCAATCCTCTTTCGTATCTAGGTACATCAATGGGCGTCCCGTAGTAGCCGAAGTTGAATGAATTCGGTGGCATTCCTCAAATGGAACAGCCAAAACAGACCCCCAGGGTTGATTTTCTGATTGATCTGCTTTTAGCTCATCTTTTGTCGTATATGGAAGCTTATCAATGTCATCTAGGGATTTGATGTCGTCAGGTGTGACACCGGCAGCAATAAACTTTTTCCGGTAAAAGGGTGAGTTTTTATATGCGTGCTGGACCTGCTCCAGGAATTTCTTTTCTTGTATTCCTCTCATGATTTTACGGGTAGCGGTTTCAATTTCTGGGTCTAGATAAGAACCTTGGAGGGCAGTCTGATTTACTTCGCCATTTCCCATTTTTTTTCACCTGACATTTTAATTGCGGCTGCCTTCACTGCTTCGATAATGTGAATATACCCGGTACACCGACAAATAGTTCCGGAAATCCCTTCACGGATTTCCTGCTCGGTCGGATCTTTTTTTTCATTCAATAGCTCGATCGCACAAAACATCATGCCTGGTGTACAGAATCCGCATTGGAGTCCGTGGTGTTCCCAAAAAGCGCTTTGTACTGGATGTAGGGTGCCGTTCTTTGCTAGGCCTTCGACAGTTGTTATCTCTTGATCGTCTGCTTGTACTGCAAACAATAAGCACGAACGCATCGTTTGCCCATTAACCATTATTGTGCAACAACCACATATGCCGTGTTCGCATCCTACGTGAGTTCCAGTAAGTCCCAGATCCTCCCGCAAAAAGTCAGACAGAAGAAGCCGTGGCTCTACCTGTCGCTCGTATTCAATGTTGTTGACCCGTAATTTAATCGGAAATGTTTCGACCATCTTTACCGATCTCCCTCACCATGTTCCAAGCGTCTTTTAATGCTCTACGGACGAATTCTTTTGCCATGGCTCGTTTGTAGGATTCATTTCCTTTTAAGTCAGGTATTGGATTTACCTCATCGGGGACTGTGTTTGCCGCATCGCTAAGGTTTTCCTCAGACCCAGTTTCACCTACTAGTGTTTTTTCTGCGCCCTTGAGGCGAAAAGGGGCTGGTCCTGCACCTGAGACTGCCACGCGTGCATCAATACATTTTCCGTTTCCGTCTGTCCTGATAAGGGCTGCTGCGGCTACGACGGCGAAATCCCCGTGACGAATACAAAGCTCTCTGAACCCAAATCCGGAATTGCTCTTTTTTGTAGGGATCCTGATCTCTTTGAGTAGTTCATCAGGAGCAATCTTTGTTGTCATGAAACTTTCGAAGAAATCTGATGCCAAAGATGTTCGTGTTTTGCTTTGCCCCTCAATAACTAATGTTGTATCAAGTAAAGTCATGATAAGTGCGAGTTCAGATGTGGGATCGCCGTGAACTAAGCTGCCCCCGACCGTTCCACGATTTCGAATCTGGGCGTGGCCAATCCACTTTGTGGCTTCAACGAGAATAGGACACTTTTGCTTGATTTCCGGAGAGAATTCTAGAGACCGTTGGCGTGTTCGTGCTCCGATTACGAGGACATCATTTTCTAGACTAATGTAATCCAACTCTGACACGGGGTTGATGTCAACCAGCACTGCCGGTTCTGCTATTCGAAAATTCAACATCGGTACTAAGCTTTGTCCGCCCGCTAAAATTTTTGCGTCCTCTCCGTGCTCTCCAAGGGTAGCTAGAGTTGCTTCTACATTCTCAGCTTTAATGTATTTGAAAAGAGGAGGCTTCATTGGTCGCTTCTTTCGGTATTGCCGTTTGTATTTTGAATAAGTTGCCAGATATCACTTGGTTTGAGGGGTAAGCTTGTGACAGATGTACCTAGAGGTTTCAGGGCGTTTGACACGGCATTGGCTAAGCAGGCGGGAACGCTCATCGTGCATGACTCTCCGCAGCCCTTGGATCCAAGGACAGTGACTGGTGAAGGTATTTCTAAATGCCCTACCTCTAGGTTTGGCATCTCAACGGCAGTTGGGCACATATAATCGATGAGAGATCCAGCCAAAAACTGACCGCTCTCGTCATAGGGCATTTCTTCATAGAACGTTCCACCCAAGCCATGTAGAAAACTTCCAAAAACTTGCCCCTCAACGATTTTCGGATTGATTAAGGTTCCACAGTCATGGACTGTAACGTACTTTCTTATTTCAATCTGTCCGGTTGTGGGGTCGATTTCGACTGCAGCCAAGTCAGCGATGAATCCGTATGTTGCAGAGGAGTCTACTCTATCTTTCCCATCTGGAGACTTGGAGGTGGGGAAGTTGTATGTGTATGTGCCCTGGATACCAGGCTCCATACCTTCTGGAAGATCTCCTTGGTTCCAGTGTGCCGTTCCTGCTAGGCGACGGATAGAAACTTTGCGCTCGGGCGTACTTTTGATTCGAACGAAACCACCCGATAGTGCTAAGTCTTTTTTGTCAACTTCAAGCTCGTGGGATGCGATGGCGATTAGTTTTTCTTTTACTCGGCGTGTTGCCATTGCAACTGCACTCGCTCCGACGGAGGCGAATCGACTTGAGTAGGTTCCTGTCGTAATACTCCAAAACCGCTGAGAAGTATCGATTCCCGAAACTACCCGAACATCGTCAGGTGTAATTGTCAATTCATCGGCTACGATTTGGGAAACAACAGTCTCGTGACCTTGGCCCTCAGGAACGGTGTTTATAATTACGCTGACTTGCCCCAGGGGATCCATTTTAACAACAGCTGTTTCTCCAGAACCTGATTTTGGATTATAGTCGTCCCGCCCTCTAAATTCGGGTGTGTGTGCTACGGTGATATAAGCTATGTTTGTCACTGACGGATCCACGACCGTAGAAAGTCCGATACCAAAAAGCTTTCCATTTTTCTGTGCCTGGTCTCGATCTCGGACAAGTTTTGTATAGTCTGCCATCTCAAGTGCCTTGTCGAGGCAGCCAACATAATCCCCTGCGTCGTATATACCTCCTGTGGCCGTGTGGTATGGAAACTGGTCTTTCTTTATGAGGTTTTGTCGACGTATTTCAGCTGCATCTATTCCGATTTCGTCCGCGAGTAGGTCTATAATCCTTTCCATTTCGAAATAGAGTTGTTGGCATCCGTATCCGCGATTAGGACCTGTTGGACTTTTGTTGGTGTGAACGACAAAAGTATCCCAAGCCAGATTTGTGATGTCATAGGCACCCAGCTGATTTCCGGTTGTCCTATAGGTGCACGCAGGTTCGGGGCTTCTTAAGTATCCTCCAACGTTATCCATAGTTTTTTTACGGATACCGAGGATCGTACCGTCTTTCTTGGCGGCGGCCTCAATATGCGTTACACGGTCTGCACCACTAGAACTTGACATTAGGTGCTCCATCCTATCCTCAACGTACTTAACTGGAACCCCGGCTTTTTTTGCGGCTAGAGCAACCATCACCATTTGAGGAAACATACTTGATTTGATGCCGAAACCGCCGCCAATATCGGGTGGAACTATAAATCGAAGTCGATTTTCTGGAATTCGAAGTGCAGCAGCAGAGACCGGGTGCATAGTAAATGGTCCCTGGAAGTTAGAATGAATTGTGAAATCGTTTTCGATGGGCTCATAAACTCCAATAGCAACAAATGTTTCCATGGGAACGGAAGAGTATTTTGGAAAGTAGAAACGTTCTGATACCGTGATTTCGGCTTCCGCGAATGCCTTTTCCGGATCTCCGTACCGAAGTTCGCGTTGGTTGATGATATTGCTTCCAACTTCGGGGTGTAAAAGAGGTGCATCTTTTGCCATGGCTTTTTCTATGTCCACAACCGCCGGCAAGGTTTCATATTCGACACGAATTTTGCTCATGGCATCTTCTGCTAGATATCGATTTTCAGCCACGACGACTGCAACACCTTCACCCACATAGCGGACGCGGTCTACCGCGATGCAATAGTACTTAAAGGGTTTGTCTACGGCTTGGGGAAACGGGTTGGACATATTTCCCACATCTTCGCAGGTTAGTACGTCTCGAACCCCTGGCATTCGAAGGGCGTTGGAAATGTCGATGGATTTGATCTTTGCGTGCGGGTAAGGACTCCGCAAGACGGCCGCGTGATGCATGCCGGGGATCTTGATGTCATCAGTGAATTGGCCTCGGCCTTGGATTAGCCTTTTGTCTTCATTTCTGTGGATGCTTTTGCCGACCCACAGTTGAGGTTTGGAAGAGGGTGCAGGCGGTTCAACCATGCCGGGCTCCTTGGGTCCCTGCCGTGGACATGAATAGTGAATCTTTGAGAGAGGGAGTAATGGATCCTAGTCTGATATTTATTGGCTCCCAATTCGCCGGCTACGTTAACAGAAATTCTGGGAGAAACCAATCGCCTGTCATCTGCTAGGTTTGTACCTTGCGGAGAATTACCTTCTCGCAGATAAGCTAGATTGTTTCGTGGATTTTAACAAGAACTGTTCTGGATCCACGCCTGAGATAGAACTACTCTCGTGGGGTATTGCTGTTTTGTCAAAATGAATCAGGTTAAGTGTAGTGGAGGTAATATATTTTTCGATAATGTAGATTCACCTTCCCTTGTAGTGAGGAGTTCGTTTTTCGAGATAGGATTTCACGCCCTCTTCATAGTCATGAGTGGAGCGAAGATATGCATAGGATTTTCGCTCTAGCTCCAGGGCGACACTTAATGGAGCGTTGGCGCCTTCGTGAAGGGTTTCTTTTAGGACGCGGAGTGATAGGGAAGACAGCGGCAAGAATTCTTGGATGAGCTCTTCAATAGCGATATCCAACTCATCTTTCTCTTGAACGATCTTTGTTACTATCCCGAGCTGTTCGGCTTCTTTTGCTGTCACACGTTTTCCGGTAAGTAGCCAATGCTTGGTCCGTCCAATTCCAATAAGGCGCATCAAACGTTGACTGCCTCCACTACCAGGCATCATACCAAGGCGAATCTCTGGTAGCCCAAAAAGGGATTGTTCAGTCGATATTCGTATGTCACAGGCTAAGGCCAGTTCGAATCCGGCACCTAAACAAAATCCGTCTATTGCTGCGATGACCGGTTTTGGACAGGCTTCGGTAACCTCCATTTCTTTCCCCCAATCGACTAGTTCATGGGGCTCTAAATTCAAAAATTCTCCAATATCGCCCCCTGCGGAGAATGATTTTTCTCCGGCACCTTGAACGATAATTACTCGGATCTTCTGATCTTCACCCAACTCCCTGATAGTTGCGGCATAGGCGGAGCGCATGTCAACTGTAAGGGCATTCATTTTCTCTGCGCGATCGAGCGTTACTTTTGCCACTAGATCTCCGTGGGTCAGCTCAACACCAATTTTTCCCATTTGCTCTCTCCATCTAAAATATAAGGAAAAAGAAGAATTTTGTTGCAACGCTAGCGCGGGTTCGGGCCTCCTGGAGTGGGTAGCATTACATTGTTATCGGGGTCTCATGGGGTACTATACCGCGAGTTCGAGTCTTGTTTGCCTCCATTGGAAACACTGTTAAGTTTATAAAGCCTATAAAATACTGAAGCTATAAATACATAGGTCATCACAATCACTGGCCCTGCTGGAATATCGGAAAGCATTGCCGTTATAATCCCCGCTATCACCGAAACTATGCCGCATAACCATGCGACCTTGTGTGGGTGGCGTGACTTCAATGCAGCCAATGCTGGTAGGATGAGGCTGGCAAATACAACATACACCCCCACTAATTGTACCGACGAAGTAATGGCTAATGCAAAGAGCAGATAAAAGCCGATACCACTTCTTAATGCTGGCTTCAAGAACCACGCTGTCAGAATCAGTGCATATATTGGTGCATGGGATACTACATCCTTCCATGTGACAAACAACATCTGACCTGAAAGCAGGTGTTGGATTTCTTTTCCACCATGTGGATGATCGGCCAGTAATAAAATAGCCATCGATGCAGCCAATACAAAGCTCACCCCGATAATGGCTTCCTGCTGCTGCGGCATGGTAGTTTCGACCTTGCGGAAGAACAATCCCGCGAGAATCGCACACGCTAGTGCAACTCCCTGTATTAACCATGAAGCTGGCTCATGCAGCAATGCTTCCGCAGCGACCAGACCAAGTCCGGCAATCTGTGCTACTGCCAGATCGATGAAAATGATGCCGCGCTTCAATACCTCGATACCAAGCGGTGCATGTGTTAGAGCAATCATGAGGGCAGCAACCAAGGCTGGCCCCACAATGCTGATCATTTCACTACTGATCATTCAGTGTTCCTTTCAAGAGGCTAATCGACCGATCAAATAGCGCAAATAGATCATTGCTTTCAGCATCCCCACTAATCGTATAAGGAAGCACTAAAGCAGGGGTGCCGGTTTTCTCCGACAGCCATTTGCTTGCATAATCCGATTCATACGGTGTGCGGATAATCACATCGGCAGGCTTGACTTTAAGCTGTTGCAACAAACTCTCCAGATGCGAAGTGGTTGGCGGAATGCCCGGTTTTGGCTCCAACGAGGCCACCTGCTTCAACTCCAACCAATCAAGCATGTAACTGAATGCTTTATGATGCACCACCACCTGCGCCCCCTTTAGGCTGGATGCTTCTTTTTCCCAAGTTACGATGGCCTGCTGCCAGCGCAAAGCAAAAACCTTCAGTTGATTACTGTAAAAACCAGCATTAGCCGTATCAATAGTTTCCAGTCTTTTCGTTAGCTCTTTTGCTACCAACAGCACGTTATGTGGGTTTAGCTGCACGTGCGGATTGCCGTCGGGATGCACATCTCCCATGCTGCGATCGACCACTGCTGGCTTTTCCAGTATTGGCACATGCTTTGATGCCATGAGATAACCAGCCGAACCGGGCTGAACATCCGCACCTGCTTTTTGCAGCAATAGCGGAAGCCAGCCCACCTCTAATCCAGCACCAGAGCAAAGTATCAGATCAGCACGCCGTGCTTTGGCAATCAGACTCGGACGTGCGCGAATGTAATGGGGGTCTTGTTTGGCGTGGGTTGCAGCAAAGGTTTCCACCTTCTCATCGCCAATTTCCCTTGCTAATGCTGCCCATTCAGGCTCGCAGGCGAAGATGTTTACCTCAGCTTGTGCGGTAAGTGGGGCTGCACAAAGCAGCCCCACCATAAATAGTCCAAGGAATTGTTTCATAGCGCCTTCTCAGTATTTATGTGCGCCATGAGCACCAATACTCATGATATATTGAAAAACGATCTGATTATCATCCTGTCCACGTGCTAGCTCTTCCCGATTATATTGCAGGCGCACGCGGCTGAATTCGCTGTTTGTCCAATCCAACATGGTGCTATAAGTTTTTGGATCGTACCTATCCGAGTCTAACGCGCTACCCACTAATTCAGCAGGAACATGAGGCGCATTCAACTGGCTATAACGTGCGCCAACACGCCACTGTGGAGCAAATTTATAGACTGCCTGTGCGTACCATCCACTCGAAGATTTATCAAAGTTGATTGCGCCTGTGGCCGCAGCGGTGTCTTCATACACACCATCCTCATTGCGCCAGAAATACTCACCCTGAAGGACCACTTCCTGTTCACGCGCATTGCCGGTTGGTGCCCATGTGTAACGTACATCTGTAACATAATTATCCGTATCGCCAGTAAAACTCACGACATCTTCATTGCTAAGGCGGGACCCATCCGCTTCGCCGGATAGGACATATCCACCCAAACGCCAGCTTTGATTGATACCGATATCGCCACCGACACGGGCAAAGACAGACCATGCGCCTACGCCAGAGCTTTCAGCTTTGCCAAACGGAAAATCATCGCCACGGAACACACCACCACCTATTTCCGAATAGAAGTCAGTCGGGAGCACATAAGACACTTCTAGACCGTCATCGTTGAATGTTCCATTTAGAAATACGCGGTATGGCAATGGACGATCAACAAAGTCATCGGTATGGCTGTGATGCTCATTTAGATAACCCAATGTCCAGAAGGCGCGACCAGCTTTCACGCTCATACCGTCAGGCAAGCCGATACCCGGTAATGTCTGGATGTAGGCTTCTTCTAGCTCAATCTCGGTTTCACCCTCATGCTGGGCAATGGCTGCCGTGGTACTACCGAAAAACTTATCATCCACATTAGCTGAGAAGTTTAACTCGGTATGATCCACCGCAAATCCTTCGCGGGGGCGCTCTCCCTCATGGCCAACAGCAAAGCCTGGAATATCTCCTTCAGCGGAAGAGAATTCGCTATATTGCCCGTTTAGAATAAAACCAATGGAAGGATTGAAGCTGTTATCCTTCACATCCCGCCGCGCGGTGGCCGGTGTCGAAGGTGGTGGTGGTGCAGCAGCTTTTGCCAGTGCCTTCTCCATCGTATTCAGTTTTGATTCCAGCTTAGCAATACGACCTTCATAGGATTGTTTTATGTTTTTAATCTCAGCACGTAATGCTTCGATATCTTTATCAGATGCTGCCAATGCAAAGGTGCTGAACAGCAAGGTTATTAATGCGGCAGAAGCCGCTAATTTTGTTTTTGACATAACAATTCTCCCAAACACTTTAAATGCAACACACCTGTGAACCACAGGGTGGTTTGTGAAATTGATTAAATGATTTGGTGTTTAGGAGAAAAGCGGTGGTGACCGTGGTGATGCAGCACCATAGCTTTGTGACCTGACAAATAGAAGCTCAGAAAGCGTAATGGTGAAGAGAACATATTTCGGTGCTTGAAGAACAATAGATGCGTTATGCGGTCTATACTTCGTATGCTCACAGTGCAGATAAATTTGGCAGACATGACCACTATGCTCATGCTTCTCAAAGCCAAACTCAGCCATATGCAGAAACGAAAGCATCTGCATGCAAAGAAAGCTGACAATAAGAAATGCGCCTAATCTTCTGTTCATTTAGTTTATTACCAATACAAAGAAAAAAATGAATTATAAGAAAACGAACTTGCAGAGTCATTCAACATTGGATCGAAAATCCTATTAACGCTGAAGCAAACCATCGTTTGCCCCATATGTCAAACTCATGTGAAGGTTTTAAAGTCTCCATCCCTTAGCATTCGTCTTAGGATTTTTCCGGAGGCGGTCCGAGGGACTTTTTTAATAAATGTGATCTTTCGCGGTCGTTTGAAATCCGAAAAATCCGATTGGTCCCTGCAGTGCTTCTCAATTTCTTTGACTGTAAGGCTACCATCCTTGGGTACGATAAAGGCGGTTACTAATTGTCCCCACTTAGAATCCTCGACACCTATTACTGCGGATTCCAGAACTTCTGGATGCCGAGCAAGAATGTCTTCGACCTCCGTAGGGTAAATGTTCTCTCCGCCTGAAATAATCATGTCATCGATCCGGCCTGTGACGAATAAGTCTCCATCGGAGTCTTGGTATCCTATGTCTCCTGTGTAATACCATCCATCACGAAATGCTTTCTTGTCAGCCTCCGGGCGCTGCCAGTATCCTCGAAAGGCCTCTTCACTTCTTAGTCGAGCAATAATCTCTCCGACTTCTCCTTGATGAACAACTCCATCCGGTGAGATGGGTTTCCCTGGTTCCGGATGAACGATACGCAGTTCCGACCCTATTCCAGGTTTGCCGGCAGAGGATGGTTTGCCTTTTAAATTTTGATTGATTGAGAAGGTGTAAATTTCAGTGCTTCCGTAGTGATTAGTAAATATTTCAGGATCGAAACGTTCTGACAATTTTTCAACTAAGGTTTCAGTCATTGGCGCTCCAGCGAAAGCAAGGCGGCGGACACCGGAAAGATTATGGTTATTGATATTGTTGGCTCGAAGGAGGTCATGGAAAAGAGTTGGAATAAGGTAAAGAGATGTGATCTTTTCCTTTTCCAGTAGCTCTACAGTTGCCTCGGGATTAAACGATCGCATGATGATAAAGGAGCCACTGAGCATAACCATAGTCATCAACGAAACGATCCCCATAACATGATATATCGGCATAACACCAAGGGTTCGGTCGCCGGGTGGATAACCGCACTGAATTGCATGAGCAAGGGCGCACGCATCTTGCGCGCCTTGGTGTCGGGGAACCCCTTTAGGACGGCCTGTAGTTCCAGAGGTGTATAACATCAAGCAAGTCAGGTTTTCATCCAGGGACTCTCTCACGGGAATTTCAGTTTGAGAATTAAGGAGTTCTGAAAAGGATTCAAACCCGCTTGGAGTGTCTTTATCGCAATAGATCTTTTGGCAGCCACTGGAGAAGCTTTCGGATGCGTCGACTACTCTTTCGTAAGAGATGGCTTCGCAAACAACAGTTTTTGCTTTGGTATCATGGATGACATAGGCGAGCTCTCCAGGACTGAAACGATGGTTCACAGGGGTGGCAATGGCACCGAGTTTCATTAAGCCGTACCATGAGGTAACAAGCTCTTCTCTATTTTGAAGAGCAAGAACAACGTGGTCGCCACGTCCTATGCCGAGAGATCTAAAGGCTTGGGCGGCTCGGTTAACCCGCTTTTCCCATTCAGCAAACGTTAGTCGGATCGAACCATCAACAAGAAATTCTTTGTGCGGATTCCTCAAAACTGATAGTTCGAGTCTTTGAATTAGGTCCATAATAAGATCAAGAAGAGTAGATGCCTTTCAATGATTTTGGAGGTCGAGTCCAGGGGCTCGATGAAGATGTTAACAAAGGAAGTGAAAGGGCCCTAATCTTCATTGAGTTCCCCGTATGGATAAGCAATCCGTTGACACTTGACACTAGAAATTGATAGGGTCCGCCTGTTTTCTTTAAATCACGGCTCGGTGCACTCTTCGGTATTTAAGGAACTTTATTTTATGACTAATCAAAAAGAACTCGTTGTCGATTTCCATGTGCACATTATCGAATATTTAGAGATGAATCCAACTTTCCAGGATCTTATGGTCCAGATGACAGGGATATCCTATGAGGAATTACTTGAGCGATTTGGTTCTTCCGAAGGGTTCCTTACCGTTTTGGATGAAAACGGTGTTGATTATGCCGTAGTACTTGCAGAAACTTCACCGATTTCGGCTGGAATGGCGACTAATGAGCGGATTATCGAGTTTTGCTCTACTTCGAACCGACTTATTCCATTTGGTACGATTAACCCATATTTGGATTATCGTCCTGCAAAGATAGTTCGTGACCTGGCGGAGAAAAAAAGTCTTAGAGGACTTAAACTTTATCCTAATTATCAGTATTTTTATCCAAATGATCGAAAGCTTTACCCTGTCTATGCAGTAGCAGAGGGTCTTGGTCTTCCTGTAATGTTCCATACTGGCACATCAGTTCTGCAGGGACCTCGGTTGAAATATGGTGATCCACTATACCTTGATGATCTAGCGGTAGATTTTCCTGAGCTGACTATTATTCAATGTCACGGTGGTAGGACTTTTTGGTACGATCGTTCATTCACTCTTTGTCGTTTGCATGAGAATTTGTACATAGACATTTGTGGCATTGCCGTGAAAAATCTCCTGAAAATTTTCCCTGACTTGGAGCGTCTTCCCGATAAGTTTATTTTCGGATCGGATTGGCCGGCGATCCCGAAGACAATAGCTCAGAATATTGAGACTGTTCGAGGGTTAGGGTTGAAAAACGAGACAGTTGGAAAGATACTTGGTGGAAACGCTGCGCGACTCCTTGCCGCTGCTGGTAACCCGGTAAGCAAATTCTGAGAAGAGTTATAAAGATATGGCTAAAGACCTCCGCGAATTTATTGAGTTTTTGGAAGAGCGACATCCGCAAGAAATAATTCGTATCAAAGAGTTAGTAAGTCCAGTTTTTGAACTGGCTGGGATTCGAAGCCAATTAGAAAAAGCTGGACAGGATGCCGCTGTGATTTTTGAAAATGTAAAAGGTTCTAAGATTCCTGTGGCTACTAACGTCCATGGGAACCTGGAACGGCTAAAGCTAGCCCTGGGGATGGAAGACGGAGAACTAAGTGACCTTCTGACGGTTTATGCCACTAGAGAAAATAATCCGATAGTGCCGAAAAGTGTAGAAACAGGCCCAGTTAAAGAAGTGATTCTCAGGGGGGAATCCGTAGATTTGGACCTTTTACCCATTTGCACTTACCACGAAAAGGACGCTGGACCTTATATCACCGCTGGTCTGGCTGTGACGCGAGATCCTGTGTCGAATATTAACAATGTTGGGATTTATCGATTGATGAAGCAGGGTAGGAACCATCTTGGCATTCTAATCTCTCAAACTTCTCATGCGTATCCGATATGCCGGTTTTACGAAAAACAGGGATTACCCACTCCTATTGCAATTGTTATTGGCCACCATCCGGGTTTTTTCCTCGGGTGTATGAGTTTTACTCCGCATGATGTGGACGAGTTTCACGTGGCGGGTGGTATCCTTCAGGAACCTGTGGAGTTGGTTCCCTGTGAAACTCTTCCGTTAGAAGTTCCAGCAAGAGCTGAGATTGTTTTGGAAGGAGAGATTCTACCAAATGTTAGAGAGAAGGAAGCTCCATTTGGAGAGTATCCAGGGACGTATGGGCCAGAACGTATGAGTCCAGTGGTGAAGGTCAATTGCATTACAATGCGTAAAGAGCCTATGTACGAAGATGCTTTTCCCGCTCATCCCGATCATCTTCTGTTGGCGGGCGTAACACGATCAACATTTATTCTGAAGACCGTTAAGATCGCGTGTCCGACTGTGCGAGCTGTCCATATGCCACCTTCGGGAAAATGCAGGTTTGTCTGTTATGTAGCAATTGAAAAAATGATTGAAGGGGAGGCAAAAAACGCAGCTATGGCGGCATTTGTTGCTGATCCGTTTTTGAAGTTTGTAGTTGTTGTAGATGACGATGTGGACATCGCAAACGACAGTTCCGTGATGCACGCTATTGCAACTCGTGTTCGGGCAGACCGAGATATTTTCATGACTACCTATGCAAAAGGTTCACCCTTAGACACGGCATCTTACGATCCTGCTGCGGGTTCTCATCTCGTCACTAAGATGGGTATCGACGCAACACGAAAAACAGGATATCCGGACGAGGTGCGAGTTCCTGGGGAGGAAGATATTGACCTGAGTAGATTTCTTTCTAATTATCCAAACTATCAGTAATTGAATAAGAAAAAAGTTCGAGAAGTGGTGACTTCAAGAATATAATAAATAGATGGTTAGACGTTTGATTTCATTTCTGCCCTCGCTTGTCTCTCGTTTTTTTTAGATTAACAGACAAGTCATCGTTCAAAATCACACCGTAGTGACATTCTGCAGATTTCCTTGTCACATAATCATTCAAAATATCCTCACGTACCAACTCGGGATCTCGTTCTGTGGGGGGGTAAAATCCTCCTCCCCCCGGTAAATTTAAAGTGACCTCTTGATCGGGTTGAAGCTCATACTTTTTTTTCGAGTGCAGTTGCTCCCCAGTTGAAAGAATGAGTCCGCCTACCGATCCATTCATTCCACCTGCTGCGCCTTTAGCTTGGTGATGAAATCGATCGTACATGGGTGAATGGTGAATCGGCTTTGGAGTCATTGGCTTGAGGCCTATCGCTTGTCCTAATCCACCCCGAAACTTTCCTGGTCCTCCAGTGTCATTTCTTAGTTCTTTCCTTGTGACCAGTAGTGGCAGGGTGTTTTCCATGATTTCGACTGGTGTTCCCTGTACTCCGCTAGGAAAAGCCGTGGCTGACAGTCCATCCGACGTTGGTCTAGCCCCCATGCCTCCAGATGAGAAGAAGATATAACTAAAGGTTTTGCCTTTTCGATCTGCTCCCGCAACTTGAGTTAGCCATAGACCCGTTGAGCCCTCGGCCAATACCTTGTTGGGAATTGCGTTTGCCAGGGCATTGAAGACCGCAGCTGCTACAAAGTGACCCAGGATATGTCGGGCTCCAACCGGAGCAGGGTGTGTAGGATTGAGTATGCAACCCTCTGGGACATCCATTGTGATGGGCTGAAAGCTTCCTTCATTATTTGGAATCGACGCTCCAATTGCGCATTTGACTGTGTAAGCGCAGTAGGCGTAAGTGTAGTTTTCGACTACGTTTATCCCCCAGGGGCTCTGGGGGGAAGTCCCCTCAAAATCACAGTGAACGCTACCGTCCTGGACAATGAGTTTGATCGGTATGCAGATCGGATCGTCGAATCCATCGGCATGTGCCTCACCCTTGTATTCACCGTTCGGAATCTCTCTTATAGCATTACGCATAGCAGTTTCGGAACGTTCAAGAATTATTTTTCCGATTGTATCGATGGAGTCTATGTTTCCCTCGTCAATAAATTGTGACAGTTTTAGACTTCCTACTTCATTTGCTGATATCTGTGCGTAGATATCGCCAATTACTTCGTCGGGCATACGCACATTCGCACGGATTATTGCCTCCAGAGTATGGTTGGGTTTCCCCTCTTCGATATACTTCATTATCGGGATAGCTAGTCCTTCCTCGTAGACGTCTCGAGCTTCAGCTCCTAATGGACGGCCCCCGAAGTCACAGGTATGACAAGTTGAACCGAAGAAGGCTACAAGGCTGTTTTTGGAAAAAACTGGCGAGAAAATAGTAACGTCGTTTACGTGTCCAGAGACCATCCATGCGTCGTTAGTAATAACATGGTCCCCGGGATTGTAGCTATCGAGAGGGAAGTGTTTCAAAAAGTGCTTCGCTGCTGTGGCCATGGAATTGATGTGCCCGGGGGTCCCTGTTGCTGCTTGGGCCAGCATTCTGCCTTTGGTATCAAAGAGGCCAGCAGAAAGGTCCCCTGCCTCACGAACCACAGTTGTGAATGATGCGTTTACTAACGCTGCAGCCTGTTCGTCTACAATCGAAATGAGTCGATTCCAGATCACTTCTAAACGAATGGGATCTATCTCATGGGTTTCTTTAATCATGGTTTTCTCTGGAGGATCAAGTTAAGTAACTCGTCCATTCGTGCACTCCAGTTGGGGGGGATCACAATCGTGGATTCTGACTCCTCAACAATTGCTGGTCCCTCGATTATTGATCCGGGTGTTAAGTGCTTGCGGTCAAAGATGTCGCATGGTCGCATTTCACCCCAGATAGGAAAGTAAACTGGACGAGTGGGTTTTCTCGCTTCTTCGATATCTGTAGAGATGGATTGTGAAGAACGGAGATCCAGGTTTGGGGTTTCTCCGGAAGCTACGAGTCTCCAGTTTAATGCCTCTATGGGTACGCTAGGTCCGAGTCGTTGATAAATTGAACGATATGCATCTTCAAAGTTTTTAAGGACCTCTTCTTTGCTTTTATCATCCATTTTGCCCGAGGGAAGGGCAACAATGATTTCATGTCCTTGTCCTTCGTAGCGCATGTCGGCCATCCTTCGAAATTCCATTTGATTCTCCGGCACTCCGGAGCGATCTAGTATGGACTGCCCCTCAGCCTCTAGTTCGGTGTAGATTGCATTTAGCGTATCTGCGTCCAAATCGTCGAGCTTCATAATTTTCGTGCGGACAAAATCGAAGGAGATGGGAGCTGTCAGCATTCCAAATGCCGATAATGTACCTGCACCGACTGGGGCTATGAGAGTTTCGATACGTAACTTCTCGGCAACGTGTGCTGAGTGTATGGGCCCTGCGCCTCCGAAAGGCATCAGTGCGTATCTTTGGACGTCTTTACCCTTTTCAATTCCATGTATCCGGGCAGCATTGGCCATGTTTTCATTGACTACTTCATGGATGCCCCATGCTGTTTGAATTGGTTTCAAGCCCAGAGAGCCGGCCAGAGACCCCACGGCCTCATATGCAGCGTCTGGGTTGAGTTCCATATTTCCTCCAAGGAAAAACTCTGGATTTAGATATCCCAAGAGAAGATCGGCATCCGTGACGGTTGGCTGTTCTCCGCCCTGGTCATAGCATGCGGGGCCAGGATCCGCACCGGAGCTTTCTGGTCCAACTTTTAACAGCCCTAATTCATCGATCTTAGCAATACTGCCTCCTCCTGCCCCTATTTCAATCATATCTATTACCGGTACTTTGACTGGTAGCCCACTGCCTTTCTTGAATTGATATACACGAGCTACTTCAAATTCGGTAACCGTGGTTGGTCGTGCATTCTCTATAAAGCAGGTTTTGGCCGTGGTACCACCCATATCGAAAGAAATTAGATTGTGGATGTTGAGTTGCTTGCCGTAATAGGCAGCTGCCATCGCTCCTGCTGCGGGTCCGGATTCGACGAGTCGGATGGGAAAATTTTTAGCGGTTTCAATCGTGCCAATCCCGCCGTTAGAAAGCATTATGTACAAATCCCTTTCTACGCCCTCTTGTCGGATGCGTTGAGATAACTGATCCAGGTATTTTCGCATTAGAGGTCGCACGTAGGCGTTCGCTAGCGTTGTCGAGCTACGGTGATATTCTCGAATCTCGGGCGTTACCTCGGAGGAGAGGGAACTCATGATTTTTGGGACTTGCATACGTAGTAAATCTTCTATTTGTTTTTCGTGTACAGGATTTAAAAAGGAATGGAGAAGGGTGATAGCAACCGCATCTACGTCCATATCGGCCAGTTTCTCGATATTTTGCTTCGCCTCGTTTTCATCGAGTGGAGTCAGAACATTTCCTTCCGGATCTAGTCTTTCGGTGACCTCTAACCGAAGAAAACGTGGGGCTAGAGGTTCTGGTTTTTCCATGAAAATATCAAAAAGGTCGTATCTTCTTTCGGTTCCGATCTCAATAGAATCGCGAAATCCTTTCGTTGTGATCAAGGCAGTCTTAGCCCCCTTGCGCTCGATTATGGCGTTCGTCACGAGAGTTGTTCCGTGGATTGGACTATCTATGGCTGAGGGAGAAACGTTATGCTCCTGGATGATCTTTCTGAGACCCTCAATCACCGCATCTGCAGGTGATTCCGGGGTAGTTAAGACTTTTCCTGAGTAGTTGACGTGTTCTTTGAGATCGAGCAGGACTACATCTGTGAAAGTCCCGCCAATGTCCACGCCAAGGCGGTACCGATAGCCGTTTTTCGAAGTGTTAATCAAAAGAAACCTCATTTTTTACTAGAGCAACCAACTCCGATTGGACCCAAAACTTTTCTAATATAAAAGATCGTTGAAGACGTGAGCAAGCAGGTTTGTTATTTAAGCTTGGAATTATTGCCCTGGACGTGAGAGTGTTACGGATACTGCTCCTAATACAACTAACAAGGCACCCAGAACGAGCCGCCCACTTAGACGTTCTACGTCCTTGAAAAGTAGGTAGGAGATGATTAAGGCCCATAGAGGAGTCGTGTAGGCTAAGGGGGCGACACTGGAAACGGGTGCGAGTTGTAGCGCTCTGTAATAGCCCACATGTGACATGCAATTTAGCGTGGAACTAAGCAAAAAGAAACCTATGTTTTTACGCCCGTATTGGATCCGGTCTGCTTGCGGTGCAAAAACCTGCCAAATGAAAACAACAATAAGGGATCCAATTGAAGAGGCACAAAGTGCCACACTAATAAAGGGTGTGATAGTGATTCCAGCTTTCCGAAGGATCCCGGCAACCCCAAACATCAGAGCAGCTGCCCCCGCAAAAGCGGCGCCTTTCCAAAATGTTCGGGTCCCTTTATCCGGGGTTACCGATTCACGATCATGCGAGAGCAAGACAATCCCTAATACAATGAGAAAGGTGCCAGTGAAAATTAATGCTGATGGACGTTCGCCCAAGATGGGAATTGCGATAATTACAACTACGAGAGGAGAAGAACCAACAATAGATGTTGAACGCGAAAGACCGATCCGCCTTACACCCATGTAGTGACAAGTTCCAGCTAGCCCGGGTGCGGCCATGCCAGCCATCAGGAAAATTGAAATCCCCCAAAAATCGACCGATTGTGAACGAACTGCTAGGAAAGCGGCTGGTCCGAATAGAGCTAAGGTTGTTAAGGCTAGCGTAAGAATGGCGGTTAAGGGACTTGAAGTACGCATTCCGTACCGAACCGCTGCCGTTGAGGATGCAAATCCAAAAGCTGTCAGAATTGCAAGGAATTGTGCCATTTGTATTGAAGAAGTCATTATCGATTCCTAACGGCATACAGGTGTAATAAACAGTTGTTAGACTATAGTACTTTTTTCATGCTGTCCGAGAAATTGTCACGAAAATTGCCCCTGCTATGATAAGTATCCCCCCTGCCACAAGCCTAAAGTTTAAATGCTCCATTTCTCGAAAGAGGAGCCAGGAAAATCCCATTGCAAAGAGCGGAGTCACATAGGCCAAGGGTACGACCAGTGAAATAGGTGCCAGACTAAGTGCGGCAAATAAGCTGAGATGGGCCACAGTGTTCAGTATGCCGCTGGCTATGAAGTATCCGGTGCTTTGACGAGTAAACCTGATTCTGTTGTTTGTCGAGATAAAAGAATTCGTAAGTATTACAGCAAGAAATATGCCAACCGCAGTAGATGAAAGCGCTAAGCTCATATTGGGTACGAGAATGATACCTGCCTTGCGAAGTAGGGCTGACGCTCCGAACATAAGTGTAGCCAGGGCCGCTAAACCATAATGTTTCCAGAAAGATTGATCTTCCCTTCCGCCTGGGGATTGACGTTTTTCTAAGGCTAATACCATCATTCCGATCACCACCAGAAAAGTACCGATGTATGTAAGAATTTGGGGACGTTCACCGAGAATTAATACAGCGAGAAGAACCATTACCAGGGGTGAAGAAGCTGTGAAGCAACTTGTTCTCGACAATCCGATCTGTTGCATGCTCTTATAAAAAAGTACCCCCGCTAATCCGGGTGATGCAATCCCTGCACCAACAAGGAACAATAATCCTCGTAAGTTAGCGGATTCATGAAAGGAATAAACAGCTACCGGACCATAGAGAATTAAAGTCACGAAAGCCCAAGTGAGGATTGCAGTGATGGGAGTAGATGTTCGCAGTCCATACCTGGTAACAGTATCGCTTGAGGCGAATGTTAGGGATGTAAGTATTGCGAAAAGTTGTGCGGTTAATACCAAGATGATTTTCTTTTTTAGTCTTAACGGGTGTTTAGACCCGAATTATTGAAGTCGATTCTAATAAAGTTCAAATGTAGTCGATACCAATATAATGGTTAGTTGAGATTACCTTTTAGACTCGAGTTCTCTTTATGCTCGATCAATCTGGTTTGCATCCGTTTGATTTCTTAAGTCTTCCAAATAATTTTACCATTTTCGCTGGATATTAAGATCAGGAGGCAGTTATGAAGATCGCTCCAGCACAAATCATAATGGCTCCTAGTAAGATACGAAGGTTCAACCTTTCTAAATCACGAAAAAATATCCAAGAAAATATCACTGCAAATAGAGGTGTTGTGTAAACCAAGGGGGCGACGGTAGAAAGGGGGCCATGCTTCAGCGCAGCGAATAATGCAAGATGTCCCAACGCGGCTAACCCTCCACTGACTATAAAATACCAGAAGGACCGATGGTTGAATTTGAGTCTATCGGAAGGCGAGAGAAATGGATACCAAAAGATTATAACGAGGAGTGCCCCGAGTCCAGAAACGGTTAGCCCGAGACTTAGGCTTGGTAACATATGAATTGCTATCTTGCGAAGGGCGGTTGCAATTGAAAAGGCTACTAGAGATCCGATACCAAAAATAAAATAAGACCACATAGGCCTCCCAGTATTCTCCTTTTTGGTTACGGCCCTTTGTTCATTCGCAAGGGATATCACACCACTGACGATAGAAAATGTTCCGAGATAGGTTAGGGTGGATGGGCTTTCGCCTAACAGAAGAACAGCAATGAATACAGTAAGCAGTGGGGTGGAGCCGACGATACTTATTGTCCGAGCCATCCCTATACGTTGGAAGCTAAGGTAGTGAAATGCTGGACCGAGTCCGGGAGCACCGATCCCTGCAAGAAAAAAAATTATGAGTGCAGTGTAATTGACTTCCTCCGATCGGAATACCGTGAGTGCACTGGGTCCGTACATGAGTAATGTCATAACAACCATCATGAGCATTCCCGAAATGGGTGTGGATGCTCGGAGTCCGTAGCGTGCAGCCACATCACTGGTAGCAAAACCGATGGCGGTGAGTAGAGCAAAAACCTGGGAAAGTGGTAAGTCAATCATATTCAGACCTAAACCAATCCGAGCTAGACTCTAGTTCTTTGGATTAAGAAAAAAGATAGAGACAATCCTTTACCAGGGATTGCACTTTAAACGTGTCAATCTTTAATTAAACGAGTATCATAGCGCTTCGACTGTCTAGCTGCATACAGCGGTAAAATAGTTCAAGTGGAACGTAATAGCCATGAAGATAGATACACACGGCCACTATATCTCCCCGGATGCTATTGACGAAATAAAGAAGATTTTCTCCCATTATGGAATTGAGGTAGGAGAAGATGAAGAGGGGAATCCTCGCCTTGGATTTGGGAACGGACAGTTTACGCGTCCTTTGAGGCCGAGGCTTCGCGAGCTCCAAGAGCGAAAGTCCATCATGGCAGATCAGGGTGTAGATCTTCAGGT
>CAYTIB010000029.1:0-16853 GCA_964437725.1 uncultured bacterium | reverse complement strand
ATGCGATCCAATGGAAAACGCCGCCTGCACCCTCTCAAAACCCAAAAGTCAAAGTTGGTAAGGGACTGTCCGTAACCATTAAGAGTACGGCCACACCTACAACCTCAAGTGCATACATGAAACTCAACGACGACGGAACAGCTAATGTCGTGGCCAGCGCCGTTGATATGGGTCAAGGGTCTAATACGGTCATGGGACAAATCGCGGCAGAAACACTCGGCATCCGTTACGAGGATGTCATTGTTACTCAGCAGGACACCGATTACACCCCATACGACCAGATGACCAACTCCTCTCGCTCTACATTTCACGTCGGCGGAGCAGTACAGAAAGCTTCACTGGCCATACGGGAACATGTGGTAACAATCGCTGCGGAGCAACTTGAAGCTGCTCCAGAAGAGCTGCAGACAGGCGATGGGAAAATTTGGGTCGAAGGGAGCCCAGATCGTTCTTTGACCTTTTGCGAGGTAGTGCAAGGGTACTTCAGAATGAATGGAGGCGATATCCTTGGCACGGGTCTGTATAAGGTTGAAGGCGGAAAGCTAAATTTTGACACCGGCCAAGCTGAAGGAGAGCTCACAGCCGTATTCTGGTTCGTTGGAGCCGGTGCAGCGGAGGTTGAGGTAGATACGGAAACGGGACAGATAAAAGTTAGAAAGCTAATCAACTCCATCGATGTGGGAAAAGCTCTAAATCCTCTGCGATGCGAGGAGCAAATTGCCGGATCTTCCATGATGGCCTACGGTCAAACACTTTATGAATCGCTTAACTTCGATGATGGCCAACCTATTAATCCAAACCTTTCCGATTATGTGTTGCCATCGTTTGAGGAAATTCCGACTGTCATGGAAAACATCATCGTCGAAACCCCGCATAAGGACGGGCCCTTCGGTGCCAAAGGAACTGGGGAAACCTCCATAACCCCAACGAGTCCGGCTATTGCTAACGCTGTATACAACGCAATCGGAGTGCGGATACACGATCTCCCCATAACGCCGGAAAAAATCCTACGTGCACTCAAAGAAAAGGAAAAAGGAAATTCTTAATGATTTTTCTGTTTTAATCTAACCATTTAAGAATGGGAGTACGTTACGCTTGAACGAAACAGATATTCAATTGATCGTGGATGGAAAATCGCACAATCTTACGGTCCGGAATCATCACACTCTTTGTGACGTTTTGGTGAAGCAGCTTCAAAAAACGGGCCCAAGAGAAGTTTGTGGGTTGGGGATATGTGGAGCATGTACGGTTTTAGAAAATGGCCACCCTGTAGCCACGTGCGTGCAGTTAGCTCCCTTGGCAAACGGAGTGGAAATTATTACTTCAGAAGGTTTGGGCCAGGACGGAGAACTCGACCACGTCCAAAAGGCTTTCATCGAAACGGGGGCATTTCAATGCGGATACTGTACGCCCGGTATGATCATGACCGCACGGGCCTTATTGAACGAAAATCCCCAACCTACTGAACCGGAAATCCGCGGTTACATGGCCGGCAACCTCTGCCGATGCACAAGCTATTATGAAATCATCGAAGCCATCTTGAAAGCCTCAGAGCAGGAGTCCAAATAAAGGAGTGCGGCATTTCAAATCACTCCTTTCCCTCGCCCATAGCTTTAATCAGCGTTTTCGGTAAATCTAAACCCCTGGACTGTGTATAACTTCCAAGCGGTGGTGGTTCAGGGGGTCGCCATCGAGTATCTTCTGCAGCCTCTTGCCAATGATATGGTAAGTGACGATAAGTATTTGGGACTTTCGACGTGGCCAACATATCGAGCATGTCAGAGCAAATTTGTCGTTGACCTACAACGTCTCCCACATCACCTAGCAATCGACCAAAAGGGTACTGAATAAATACCGCTCGCGGAACACACACCCGATAGGTAATCTCAGGAACATTACTGATTGAGACAGTCGAAATACCCGCCTCTTCTAGCTTGCGCTGCAGCAATCCGACGGATCGCGGGCATATAGGTCAAACGGGAAATAAAAAGGCAACATCCACACTCTCTTCCTTGAGACGTGAGATTATCTTTGGGGCAGTTTGCTTTAAAAGTGGGTGGAAGTTCGGCACGTACCCGTAGATAGAATAAAGTGTACTGCTCATCCGACCAATCTTTCTCTCTTGCTCAAATTCTAGAAATCGATCCACAGGCCAGGCGACATTTCGATCTTCCTCGAGATAGTCAGTGGCAATATGCATGTGACTGTATTCCACATCGTCTTGACTAGCAGAGCTCGGGATCTCCCGATGGGTTGGATCGCCCCAAGTAGGCTCTCGCCGTTCACGATCGAGATCAAACGGTGTATCTCCTTTCAGATGAATGCCTGCAGACGAAATTAGTGTAACACTGCAATTTTCCAATGGCTTAGAAAGCGGAGTCCAAGGAGTCTTTGTAGAATCTGCATGTCGGAGCGGCAAAACATAATCCTTCATACCTGGGTGAAAATGAAAACTGTCAACTTTTCGAGTTGTCACGGGTCATCTACCTGAAAAATGATTTATCGACTAAGCTTAATTTTGGCACCATGGTAAAGTTTCTCACACTCTTCTTCCATAACCCCGCCCACAATCTCAATTTCTGAGCCAACCATCTCGGCTAACTTCTCCGCACTGTAGTCATGAAAGTCAAAGGTTCCACCCTTATATTGTTCGAGGCTCATATTCTCAGAAGGTTGAGTTCTCAGACTTTTGTGCCGGGCGCCCAAGAACAATTTTGAAACTTGACTGTTTAAAATCGCCCCGCAACACATCGGACAGGTCTCACACACCGAATAAAACATGCAACCGGAAAGACTATTTTTTTTCAGCCTCCGAGTAGCTAACCCAACTGCACGTGTCTCAGCATGGGCCGTGATATCATGGGATTTCACCTTGGTGCTATGAGATCGAGCGATGATTTCGCCATCCAAAACAACACAGGCACCAAATGGCTGCTCGCCCTCTGACAATCCCAAGAGTGCCTCTTCCATCGCAATTGACATAAACCTTTCATTGCAATCCATTAGTTTGTGCCCCATTGCCGAAAAATATTGGCTTGAAACACAACAGCTGCCCCATACCGTCGTAATGTAGCAGACAAAAGAAGGTGTCCTCCCGAGGGATCACTCGACAACAGGAAATCCTGCATCGAACCAAGCCCCAAAGCCCTTCGCAACGTTTGCTGTATTTTGGAATCCCTGGCTCGAAAATAGTGTGGCGGCTGTCGCACTTCGTACCCCTTGTTCGCAAATAAATATAAGTTCTTGGTCCCTTTTTAGATCATCTAATGCTTCAGAAATGTCTCCTAAGGAAATCAAGCGCGACCCTTCGATGGTTCCTAAGTTCCATTCAAAAGACTCGCGTACATCAATCAACTCAAACGATTTTCGGTCCTCACACCAACGTCGGTGTAGCTCTTCGACCGTAAGGCTTCGAAGAGACTCGACAGGTTTCCCGGCAGTAACCCAACCCTCCATGCCTTCTTCTAACCATCCGATCACGTTGTAACACCCAACCGATTCAAACCAGGCTTGAATCTTTTCAACACGGTCCCGATCGCCAATTAACACTATACTTGCTTCTGCTGACACAACGGCCGGCACATGCTTTGGAACACTCCGTGCATTAAAGCAAATAAAAGTCGCTCCTGGAATCCTAGAGGCTGTAAAATCTTCCAGGTCGCGAAAATCAAGCAGAACAGCCCCCTTAGCAAAAGCTTGGTCAATCTCCTCCGGCGTCATGATTTGCAGCCCCTTCGTCGACACCTCATAATCTCCCTATCGGCATATGAAAAAGGGCCACCAAAATTCTGGTTGGCCCTCCCCCCAAATGTAATCCGCATGCTGTTCTGCCCTTAGGCCACCTCGGCAACAGATACAGGAGGGAAGTCGCTTAGCGGATGAATCGTATAAGTCTCAATCGGCGCCATCGGGTTACCATTTAGCAACTTGAGCAATTCTTCATGGGAAGAAACCTCAAAAATAGAAGCGTATCCCTTGATCCCAACAATGGGAAAAATTTTTGCTTTTCCCCTTGCTTCCAGCAAGGAAAAGTACTCTACTCACCCCTGGATGTCGGCATTTTTGGGGATCGGTGCAGGCGGCTGATTTATGACCAGAAATTTCGGCATCGCATTTCCTCCTTAAGATTTTTTGTGTTCTGTCAACTCAAGTTAAACTCAAAACCTATAGCCTCCATAGCCTTCACCTCTCCCTCAAGCGTCCCCAATGGATATACCTGATAGGATCCCCATCGTCCCAGTGGGTTTTTGAAAAGTTCGGCCATGAGATCGTCGTGGTTACTAACGTCAATGAGCATAGCAAAACCGAATCCATCGTCTTCCACGAGGGTGTAAACTTCGGCATTCATCTTCTCACGTAACGAATCGAGATGTTCGATGCACTTCTGGATATTCGCACCCTCCGGGAGCGGCTTCGCCGGACGGGCGAGTACCAAAAATTTATTCATTATTCGGGATCCTTTCCTCCGTACAAGAAACCAATGTGGTCAGAAGGTATAAACGTGTGAACTCCCTTCCGCCTGCTGTCTCAATTCCTTGCGCTTGATTTTACCAGTCTGTGTTTTAGGTAGTTCATTAAAAAATTCGAGAACCTTAGGGATTTTATAAGGCGCAATCCGATCACTCAACGTCTCACGGATTTCCTCTGCAATGGACAAACCGGGAGCCCGTCCCGGTTTGAGAACTATGCAAGCCTTGACACGCTGTCCCATGCCCGGATCAGGAATTCCGATAACGCCCGCCTCTAACACCCCAGGATGCTCCATGCAAGTTTCTTCAACCTCCTTCGGAGAAATCAGATAACCTCGACTTTTGATTAAATCGTCCGTCCGGCTCACGTACCAAAAATACCCTTCTTCGTCGAACGTACCCAGATCGCCTGTGTAGTACCAACCGTTGATGTGGTTTTCCGCCCATTTCTCTGGCATCTTCCTGTATTCAGTAAAGAGCGCTGGCCCATCTTCCCTCACCGCCATACGCCCTACTTCTCCGCAAGGTAACCGGCATCCGTCGGCGTCGGGAATTTCTACCACCCAACCGGGAAACACTCTCCCCGCCGAACCAGGCTTAATAGGCTCACCCGCTAAGTTGCTGATAAGCTTCTGCGCCTCCGACACCCCGATACCATCTAAAATATCGCACCCAAAACGCGTTTTCCATTCGCGATATGTTTCCGGTGGCAAGGTCTCACCGGAGCTGTCACAAACCCTCAGACAGCTCAGATCGTTTCGGGTTTCCGCCCCGTCAACCGCCAACATCATCCGATAGGCAGTCGGAACAGTAGAAAAAACGGTAATTCCATTTTCGGCAATAACTTTAAAAGCATCTTCCGGCTTAGTGCGGAGGGGACTGATAAAAACTGGTGTCCCACAATACAGGGGATACATCAACCCATGTCCCCAGGAATACATAAAACTGAATTCTGCTAAATGCCAACAAAGGTCGTCTGGGGAAAGCTTGAGAACCAACTTTCCGATTGGATCTCCGGTTCCAATTAACCACTGGTTGGCATGGACAATTCCCTTGGGTAAACCGGTCGTTCCCGACGTGTAAAGCATGAATCCCGTATCCTTCGGTAAGGTATCAAACCCAATTTCCTTCAGTAATTCCGCCGACACCAAAGAGGAGTACGGGATGGTTCCGGCTTGTTCTCCGTCGAAAAGCACAATGTTCTCTAAGGTGGGACATTGATCTCGAAGAGCCTCTACGGTATCCAAGCGGTCCTTCGTGGTTAAAACCATCTTAGCATCGGAGTTGTTAATAACGTGCTCAAGTTCTCGGGACCCAAGCAGGGAACTACTGAGAACCGGTACCGCGCCGATTCGCAGAGCCGCAAGCGCTGCTACAACGTATTTCGGATGATTGCGAGAGCGGAAAACGAGTGTATCCCCGCGCCCAATATTTAAATCCCTCAGTGAGCGGGCGAAGCGATGCAACCAATCGTCGAGTTGCATAAAGCTGATCCGCTCCTCTCCATACACGATTGCCGTATTCTCTCCTCGACCCTCCTCGACCCATCGGCTGCAAACCGCATGAGCAATATTGAAAGTTTCGGGGATTTTTAAATATTCAGAAGGTAAAGGGACTTCCCAGTTATCCACTACTCGCCTTTCCTGCTAGCTAAATTATTTGGATACCGTTGAATTAAATCACGACCGCAATCAATATTAGACTGGGCAGAGATTCTAATCGACCCTTCTTCGGCCTTCAAGGAAGCTTTGCTTAATTATTCCCAGATAAATTTCTTAGGAAGGATTCACCTAGGTTTCTCATCAACCGGTCGTATAGTTCTGGGCCTGGCTTGAGATCAGTCCCCAGGGGGTCAAGAATGCCTGTTCTGGCTTTTGTTCCTTCGACTAAAGTTTTAACTAGTGTGGGCTCAAACTGCGGCTCAGAAAAAACGCAGACCACACCATCACGCCGAATCCGCTCTCGAATCTCTAGGATACTCCGAGCTCCTTGCATCCTCCCGGGTCCCGCCGAAACTGTGCCAACGGACTTGAGCCCATATCGTCGCTCGAAATACTGATAAGCATCGTGGAAAACAACATACGGTCTATTTCTGACTGCACGAAGGCGAGCTCGAAGGTCTAAATCTAACAACTGGATTTGTCGCTGCACCTTTCGTGCGTTAAGCATATAGACCGAAGCTTGGTCAGGATCAACCGTACCAAGGGCTTTGGCTATAGCCCAAATCATTTTTTCTGCGTTTTGCGAATCAAGCCATATATGCATATCCGAGAAAATTTTCGCCCTGCCATGTAGGGCGTGAGAATGAAACCCGTGCGTCCCGGCCCTCCTAGCACCAATTTGACCTGTAGGCATAAGGTTGAGACCGGGTATGGTCGACAACTCCACCTTCCTCACCTTTCGAGAAAGTGCGGCCAGTGGTTTGACAAGAAACACCTCCAGTGTTTCCGATACCCAAAACACTAGATCGGCCCGTTGGATGGCCATTGAATCTGACGGGCGGAGAGTATAAGTGTGGGGGGATGCTCCTCCTTTGACCAGAAGTTGTGGGGCTCCAACGCCCTTCATAACGGACGAGACAAGAGAATGTACAGGCCCGATGCTTGCAACCACCGAAATACGCGGTTTTCCATTCACGACACCCATATCAACTCCAAAAACTATAGTGGCAACAAGAAGAATTTTAACGACTAGCTTCAATTTCTAACCTTTCACGAGAATTAAATTGCTCTAGGATCTCATATGAAATTGTAATAATATAACGTTTTAGTGTTTGCAGCCAATTGAGCGGTTTTCTAGTGAGAAATATGCAATATTTCGCCAAAGTCTTTCCCCATCCGGGTCATGACCATAACTCGTGCGTTACCGACGCTCTAAAAAGAGCGGAGGCAGTCTGTGCATACCGAGGAGCACGATTGACATCTTTAAGAAGAGATGTGTTAAAGCAAGTCTGGGACAGCCACAACCCGATAGGTGCATACGATATTCTGAACCGAATACAGAGGAAAGGAAAGACTCCGGCACCGATCACAATCTATCGCACCTTAGACTTTCTATTAAAACAGGGATTGGTTCATCGGCTGGCAACCTTAAATGCTTACATTGGATGCGGGTCCGCAGAAACACCGCACGACGCGCAATTCTTAATTTGTAACTCCTGTGGTGTAGTGGCCGAATTAAACGAGCCCTCCATAGGTCAAGCCATCGGCCATGGCGCCTCCCGTGCAGATTTCCATGTAAACACATCAGTCGTTGAGGTACGCGGTCTCTGCCCAGGGTGCTATGACAATTAAATCTAAAAACTCTACACATCTTATCAATGCAACGGACCTTTCTTACCACTTTGGAAAACGGACGGTCCTCAGCAACATCAACATGTCCGTTCAAGCCGGGGAAATCGTTAGCCTAATTGGACCTAACGGTGCCGGAAAAACCACGTTGGTTCGAATTCTGATCGGATTGCTCCGACCAATGGAAGGTAGTATAAGTCGGCGCCCCAATCTAACGGTGGGATATCTTCCCCAACAATTCGAAGTCGACAAGACCATTCCACTGACTGTCCGGCGCTTGATGACACTAACTCGCCCTGCCACCCACGCCGCAATCGACCATACGCTTCACGAGGTCGGAACACCTCATCTTGTGAACCAATCTATCCACGGACTCTCAGGCGGTGAACTGCAACGGGTCTTGCTAGCAAGAACACTTTTACGGAACCCAGACCTGCTGGTTCTAGATGAGCCGGTCCAAGGCATCGACGTGACCGGCCAGTTTGAACTATACGATCTAATAGCCCGGATTCGTTCGAGTCGGGGTTGCGGTGTCCTAATGATCTCACACGATCTTCACTTGGTTATGGGCGCTACGGATCGAGTGATCTGCCTGAATCAACACATTTGCTGCTCTGGCCATCCCGAGGCGGTAAGCCAACACCCTGAATACGTTGCCCTATTCGGGCCATCAGTCGCAAAAAAAATTGCGATTTATATGCACAACCACGATCATCACCATGATTTACACGGGCGGATTGTTTCTTCAGTAACAGATGAGAAAAAACATCAAACCAGTACTTGATAAATTCTCTTCCAAAAGAGATTTTTGATGAGCGAAGATTTCTTTTTTCGTGCCATGATTGCCGGACTAGGAGTAGCCTTGGTGGCTGGCCCGTTGGGCTGCCTTGTTGTATGGAGGCGGATGGCCTACTTTAGTGATTCGCTTGCCCACAGCTCACTGTTGGGCATTGCACTAGGATTTCTACTATCTATCAACCTAACCTATGGAATTATCGCGGCCTGCTTAGCCCTCGCCCTTGCATTGGCCGGCCTTCAGGGACAAAAGCAGCTCGCAACAGATACACTTCTTGGCATTCTGGCTCATGCCGCTCTCTCCGTCGGCCTCGTTGTCCTAAGCCTAATAGAGGGTCTTCGGGTAGACCTGATCGGCTATCTATTTGGGGATATTCTGGCGGTAACACAATCGGACCTTTACTGGATCCTCGGCGGGGGGATTATCGTTCTTGTGATACTTGCCCTCTTTTGGCGACCACTAATCGCAACCACTATTCAAGAGGAGTTGGCCGAAGCAGAAGGGATTCCAACTACAGCAATGCGTTTGGGATACATGCTTCTACTTGCTGTGGTTATCGCTATTTCAATGAAGATTATCGGTATCCTTTTAGTCACAGCTCTTCTCATCATCCCTGCAGCATCGGCAAGGCGATTCGCAAAAACACCAGAGCAGATGGCCTTAATATCTGCTGGTATTGGGGCCCTTTCGGTGATCGGCGGTCTTTTCGGTTCCCTACGCTGGGATACACCTTCCGGACCGTCCATTGTTGTGGCCGCAACTATTTTGTTTCTTATTTCCTTTGCTTCAGGAGGGAAATCCGTACGTTCGGGAAGCTGAGCCATTTGCCTACTTTTCAACCATATTAGCCCTTAACCCACCAACTTAGGTTCGTGAGGGTACTTACTAATTATTTCATACCCCGTCTCAGTAACAATGAGGTTTTCTTCCAACCGGACACCCTGCCCATTCTCACCAACGTAGGTCTCAATTGCCAAAACCATATTGGGCTCGATGGGGACGGGATGCTTCTTCGATGATGCCGTAATAAATGGGGGTTCATGTGTACTCATCCCGACGCTATGACCAAAATCCAAGGTGGTTTCCGAAAAATCTTCGGGCTCGTTCCACTGGCTTGCAATGTCCCCTGTAGTACATCCTGGCTTGACTGCGTTGATACCCGCCATCATGGAATCGTAACATTGCTTGTAAAGCTCCTTCTGCCTGTCTGTAGCCCGATCTCCTACAAGGAAAGTACGCACATAATCACAACCGTAGCCGTTGTGATTGTGGACACGATCGATGATTACAAGATCACCGTCATGCAAAATTCGATCGGTAAAAAGGAGCCGCCAGTAAGGGTGGGTATGGTCACCAGAGGCAAAGTTTCCACCACCCGCGTAAAGCCAGCAACAGTTGCGCGTCAGGTCACGGAGAACATCTCCCTGAATATCGCACTCACGTACACCGGGGCGGATACTTCGTTGAATTATATCCAATGCCGAATCTGCCAAGGCTACTGACAACCGAATACATTCAATCTCATCCGTCATCTTTACTCGTCGAGCCTCCATCATGGCCCCACCATCTGAAACTATCTCCAGTCCAACCTGCTGCGCTTCTTCCTGCAAACGGAAGTCCAATCGGTCAAGTGCAATAACATTGGTAGGGATTCCGAGCTCCTTGAGGACTTTTTTTATACTCGCACCCCACTCACCCGTCATCGTTCGCGGTAGAAAAGTTAGGGGCACAGAAGGGCGAATTCGGCCTTCGAGCCAAGGGGCGCACACCTTTTGACGCTCCACATCGCCACCAAGCTCAAACAAAATAGGTTCGTGGTTCTTAGCCAGTAAACAATAACGTGCTGCGGCTAATGTGGGTGAGGGATTTCCAAAGGATCCAGTGATGTAACGGATGTTGTTTGCGTCGAAAGCAATGAGAACCTCCACACCAAAATCATCCAAAATTTGACGGGATTTTTCTAGTCGTGATTGCCTTAGTCGGCTAAAATTGACCCGTTCCTCATAATCCACCATAAACTGACCTGGCATGCTTTCTTCCTTCCATACGCTGAGGTTTCAGTTGATATTTATTTTTAATCGTGGATGTAAGAATAATCTTCTACTGTTCCTCGCTCTTCATGCCAATCTTCAGAATTTACGGTTTGCCCTGTACCCTCTAGCTCCGTGAGAACGTAAAGTAGAGGATTAACCGTATGATTAGATTTCCAACACCGTCTTCCTTTTAGATAATCCGGTGAAGTATTCTCTTGAAAATGAGTATCGGCAAGACCCGGACAAAGCGTATTTACCCGAATTCCGTGCTTTTCCGTCTGCATAGACAGGAAGTGTGAAATCCAATTGACTGTACCTTTGGATACGGTGTAAGGGAAGCTTCTGAGGTGCTCAATTTTGAAACCGCTAGATGTTGTCGATGAGGAAATATTGACTATGTGTCCAGCCCCTCGTTCAATCATGCACGGAATAACCATTTTACTACATAGAAAAACACCACAAACGTTAACGGAAAAAACCCTATCCCATGCCTCCACGTCAAGCGTATGCAACTCCCCCATAGGCCCCGGGATGCCGGCATTATTGATGAGAACATCGATCGACCCAAATTGCTCAAGTGTGGTCTCAACCAGCTGTTTCACTTCAACTTCATTGGAAACATCTGCCCGCAATGCTAGGGCCGTAGACTCGTCCCGACGAATGGTCTCGACCACTCGTTCTGCCTGATCAAAATCGAGGTCGGCAACAACAACATTGGCGCCTTCTTTTGCCACGGCTTTGCTCATGTTCTCACCGAATCCTCTCCCTCCACCAGTCACGATTATTGTGTGCCCAAAGAGTTTTCCCGCCATCTTATCTGCCCTCCGAATGGATTCGGTTATTAATTATTTTGAACTAGCATAGCCTTGTCACTGAAGAACCATCCCATAGTCATACGAGCCGGACGAACGGTACAACACTCACACAACCGAATTTCATTAAGTTGCTCAAGACGATTCTCGCGAATGATTTTTCGCAGAGTCTTAACATACGCCTCCCTTAGCTCAGAATAACTTCCCATGGTTGCCGCCAGTTGATAACCGTCCAAAGGACCAACTCCCCGGCTTCGATGTTTCGCACGAAGCTTGCGGAACGCTTCATAGGCAAAAAACGTATTGAGGTTGTCAGCATAGGCCCGAGCCGAGTCTATTGGTGTCCGGAATGTGGCTATCCGGTAGTCACCTAGGCCATCTCGCCTCTTTTCCGGGAACATGCCACGTTGACCCCAACTCCATTGGCCAAATAACGCATTGCCCGAGTAAGCAAATCGAGAAGTCCCATAGGCACTTTCGTATGCGGCCTGACCCAACGCCAGGGAGACTGGAATTGTATCCACACGCAGTAGCAAATCCTTGATAACATCCCGAAGATTTAACTTCTCTACTGTGGCCGAAGAATCGCCGGTTCTTTGTTTCAATACCCAAAATTTTCTCGAGCCAATAGCAGGTCCTGCCGGGTCAAGACCCACTTCTATGTGGGCCTCTCTGTTTGGCACTTCATATTGACGCGCAAGAACGGCTAGTTGCTCAACCTGAGAACGTTTCAGCGGCTTACCGGAGAGAACAACTCGATTGATATTTAGAACCCGGTCCCGCTCTGCTAACACATCCTCGTTAACCTTTAAAATAATGGGCAACATGAAAAGGAAAAAAATCTTCTTTCGGTTCTCTGGTAAAACTGAGTCTTTACTCCAAACCTGGGGAATCTGATTGATAAAAACACGGGGAACTTCTTTCAAATTGCCATCCAGAAGACTTTCGAGGGAATAGCCGTTAGAACGGTAATAAGCATTAAAATCTTCCAGACTGACCAGATCAACCGTACGTGGTCCTCTGCATGCAAATACCGCATGATAAGCAAGTGTCACTAAAAGTAATGCGAAAACAAAATAACCTATAAAAACTCGTGCCAACTTTTCCTTGCCCCAAAACTTCCCGCTTGAAATCCACACATCTAAAGAGAAACAAAACAGCCCGGAATGAGAAATCCCCCGTTATAATCTCTCAATTCGCCTTCAGTCTATTTTCCCACTCTGAGAAAGGATAATCGCGAGAGGTCTAGTGCGGGGAAACTCAGAACAAATTATCAAAATAGCCACCGTTATAGGTACACTGAGAAACATACCCACAAGACCCCATATCGTTCCCCAGAGCGCCAGAGACAGAAGTACGACTAGTGGACTCAAGTTTAGCCTGTCACCATGGAGTTTAGGTTCCAACAGGCTGCCAACACCAAATTGCACGACGCCCAAGCTAACCAGAATGATGATTGGAGGAGTTAAAGTATCAAACTGCAAAATAGCCAGAAGCGTAGGGAAAATAACGGCCACTACAGAACCAATAGTGGGAATGTAGTTTAATAAAAAAGCAAAGAAACCCCAAAAGATTGCAAAATCTACTCCAACTAGCCCTAAAATTGTAAAGCATAGACCTCCAGTTAGAAGACTCATCAATGTTTTGATAAATATGTAGCGCTGAATGCTTGTCATGATGCGGGCAATAGTCCGTTGAACAGCTACTTTATGATCAGAGTTGGGAAACAAAGCCGCCAGCTTTGGTCGAAAGCTTTTTTGCTCGAGAAACAAAAATAACAGATAAATCAGAATCAACCCCGTTTTACCTGCAACCCCAGTCAATGTCCCTGCAACTCCTCGGATAAGCGCTCCAATGTCAATTTGCTCAATAATCTGTGTGACGCTAGGAGCCACTGAAAAATCGGCCGTTCCAAACATGCGTTTAACCAAATTATCTAGGTTTTGCCCGTAAAAGGGCGCTGCTTTAGTGACCGCAATCACGTTCGCGCTTACAAGTTGGAGCAAGAAAAACAAACCTGCGAGAACCGAGAGAATAGCTGTTAGCAGGGAAAGGAACCCGGGTGGACGCCATCCCCGGATCGTAATGCGTCCATAGGTATTTGCCAGAGCATTGATGAGATACCAAATCAAAACAGCCACAACAAAGGGGATTAGCAAACCACTCAGGTACCAAAGAAGGAAGAGGATCAGAAATACCAAACCAAAGGCCAATGAAAAACGAACTATATTCATTTGTGGTCTCTCCCGAAACCTATTTTTCGATCATTCGAGAACCGTGCAACCCTACCCAAGTAAAGCTACTTCTTCAACTGAAACATATTAATCCAATCCGAATTCTCTTTCATTTTTTTGAGGGAACGTAGAATTGGGTTCCAAACCACCGCCACCTTCCCTCTCGTCCGGCCATAGTGCAGTTTAAACGTGTTCGCCCCGGGTCGAACCGTTTGAAATGATGGATCTCAACCTTTCTATTTATTATCCGTATCTCTGGCTTTTCCGGCGTAGAGCTAAAACAATTCAGTTGCTCCATACTTCCCATGAATTCACCCACTTCAAACTTAATCAAAGGCGGATTTCCATTACGCAGAAACGGATCGATCGGCTCTAACCCGTGTACAACCAAGGGTAGTGTATTCACGGCCATACGAAAACGCTTCATTGTTCCGTACCGTTCATTTAAAGCAAACCGAGGCAGATAAAAAGGGTCAGCCCCCGGGTGGAGCACGCCCGAATGTTGCCCGAATGCAGCTCTAAAGCCTGCTCGCCTAACTGTTTGAATCAGAGTTAGGCCAGCCTCCCCAAAGGGGTAGGCAAAAAGCTCTGGAGTCTGCCCTAACTCAGTCTGAAAACGATGGTCGGCTTTTGAAATCTCATCCGCCGCCTGCTCTGGGGTCTGGCTCAATAGGTGCGGGTGCCTTCGGGTGTGATTTCCAATGGTAACCCCCTGTTGCACCAACTCTCGGATTTGGTTCCAGTTCATGTAACCTCGAAGGCCCAAATCTACTGGCTCAGTGGATACAAACAATGTGAGCGGGAATCCTGCCGCCTTTAGCCTTGGCCAACCCTGTGTAAAAACCGACTCGTATGCATCGTCCACGGTTACAGCAACCGCCCGATCTGGTAAAGGTACACCGTCACGTAAGGCCCGAACAACATCAGGGAGTGGAAGAACCACATACCCGCCCGAAGCAAGCTCCTTAAGATGCCCTTCAAACTGTGAGAGCTGAATATTAGTGGATGGAAATTTGCCCTCTCCAAAACGATGGTAGAGCAACACCACGGCAGAATTGGCAGCACTGACAGAAGCGACCACTGGGAAAAAAATAGTTGCGACCAATAGGGGAGGTAGAATTACGCAACGGAACAATCCGGAAATAAAAAAGACAACCCCCTTTAAATGGAAACAAAATAAAAAAGGCAAGGCCACCCCCTGTCCATGATTAAAAAGGGACGCATCCCACCGGAATTCACACAAAACCCGGCCCTCATCCTAACACCACAATATAGGGAAGTGGTGGTAGGATGAAAATTGTTGGATTTCTTCGGTAAGCTACACGCTTTCGTCTTACGTCGTCTTGCAAAAAAATATCGAGTACAATGAAATGGTATACTCAGTGTTTGCATTCAGGAAAAACGTGCAAAATCCCAAGTTCTTTGAAAGTAAGCTCCAAGGCAGGTGATGTTGTCGTCTGTCACCTCGAAGAAGGAGGAAATTTCATGGTTGATGAACACGGGGTCATTGAATACGAATGGGATATTGACCCATCTGATTCTGCGCTTCTAGTAATCGATATGCAAAGTGGATTTCTGGATCTGGATGGCACCTTCGGGAAAAAGGGCCTGAATAAAAATCAAAGAGCCATTATTCCAAATGTAGCTAAGCTTGTAGACGCTTGTCGTGAAACGGGCATGCCCATTATTTGGTCTATCCAAGAACACATTCGCGACGACAATACTCGCAAGAGTCATAAAATTCCCAATCATCTTGAAAAACGAAACATTTTTGTCGCCTCCCGAGGGACTAATGAGTTAAATATACAGGAAGATCTGGAGCCACACTTCAGCGATGAAGACCATATTCTTTACAAACACCGAGCCTCCTGTTTTTTCGACACAAATTTAGCAACTAAGCTGAAAATGCTAGGGACTCAGATGGTCATCATTTCTGGTGTGAACTCGAATTACTGCGTGGAATCTACCATCCGTGAAGGATACTTTCACGATTTCGATATTGTAGTTCCTGCAGATTGTGTTGCAGGTAGCTTCCAGGACCTTCATGAATCAATGCTCAAAAACGTGCATATATACTTCGGTGTGGTAACCAACCTGGAAGAGGTCTGCCAAAAACTCGATAGTAAGGAGTCAGCATTTAAGGATTCGTAGAAGATTTTTGAGTTATGTGCAGGTCAGAAAGGGATAAAACCTGCTTGTTTTCTTTTAACGCCCATTTTTTCGAAATTCGCGCTGCGCACTGATTGAACTTTGGGTGAAACGCATATAGTGAGGTAGGCATGGCCTACATCATAGGTGTCGATGTGGGGGGGACCTTTACGGATACGGTCCTTCTGCACTCCGACGGATCGATTACCCTAGGCAAAGCTCTCTCTACCCCGCAAGATTTCTCGGTCGGTGTACTAAACAGCGTGCAAACTGCAGCCGATGCCCTTGAACTAGCCCTGGAAGAACTAATGGGCCAAGCGAGTGCCTTTCTGTTGGGAACAACTGCCGCCGAAAACGCCCTCATCAACCGAAAATTGGCAAAGATCGGACTTTTAATAACCAAGGGTTTTGAGGACACCCTTCTCCTTACTCGAGGGGGGTATGGGCGATGGGCTGGGCTTTCGGACGATGAAATCATGCATCCGGTCATGACTGACAAACCGCAACCTCTCGTCCCACGAAATTGGACTCGAGGAATCGGTGAACGCACTGACAGCGAGGGCAATATTCTCGTACCCGTCGACGAAGTGGAGGTCTCCGCGGCCGTAAAATCTCTTTTAGAGCTAGGCGCCAAATCCATTGGCGTATGTTTCCTCTGGTCGTTTCGGAATGCGGAGAATGAGAATCTGACGGCGACCGCTATCCGGAAGACCTACCCAGACATCCCCATCACTTTGTCCTCCGAGCTTGCCCCACGCATTGGTGAGTACGAACGAACCTCGACCGTCGCACTCAACGCAGCGGTGGCACCAGAAATACAGGAATCACTTAACGGTCTAAAAGAACGGATTGCGACACTCGGATTTGCGGGAAGCGCCTTAATCATGCAGGGTTACGGTGGACTTCTCCCAATCCCAAAAGCCTCGGTTCGTGCTGTTGGTTTAATTGAGTCGGGTCCTGCCGGGGGGGTCATCGCTAGTCAGTTTACCGGAAACATGCTCGGGTATCCTAACATTATCGGCTGCGATCTTGGGGGCACGAGCTTCAAGGTAGGTGTACTCACAGATGGAC
>CAYTIB010000028.1:0-27447 GCA_964437725.1 uncultured bacterium | reverse complement strand
GGAAAAGGAAACCCTGGTTGCCGGCCAGTGGGTTGGCTTGCGATGCGCTGTGGTCATCTTCAGGGTTTGTGATTCCGACGGTGGTACCGGTACCTTGTGATGGGGGTCCAGACTTTAATCGATTATTTTCATTCGGCTCTCCTTGCCGATTTGGGGTAAGCGGATTTTCCCCGTACAAGGGGGGATCCGTCTAGATGGAGGCAGTTAGTTCACCCGAATGATATTAACGCCCATTTCCGCATATTCACTGGCCCGCGGTCAAGGGTGTGATCCGGAATCACAATGGGTTTTCTGGAAAATCAACCAAATAATTTGACTTCGGAGAAATATTGTCCTATTGTCTGATAATCATTCGATTTTGTTGATACCCTTCATTGGCTGGCAGCAATCACGCAAACAGTAATGTGGGGACACACGTAACCCACTGGAATTAAAAAGAGTGGAACAGGGGTTTAACTTTTCTTGTAATGGTGTTGAAGAAAAATCTCCTGCAGATTGAAAATAAAGGAAACAAAGCGTGAAGTTATTATCAGACGAACTGCGTCAACGAAGAGAAAAAGCCCGTATGGGTGGAGGCCAGGAGGCTGTTAGGAAACAACACGAGCGTGGCAAAATGACCGCGCGTGAGCGTCTCGAATTTCTTTTGGACGAGGGAACCTTTGTTGAACTTGATGCCCTTGCAGAAACTGGTAGTTCTGATTTCGGGATGGATAAACGACACTACGCGGGCGACGGTGTTTTGACTGGAGCAGGAAAGATTGACGGTAACCTTGTCTACCTCTCTTCTCAAGATTTCACGGTGTTGGGTGGATCGCTAGGCGAGATGCACGCGTCCAAAATTTGTCGGGTCATGGACCTTGCTGTGAGTGCAGGGCGCCCATTTATTCAGATTAATGACTCAGGTGGTGCGCGGATCCAGGAGGGGGTAAACTCGCTAGATGGGTACGGAAATATCTTTCGTCGAAACACCCATGCCTCAGGTGTTATCCCACAGATTGCGGTCATTTTAGGGCCATGCGCCGGGGGTGCAGTCTATTCGCCTGCTATCTGTGATTTTGTCTTTATGGTACCGGGTATCAGTAATATGTTTGTTACAGGCCCGGACGTGATCAAGACGGTAACCGGCGAAGATATCACCCTCGAAGAGTTGGGAGGAGCGAGAGTTCATGGAAGTGTGAGCGGAGTTGCCCATTTTACTCCGTCGAGTGAAAAGGAATGTCTTTTAACGGTCAAAAAACTTCTCAGTTTCCTTCCTTCTAACAATGTGGAAGATCCCCCAAAGGGCGATTTCCCGGACTCTCCTCCCCTTGAGAATGAAATTCTGGATGACTTGATTCCAACCCGTCAGAGTGAGCCCTACGATGTACATGATCTGATCGAAGGGGTCTTTGACCACAGCGATTTTCTCGAGGTTCAACCGGATTTTGCAAAAAACGCTGTTGTTGGATTTTCGCGGCTTGGAGGTCAACCGGTGGGGATCGTTGCGAATCAACCATCGGTTTTAGCCGGAGTACTCGATATTGACTCGTCGGACAAAGTAGCCCGGATGGTCAGGTTCTGCGATAGCTTTAATTTGCCAGTTATAACGTTTGTCGATGTCCCGGGATTTCTGCCTGGATCGCAACAAGAATTCGGCGGAATTATCAGACATGGGGCCAAGATTTTGTTTGCATATTCTGAGGCTACAGTTCCAAAGATTAGTGTTATTGTCCGAAAAGCTTACGGCGGTGCCTATATTGCTTTCAGCAACCGAAGTATGGGTTTCGACCGTGTTTTAGCCTACCCCACTGCCGAGATTGCTGTTATGGGACCGGAAGGTGCGGCCAACATCATATTCCGAAGAGAGATTGCAGAAGCTTCCGATCCTGAAGCTAAGAGACAGGAACTTATCGAAGAGTTTCGCACGAAATTCTGTACCCCTTACTCAGCTGCTGCATCGTCCTATGTTGATTCTATCATTGAGCCCCGGCACACCCGTCGGGAGTTGTTGGGTGCGTTGGAAATTCTTCGTGGCAAGCGGGAGAGCCGCCCTCGAAAGAAACACGGAAATATACCCTTATAGTTTTGCTTTTTGGAGTGAGTAGTCACTTACTAATAGGTAGGCAGGTAGCAAGGCAACGGAAGGAGATTCAATCCGTGACCCAGATGGGCCAGGGAATCATGCTAACGATTATTGGAATGGGGACGGTTTTTGTCTCGCTGATTGCTTTGGCGATGCTGATCCGGGTTCTGGGCAAGTTGGCCACGATTTGGGAGAGCGGTTCATTTCTATCGAGGAAGACGTCTTTAAAAGTTGCTACTACGCCTTTAGGTTTGGGTGGAGGAGAGGAATTATTGCCGGTCATAATGGTTGCCGTTAACGCGTACCTTGAATCGCAGGGCACTCAGGTTTTACTGGTGGACGTTGAACGCCCCGATCAATCAGGGTGGACAATGGAGGGCCGAGTGTCCGCCCTGTCTGGGTCGGATGTTTACCCAGGAGGAGATCGGATTTGAAAAAATTCACCGTTACTCACAAAAATGTCACCTATGAGGTGGCTGTTGAGGAAACGGAAAAGCCCGATCAGCTTCGGGTGACGATAGAAGGTGAGGAACACCTGGTCGAAGTGGTTGCGAAGGAACCAGCAATCGGTACCGCGCCAACTGTTCGGCCGAAACTTCGCCCTCGCGCTGAGGTAAGCATGGGGTTGCCGGGTGAGGTTGTTTCGCCATTGCCGGGTTCCATCCTCAAAGTCTTGGTCAAGGAAGGCGATCCGGTTAAGCCGGACACAATCGTCTGTGTTTTGGAGGCAATGAAAATGGAGACCCAGGTTTTGGCTGATCAGGCCGGCACCTTGGCCGAAGTTCTGGTTAATCCGGGTGACAAGGTTGACGGAGGTCAGCTTCTTGTCCGAGTCGATCCGGACTAAGTCGTTTCGGGGGGTAATAACAAAGTGGACAGCCTCGCCCTTGGCGCTATCCGATTTCTCGGGAACACAGGGTTTCGAAGCCTCACGTGGGAATCCACGGCAATGCTTCTGATAGGAGCCCTTCTTGTCTATCTGGCTATCGCGAAGAGGTTCGAACCGCTTCTTCTCCTCCCTATTGGCATGGGCGCCATATTATCGAACTTTCCTCAAGGTGAAATGTTTGAAAGCGGGGGACTCCTTTCATATTTTTATTTTGGCGTCAAAATGGGAATTTTCCCACCACTGATCTTTTTGGGTGTTGGGGCTTTAACAGATTTTGGCCCTTTACTTGCCAATCCGAAGACTATCCTTCTGGGCGCAGCTGCGCAATTTGGGATTTTTGGAACGCTTATCGGAGCCATTTTTCTGGGGTTTGATCTGCCAGAGGCAAGCTCAATCGGAATCATTGGGGGGGCGGATGGTCCTACGGCTATCTACCTAACTTCCAAATTGGCTCCTCACTTGTTGGGTCCCGTGGCCGTTGCGGCCTATTCCTATATGGCATTAGTTCCCATTACACAGCCTCCCATCATGCGATTTCTGACCTCAGATGAGGAAAGGAAAGTTGTTATGGTGCAAAGGAAACAAGTATCCAAGTCAGTTCGGATTCTTTTTCCTATTGCAACTATTTTCTTCACGGGTCTTCTTCTCCCTTCTTCAGTTCCCTTGGTGGGGATGCTTATGTTGGGGAACTTGTTTCGAGAGTGCGGAGTTGTAGATCGCCTGTTGAAGGCATCGGAGAATGAGATTCTCAATATCGTGACGATCTTTCTTGGCCTTTCTGTTGGGGCATCGATGACGGCAGAGCAGTTTCTGAATTTGAAGACCATAATTATTATCGTTCTTGGTTTTGTTGCTTTTTCGGTTGGAACTGCTGCGGGTGTTCTCTTTGGGAAGCTCATGGCTGCTGTCTCAAAGGAGCCTATCAATCCTCTCATTGGTGCGGCGGGTGTTTCCGCTGTTCCAATGGCGGCCCGGGTTGTCCAGAAGGTTGGGCAGGATGCCGATCGTCACAATTTTCTGCTGATGCATGCAATGGGGCCGAATGTTGCCGGTGTTATTGGGTCAGCCATAGCGGCCGGTGTCTTGCTGTCTTTGGTGGGAGGCTGATTATGTTTGAGCCGGGAGAACTTTTTAAATGGTAGGTCCACTGGAAGGTATTCGCGTTTTGGATCTCACCCGAATTTTGGCAGGTCCCTACGCCACTATGATGTTGGCGGACCTGGGGGCTGAGGTCATCAAAGTAGAGCTTCCTGGAAAAGGAGATGCCACCCGGGAGTGGGGGCCTCCTTTCGTGAATGGTGAGAGTTCTTATTTCATGAGTGTTAACCGGAACAAGAAAAGCCTAACGCTTAACTTGAAAGAAGAAAAGGGAAAGGCTGTGTTGACCCGGCTGATTGAACAATCAGACGTGGTTGTCGAAAACTTTCGCCCGGGAACTATGGAAAAACTGGGTTTTGGCTATGATCGTGTCCACGAAATCAACCCCAATATAGTTTTTGCTTCAGTGTCAGGTTTTGGGCATACGGGACCCCTCAAGGATCGTCCGGGATATGATGTCGTAATTCAGGGTGAAGGCGGGATCATGAGTCTTACCGGTGATCCAGATGGTCAACCCGCTAAGGTTGGCGCCTCAATTGCTGACATCACCGCGGGAATGCTCGCCTGCCACGGAGTTTTGGCTGCCCTGTTCGCACGCACACGAACAGGGAAAGGACAGAAAGTGGATGTTGCGATGCTGGACGGTCAAGTAGCTCTTCTAACCTACCAGGCAGGCATCTATTTTTCTACTGGACAATCACCTAAACGGTTAGGCAATGCCCACCCGAGTATTGTCCCCTACGAAACACTCGAATGCGCGGATGGTTTTATTAACCTTGGCGTGGGGAATGACTCCTTGTGGGCTAAGTTTTGTGATGTGATCGATCGGTCAGATTGGATACATGAAGCCAAGTATGAAAATAACGCTAGCCGTGTCCAAAACCACGACGAGCTAAAAACGGAGATTGAGAAGATCCTAAGGACAGAATCGCGTTCTGTTTGGCTTGAAAGATTACATGTGGCCGGCATCCCCTGCGGTTCCATCAACACATTGGACCAGGTTTTGACGCACCCGCAGGTGCTGGCACGAGACATGGTGGTCGAAGTAGATCATCCTGTGGCTGGAAAGACGAAGCTAACGGGTGTGCCCATGAAGTTTTCTGACACGCAGGCCGGAGTTTTCTCACCACCACCGCTCCTTGGAGAGCAGACGGATGAATTGTTGCGAGAAGTTCTTCATTTTTCGCTGGATGAAATTCAGGACTTGCGGGATGAGGGGGTTATTTGACCCATGGAAAAAAGTGCGTTGGCGTCTTCAGGTCTCGCTGGGTTTACGGAAATCCGTCCACGGCCGATGAGCCGGGCGGTAGCTTCCCAGATCCGAGAAGCTATTCTTGACGGTCGGTTGAGAGCCGGGCACCGATTGATTGAGAAAGAGTTGACAGCCACTTTTGGTGTGAGTCGCACCTCCGTTCGGGAAGCCCTGAAAGAACTTGAGATCCAAGGATACATATCTCTCGTTCCTCATAAGGGAGCATTTGTGAGTCGGCCGACCAAAGAAGAGGTTAAAGATTTATATGCCATTGCAAGTGTTTTGGAGGGGCTGGCGGCACGGCTTGCAGCCGAGCGGATTACGGATGAAAGCCTGGAGCATTTGCGCGAAACTACCAACGCACTTGAAGAGTGCAGGCAGGCAGGCAACATTGATGGCTACTATCATCATAATCATTTGTTCCACCGTATTTTTGTTGAATCCTCCGGGAATCATCGCTTGCTAGAATTGGTAGAGCAGGTGCGGTCTCAGATAGTCAAAACACGCATTCTCTCCCACGAAGCACCTGATCGATTAGACCAATCTATGCGTGAGCACAAGGAAATCCTTTCAGCCCTTATTTGCCGTGATCCGATAAAAGCAGAACGATGTGTGATCCAACACCTCGAAAACCAGGAACAGACTTTTCTTTCCCTAATGAATTGCGAGTCTAATTCTATTCGGGTGGAGCCCACCCAGGTCCCATGAGACTCCGCCTCTCGGCGAATACTCGTCTCCAGATTGTTTCTTAGATTTCCACTTGGATTTAATTTCTGTTGGAAGTGTATTCGCAGAGGTTACTCAATTTGCGCAGGTCATGCAGAACGCAGAATTAGGATAGCGGATGCGCTGAGGAAGGGCGAATCTTTCCATCACGATTCTCTCTCTGGGTAGTGTAAGGTGTACGCGCATGTGGTTGTTCAGGGCAAACTCAGGGTTTTTTGCAAGAGGGGTTTATCGAATTACGCACAAAAACCGAAATTTCTTCATTACAAGATATTCTCAATTGCTTGGCGACAAATCTGTATGATTTTACGCTGACGTGACCAGACCAAACTCATCGATGCGCTTGTCTAGCCCTTTCAGAACGCGACTGCGGAGCTCCACCCAAAAATCCGGTGTAATAAACTGTGGTACCTTGATATGCTCTTGGCGTTCGTACACACGGGCCGGCAAGACGTAATCCTCATCGGTGAATCCCTGTTTTCGTTCTAACAATAGGCCTCGCAAGTATGTTCGCATTACACCGTCTTTTAGTTCTTGTTCAGTCATGGGAACGCCTTTTAAGTCTTTGATAGCATCCAAAATGGAGGCGTCGGGTGTTCCTGCAAACTTGCACGTACCAATCAGGTCATCTCTGGTGTAGTGAATCCCTCGGTTGAGAATAGCATCCTCCCAATACTCGAGAGACGTCTCTTTCTCAAAGACGAGGAAAAGGAATGTGCGCATAGCCATATGCCCGCCGGCAATTGCAAATGGATAGCCCGGGTTAGTTTCTGGCAGATAGGCCGGGAGCTCCAGTCCCTTGCAGTGCATTGCGTAATCGGTCTCGCCCAACTCCTCAGATAATCTCATAACACCATGACCGAGTTGGGGAAGGTTTCCTTCAGCACAACGGCGTGTAAGATCCATGATCCCCTCGAAATCACCAAACTTGATCCCGTCGAGGATCTTTTCACCCGGTGCCCCTTGATCTCGTCGCTCGTTGTATTCCATGGCGTACCCCAGAACGACTCCCAAGCTGATCGAATCGAACCCCATGTCGTCTGTTAACTCCACAAGCTCGAGTGTCTGGGCTTGATCATAAATCCCCAGATTGGTTGACATTAGGTTCATGGGCTCATAGTCGAGCTTGACAAAGAACTCACCAGGCTTTTTCTTTCCATTTTTCTCTACAGCCTCGTATACGTTTTTGTGACACGCGATTCCGCATTTAAAACAAGATTCATCCTTGACGTAGTAGTTTTCCTCGAAGGTGTCTCGATATTGATTAGCCGCTTCCTCCGTCCCCTGTGGCATGAAGTTTTTCTCGGGCAAGATTCCGCTCTCATGAAGTGGCGGATAATTCCGCCACGTTCCACCGAGACCATTATTTTTTCGTTTGTCACGGTAGTTGCGAGAACCGTCGCCGCGGGAAATCTCCATATTTACAGCCTTAATGACTGGCGACACTCTGCCCTTATGATCAGGTGCCTTAGCCACAATAGCGACTAAGTTTTTCGATCCCATCAGATTGCCCATGCCGCCCCGCCCGGCGAATCGAGGTTTTGGCTCACGGGATTTGAGTTGGTTTTCTGTGCTGATAGCAATACCAGCGAAGCGGTTACCTTGCCAGTTTTCACCCGAAGGACCTAAAACACCGAAGTGGGCATCCTTATAGTGATCGGCAAGCCATAAAATCTTTTCATGTGTAGTTTTCCCGAGGATTTCTGAGGCATCTTGTAATGTACAAGACCGGGTTTCCCCGTCACTTTCAATGACCAAATAGCTCCACTTTTTACAGCGGCCTGTGAAGATCATCTCGTCTACACCTGCGCAGTCGAGCTTTGTACCAAATTTGCCGGAGGCAGCGCTCCACATTGCGGAAGGCATACCCGACTTGGAAGTTTTTAAGGGGCTGTAGGCAGAAAAAAACGTCCGCAGGCCGGTCATGACATCCGTACCGGAAAACAATCCGAGATTCATAATCAGCGGAGATTCAGAGGCATAGGGATCAGTCACATCGTAGTCTTGAAGCACTTTAAAGGATCGACCGATCCCGCCTAAGAGATCTTCTGTATCTTCACATGATTTAATTTCTTCCTGAAAAGTTTCCCGACTCAGGTCCGCCCAGATTTGGCGGTACTTATGGTCCCACAGGTTTTTCTCTTCATTTTTTGAATCAGTCCACACGTCGTAGTTCTCCGTTTGCTAATGGATAACTAATGGCGGCCCACAGAAAACGCGAGCTTAGGTAACCTTCCAGCAACCACAGCAAGCCGGTTAGCCCCAGTTCCTATGCAACAGTTTCCGGGAGATAGTCATGGGTGTCAAGGAGCTTAGAGTTTGGCATGGCTTTTCTCAATTGCAGTCCTGATTCTATTCGGATTTTGGGCATCGATATAATTCTTGCCGCGAGGAACTTGTAAAATTGCATGATTTAAACAAAACCTTTGCAAGTGTAGAGTAAAGTAGGGAGGTTTTGGTCTTCTCACGTTCAATGAGGTGATGTGACCCGTGGCGCACAAAAAAATTCTAGCGGGTAGCGGATTGTCCAAGGATCCCGAAACCCACCATGCGGTTGAGGAAGTTATTGGCCGTTCCATGTCTTTACTTGACGGTCGTCCGGCCGATTGGGCGATGGTTTTCTCCACCGTCCATCATTTCCCCAAATTTCGGATGATGCTAGAAAAAATTTCCGAACTGACTGGCACGGAAAATATTATTGGATGCAGTGGATATGGGGTGTTAACGGAAGAAGGGGAGATTGAAGGAGCACCGGGGATAGCTCTTTTGGCCGTATCATCTCCTTCCCTTAAGGCTACTTCTCTCATCGAGCGTCCGATTCATGGCCGGGCAGAAGCTGCGGCGTTAGCCATGGCAGGGCGGGTAAAACCTCATATGTCGAAAAACTCCGTTTTGCTCCTACTGCCTGACACCTACCATATGGAATCGAATACCTTTTTCAACGAGCTGGAAAACAAACTGGGATCACTTACCATCATGGGTGGGGGTGCCTCGGAGGACGGTTCCCACGGGAGGACTTATCAGTTCTATCAGGGCCGGATTGAATCCAACGCGATGGTGGGAATGCTTTTGGCGGGCACAGCTTCCGTAGACGTCCGGATGACACAGGCATGTCGGCCTTTAGGAGATCCCGTCATCGTTACCCGAGCTGAGAAGAACATCATTTATGAGCTTGGCGGGCGGTGTGCCTCCGATGTGTTTGCCGAGGCAGTTGGAGAGGAGCGGATGAAAGATCTTAGACATGGAATCTCTTCTGTATTCCTTGGACTTCCCATGGAGCCGGACCAGGACCAAATAGCGCAAGGACAATATCTGGTTCGAGGCATTATGGGGATTGACCCGAAATCTGGGGCAATAGCCATTGGCGATGAGGCCCGGACCGGGCAGATTCTCACCTTTGCTCTCCGAGAACCGATTGGTGCACGAGAGGATCTGATGCGCATGTCAAACGAACTCCAAGGGAATCATTATCCGGCCTCTTTCGGGATGTACTTCAACTGCATGGCCAGAGGTAAAGGGCTTTACGGTGAGGAGGGCGTTGATTCTCGTGTTCTGCGCAGCACACTCGAAGGAGTTCCGTTTGCGGGATTTTTTTCCGGGTCAGAGATTGCTCCTATTTGTGAAAAGACGTACCTGCATCAATATTCCGGTGTTCTTCTGTTGGTGTCCGATCCGGAAACGCATCCGTAGGATCTTTGTAAATTTGATTATTCTTTTCTTGACGCTTTGTTTTCTGTTACCCAGAATACTCTTAGTGGTAACGTCCGACATTAGGCGAGAGGTTTTTCGGAAAAAGGAGCACTAGAAAGTGGTTGTCACCGCAAAAGCGGCTTGGGGAGTTGCCGGGCTTTTGGCTATAGCCTTGACAGCCGGTGGGTATCGTTACGCCACCCGCACGCAGAGCTTGTCTGAGCAAGCCGCAAGTTTCGAGAATGAGCGAGACGCTCTCCGGGGTCAGTTGGGCGAAACAAGCGAAAAGTTCCAGAACGCAAAAGCTAGATTGGAGAAGGATCAGAGAGAGATAGTTCATCTTCAGGCTGCACTGAAGGATTCAGATCGCTCTCTTTCCGAATTCCGCAATGCGGTAACCAATTTAACTCAAAAGGTGGAAAAACTTGAAACAGACAATGTTTCAGCTACCAAGGCCGTAGTCTCTTTGCGATCTGGAAATCGAAAACTGAAAGAAACACTAGCTAACTTTTCCCGAGAGATCCGAGAGCTTTCCGTCGTCAGTCACGAATCCAAATTTACCCGTCAATCTCTGCAAAGGCGGATCCTCGATTTGCGGAAGAGATATGAAAAGACTGTGTACAGCAAAGAGCAGGAAATAGCGCAACTCCGAGCCAGTCACAAGCTCCTATTGGAAAGGCTGAAATCGAAAATAGACAATAAGGAGGTTTTTGTCCGCAGAAAGAAAGAGCACATCTCCATTGAGATGGTCAACAGGGTGACGTTTCAAAAGGGGCGTGCGGAATTGACAGAATCTAGCGAGGAAACAGTTAATGCGATTTTCAGCAGCTTAGTACCAATCAGGGATGGGCTAATAGTTATCGAGGGTCACGCGGACAACCAACGAATTCATGGATCGCTGCTCGAAAAGTTCAGTTCCAATTGGGAGCTATCGCTAGCCCGTGCCGCAACAGTTGTACGTTATTTGGAAAGGAAGGGTATAGACCCAAAGCGGATGTCCGTAGTGGGATACTCCTACTTTCGGCCGATTGACTCGAACTTAACAGTTTCCGGAAGGAGTCGAAACCGCCGTGTTGAAATCCTTTTAGTTCCAGGTGTTGAAACCAACGAGAAGCCCTCCACTCTTACGAAGCAATAGCCTCCACTAGCATAGCGGCAAACATTGCTGCTTGTGTATTACTTGAAAAAACCCGGGCCCCGGCTTTGGCTAAGGCGGCGTTCTGTTCCGACAGCACTTGTGGGTCCCGCTCTGTGCCGCATACGGAAGCGACAACCGTCAATCCTCGCCTAGATTTCCGAGCGATGTTTTTTGCCTCGCTTATTGCCCCAGCTGTCGCACCGCCCGGGTCTTCATGTGATCCGTATCCAAGGATCACATCTAGCAAAAGTACAGCCGTTCCTGGATCTTCCGCTTCCTGGAGAATCCGATTGTTTCGCAAGGTGGGATCAATCATTGGATGAGGGCGACCACGCGTAAAAAAGTCTTCCCCCAGATCCACCACGGTATGAGCAATGCTGTGGTTCGGATCCTGAAGAGCGAGACCCTTTTGCTTTGAAATATTGGAGTTGATGTTGCCAATGGACTGGGAGAGGATCAAGATTGCTTCTTCACACAATGTTCCACCGGAATATAGCCCGCGCACGTATCGTTGCCCTGGATTCAAAGCCGACCGCTCTGCCTCCACCCATCTAGAAAAATTGAGATGGTGATTTTCTCCGGATGGTTTGGCGGTCTCCCCACGTGTTAAGGCTACGGCGATTTGTGCCGCTTCTTCCAGGTTGTCTGCCGGGTGAACGCCTGCAACATTGGTGACCTTTGGGTCACCCCCAAGGAAGATCCCAACGGTGGGTTTCCCGGTTTCAGCTGCGGCTTCGAGAACACGCTTCATGACTCCGGAATCAGATGGCTTAGAAACGAGGAGCAGAACCTTCGTTGATTTGTCCCCACCCAGCATCCGGATTCCCTGCAGCATAGACCGCCCCTCGACTTCTTTCGAAAGGTCCCGACCACCGGTACCAATAGCGTGGCTGATACCGCCACCTAGCCGATCAATCAACACAGATATTGCTTGAATTCCTGTTCCCGAGGCACCAACGATTCCCACATCCCCCCTCGAGACAACGTTAGCAAATGCTAAAGCCCTGTTGCCAATAATAGCAGTTCCGCAATCTGGGCCCATGAATAAAAGGTTTTTGTTACCCGCCACAGTTTTCAGGAAAACCTCGTCTTCTAAGGAAACGTTGTCACTGAAAACCATACAGTGCAGTCCTGCGTTTAGTGCCGACTCGGCTTCTCTTCGGGCGAAGGGTCCTGGAACAGAAATCAAGGCAAAGTTGGCTTCCGGTTGCATTCCAAGAGCGGATTGAAGCGTGCGGGGACGAATACCCTCCTCGGTTTCCTTGCTAAGGGAGGAGGAAATCATTTTCTCCATGGAATCTAGGGCATCATTAGCTATTCTTTTGGTTTTGGCCCGTACGGCCAGGATTAAATCGTTGGGGGACACACTTGTTGCAATTTCTTTATCGAAACCAGTATCTTGAAGATTCTTCAGGTTATTCTCTGTTCCCATTACCGCGACGGCTATTTCCACGCCTCCCCGCTCACCACCTGAAACGGAGATGCGCATCAACTTAACGGAGTCTTGATAGGTGCCCCTTTGTATTCGATGCGCCACAACCATCTTCGTTTCCTCAGTTGTTTTTAGGTTTTCCAAAGTTGAATTATTTTCTCTGAAGTTTTTTTGGTTTTAAAGCTCTGCCACAACCCTTCCTGAAATTTCTTGGTTGAGAAGCTTGACGTGGATATCCTCTATATCCTCCAGGCGAACACGGTTGGAAATGACGGGTTGGATTTGTCCCTGTTGGATTGTCTCTAGTGTAGCCTCGATCTCTGAGAGGTTTGCATAGCGTGAGCCGTGAATTTCAAACATGTTAGCGAGCATCGCTCCCGGATCGACCTGAAAATCGTTACTTGTCCCAAAAACTGACGGTGGCCTAAACCCGACAATAACTAGGCGTCCCATTTTTGCTAAACTCTGCATGGAGGCCTCTAGTGTCTCTTTCCCTCCAACGTAATCTAATGCCGCTTCGACGCCCTTCCCGTCCGTAAACCTCATAACCTCATCCGGAATGGACTGTTTTCCGGACAGGATAACTTCGTCTGCCCCGTGGTGCTTGGTAAGCTCCAACTTTTCGTTATTAATATCAGCAGCGATGACGCGAGCACCGCAAAGCTTAGCCATTTGAACACCGTGTATTCCAACTCCTCCTGCTGCTCCAATGATCAAAACGTTGTCGCCAGGCTGAATACGTGCTTCCTCTGTGCAATTGTGGTAGGGGGTGCAAATAGCATCTGCAGCAATTGCAGCATCTGCATAGGAGACGCCGTCTGGTATCCTGATAAGGTTTCGCGCAGGTAACGTAACGAATTCGGCGTAGCCTCCGTCACAAGCCATTCCGACATACCCCCCCCAGTTCTCGCAGAGGGTCTCCTTCCCTCTCCGACAGAACTTACAATACCCGCATGTTAGGTAGAAATGGCATGTCACGCGATCTCCAGGTTTGACATTCTCTACTCCCTCTCCAATCTCAACAATGTCCCCGCCAATCTCGTGGCCAGGTATACGAGGTAGTGCCGTGACGAGCTCTGCGGTCCCCTTCATTATTGCCACCGTGAGCCCAATACCCGCTGCCTTAGTTTGAACCAGAGCTTCCCCAATTCCTGGCTTTCGTGGTTCCCGTTCCTCTAAGGTTACCGGTCCGCCGAGTTCGTGGAGTACCATTGCTTTCATGAGATATTTCCTCTTCGTGACATGTTGGTATATTTTGGGTTGTGCCGTTTGCCCTCGCGCGAGCGGAGCCACCCCTAGATTTTATCAAAGTCCGAGAAAAATTGTCGGGCGAGATATTGATTTGCTAATGGACAATGAAAAAGGTTGCCGATGGCTTGTGGGCCAAATCTGAGGCTAGGACTAGACGGATAAGGATCCCCATCCATCCAGAAACTGTAGATGAGAATGAAGTGGCATTAATTTAAGTGTCAGTCCATATCCTTGAATCCGGAACATCCATGAGTTGATTTGTTCCGCAGGAAAACATTTTAGTAAATGGGAGAAAAAGAATGTTTAAGGAAATAGTAGACCTTTCCAACGACATTTTTGATGGTATGACTTGTTACGGAAGCCCAAAGACAACATTTTGGAAGTGGTACTCACACGAGGAAACCTCGAAGAAGTTTGAAGGACGTGTAAGTATGGAAGGACACTGTTTTTTCGCCACGGAACACTTAGGTACACACCTGGACGCACCATACCACTTTAATCCAAACGGGAAAAAAATCGCGGAGATTCCTATTTCGGAGGTTATTCTACCTGGTTGCGTTGTGGACATGTCACATAAGGGGGAGTGGGAGGCCATCACCGGTAAAGATTTGGAGGACGGTTGCAGAAAAATGAAACCCTCCGTACGACCTGGCAGTGCGATCCTTGTTTACACGGGCTGGGGAGAAAAGTTCGATGACCCTGAATTAGCCATTCCGCGTCCCTACCTGGACAGCACGGTGGCGGACTGGGTATTGGAGCGAGATCTACGGCTCATTGGTGTGGACTTGGTCAGTGTGGAGGCACTCGAGGTCACGCCCGACACCCGGCCGGTCCATATGAAGATCTGTGGGACCAATCGTGTATATATGGTTGAAATGTTAAGAAATTTGAAACCTCTTTTGGGGAAAGATTTCTGGTTTTTTGCCGTACCGATCAAACTTAAGAATGGAACGGGCGCCCCCATTCGGGCGTTTGCTGGAATTTTGTGATTAATTTTGTTGGTACATTTTTAAGAAATACTACTCAGACAAAGCCCGGGTGGGTTTTTTGAAAGGAACTGGCGGAAAGCGATGAAAAATCGATTAGTGAAAATCTTTTTGGCCATCTCTTTTTTCTTATTCACAGCTCAATCACCATTTGCACAGGATTTCCAACTTAACAGCTCTGATAATCCTGTTGTACTGATCAGGACAAACTTGGGGCAATTCTACGCTGAGCTATTCCAAAAGGAAGCGCCGAAGACCGTAGGAAACTTTATTGGTTTAGCCGAAGGGACCAGAAGGTTTAAAGATTCGAAAACTCAGAAGTGGGTAAAAAAGAACTTTTACGATAACTTGATCTTTCATCGAGTGATTAAAAAATTCATGATTCAAGGGGGTGACCCGCTAGGTAATGGAACGGGCAATCCGGGGTATAAATTCGAAGATGAGATTAATGCCGATGCCCTCGGTCTTCAGAAGATCAAAGTGCTCGATGAAAAAGGTAATTCCCATCCGTGGTTGCAAGTGCGATCGCAAAATGACTTTAATAGGGTTCTGATTTTTCCTCTGCTCCGTCAAATGCAGATAAAAACCCAGAGTGATATGAAAAAACAAATGCGAGAAATCCGAAACCGGCTAAACACAATGTCTCTCAAAGACGTGTACCGGAATCAGGGGTACCGTTACAATTCAAAATTCAGATCTTACCACCCGAAGCGAGGTACTCTTGCGATGGCTAATTCAGGCCCAAACACCAACGGATCGCAGTTTTTTATTAACTTGGTCGATACAAATTGGCTGATAGGTAAACACACGGTTTTCGGAAAAGTTGTTAAAGGGATGGGTGTTGTCGACAGAATAGGGAAGGTCCCTGTGGATTCCCGTTCATCTAAGCCGAAGCAAGACATAAAAATTCTTTCCATTCGATTGCACAAGGAACAAAGATAGAAAATTGGAAACTGTTTTAAATTAGTTCAGGATGGCTACCAGTAATGAAACTATGATTGGATACTCTTCACTGATAGTTGTCCACCCGAAAATGAGAGATCCTTCCGTACGATGATTGAACAGCAACCTAGACTTTCAAATTTCAGCTCCATTGAGGGTTTCTAACGACTTGAGCATACAAAACCGATGGAGTCTTTTGGTAGCTGCCTGGTTGGCTGCTGCAAGCCTTCGCGGAATCTCCATTGCTATCTCCCCCGTACTTCCGCTGATCAAAGCGGATCTAGCCCTTTCTTATGCAGAGGCCGGTTTTCTATTTGCTGTACCCACGTTATTCATGGCAGTTTTTGGAATACCGGGGGGATTTCTGGCAGACAACATTGGCATGAAAAAAACCATTGTTTTGGGATTAACGATGCTCGTGACGGGCAGTGCCTTGAGAGCTGTCCCGGGAGGCCTAATTCCTTTGGTGGTCTGGACTGCGCTTCTCGGAGCAGGAATGGGGATAGCTAATCCTGGGTTGACGCGGATGGTAAAAGACCGCTTTCCAGACTTGCCGGGAACAGCCACAGGAATATTTGCGAGCGGGTTTATTGTGGGTGCAACAGTGGCATCTTGGCTGACATTCCCCTACATGGTGACCCTGTCGGGTTCTTGGCGAGGGACTTTTCTAATCTGGAGTGGATACGGTCTTCTTGCCCTCCTGGTCTGGGTAATCCTGGTGACTGAGCAGGGGTCTACTGGGGTGAAGGTTAGGTACTTATCTGAAATTTGGCGAGATAAAACGGTGTGGAAACTAAACATAATTTTCTTGATGATGAACCTGTCATTTTATTCTATGGCTTCCTGGATTCCAACTTACTACAGTGAGTTAGGAATGAATCTGGAATCTTCGACGCAAGTTCTGACAATATTCGTCATTACTGGTTTACCCTCGGGTCTATTTATTCCTTTGATTTCTGACCGTTTCGGGGCAAGAAAATGGTGGGTAGTTATTTCATCAGGTGGATTTGTGCCAGTTTTCCTGGCGATGATATTTTTTCCGATGTCAGCCCCTTTGCTTATTGCGACACTAATGGGTTTGACAGTGACTGGAACATTTGCTCTTTGTTGGGTGCTCCCACTGGATTACGTTGATCCAAAATATGTAGGCAGTGTGGCCGGATTCAATATATTGGTTGGATACGGGTTAACCTTCCTTGGACCGATGGCTTTGGGGGGAGTTCATGATCTTACCGGGAGTTTTAGGATAGGTTGGTTCGTTGTAATTGTTTTTAAGATGATCCTAATAGGAGTAGCTTGGTCGCTACCGAAGCAAAAGTTCGGTGTGGAGAAAAAATCTAAAACCTCCCCCGAATTAGGTAGTTGGAATTGATATCGAATGTTTTCTGCTTGGATCAACTCCTAAAACTTATGAAAATCTTTAAATTCTGGGGAACGATAGTGAACTTGCCAAGGGTCGGTCCGGACGTCGAGTACAGTTGTTACGTCTGTATCTAAGGCCTGTTCGAGAGCGGGCTTTAGGTCGCCTGGCTTCTCGATCTTTTCTCCACGAGCACCGTAAGCCTCCGCTAGCTTTGCAAAATCTGTTTGGCCGTAATCCGAGCCCAAATACCGTTCGCTGTGCTGTGTCTTTTGAAATAGACGCAAAGCACCGTAGCCCGAGTCATTGTAAATAATCACCACAACAGGAAGCTTCTCCCTAACGGAGGTTTCCAGTTCCTGTGTCATCATGCCAAAATCACCATCGCCAATGGGAATAACGACCTTTCGGTCCGGAGATGCCAATTTTGCTCCGAGGCCTGCCGGAAATGCATAGGCCATCGATCCCGTCCCGATAGGAGCAATGTATTGATCTGGCCTGCGGATCTTGATCTGGTGAGCGTATTGGGTGTGATTACCCATTCCGACTGAAAAGATAGTATCTTCATCGCACACATCCATTATGTCTCGAGTTATGACTTGGGGCTTAATTGGTACAGCGCTCATATCTACATCATAGAATTTCTGGGTTTCGGCAACGTGAAGATCGGAAAGAGATTTCACGCGTGGGTGCCCGGTTCCCTGCTCTTCCCCCAGTCCTTTCATTTTGCAAAGTGCGAGGGTGTCGGCGAGAAATTTTCCCGTATCGGCTAAGACTCCTACATCAACGGCGTACTGTCGGCCGATTTCCAGTGGATCGCTCTCAACCTGAATGATTTTCGCCCCGTTGGGAATAAGTGACCAGTTGATGGTGTTCACATTTAGGAATCGAGAGCCAAGCCCCATAACTACATCTGCCCGCCGTAGTGCTTCATTGGCCGTGCTGCGACCAAAATGGCCAGCTATACCAAAGCAGAGTGGGTGATCTTCAGAGATTGAGCCACGCCCCATTTCCGTGGTCACGATTGGAATGGCCAGACGCTCAGCTAGCTCGATTAGCTGGTTGGAGGATTTTGACCAAATAACTCCGCGTCCTGCTAGGATAACCGGATGCTTGGCCTCGGCCAAAATTTGGCAAGTTTGTTCCACAGCCTCCGGGTCTGGCCGGTTACTATTTGTGGTAAAGGCCGATCGGTTACCTACCAAGGACAGATCCGAGCTTTCGACATTAACTGGTTGTTTGATGAGATCCTTAGGCAAATCCAAATGGACAGGGCCGGGCATCCCTGAGGTGGCAACTTGAAAGGCTGTTCGTAATAGACGCTTGATGTCCTTGGCCTCACGAAGCTGATCACTCCATTTGGTGACCTGCTCGAAAACTCCACCAACGTTAAACTCATGCCAGAGGTTCCGTCCCAAGCGAAAAGTGTCCATATTGCCGGAAAGTACAATAAGTGGGATCCCGTCTTTTTGTGAAATGTGTGTCCCCAAAACACCATTGGCGATACCAGGTCCGACGTGAAGAAGCACACAGCCTGGCTTCCCGGTAATGCGGGAATAGGCGTCAGCCATGGCAGTGGCTCCGTGTTCCATACGACAGGTGATATATCGGATTTTGTCTTGCCGGTCGTACATAGCGTCCAGGATGGGGAGGACGGTGTCCCCCGTGATCCCGAAGATGTATGGAACCCCCTCGGCGATCAGGTGCTGAACGAGGTATTCTGCGGCGGACTGATTATCGGGCATGTGTTTTCCCATCCCTCAACAGAAAAAATGTTTTCTTAGAGGATATTTAGATCGTTTTAAGTTCTTATCGTTCTCTCTGATCCTTTAGCAGCGGGTGTTTCGGACCAAGGTTTCTCGATTCCCACGAGCTTTCGGAATTCCTCTGCGGTGGCAGGTCTCCTGCCGAGATGATGGGCGATCTCTTTGGTGGCTTCTATGACCTCCAAACTGGATTCCACCATATCGTCTTTGTGGGGAAACTTCCAAAGGGTGTCCTCCATCCCAACGCGGACGTGTAGGCCCAATAGCATAGCCAGTGTGGAAAGGTAGATTGTGCTTCTCCCGGGATCGCTTACCATGATGACGGAGGCCGGATCAATCTCCCGGATGCGATTAACGAGGAACATTAGGCCCTCTGTCATGGCACGGGGGTTGGGAAAGAACATCGTTCCCGGCAGGCCAGGGAGAAGGTGCCAGATTATAGGTGGGTCAATGAGGCCTTCATCAATGAGATACCGCTTGGCATTCTCAATGCTGCCGGTGTCGTGAACGTCAATGAGAGGCCGGACACCGCATTCCTTAAAAAATTTAGCCTGCGCTTTCATGGTGTCGGGAGACATGGCACGCAAATTGTCACCCAATAATCCGGTTGATGGATTGACAATTGACATCTCGAATAAACCATCTGTAACGGGGCCTACAGCCTCGGGAAAAGATTCTCCAGTCATACAGCCCCCGTCCACAACAATTTCATTCCCGTATTTGGTACGTAGGGGATCAATGACCTTATGAAAGTTTTCGAGGCTTGCAGATGGTCTGCCTTCATCGTCACGAACATGCATATGAACGGAAACCGCACCAATCTCGACACACTCCTCTATCGCTTTTCTGATTTCATCCGGATATATGGGGATTTTTGGGTTCTGTTCGCGGTCGATGAAGACCCCCACTACGGCTACACCCAAAACAACAATATCAGGAATGTCCCATTTTGGCTGATTACGAAAATCAACAAACTTGTCACCCCACATAATGTAGTGAGGGGGGAGGATGTCAGAATATTTTTTCACCGCCTCCCAGCGGTCACGAATTTCCGTCATCAGAACTCTCCTTACGGTGTTATGTTCGTCACGTGTGACCGTGCTTGGGTGCCTTACGCCAACAGAATTCCTTGGATGTCGTCAGGCCTTACACAGCAAATGGTCCCTCTCGCAAATTTTGATTTTCAACCATTATCCTTTTGGAACATAAAGTATACTCAACACTAACCCAAAAATCGTTATCAGGAACATGTTGGAAAAAATAATCCGTGGGGTTTTGGGGATTTTTTTAAAGCAAACCCCTCCTCCCAGCGATCCAATACAAATGACAATCCAAACAGCCAAACCGACCATGAGGCCGAAGAGGATACCTCTAAACCACAAAGGCCCAGGAACAATATCAATGAACCACCCGGCGTAAATAAGCGAGATCAAAACACCGTCGAAAAGGTGAAAAAGAATGCCGACAGGCCATCGGCCCGGTTTTTCCCCACCCAGATAAACGACACCGTCCTGTGTACAGTCAAAACGTGGAAGACCCAAAAATCCCTCCATCCAATAACCAACAAATGCCATGAGATATCCGGCAGAAAGACCTGCGAAAAACAGGTAGCCAAAGTGAATATGACCTATCATTTCCCTCCTCCTACGACTCCAGAATTTCACTCAGTTGCTCAATCTTCACTTTCTATTCAGTCAATTCCGTATTGGTTCCAATTTTCCCGAACTTTTTTCATCACGTCGGCCCTAGGAAGGCATGCATCCGGTATTGGGCTCACGTTTGATTGTGTTGCATCCATGATGATCTTGGAAATCAAATGAGATTTTTCCGCTGCTTCCGGAGCCATGGATGGATCAACGGGGTTCCCTGGTAGGCCGGTCAAAACCTCTACGTCTTTGATTGGGTCAAAGCGAGTGGATAATGCCCAATCAACTTCATCCCAGTCGTATGGGTTTACATCTATATCTACAACGATGAGGGTTTTAATATCCCTACCCGCTGCCGTTCCCAAAGCAGCCAAGGCGGCCATCTTGCCGTGGCCTTCGAACCGTTTTTCAATCTGGATTATACAGTTTCTTCGAGTGCCCCCGATGGTCATATGGAAACAGCGGTATCCTGGGATTTCCTTGAGCTGCCGGTGGATTTCTAGTTCGGTAGGAGCTGTTTCTAAAAATGCGTTCTCATTGGGCGGTCTCCCAATGTATAACCCTTGATAGATGGGTTCCTTTCGGTGAGTGATAGTGGAAAGCTCAAAAATTGGAACTGATTCGGGTTTTCCGTAGTAGCCATGGTACTCTCCGAAGGGGCCGTCAATATGTTCCCCCTCCATTAGAATGTGTCCTTCGAGAATAATTTCTGCAGTTGCGGGAACCTCAAGATCGATGGTTTTGCATTTCACCATTTCTAGGGGTTCCCCGAGAAGAGCCCCTGCCATAGCAAATTCATCGACTTCTGTATTAAAAGGGCACACGCAAGCATGAGTTGTCATCGGGTCGATACCTATGGCTATTGCAACAGGCAAAGGTTGGCCAATCTTCAAATATTTGGCTCGTATTAATCCTAGGTCTCGTCCTGGTCCAAAGTTCATGGTGGTGTGACGATTATCAATTTTGAGCATGCGGTAGGGCGCGCCGTTGAAGATTCCGGTATCCGGATTTCGCCCAATGCAGAAACCAAGAGTAATATAGTGTCCGGCATCGCCCTCGTTCCCCACTGTTAGGGGGAGCAAGTCGAGTGTCGCATCCTCGCCCTCGCGTACTACCTCTTGGCAAGGCGCCTCGCTAACCAAAGATGGTGGGATTCCCCCATGGTTGATTAAATTTGCCCACAGATCTCCTAGCTCCTGATAGTCATCACGCCCGAAAGCTTGTGCAATTCGACTGCGGGTTCCATAGACATTGGTTAAATGGGGCAGCTCAGAGCCTTTGACTTGATCGAAAAGAAGAGCAGGCCCAAAATTGTGGGAAACCTTATAACAAACAGCACCAATTTCCTGATTAGGGTCCACTTCTGCTTCTACATGAACTAAGTCTCCCTGTTTCCGGAGATCATCCAAAAAGGTCCGAAGGTCACGGTATACCATTTCCATTTCTCCCTAGTAATTTCCAGAAGAAAAACCGGAAAGAAAAAAGGATAACTATACGCAAAATCTGTCCGAATGTTTTGTGGTGATTGATGCAGAGCAGAATTTCCACCTTAACGTCCTGGTTCTCATTGAGGTATAAGTGTAGATGTTTCGTGAAGCGACGGGAGATCATGGCCTCAAGGTCACAGGGCATTTGATCGGCGAACCCACGTAATCGATGGCTCTGAGTGGGTCTAATAGGAGCACTGGAATAATGAAAGAACGCGTCAACATTCTTATTCAAGGTGGGCTTCTGGTTACTGTGGACAAAACACGCCGAATTATTAAAGACGGCTCCATAGCCGTTCGGGGGGATCGAATTGTCGACATTGGGAAAACTGATGATCTGAGCAAGAAGTATGAAAGCGAGAAAATCATTGATGCTTCGCAACGAGTTGTTCTGCCCGGGTTGATTGATTCCCACTTTCACGTCAGTAACGAAGGCCCGAGGGGGTACATTGCCGACGATGTTCACGCCTGGGACTGGATGACAGATATTGTTCCGAGGATCAATTCTTCGATGAGTCCGAAAGACGAATATCTCCTCTCCCTCGCTGTTCTGATTGAGTGTGTTAAGACTGGAACAACCACGGCTTTTGAAGCAGGTACCACCAAGTACCCTGACCAGCTTGCGCGGGCAATGGAGGAGATTGGAATTCGAGGAGTAATAGGAAAGTTTACGTGGGACCTTGTGGAGGAGCCTGCCATTCTTCATTCCTCGACAAGGGAAGCTTTGGAAAATGCGGAGCAGGTCATAGAAGCTCATCACGGTCGGGCAAACGGACGAGTTAATGCGTGGGTATCTCTCCTTGGCTGTGGGACGATGAGTGATGAGCTTCTGGTGGGAGCGAAGGATCTGGCAGACCGTTACGGTGTGGGGCTCAACTTCCATCAGTCGACGGTGACTCGGGAGGTGGAAGAATTTGTTGCCCAAAACGGCAAGCGACCAATTGAATACTTCGACGATTTGGGAATACTCGACAAGAATGTTCATTTGATCCACATGGTTGATGTCAGTGACAAAGAGGTGGACCTCTTGGCTCAGCACAACGTTAAGATTGTGAATTGTACGGCCACCGGTCTCAGTCTGGGATATGGGCTCACTTCCCTGGGAAAATTTCCGGAGATGATTGAAAAAGGAATTTGCGTTGCGTTGGGATGTGATGGCGCTAACTGCTCCAATTATTTTGATATGGTTCGTGTTATGTATTTGGCCGCCGGTATTTACACTGACGCTCGTATGCAGCGAAGTGTTATTCCAGGGGAAAAGGCAATCGAGATGGGAACTATAGATGGGGCAAAAGCGATGTTGATGGAGGATCAGATTGGCTCTCTTGAGATAGGGAAAAAAGCCGATATAATTCTCTTTGACCGGCGTCGACCCGAATGGGTTCCTATGCTCAACGTGGTCAACAACCTCATTTATTCGGCCGACGGTAAGAGCGTTGATACAGTAATCATTGACGGAGAAGTAGTGGTTGAGGGCGGAAAATTGATGACTCTGGACGAGTTTGCCGTCTACGATGAAATGGAAGCTGTGAACTGGGAAGATATCATCCAATCCCGAACTGGAATTCCCCTCAAGACTCGCTGGCCTGTTATCTGAAGTATTTACTGGAGTCCATCTTCTGTTTCCACCTGCCCCCGATATGCCTATCGACATCTAAATTGGTCGATATCCATTTCGAAGTATCCCCCTCCTTATTTCTTATGAATACTATTGAATAGCTTTGATTCAAAGATCGGAAACCCAGAAATTGTTAGGGGCAGTTCTCTTGTATCCAACGGGCAAAGTTATTTCGCATTTTCAATGCTGAAGGGACCAATTTTTCTTGTTCGGCTGATCCGTGAACGTCTGTCTCGACATCATGCGCTACTTGAAGATTGATATATCCTAGGTTTCCAGAATCTAGCATTTGATCCAGGGCGATTTCAAAAGCCTCGGGTGAGCTCACTGTGCTCGTTTGGGGAAACCGGGCGGCTCTGGCAAAATCCTCCAAGTTAAGTTCACTGGACGGGAGTGGTTGCCCTCCTCCCGTAACGTACCAATTGTTAAAAAAGGTTAGGACAAGAAGGTTTGGTGGTGCTTTGGCGCCAACAGTGACGAGACTCTCTAATTTCATCAAAAGCCCGCCATCTCCCTCCATGACAATAACAGATTGATTGGGAAGGGCCATTGCCATGCCGAGTGCGACGGAAAGGTTCAAACCCATGAAATCCCGATTGATGAAGTTGGGGCCCTCAGGGCGGAGCCTTGACCAGATTCGAGCTGAACTCCCGAGGTAGCTTACAACTATTCTCTTTTTGGCTTTCGGGACGAGTTTCCTCAAGTATTCCTCACGGCTGGGTAACCTGATCATTTTAGATCCTTTTCCGAAAGTAAAAGAGCGAACGGTTCATTGGTTGCTTGCGCATAGTCAACTGCGCGAGCGATCTGAGCCTCGATTGGTTGTTCCGAGCTGATTTTTGTTTGATGGACTCGAAGAGCATTGAGGAGCGGTTCGGTCTTCTCCCCTTTGTATATGTGATAAGGGATTACAGATTCCCGATCGCCCCCTCGGTGGCTGACAAGCATTAAAACAGGTGCGGAAACTGTCTGGGCTAGTACTATTCCCCGGCCACTACTGAATAGTCCTGCGTTTTGAAATATTGCAGCGCTTCGCTGACCCGTAAGCGTTGCCCCGGTTGCAATCGCTATTGCTTCCTCTTCACTGCAGCAGCGGACAGAGTGGAAGAATGGGTCCTCAAATATTTCGGTAATCATTGGCGCTATGTTTGTATCCGTCACCATTGCCAGGACTCGTACGTTAGCAGATTTGAGTCCCTGGATGACGGCCTTGCAGCCCTTGGGGAGCGGATGAGTTGTATTTGATTTTTCAGTCATATGTTCCCTAGCTTTCAGCTTCGGTTTGTGGAGTTGAAACGTCCGGTTCCGTCAAGAAAAAAAATGAGGAACAAGGAAGACCTAGCATGGATCCCTCTCTAGTGTTATCGAACTTCGTCATCGACAATAGCAATAGCGCTGATTTCTACCATGCACCGAGGGTCTGTGGCGAGCTTGACCACTTGGACCGTTACGGTCGTGGGCTTATTTCCCGTAAAGTATTCCCCCCACACTTTATTCATCGCGTCCTGATCGGAAAGATCAGTGACAAAGCGGGTGCACTCTACAACGTCGTCAAAGGTTGCACCCGCTGCTTCCAAGCTATTTTTCATCCCCTCAAGGGCCGCCCGAGTTTGTCCGCCTAGGTCCGTAGGCATGTTTTCGAATTCTTCGGGGATATGAGGGTGTGAGTGATACATCGGGGCAGAGGTGCACCCGGCGATGAAGACAACATTTCCCCGGTTAACCCTGATTACCGGTGCGTACGGCATCCACTTGTTCGTGTCGGCTCCTTTCCAGTGAAGATGATCAATATCCTTAGCCATGTTTTTCTCCTTATACTGGTTCGTAGCTAGTCCCTATGGTCATCCGAAGAGCGAATCCCCATTTCAATTTCCACTGCCCGACGAATTTTTGCATAGGTGAATGGACCGATGTCTGGCACAATCTTGGTTAGAAGAAGCTCGGTAGTTCTTACCTCGTTGTCCCGTTCGAGTTGCAGGAAGAAAATCAATGCTCGAGTAAGCGTTTCTGCTGCTCCTAGCATTTCTCCACGGTCAATCAGTTTTTCTCCAAATGCACGAAATCCCTTAGCTTGATCCAGGAGAGTTTCACTTCTCTTGCTTTCTTCTTCCATGTTATTTCCCGTGTTGGTCAAAGGTTACTCCCCTTTAAATGGCTACACAGCGGTTGCTGCCAGATCGAAGGATTTTGATTTTCTATTCGGTTAGCGAGTAGTATGAAACATCCCGTGGCAGACGAAAAGCCCCAATTATCGGGAGTGCTATATGGATTTTGATTATACGGAGGAACAAAAACTCCTCAGAGGCATGGTAAACCAGTTTAGTGACGAGTGGGTTCGGCCTATTCTGGCTGAGATGGAAGAGAAAGAAAATATTCCCGAAGACGTCTTGGCGAAATTATCCGAATCAGGGTTGTTGGCGCTTGCTGTTCCCGAACTTAACGGTGGAAGTCAAGTTCCGCTCTTGACGCAAGTTATTGTCGCTGAGGCATTGGGGAGAATTTCGGCATCGCTTGCCGTAGATGTGGTTTTTCGAGCTTTCCTGCTTCCCGCTGTCTTGGTCGCTTGCGGATCGGATGAGCAACAATCTCGGTGGTTGCCGGAATTGGCTACCGGGAAAATTGCCGGGACGGTTCTTATCGAACCAACCCCCTTTGAGGAGGAAGAAGATGCCGCGTCTCTCTCTGCGATCCGGGCCGAACGGGATAAGCAGGGATGGAGACTCGAAGGAGATGCTAACTGGGTAATAAATGGTCAAGCGACTTGTTTGGCCTGTCTTTTTGCACGATCTTCCGAAGGCCTGAAAGGTTTTCTTGTGACTCCCGGATTGGAAGGGGTGAAGGTTTCTCCAGTGGTCCAGAAACTCGGTCTCAGGCCAGTTAATTTTGCACAATGGTTTTTTGATTCCGGTGTTAGCCTTCTCCCCTTTTCCGATGGTCTCGACGCGAAAGAGGGTACACGGAGAAACCTCCGTTGGCTTGCTGACCTTTTTTTAGCAGCGATCGGGGTGGGGTTGACTCAGAACTGTCTCGAGGTTTCGGTAGATTACGCTAAGGAGCGGAGACAGTTTGGTAGGCCCATAGGCAGTTTTCAGTTAGTTCAAGAATTGATAGCCGAGATGGTTTTTAATTTAGAAGCTGCCCGCCTGTCTGTCTACCGGGCAGCTTCTGAAGCAGAAGGAAGAAATTTGGAGCTCGAGTCCTGCAGTCCATGGATTGCGCGAGCTCGGTCTCTAGCTTCTGAAGCAGCCCTCAAGGCTGGATATGATTCAATCCAGGTTCATGGAGGATATGGTTTCTCGGGAGAATATCCAGCAGAACGTTTGTTCCGCGATGCACGTGCTTTAGCACTGGTAAATGGGGGAACGGGCAATCTTCTCCGAGTTTTGGCCGAACCGGTGATTGATGTTGCCCATGAATTCTCAAAAGAATGAAGTCTCTTTAGAGACGATTTAGTTACCCCAATTTGCATAATAGATTTCCAACGGGCAAGTGGTTGCCAAACGGTTCCTATTTAGGAACAATCAAAAACCTGATGCATAAAAGACTTTCCCTAACCTCTTGACGATCCGGCAGACAAACATTAGCTTGGACAACTGCTGGGTCATTGATTTTTACATTTTCGAAACTTCCACTGGAGAAATACTGTGGAGCTTTGCTTGGGTTCCTCAAGGATAGGTTTTTTTGGCCGGACATCAGCTAGTTAGTTAAGGGGGAGAAAAGATGGAAATTCCTGGAGAACTTCTATACACAAAAGAGCATGAATGGGCTCTTGTGGATGGAAATGACGTGCGGGTGGGAATTACCGATTACGCGCAGAGCCAATTGGGAGATGTTGTTTACGTTGAGCTTCCAGAAATGGGAACAGATTTGGAGGCCGGAGGGACTTTTGGTGTAGTGGAATCTGTCAAAGCTGTTTCCGATCTGTTCTCCCCTGTTTCTGGGAAAGTAAAAGAAGTTAACAGTGGCTTAGAGGAAAGTCCTGAATTGATTAATTCTGATCCCTACGATAATGGCTGGATGATTCTGATCGAAAGAACGGACAAGTCAGTTCCGGAGGAGCTTCTTTCTTCAGAAGCCTATCAAAACTTTGTTGATGAAGAGAGC
>CAYTIB010000027.1:0-2777 GCA_964437725.1 uncultured bacterium | reverse complement strand
ACACCGGTCACGCTCGGCGACGTTCAGGAGATTTCCCAGCTCCGCCTGGTGCTCGAAGTCACCGCAACCCGGCTCGCCGCCGGCAAGGTCGATGCCGAGCGTATCCGCGAGCTAAACCGGGCCGTGCAGGCGGGCTACAAGCCCGGAAACAAAAAGAGCGAATCAGCTTATTTAAAGGCGAACCGTGAGTTCCACCGGTACGTCGCCGAGACGTCGGGAAACCGGCGCCTGGCCGCCTTGGTGATCGACCTGATGGAGCAGCACGAGCGCATCGTCCATCTTGGTCTCGCCCTGCAAAATAGGGGACATGAATTCTTTCATTTCCACGACGAGCTGGTCACCGCGTTAATCAAAGGCGACGGGGACCGAGCCGCCAAGGCGACCGAGAGGGCTTTGCGGGGCGGGCTGAGGAAAGTCATGGAAGCCTTGTTGTCCTCGGCAAATCAAATCTCGGTGATCGGAGCCGACCTTAAGGTCGACTAGGTGCCGGCTCGATATCGATCGAGCCAGGCTTGCTTGGGAAACGCGGCGTATCCCGCGACCCGGTGGCGTATGTCGTATTCGAAGTCTATTTCTGGACGTGGCGCCAAGTCCCAGAACCACTCCCGTCTCCCCTCGGGCAGGTCGATGCCCCACAGCGAGCCTTCCCGGCTGATAATCTTCGAGCCGTCGCACTTCAGGCGCTCAAGATCGGCGATCAGGCACACAACACCCGGAAATGTCGCCAACCAATCCAGGTGGGCCTCCACCAACCGGCGCGAGAATTTGCTGATTTGTCCATTCGCCAGCTTCTTCATCCGTCGGGATGCATAGGCGTTCGGAAGGACGGGAAGCTGAGATAGAATATTGGCCGAAACCACCAGGTCGAACCCGTCGTCGAGAAAGGCGACCGACCGGCGTTTCGACGCGTCCAGCGTCTGTCTTCCGCGGGGCAGGGCGTAGACCTCTTCGACAACCCCGGTCACATCCACCCGCTCCAAACGTACGTTAGGAAATCGGCTCACCTCTTTACGGGCCGCCCACAGGTGCACGATGTCGACCAGGACGACCTCACGGAACCGCCGGCTCAGTTCCGCCACCGGGATGTCGAATAGCAGGCCTGAACCCAAGATCAGCGCCCTTTCCTTCGCGCCGGAGAGATTGGCGGCCTCGAGAATCAGCGAGCGGGTTTGCTCCAGATGAGGCTGCCACGCGGCACTGCAGCGCGTCCTTCGGGTGTCGAGTTGATTCAGTTCCCGAACGTATCCCATGACCTTGAGGTGGCGTGGGATGGGGGTTGTCAGATACCCGATCCAATCCCAAGTCAAATCGAACGCCATGGCCCGAACCCTCGCGATTCGCTCTTGACACCAGGAGTGACACAAATTACTTTGACATGTCAACTAACCTGTCATAGTAATTTGACATCCACTTGTCTCGGTAGGAATACCCAAGCCGTGAAGAAGTTGCTCCTAGCCACGGCTATGCTTGTCACCCTGGGCACGCCTGGCGCCCACGCCAATCCGGACGTCTGGGTCAAGGCCGCCATGACCTATCGATTCGATGACGGCAAGATTACCGCCGTAACTTTCGACTGGCGGTTCGACGAGTACTTCAGCTCCCGCACCATCAAGACCTACGACGCGGACCGGAGCGGCGCCCTGGAAGCGAAGGAGGTCAATAATCTTCGCGGCGAAGCCTTCGATCCCCTCGAGAAGTTTGGCTATTACGTGCATATCTGGGCGGCCGGGGAAAAGCGGGAAAACCCGAAAATAGAGGATTTCGCGGCCACCATCGACGGCAAAATGTTGGTTTATCGGTTCACGGTCGCCTTGACGCCGCCCGCCGACCCGGGCGTCGGCGACATCGTCGCCAGCTTGTACGACAAGGCCATCTACGTCGATTTTCGCTTCATCAAGAAGAATTTCATTCTTGTCGAAGGCGCGATGAGGCCGGGCTGCAAGTTTCAGATCAAGCGTGGTCGGGGCACCCAGTCCGGCCATCGCCAACCCGTTACCCTAAAATGCGGAGGCTCAACATGACGAACATCGGTAAGGCTTGTAGTCTGCGGGGATTCTTTTTCGGCATCCTGGCGCTCACTTTCCTTCTTATGGCGGCCCTCGTCGCTTCTCCGGTCGAGGCACAGACCGGTACAGCCGTCACCGCGCCCACGGTCGAGATCGTGGAAGACGAGGATTTGGGGGTCTTCACGCGCTTCACGGAGTACTTGATCGAGTTTCAACGCCGAGCCAACGCCGAAATCTCCACCCACATGAACGCCATCGAGAGCGGCGAGGACCTGGGCGCCTTCTTCCTCGGCCTGGCCATCGCCTTCGCCTACGGGATCGTCCACGCCTTTGGCCCCGGCCACGGAAAATTCATCATCATCTCCTATTTCATGGGTCGCGAGGTCCAGATTGCCCGCGGCATGATCATGGCGGCCCAGGTGGCCATCGTTCACGTGATCTCGGCCGTCGTCATCGTGTGGCTGGCGGATGTCGTGCTGAAGGCGGGTTTCGGGATCGGCCTTTCCGATATTCCCGCGGTGTGCGCTGGAAGCTTCCTGATTATCGCCGGAATTGGCATCTACATGCTCTACCAGGCGGTCCGGGCGTCGCTCGGCTATGCCGCCGACGACGAACACGGGCACGGTCACAGTCACAGTCACGGACACGGTCATAGTCACGGTCATGGACACAGCCACGGCGGCAACTTGGAGGGTGGCATCTTGGCCTTCGCGGCAGGGGTTGTGCCGTGCCCAGGCGCCGTCCTCATTATGCTCTACGCGGTCGCCAACG
>CAYTIB010000026.1:0-149362 GCA_964437725.1 uncultured bacterium | reverse complement strand
GGCCGCTCTGTCGCTTCCTTGGACCAACAGACCGGGTGCCAGTACTCGCGTAAGGCAGGCCAGAGCTGAGCTTCGTCCATAATTCCTCTCCATCGTGTTGGGACTTCCAAATTATTGCAGTAAATCTTTCTGAGGAAAAGCCCTAATACTACTAAGGTGTAAACCAAGCTTGCGGAAAGTGAAAATCCAGCCCTTATTTTTATATTGTCGGATATTTCCATTCGGTGCATGAAATTCAAAGTAAGTGTGCAATTTTTTTTCCGGTTTCAAAATTGCAACCTCCGGATACAAGCGAATCCCGGTGTCAATTCATATTTCGTCGGACCGGAGCAGCGCTTTCGTGTCTATCGCGATTTAATTACCTACTTGACATCGGGATTGTAAACAGCTAGCCTCCGATTCTCAAAATAAAACGCGAATCTCGGAGGGAGGTACGATGCGAAAGAGTAGAACGTTTGTGCGGTTTCTTGGTTTGTCGTTGGCATTGTCGTTTTTGTTTGTAGGTAATTCGTCGGCCGAAAAGATTAAATTTAACTTGGACTGGGTAATTTATGGTCGTCACACGGGGTATTTCACGGCGGTAGGAAAGGGTTTCTACAAGAAGGCTGGTCTGGATGTAGTTGTGAGGCGAGGTTTTGGATCTGTCAAAGCTGTTGCTCTAACCGCTCAGGGAACTTCTGACTATGGTTTTGGAGACATGGGAGCACTGGTTTTGGCACGCGGGAACGATAAGGTTCCGGTAAAAGCCTTGGCTACCATTTACCAACACCCTCCCTATGCGGTTTTTTTCATCGCGGGAAAGGGGATCAACAAGCCTAAAGACTTGGCCGGCAAATCGATTACAGTTTCGCCTGGTGGGTCAACATCCAAGTTGTTGTCGGGATTCCTGAACCCCATCGGGATAAATGACAAGGTTATCAGAAAGAACGTAAAACCTGCTGCTATGCACGCACTGCTTCTTGCCGGGTCTGTGGATGCTATCACTGAGTATATCTTTTCCAGTGTTCTCCTGAACAAGCATGCAAAGGAAAAAGGGCAGAGGGTTGATCACTTCCTGTATTCCGAGACGGGTTTGACCTTGTACTCGAACAGTCTGCTCACCTCTGAGAAGAGGATCAAGGAAAGACCGGATGAGGTCCGCCGTTTTGTGAAGGCCACTTTACAGGGTTTTCATTATGCGTTTAGTCATCCCCAGGAGGGAGCTGATCTACTCAAAAAGCTTCAACCTCAAGTTGATCGGGAGTCATCTATTAAAGAGTACGTGCTAGTTCGCCAGATGATGACGACTCCTAACACGCTCAAAAACGGAATGGGTTATATCGCCCCAGAAAAGGTTGTACAGACTGTCAAGTCGATGGAGAAATATATGGCTTTGCCAGCTGGGTTGGTAAAACCTGCGGGAGTTTACACGAACAAGTTTAACCCAAGGATCAAGTTCCCAGACTGAGTTTTAAAAGAAAGGCAGGAGGGGATTATACTTCTCCTGCCTTTCTTTCTTAATGCATTTTTGTTGCTAGTTTGAGGCTCGGGATCTGCAAGGTTTAGATTCTTTTAGGAGTTTCCTGCATGGGGCTTAGCACCTTTTTACAAAAATATGTTTGGCCTGGCATAGCGATGATAGGGATTCTTGTGCTGTGGGAAGTCATTGTCAGGGTGCTCGATGTTCCCCTTTGGCTGCTCCCGCCCCCAACCAAGGTATTGGAGTCCCTTGATGAGTGGTATGGGGTTTTGCCTTATCATATTTGGCTGACTTTTTTTGAGACCATGGTGGGGTTTATCGCGGCTGTTGTATTGGGAGTAGTTCTTGCTGTTGTTATTATCTCATCGGATTTTTTGAGAAATACGGTATATCCCCTACTAATCGTGACTCAATCCGTACCGAAAGTTGCTTTGGCTCCGTTGTTGCTAGTTTGGATGGGCGTGAATATTTACCCGATTATTACGACTGCATTTTTAATAGCCTTTTTCCCTATGGTTGTGAATATGGCTACAGGTTTGACACTAATCCCACCGGAAATGTTGGAGCTATCTCGGATATTGCGCGCAAGTTGGTGGCAAGTGTTGGTTAAGGTGCGGATCCCTATGGCACTCCCCCATTTTTGGTCAGGACTTAAAATATCCATAGCTTTCTCTGTTATCGGAGCAGTTATTGGGGAATTTGTAGGATCCGATGCGGGATTAGGATTTCTTATTTTAACCTCGAGTGCCAGGATGAATACCTCTTTGGGATTTGCAGCGATAGGCATTTTAGCGATTATGGGAATTGTACTTTTTGGGCTGATCGCTCTTGCCGAATACCTTTTCAAACCTTGGTATCTTGAAGAGAAAAAGGAAGGGGGGCTCCAGCTGTAGGCAAAAGTTGGAGAGAAATAATTGATCAACATTAAAAGCGTTACAAAAACCTTCGAACCACGGATTAAACAAGAACCGCCGGTAACTGCGTTGCAGAACATTAGTTTTGACGTGGGCGAAGAGGAGTTTATCACAATTGTGGGACCCAGCGGTTGTGGCAAGAGCACTTTACTGAAGCTGTTAGTTGGTTTGATGCCACTTACCGATGGAGAGATTTTTATCGAAGGGAATAGGGTAACGGAACCCTATCAGGATGTGGGGATGGTTTTCCAGGCACCAATTTTGATGCCCTGGAGGACAGTGACAGAAAACATTATGTACCCGATTGAAATTTTAAACCTCAGAGACAAAAACTATAAAGAAATAACCAGTGATTTGATTAAGCTCACGGGTCTTGAGGGTTTTGATAAGCACAAGCCAAGGCAGTTGTCGGGAGGAATGCAACAGCGGGTTTCGATTTGCAGGGCGTTGGTTTACGATCCCTTGCTTCTCCTGATGGACGAGCCTTTTGGGGCCCTCGATGCGATGACTCGGGAGGACATGGGTTTTGAGCTTTTGCGTATCTGGCAAGAGCGAAAGAAGACCATTCTATTTGTTACTCACAGTATCTCAGAGGCTGTTTTACTGGCCGACCGTGTTGTCGTGTTTACCCCGCGACCGGGTCAGATTGCCGATATCATTGATGTCAAACTGCCTCGACCACGAGATGCAGAGATGGAGTTTTCGCCCGAATTCCGAGATCATGTGACAGAGATTAAAGACCTTATTTTTTCCTCCAGAAGCTAAGATTGGCCCTTCCCTATTGTTTTGTTGTTAGAACCTGGCCTGCTACCGAATTGGCTCTACACTCTCCGGTTTCTTGCGTTGTGTGTTTGTGACGAGCCACAGCCTCTAACTATTTCAAGGTGAAATCGGAATTTATTCCCCAGGTCCGCCCCATTCGGTGGGGACGGCTTGGCTGTTGCGTTTAGGGATGAGTACGTGGCGGCGGAAAGAGAGAACTTTATCGCCATTTTGATTGAACGCCCTGGTTTCCACATAGACGATGCCGCGATCCGGCTTGCTCCTTGACTCTCGGACGTCTAGCACTTGGGATTCTGAGTATATAGTGTCCTCGTTAAAAACCGGACCATGGTGAGTAATGTTTTCATAATCAAGATTTGCAATACAACGTTCACTAATATCCGAGACACTCATCCCGACAGCAACTGCGAAGACAAGCGTCCCATTAACAAGAATCCTTCCAATCTCGGTTTTGGAGGCGTAATGTTCATCAAAATGGACGGGGTGAGTGTTCATCGTTAGGAGTGTGAACCAAGTATTGTCGTTCGATGTAATTGTGCGACCAGGTGTGTGTTTATAAACGTCGTCGATTTTGAATTCTTCTAGGTACCTCCCACCCATTTCAACTCTCCTTCCATGGTACAGATTAAACAGAATATCGTTCTAATAGTCTGCGGGCGATAAGTAGTCGCTGAATTTCGTTAGTCCCCTCACCGACCGTTAGAAGCTTGCAGTCCCGGAAATAGCGTTCCACGTTGAACTCATTGATATAACCGTAACCACCGTGAATTTGGATTCCTTCGGATGCACAAAACTCAGCAGTTTCCGAAGCGAAGAGCTTAGCCATTCCGGCCTCCAAGTCACACCGCTCGCCTCGGTTCCGTTTATCGGCCGCCATATAGGTCATCATCCGGGATGCCTCAATCCGGGTTGCCATTTCAGCTAGCTTTATCTGAATGGTTTGATGTTGGCAGATGGGTTTTCCACCTTGGATTCTTTGTTGTGCGTATTTTATGGAGTCCTCAAATGCCGCTTGGGCCAGACCCACACCACGCGCGGCTACATTGATGCGTCCCGTCTCGAGGCCAGCCATGATGTAATAAAATCCTTGATTTTCTTCACCAATCAGATTCTCGACCGGTACGCGGCAATCTTGGAATATCAACTCACTTGAGCGCACACCCCGGTAGCCGAGTTTGTTAAGGTGCCTTCCCACAGAGAATCCCGGCATCCCCTTCTCGATGATCAAGCAGGAAATTCCCTTGTGACGCAGGGATGCATCGGGGTGGGTTCGAACGAACACGCTAAATGTGGTTCCCATTTCCGAATTTGTGATAAACATCTTCGTGCCGTTTATTATAAATTCGTCGCCCTCAAGGCGGGCGGTAGTGCGCAACGAAGCGGAATCAGATCCGGATTCTGGTTCGGTCAGTGCCATACCCGATCGCCGAATGCCCTTGGCCAGATCCGGCAAAAACTTGCGTTTTTGTTCCTCTGTTCCGTAGGTTTCGATAATCCAAGCTGTCATGCCGTGACTGCCAATTACACCACCGACACTCATCCAGCCGCGGGAGAGCTCTTCCATCAAAACGGCGTAGCTAACGTAATCCATCTCAGATCCGCCGTAATCCTCGCTGATTAGAAATCCGAACAGCCCCATTTCCTTCATTTTTTCAACTATCGGGTGAGGATACTCATCCTTATGCTCGTAATCGCTGGCGACCGGAATAACTTCTTTATCCACAAATTCACGGATAGTCCGTTGAACCTGTCGCTGTACTTCGTTAAGTTCGAAATCCATCAGATTCAGCTCCTGTTTTGTAATCTTTCATTCCACAATGCCTTTCCGTCGAAAATTTTCAGTTTCCTCAATCGAGTAACCAAGCTGTGTGAGTACGTCATCGGTTTGAGCACCAAGCCCAGGAGGAGCCTCCAATCGAGTTTCCGACTTAGAAAATCGAACAGGAAAATCAAAAAGTCGGAGCTGATGTCCAGAGTTGTCCTTTACGTCCCCCTCGGCATCACGCAACAACAATCTGAATTTTGTTTGTGCGTGCTCAATGACTTCTGAGATCCGATTCACGGCCCCACATGGTATACCCGCTGCCCTTAGCCGTTTCAGCCAAACGGAGGCATCCTCTTCGATGAATGTTTTGGCTAACACCTCATCCAGTGCGGATAGGTTTTTCACCCGACTCGTATTATCCAGGAATCGGGGATCATCGAATAAATCAGGCCTCTTGATCACATTACAGAAAGACTCCCATAGGCTAGGTGTTGCGGCGGAGATGTTCACCATTTTACCGTCTTTTGATATCCAGGGACCGTAAGGAGCAATCAAGTGATGGCGGAGGCCCACCCGCGTGGGTTCCACGTTTCCATAGAGGTATTGGTACGACAAAAACCCGAGCAGTGAAACAGTACAGTCGAACATAGAAACGTCTATCTCCTGGCCTTCGCCGGTACGGTGGCGTTGCTGCAACGCGGCTAGAATCGAAATTGTAGCAAACATCCCGGAGGAAGCGTCGGAGATAGACAGTGCAATCTTAGCAGGCTCCTCGGGCGATCCGTTGACCGATATTGCACCGGCTTCTCCCTGGATTAGCATGTCCAAGGCTTTCATGTCTCGGTAGGGACCATCCTGCCCGTATCCCGAGATATGGCAGTAAAGAATTTCCGAATTGATGGATTTGGCCCAGTGATATCCTATTCCCAGATCATCGACAACCCCCGGGGAGAAATTCTCGATGAAAACATCGGCATTTTCTACTAGTTGCCCTAGTATTTGACGGCTCTCTTTCGCTTTCAGATTCAGGACAATAGAGCGTTTGTTTGGATTACACCACAGGTGGGCCGAGCTCATTCCCGGAAGGACTTCATCCCAACCGCGCGCAAAATCTCCCGTTGAAGGCCGCTCTACCTTAATGACATCAGCTCCGAGATCTGCCAGATAGCGGGCACACAACGGAGCACTCACGGAGGTGCCGAGCGATATGACTTTTAAATCTTGAAGTGCGTAGGACACGAGATAGGACTCAGGTGGGTTGGCAAAGAGACATCAAATCTGAGAGATTCGAGACCGATTCCAGTGTGCGGAGAATGGCGAGGATTTCGTCTGCCCGCTTGCTGGAAAGAACCTGCCCTACGTTTCGCCGGAACTTACTCTCAATGTCTTCTTTTGTCACAGGGTTGTCTGAGCATCCACGGTTATATGGTTCGTCCCGAGTTAGCTCACGGCCATCTTTCATCCGCACGGTAACGGTGCCCGGAAAATACTCGGGGTAATTTTGCGTTTCGTCGCCAATGCAGGTGGTTCGATCAGCCAGTTCAAGTAAAGTTTTGTCCCGGATGGCCTCAGGTTTAAATGTGTCTAAATCTACCTTGCCCTGAATGAGGCTAGCAGCTACGGTGTAGGGAACACTGAACTGAGCATCATACGTTGTTTGGGGACGAGACTTGGTTTCGACGGGTTCGCAAACCACCGGCATTTCCCGAGGGTGAATCTTACACTCTATAGCATCGATGCCAGTGGGGTTGATATGGTGCTCTTCGCGCAGGAACAACGCTGCATCAATGAAGGCGTGCGTGAAGTGGCAACAGGGGAAGGGCTTATGAGAGAGTTCACGCGTTTTCCAATCCACGCCCAGTCCCGCTGTCAGTTGTGAAAGATCACAGTTATCGCCATTCTTTGTGATGTATAGATTGTAGAATCCAAACCGCCCTTCAAAAATTTCCTTCGGTCCGGTAAAACCGTGTTGTGCCATCCGGGTGGCGACCAGGCCACTGTGTCCTGCCCAGCCAGGATGAATTCTCTTTGTAGACGAGCCGTCTGTTAGAAATTCCATGGAGCCAGCCGTCATGCTTCCACAAAGGCCGAGAGAATTTGCAATTTGAGTTGGTGTACTTCCCCAAAGCTTGCCGGCGGTAAGCGCTGTAGCAAAGGGCCCGCAGACCGATGTTGCGTGGAATCCTCGGTCGTGAAATTCGCCAGGGCAAACAAGACCCATCCGGATTAGAGTTTCCCATCCAGCAACGGCAGCAGTGATTAATGTTCGTCCGTCTGCCCCGACTGTTTCCGCCGCCGCGAGGGCGGCCGGAACAATGCATGCACTTGCGTGAATGACGGATTCAGCGTGAGTGTCATCATAATCCAAACCGTGTGCTAGGGTGCCGTTAGCGAGAGTCGCATTGGAAGCTGGAAGACGGAGGTCGAATCCGAGTACGGATGCCTCTTCACCCTTCCCTAGGTTGCGAGCCAAAGCGACGGTGTTCCGCCCGAAATCCATACTGGAAGACGCCAAAGAGATTCCCACGACGTCTAGAAAGGCTATTTTAGCACTCTCAATAACGTCCGATGGAATGTCATCGTATTTTAGGGAAACAACCCATTCAGCCAATTCCCCGGAAAGGGTGGTCACAGAAAACCCTCCGACTCAAAATCTGGTTATTGTTTTTGCTAACGTGTTTTTCGCCACCTATGTTTTACTAATATACATCAGTATTGAACATCCGGAAAATTCCCATTGCAAACTAGGGTGTGATTAGATGTTATCGACTGAAGGTCCCTGAGATAGTTTGACCTAAAAAGTGGTGGCAGAAAGAAGATGGGCATTGCCCTGCTGAATTTATTACTGGACAGATTCTTTAGTTTTCCCTAGGGAGATTCCAACATGTCTACGAAGCCGAGAGTGCACTACGAGAAGGTCCGCAATAAAGTTGTTCGTGCGAAGATTCCCGTGCTTACGCCACGACAGCTTCACAGCCTTCGCACCCGCATGGGTATCCGATCTATAGGTGCGTTTAACAGATCAACCTGGCTTCTCATAGATGAGAAACAGAAAAAAGAATTGGAAAACCTTCTTACCGAGATCATGGCATTGCCCGCTCCTAATCCACTAACGGTGCCTGTCTACTTTGACTACCAGTCCCAAAATTCCTGGCTAGCTGTTCCGGTTTGCGAGACCTTGTCACAGAAATATTCTGTCGATTTCTCTTGGCGGTCCTTTCAGCAACGTCCGGACTGGAAGCCTTTCGACCGGCCCCCTGCGCCCAAGGAAGCGATGGCCTTTAGATGGGATCAGAGCCGTGCAGTTGGAAAGATCCTTGGTCTAAAGTTAGCTAAGACTCGGTCTCCATTTCGGTTTAACACCCGTCGCCTGCACATGTGCACAGAGTATGCGAAGCTCATAGGAAAAGAAATGAGCTTTATCAAGGCTCTTTTGGAAGCCATGCATGGAAGGCATGTGGACATCGGAGACACACTAATTACGGATCGCATTGCCGAAGAAGTCGGTCTCAATGTGGCTGAGATGGATGAAGCCATCGAATCTGGTGTGTTCGAGGCTATCATTGATCAACACCGGGCCGATGCGGCTCATGCCGGTGTTTTTGGAGTGCCAACTTTTGTTGTGGATGGCCAGTTAGTCTGGGGCCGTCAGGTGGCGGATGAGGTAGAAGAAGCTCTGAAACAGGCCGATGTGTCTAACCGTAACTGAAAAGGGTAATTACTAGAATCAAATTATTAGTTTTAACCTTTTAAACAAAGTGGTTCTTCCTAACAAAGGAGGAAGATCGAAGATGCGAGCTCATGTCCTTCACAAGTTTGGTGGGTCTCTCCAGATTGAAGATCTTCCGGTTCCAGAACCCGACTACGAAGAGGCTTTGGTTCGTGTTCGCGCCTGTGCTGTTGACCAGTTTGATTTGACCATCCGGGATGGCAAATGGCCGGGAGCCAAGCTACCTCTCATCCTTGGTCATGAAGTAGCAGGTGAGGTGGAGAGTGTTGGAGGCGGAGTGAAAAACGTTTCAGCCGGCGACCGTGTTGCATCTACACTTTATCTGACTTGCGGGCGATGCAAGTTTTGTCAGTCGGGACGCGAGACCCTGTGCTTGAACTTTGGTGGCCACTTAGGGGCAGAAGTGGACGGTGGTTTTGCCGAGTACATGACCCTACCAGCAGACATGCTAGTACCCATAGCAGGCTCACTTACGTTTGAAGAAGCTTCGATACTGGCAAACGCTCTCGGTACGCCTTACCATGCTGTCAAAGTTCGAGCTGAAGTAAAGCCTAACGAAACTGTGATTATTATTGGCGCGGGCGGTGGTGTGGGTTTGCACGCTGTACAAATTGCTAAGCTTTGCGGGGCCACAGTTTTTGGCATCGATTTCCCAGGGGAGAAATTGGATGCCATTCAGGATATGGGGGCCGACTTGGCATTATCAGCAAATTCGGACTGGCCTTTGGAGGTGCTAGAACGTACAGGTGGGATGGGTGTAGAAAAAATCATCCAGCTTGTTGGTGGGGGGACATATGAATCTAGTTTTCGATGTCTGGCCGTAGGAGGACGGATGGTGATCATCGGAACTCACACAGGCCTCGAGATGTCTATTTCCGGAATTGAGGTCCTTACCAAGGAATGGGAGATCCTCGGTTCGCGAAACACGACCAAGCAAGAATTAGCCGAGGTAGCAGATCTCGCAGGACAGGGTGCTCTAAAGCCCATAATCAGTCAAATATTTGGTTTCGAGGATTTGGAAAAAGCTCACGCTGTCCTGAGGGAAGGGAACATCCCCGGTCGTGTGGTGGTAAGGATTTAAAAGAAATTTTCTGATTGACAACCGTACGATGGAGCCTGAATCAACTGGCTCGTGATTTATGGGTTGATCGCAGCTTTTAGGACCCCATTTTTCCGGTTGAGCACAGTGTCAAAGGCCTCGTTTGATCTATTCTAATGAAAACTGATGGGTTGCCAGGGTTTTGATCTGAATTCGACCTGTATGCACCAGAGCGATGGAAGGTGGAAAAGCATTGGGCCCGCTGCGGATCCCGAACACATCCACCTCCTCAACCTCGAATCCCCCCCCCCGTTTTTGGTAATTGCGGCTTTCATGTTTTTCGGAATATTGTTTCCCATGTTTCCTTAATCCTTCTTCGTTCTATTTGAAGGCGATTCGGCTCTGTACTCTCGGAGTGTTGTAGCCGGATTGAATCGGGCTACGGATTTTTCATTTGGTGTCTTCACTGGGTGAAGATTTGGCAGGTCGAGATTGTTCCCCAATGTCTTCTTCCTGAAACTCGATGCGGCCCCCAGGAGGTTCCACTAGCAAGTGGAGCGCTTCGGCGATTCGGTTGGAGCAGTTCCACAGCCCTGCGAAAATGGTCAGGGTGACGAGGTCTTGGTCGTTGAAGTGTTTTCGTATAGATTGAAAGGCAACCTCATCCTTCTTGGCCGTTTGGTTGGTTATGGCTTCAGACCAAGCGATGACAGATTTTTCCTTTTCGTTGAAGAGGTCGCTGTTTCTCCAGTCATCTCCCTGAAGGAGATCGATATGCTCATCGGTGTAGCCAAGGGCTCGGCCGAGCTCTTCGTTGTGCCCAATTCAGTTGTTGCAGGAGTTGATGTAGCTAGTTTTCAGAATGGCTAGCTCCTCAAACTTGACGAATTCCGAGTCTCCTGCTTGGAGACGGTCTAGCCGGAGCTTCCGGTCGATGAGTTGCCATGCTTCGACGAAAGCTGGGGCGTGACCGAACAGTCGGTAGTATCGAGGCCGCTCGTTACCCCATTGACGCTTTGCCTCTTCGAAGAGCGGGATCATCTCCCTGGGTGTTTCTATCTCATCGCAGTAAGGTATTCTGGGCATTTTTGGACCCCTTATAAATTGGTTTTCTGTCGAATCACGGTTTTTAACTTAGTACCCATTTCTGTGGGTTTATTCCTCTTCAGCGATTTGATAATCAGGGTCCGTCGCGGTGCACTCTGCTTCTGGAAGACCTAACTCTTTGCGTACAATATTAGTTCCTCTTACAATTGCAGCCATTTTAAAAAACGATACCCGACGTGTAAGTCCTTCGCGTCCAAACCCGCAATCAGTTGAGATAACCAATCGCTCCGGGGGAATGTGGTCCAACGCTCTTCTGATCAGATTAGCGACGTCCTCGGGTCGTTCCACTTGAAGATTTCGATGATCAACCACACCGATTGCAACTTTTTTTTCGGTGATAACCTGGCCGATGGCTGCTAGGTCCATTCCATCTGTGCTGGCAGTTTCGAATGTTATGACGTCACAATCAAGTTGATTCAGGTGTTCTAGCGCTGGTTTATAAGATTGGGGTTCAGCGAAGAGGCGTTGTTGCCCTGGGTTTCCCCAACAGGTGTGACACCATACCTCTGTTTTGGTGCCCAGGTTTTTTACTGTTTTGTTAAAAACATCCACGTAAAAGTCGACGGTCAGTTCCTCTTCGTCCATATCCTGATGTCGCTTGATGGAGATTAAATGAATCGAAGGTTCTTCCATCTGAATAACGGGCGCGCCCGCGTCGGCTAGATGATTTAACTCCTCGTTGAAGGCGGCTGAAGTCGCTAGGATAAGTTCGCGGCGGCCCTCGTATTGATCATTACCCACGGATGTAGCAACTAACTCCGGGGTGATAGTCCCAAACTTAACCGGTTTACTGGTCATCTGCTGAGCAGTTTTCCAAATGGGTGTATAGTCTAGGCGCCCCCGCGTAATTTCTCCAACAGCCCTGGGCATTAGGCGAGATTCCATAATTTCAAATACGATGTCCCCTCGACCTGCACCCTGATACCCTTTCTGGACGCGGTATGGATCGTACCCTTCCATTCCCCCTAGCCTACGGGCCGCATAGGTAAACCAGGACATGCCACCAACGTCCGGGTCAAACCGGCAATCTCCGTCAGTCACTATGTCCAATCCGGCGCGCTCTTGATCTCGGATATAGGAGGATGCGGCGTCAAGGTATTGCTCGCGATATTTCACATCAGATAGAGCTTCTCGGAAGGACCGATCATCCAGTGTGGCAGTGTACCAGTGAGGTCGAGGCAGAGAGCCAGTGATGGTCGTGGGCAAGATAATATCTTTGGTTGCAACCAGCATGGTTAATCTCCTTTGGTGGGTCCAGGGTGGAAAAAGGGAACCAATTAATAAATCAATTACATATCGAATGAAATAATGGGACTGGAACTACATGCAAACGTCGTTCCAGGCCGTGTCCTAGCAATCCTATTCATCGGGTTCCCCGAGCGTATCCAATAGGGAGGAGCAGTGTCAAGGAAACACGGAACCATGTGGTCCCTGGTTCTAATTAAAGCCGAAGGTGAAATGTGTGTTTCTTTTTTATTTTAAGGGGTAATCCACTTCCAGCAGCATCATTGACTACTCGTTGTGAATCTTCGGGTTTCGGATATTACCAAATCGTTTACACTAGAAGGAACGGGAGGGGGCAGTAATGCCTGATTCAGGAAATCTAGAATATGGGCCATGGTACTGTCCAAAATATGATTGAGTTTAATATGCCTAACCCCTCACCGTTGAGATCATGCAAAAGATTTAATAACATTGACAAATTGGAACCGGGTTGACAGGCCTAACCTTCTTGCCGGGGGGAACTCAAGTTGCAAACGAAACCCGATGACTCATGGAAGATGGTGGGACAGTCTGTTTCACGGGCGGATGCTTTCGAAAAGGCCGTAGGTGGAACTTTGTTTGCGGACGACTTTGACATTCCGGGGTGTCTTACTGGAAAAGTCGTCAGAAGTGGTGTCGCATCTGCGATTCTCGATGGCATGGACGTTGAATCTGCTTGCAGTCTTCCTGGAGTACGCGCCGTTCTGACAGCTGAGGATATCCCTGGCATTAATCATGCGCACGGTGAGGATTTCCCCGTTCTTGCCCACGGATATATACGGTCTGCTGGGGATGCTATTGCTCTCGTCGCAGCTGATTCCCCGGAGGCTGCCCAGGCGGCCGCTGATGCTCTTTCCCCACGTCTGCGCCCCGAACCTGGGGTTTATGATCCTGGTGAAGCTGTATCTTGTGAGCCTGACGCTTTGTTTGGCAAGCACTCGCTTATTTGTGGAGATCCGGAGGTGGCACTGGCAGAGGCTGATGTTATTGTTGAAAACACTTATACGACTCGGCAAGCAGACCATTGCTTCATCGAGCCTGAGGCGGGTGTAGCGTGGATCGATTCGACAGGGATAATAAATATTCGTTGGCCAACTCAGCTTCTTGAGAACTATCGGTCTGTAGCCAAGGTGCTGGGTATTCCATCCGGCAAGGTTCGTATCCAGAGTCCGATGATTGGAGGCGGGTTCGGTGGCAAGGAGCAGCCTCTTGTTGCAACATGGTTAGCTTTGCTAGCCCAGGCGATGGGGGATCCTGTTAGGTTGACCTTAACGCGAGAGGACACCTTACTTGGTGGTTCTAAAAAGCATCCCTTTGTCATGAAGTACCGCACTGCAGCGAAAGAGGATGGAACCATAACAGCTATGGATGTCCAGGTGACAGCTGACGCCGGTGCCTACCGGACAAATACGGGGATTATCACAATGGGAGCTATGGTTCTGGCGCAAGGTGCGTACGATGTAAAAAATCTTTGTGCCCGTGTCCATGGAGCAATAACTAACCGACCGTTCTCGGATGCCATGCGTGGGGTCGGCTGTAATCAGATCACATTCGCTGTAGAAGGCCAGATCGATGAAGTTGCCAAGGCACTGAAGTTGGATCCTCTAGTGGTACGAAGGAAAAACTATCTCAAAACTGGGGGTCAGCTTCCAGTCGGACAACGGTTGGAATGCCACGTTGATCTTGCACAACTAACAGATAAGGTTGAAAAGGCTCTTGGGCCAAAAACAAAAGATCTTCCGGGAAAGCTCGTAGGTCGGGGGTACGCTGCGAATATGACAGGTTACGGCCGGCCTTTTAGTGCATCGGAGGGATTCGTAGGAATGGATCTTGACGGTTCTGCTCTTATTCGGATTGGAGTCTCCGACCTGGGAGCGGGTCAAGCATCGGCTGCTTGTCAGGTGGTCGCCGACGAATTAGGTCTCCCCCTTGAGAAGATCTCAATCTTGAATTCGGATTCAGCAACTACGCCTTTAGTTGGATACACGGCTTCTAGCCGGCAGACGATGATGTCAGGCCGAGCTTTACAAAATGCTTCGCAAATTATTCGAAGTTCGCTTGTTGAAACAGCTGCGGAGATGTTGGAAGCCAGGCGGGAAGACCTCATACTGGAAAATGGGTGGGTACGAGTTTCTTCTGCTCCTGATACAGCCATTCCGATTGCCGAAACGGTCACCCACGCTCAGGCAAAAGGGCTTCCGATTTCTGCAACAGGTTCCTTCAAAACTCCCGAACTGGACTACCCGGATGCGGATCGCTACAACGGGTTCGCGGGATGGACTGACTACACTTGGGGTGTCCATGCGGCGGAGGTGATGGTTGATGAGGCAACTGGCGAGGTTGAGCTTTTGAATTTTATTGCTTCACACGATGTGGGGACGGCCATTAATCCTGTAAGCGTTGAGGGGCAAATAGAAGGTGGCGCGGTGATGGGTATAGGTTATGCACTTACCGAGGAAGTCATCATGCAAGATGGAAGAATGGCGAATCCTGTTCTTCATGACTACTTGATCCCGACATCTGCAGATATCGGAGATTGGGAAACAATTGTGACTGAATCAAAAGAAGGCATGGGTCCCAAAGGGGCGCGTGGGATCGGTGAACCCCCCTGCAACGCTTCACCCGCAGCAATCACCAATGCTATCAGCGATGCCGTTGGTGCCCGAATTACGGAAATTCCCGTCACTCCTGAGAGAGTCCTGGCAGTTTTAAAAAATATTTAGTGAATTGAGAGTCAATCGGAGGAGATTTTTTGGCGGTGGTATGCCGATAACCCGTGAGTCGCAACCTGTATCTTTGAAATGTTATTTTTAAATTTTTGTGTTCTATGGTCGGACTTCCAGACAAACTGGTTCAGAAAGACGTGGGGTGCTTAGTTAAATAACTTTAAAATCCCCGAATCAGATAATAAACAGCGGTCACAAGACCGAGAGTTCCAAGACCAATCAGGACCATGGTAGGCTGAAGTACAATATTTGGCCAGATTCGCCAGATCAAAGATGCGAGCATCGCACCGATCAAATAAATCCAGAGTGCAATGAGAATCCGGAAAAGGGCACGGAACATTCCCGTAGGGGGTGCAAGCCCCTGCGCACCATAGCGGACTTCCAGACGTTTAAAGCAGTAGTTCCCCAACCAGGCGGCTAGACCCATTCCCGCTGCTGAAAGGCTCGTGAACCAGGTACTCAGGTACGGGTTCACTTAGAACTCCTGTTTTCCTGTCGAACTCAAAAGCGAAATACTCCAGCAACAATAATAATGGCTGTCATTACCTCATTAAAGAGTCCAAAGGGCTTTCTGCGCTTAACGAGTACTCTTACAGACTCTGGAACAGGTGGGTCCGGTAAAGACATCACCCCTTGCCCAAGAAGGCGCATAATGAAAAGAAGATGAGCAGTGTTTAGAATCATTGCGAAGAAGGCCAGGTGTTTAATCGTAAGCCATGTAGTGGAAAAAAAACCGTAACCACTGGTGATCGACATTGCAAGGCCAGTTGACAAAAGCAAAACCAGGCCCCAGATGGCAATGGCAAGAATCCTGAAAAGCATTTTTGTAAGAACCAATTCTTCCGCCGCATTGCCAGATTCACGAGCGGCGTTGATCCGCGCGTTTAGTAGATACGTCATGGCATGAAAACCGATGTATAAGCCCAGCCCAACCAAATGAAACGATAACAGAATCTTTTGTAACCAATACATTTTTCAGCTTTCAAGAAACTATTCGGAAAAGTTTTGATGAAATGCACCGTTCCACAAAACCTCACCATTTCAGACCGATAACAGATCCCAATCGAATCGCTTTTTAATGAATCTCTCCTGCGAATGTTTGTCTCGCTAATGTTTTAAAATGCTTAAAGCATTTTCCGAATAAATTTTCTTCTTCTCCTCATCTGAAGCAGGTAGGTTTTCTACAAGCTCCACACAGGAATCAATTTGTACCCAAGGGTAGTCGCTTCCGAATAAGAGATGATCCGAGCCGTACTCCCGGTAGAAGTAATCAATGGCCGGTTGGTACGAGGAAACAACATCAAAATAAAGCTGCTTAAAAAAGTCACTAGGCGGCCTACCCCCAATATTATCTCTTCCGCTAGGCATAAAGCCGGTTAGGTAATCGATTCGACCAATCAAGTAAGGGATGGTGCTCCCGACATGAGGAAGAACGAAACGGACGTTGGGAAACTTGTCTAAGGTCCCGCTCATAATAAGACGCATAGCAGCCAACGAGGTATCGAAAAGGAAGCCCATGATTGGGATCAATCCGTAATCTGCCATGGGAGCTTCTGACAGAGATGGGACCGTAGGGTGTAGGAAGATTGGTAGGTTAAGTTCAGCGCACCGCTCGTAAAGAGGATGAAAGATAGGATCGTCAAGAGGTGTTCCTCGCAAATTGGAATAGACCTGGAGGGATTTAAATCCAAGAGAATTTATACAGCGATCCAGCTCTCTTAGGGACCGATCCATATTGCCAAGACCTAGGGTTGCCATGCCCCAGAACCTTTCTGGGTGTTTGTTTGTTATGTCAGCTAAACAATCGTGAGCCAGTTCGGCTAGATCATCAGCCTCATCACCACCCGCAAGTTCTGGACCCGGGACGTTGAGACTTAAAAGTTGGACATCCACACCAGACTCATCCATCGCCCGAAGCTTATCGTCCAAGTCACTAAAGTGTGGCAGAGCCGGAAGGGTAGTATGATTACTGGCCATAAGGATTGTCTGACCGTTCTTTTTGACAGCTCGAGGTGGTTTGTCTCGCTCCAGGAGCTTCTTGATAAGCTCATTGGGGTAGTAATGACACTGAATGTCAATTTTCATAATCATCCTCGTTTGGATTGGAAGCACTTTGAGATCAAATTTATATCAGATGTAACGGGACCAGCCTCCACAAACCTCAACAGTCGTACCCGTCATATAATTGTTCTTGTCGGAGACTAGGAAGGCAGCCACCGTACCGATTTCATCTGGTTCTCCCCAGCGACCAAGGAGTGTATTGTCTGCAAACATCTTGCGGACTTGATCGACCTCCATTTCTCTAACTTTGGCCATCATTTCAGCCCGCGGTCCCCAGGACTCTGTGTTCACGATGCCTGGACAAATGTTGTTGACGGTGATTCCGTCTTTTCCTAGTTCGCCCGCCATAACTTTCGAAAAGCCGTTAATGGCAGTATTGGGCAGAGTCGTTGTCAGGGCACCGGGCAGAAGTTGTTTCCCAGTCATGCCGGACACATTTAGAATTTTCCCGGATGAAGAGGTTTTGAGGTGCGGGATGGCGGCCCTGGTTGTCCACAAATAGGCCATCAGGTTGCGGTTAATAATGTCCGACCATTGATCATCCGATAAACTGTCTATCGTTCCCGGAATCATACCTCCCACGTTGTTAACCAAAATGTCAATTCCGCCAAGCTCGGCGGCAGCATCATCAATAAACTTGGTAGCTCCTTCGGAAGTGGCCATATCACACTGAATCCCGACCCCTTTAACTCCCTTGGCCTCGATGTCTAGAACTGCTTGGCTTAGTCGTTCTGCTCCTCTGGCAGAAATTGCGACGTCACACCCTTCATCGGCTAGCGCCATTGCGATAGCGTAACCAAGACCCTGACTGGCACCTGAAACAGCAGATCGTTTCCCCCTTAATCCCAAATCCATTAATCTTCTCCTTATCACTGACTTAATATAGATTTCAAACCCTTGCAATATCGCCAAAAAAACGAAGGCTTCGCCGGGTTGCCAAGGAAGATCTGGACTCGTTTCTGAGTCGCAGGCCGCCTAGAAATTTTTCAAAATTCCAGACGGGGAACCTTTTCAAGCTAACAGATCCTTGAGCGCTGCGGCAACTGAAAGATCTTTACGGGGGAGCCTACGTGAGTAGTAAACAGGCTCGCGAAGGCTCATTTTTTGCTAGAATTGGAGTACGGAAATTAATCGTATGGTACTTCGAGGAGATCCCAGATGACTGATCCGAGAGGGGTTGCAGTAGAAGTTAATAAATTTGAGAAACTCTTTATAGGGGGTGAATGGCTATCACCAATTGCCGGGAAAACTTTCGAAAGCATCAATCCGGCGACAGGGAAGACCTGGGCTATCGTAGCGGAAGGCTTTGAAGAGGATATTGACCGTGCCGTTCAGGCCGCACGGAATGCATTTGAGAATGGTCCGTGGACCACAATTACACCTAGCCAGCGCGGTGCGCTATTACGGAAGCTAGGTGATCTAGTCCTACGTGATTCTGACCGGCTGGCACAGTTGGAATCCATGGAAAACGGGAAAGCTATTCGCGAGACGGCGGGTGTGGAAATGCCTGCAACGGCCCAATGGTACTATTATTTTGCAGGCCTGGCAGATAAAATCGAAGGGTCTACGATCCCTATTGGAAACGATTTTCACGTTTACACAGTGCGGGAGCCAGTGGGAGTTTGTGGTTGTATTATTCCATGGAATTCGCCTTTTTTGATGGCGGCTTTTAAGATAGCGCCGGCTTTGGCAGCGGGAAATACTGTTGTCCTAAAGCCCGCTGAGCACACCCCAGTAACCGCGTTGGAGTTGGGTCGTCTTGTCGAGGAAGCAGGATTTCCACCTGGCACTGTTAACATTGTCCCAGGGTTTGGAGAAACGGCAGGCGATGCCTTGGTACGTCATCCGGATGTGGACAAGATAGCATTTACCGGGGAAACTGCAACCGGGCAGATTATCGCAAAGAACGCCGCGGATACTCTTAAGCATGTTTCCTTCGAACTAGGCGGGAAGTCACCAAATATTGTTTTCGATGATTACGACCTAGAGGATGCGGTATCTGCCGCGATGGGCGGAGTTTTTGTTGCTGCTGGACAGACCTGCGTTGCTGGTTCAAGGCTTTTTTTGCATGAGAAAGTGCATGATGAGTTTCTCGAAAGGCTAGTTTCTCGCGCGGGGAAGGTACGGGTTGGGGATCCGCTTAAACAGGAAACGCAGATGGGTTCTCAAACTTGCGAGCAACAGTGGAATAAGATCCAGGAATTGGTACAAAGCGGAGTTAACGAAGGAGCAGAGATCCTGGTTGGGGGAACTCCGCCGGAAGATCCGGGTCTTTCGGATGGATTTTTCTTCACACCCACGGTTTTCTCTGGTGTAGAGGAAGGTATGCGTATCGCGCAGGAGGAGATTTTCGGACCAGTTATCTCAACATTTAAATTTTCCGATGAGGATGAATTGGTAGAGCGCGCCAATGCTGTAAAATATGGTCTTGGGGGAGGTGTTTGGACTCGAGATCTGAAGCGTGCGATTCGTGTCTCCCGTCGTATTAAGGCGGGCACTATTTGGATCAATTGCTACAGAAAGATTCACTGGGCGGTTCCTTTTGGGGGGTATAAGATGAGTGGGTATGGTCGTGAGAATGGGAAGGAAGTTCTGGACCTTTATACTCAGACCAAAACTATCTGGATGGATTTAACGGAGAACCAGGTAAATCCATACGCAAGTTAATTTTCTCCGGCCTTGCCGGATTGGTTTCTCGTTAAAGTAAGGGGGGGGTCTCGGATGGCAAGACAAGTTGGAACGAAAGGAGTTAATGGGGCTCAGAAGTCTGGTGTCGACAAGGCCACGCTTCTTCGTTGGCACGAGACCATGCTTATCATCCGAAAATTCGATGAAATGGCCGATAAGCTTTTTCAAGGCGGTCATGTCCGGGGGACTGTCCATACTAGCATCGGTCAGGAGGCCACTAGCATGGGCGTGTGTGCCAACCTGGATGACGACGATGTTATCCTCGCGACACACCGTGGGCATGGAACAGCTATTGCTAAGGGGAGTGATCCTAGGGCTATGATGGCTGAGTTGCTTGGCCGCAAAACGGGTCTTTGCAAGGGCAAGGGCGGTTCTATGCATATTGCCGATCTGCCCAAAGGATTATACGGTGCCAACCCCATTGTGGGGGCAAACCTTGTTATCGCGGCGGGTGTGGGGCTGGCCTTTGATATCCAGAAAAAGCCAAGCGTTTGTGTAGCCTTCTTCGGAGACGGAGCCTCTAATCAGGGAACCTTCCATGAAGGTGTCAACATGTCAGCCATTTGGAAGCTTCCGGTGATTTACGTTTGCGAAAATAATGGATACGCTGTTAGCTTCTCCGCAGAACGTAGTACTGCTGTTGCCGACATTGCAGATCGGGCGAGAGGTTACGATATTCCGGGCGTCGTTGTGGATGGTATGGACGTTCTTGCTGTCAATGAGGCAGTGCGTGAAGCGGTAGCCCGCGCTCGAGCGGGGAAGGGCCCTTCCTTACTTGAGATGAAGACCTACAGGTTTCGAGGTCATTCACGGGGTGACCCGCCATCGGGTGTGTATCGGAGCAAAGAAGAGCTTGAATCCTGGTTGAAAAAGGACGCAGTACTTAGGCTAGAAAAACATCTGAAAATGACGAAGAAACAGATTAAGGAAGCGAATACTAAGGCCGATGCCGTTATTCAAGAGGCTGTTGACTTTGCTATGGCTAGCGATTTTCCTTCACCAGAGGAAGCGCTAGAAGATATTTACGCTTAAATAAAGGAGTCCATCATGCGCGAAATTATGATGTGGGAGGCGCTGAACGAGGCCTTGCGGGAGGAAATGCAGCGTGATGAGAAGGTTTTTTGTCTCGGAGAGGATGTCGCTCTTGCTTACGTTTGGTCAGTGACGAGGGGTTTGCAAGATGAATTTGGAGTGGATCGCGTCCGGGATACGCCGATTAGTGAGTCGGCCATCATAGGAGCTTCCGTTGGGGCGGCCCTTGTGGGAATGAGACCGGTGCCGGAGCTTCAGTTCAGTGATTTCATGTTTGTCTGTATGGATCAGATTTTCAACCAAGCTGCTAAGACCCGATATATGTTTGGCGGCCAGCTTTCCGTCCCTATGGTTATTCGGCTGCCGGGAGGTGGTGGGCTGAACTTTGGTGCAACGCACAGTCAAAGCTTGGAGGCATTATTAATTCATGCTCCGGGGTTGAAGGTGGTAATGCCTTCCGATCCTCGGGATGGTAAAGGCTTACTCAAAAGTGCTATTCGCGATCCGAATCCTGTGGCGTTCTTCGAGCATAAGTTACTTTACAAAGTGAAGGGCCCTGTTCCGGAGGAAGAGTACACCATTCCCTTGGGACAGGTAGACATTAAGCGGGATGGAACAGACGTTTGCATCATCGCCTTATCTTTGATGGTTACCAAGGCATTGGCTGCAGCTGATACCCTCGCCAAAGAAGGCATCAACGCTATGGTTCTTGACCCTCGGACGTTGGTCCCATTGGACAAAGCTGGGATAGTCGAAGCGGTTCGGAAAACCAATCGGGTGGTGATCGTCGAAGAAGGTTGTAAAACTGGCGGTGTGGGGGCGGAAATTGTCGCGGTGATCAACGAAGAAGCCTTTGATTATCTAGATGCACCTGTTGCCCGAGTTGCGGCCCATGACGCCCCCATTCCCTTCAGTCCGCCATTGGAAGATTATGTTCTACCCAACGAAGAGAAGATTGTCACCGCAGTTAAAAAAGTCATGGAAGGTGTGGCGGTGTGACTTGAAATGTTAAGGATTTAAGTGTCCGAGCGTTTGACCAATTAGTCTCCGCAGCAGTTTTCCAACAGGGCATTGCACTTTACGCAGAAGACCTTGGCATGTTGTTCCCTGATCTCAGTTGAGCCACAAGCGAGGCAGACTACACCGGTGTGCGGAGGCTGGATTAGTTTCGGTTTCCTAGAAGGTTCTGGTGTTTTGGTAGGCGGGTGAATGGGATCGGCCATTTAATTCTCCCCTCAGAATGTTGGTCCGAAGGTATTATAGTCTGGTTTTAGGTTTCTTTGTCTGATCTAATTTCTAGCAGGATTGAGAATCTTCATTGTAGCAGCGATCTTAGTCATGGCCTGTTACATTCTATAAACTTTGGCTTTTCATGTGATCCCATAATTTCAAAAAGGTATCAGCTATGTTGATCGATAGGAAACGTGCTTCTGAGGAAATGGAGCGCTTGGGTCTGGATGCTTTGATTGCGACAACCCTGGAACATGTATTGTACGCATCGAGATTTGAAAGCCTGGGACATAGCCTAATCCCTAGAACCCAGGTTTTTGCTATTGTTCCAAAGGATGAGAGTTCACCGGTGGCCGTGGCCGCTCCGGTCGGGGAGCTAGATCGGGCTGCGGAGTTGTCGGAGCTCAGCCAGGTAAAGTTTCACCCCTATGGGGTATTTTTTTACATAGTTGAGGAGGATGCTCACATTGATGCAGAAGGCATTCGCTTGAAATCCTTGGTTCAAGAAACCAGGTGTACCGGATCCGCAGGCGAAGCGCTTCGCCAGGCATTAGGGGCCGCGGATGTCCCTTTGGGAGGTGTGATAGGGGTCGATGAGCAGGGGCTGAGCGCCTCGGAGTTTGCCGAGATATCTCAGATTCTTTCCGAATCTCAGGTTGAACAAGGTTTCGACGTTTTTCGCTGTATCCGGCGAGTTAAGGGGCCAGACGAGATCAGGCGACTTCGCCGTGCGGTTGAAATTGCGGAGAAGGCAGTTCAGCTAACTTTGAGGGAAGTCCGAGAAAAAATCACTGAACGGGAACTAGCCGAAATCTACGAATGCGAAATAATTCGTCATGGTGCCCGACCTACCTTGACAGTGATTGGAATTGGTTCCCACTCTGCATTTCCCAACGGTCGTCCGTGTGACCGCGTACTTCGAGAAGGGGACATAATTCGTTTCGACGTGGGCTGTTCTTACCTGGGCTACCACGCAGACATTGCCCGAACGGCTGTTTTGGGTGATCCGTCACCTCGGCAAATGGAGGTGTACGCCCCCCTGCTAGCCGGCCATTTGGCTGGCCTTGAGCGGATTAGATCGGGTACTAAAGCCCATGAAGTATTCGAGACCGTTGTTTCTACAGTTCGTGCAAACGGTCTTCCCAATTATGATCGGCACCATGTTGGCCACTGTATTGGGTTGGAGTTGTACGAGCCTCCGATCCTGAATAAGCAAGAGGGACGGACCCTTGAGGCTGGAATGGTGGTAAATGTCGAGCCTCCCTATTATGAAATAGGGTTAGGAGGATTTCAGGTGGAGGATACGGTGTGCGTCACGGAAGACGGCTTTGAATGTTTCAACCAGATGTCCAAAGGCTTAATCGCCGTGCGTTCATCATGAAAATTTCTTTTCCCTGTTACCACGCTTAAATGTTCAGATCATAGTGGCGATTTGGTTGTTCGGTAAGAGCAAGGTCTTTCCCTGGCAACATGGTATTACCCCAGTTTCGTTCTAAGTGAAATTTTTTGGGAGATAATCGTCCGGGCAATCTTCTACCGCGTGGCACGTCCCTAAGGGTTTCCCCTGTGGATAGAAGTGAGGTGACAATCAACTAGGCAGGCGTCCAAAAGGAGTAAAGCCCCTTCTTTCCGAGTTTAACGGACCTGAGTATTTACGGTTAAATAACTAAAACAGGATTCTATAAGCCCGGAATTCTATTTCTTTCCAGTTTGACGAAAGGCAGGCATCACACAGTTGGCAAATTTTTCCATCTGATTTCGGAATGCCTTCACGGAATTAACACCGAACATAATGCCAGCCAGGTGGGTCACGCCCGCTTCTTGATAATCTCCAATTCGGTCTATCACCTGTGTTGGTGAGCCAATCAAGTTGTTCTTCCCTATATCTGTAAGGGTTTGTTCCTTTAAGGTTGACTTGGCAAGAGATCGGAGGTGATGGTACAGCTGTGAAGCTAGAAAAGTTTTCCGCGCCTGACTTTCTGTTCTAGCTAATGTTACTCCCAGTTGTGGTGCGATATCGATACTCCGAAAACTTCTTCCTACCCTCTTCGCCGTAGCCTTCATCTGTTTTACCCGGATTGCGATTTCCTCCGGTGTTAGGATGGCTGGAAACCAACCGTCGGCGTAGCGGCCAGCCCGTTCTACTCCCTCCTTGGAATTACCGCCGATGTAGATAGGCATTTTTTTTTGGATAGGCTTAGGGTACATTTCCACGTTTTGGAATTGAACATACCTACCTTGGAACGTAGCTCTTCGTTTCCGAAGAAGTTCTCTTAGCGCAGCGATTCGTTCGTCCATCAACTTTCCTCGGTGTGGTGCCTGGCCTGGGTTAGCTGCACGGTATTCTTCCTGATAGGCCCCCAGCCCAACCCCAAGGATGACCCGACCGCCGGAACATACGTCTAGCGTTACGGCAGTCTTGGCGAGGATAATAGGTTCACGCACTGGAAGGACGGCTACACCAGTTGCCAACTTGACCGTTTTGGTTTCTGAAGCGATAAATGAGAGAAGGACAAAGGGTTCATAAAAACGAGGAGGCTGGGGCCACATTCGGGCTACGTAATGCTGAGTGGTGATGTGATCATTCGGCCAGACAGCCTCGTAGCCCATGTCTTCGGCTTCTTTGGAGATTTGGATGATTTGCTTTGGATTGGCAAAAGGATAGGGGTAGATTAGACCTTCCATACAGCTAGGGATGGCAATACTAAATCGCATTAGCAGGTCTCCAGACCTTAGAAGATAGTATTGGGAAACCACAGCCACGCCCGGCGAGTTTATCAGGAGATTCCGGTAAGTGCCAGAAATACGAAAAACTCTTTTTGTAAACATGACTGCATTGGTGCGAAAAGCAGCATTGTATTTTAGCTTTACATCGCTTTTCTATCCTGCTTAATCTTAGGGTGGTCTTCCCGTTTCAAACTGAGAATTGTTTCGAACAGTAAGGTGGATTAAACAGGAGGGTTAAAGTACGGCAACCCACGGGGTTTTTGCTAATCCCAATACAATACATTTTAAGTTAGATTGCTGTTCAGATTATCCTGGATACTGTGAGTGGCTGTGTTTAGTAAGTAGGGGATAAACGGGCGTGACAAAGATGAGCAACGGTATCCCCAGTGGATACTGTGTACTTGGTTTATTCCTCGTGGGGAATGGTGGATGACTTCCGAATTTTTGCCTGCTCGCCTGTGGGTTTATACGAACTACGATTGCAATCTTTCTTGCTCATATTGTGTCGTTCGCTCTCACCCAATGGCCGCACCTCGGGCGATAAATACCAATAAGTTTCGTCGATTGATAAAAGAAGCTACGAATTTGGGGTTTGATGAACTCTATTTGACCGGTGGTGAGCCCTTTTTGCATCCAAATATTTTTCACCTCCTCGATTATTCGGTTCCTCGGATCAAGACGACAATTCTTACCAACGCTACGATATTAACCCCACATCGCCTCGAGCGAATTAGTGACTTTTCGCCGGAGAATCTGAATTTCCAAGTTAGTTTTGATAGTGCCAACCCGTCTTTGAACGATTTTTATCGAGGTTCTAATAGCTGGAAACGAACAATGGAAGGGGTGAAACAATTGCTGCAACTTGGTTTTCAGCCGAAGCTTGGCGGAACAGCGACCCCTGCGGCAGAAGAAAGTGAACAGGAATTCACGGATTTTTTTTTGGAACAAGGATTTGCCCAATCAGATATCTTCCTTCGGCCCCTGATTCAGGGAGGGTTCTCTCGGGAAGGGAAGAAGTTGTCTAGAGGAAATCTGTTGCCGGAAATCTGCATTGATGAGGAGGGGGTTTATTGGCACCCTTTGTCCACGGATCCGAATTTTCTAGTCACCCGGAAGCTTTTCCCGTTTAATGGCACGATCGAACTGTTTCGCAAGGAAATGTTTCGAAGGGAACAGTGTGGCATTAAAAGCTTCCCCTATCAGTGAGCATAGGTAACTAGATTCCGTTCGGAGTCATGTTCTCATCAAAGTTTCTCTTTTCAGAAAAAGACAAGAGTCCCACACTAAAGGACGTGCTTGATAAATCCTAAACAGAAAATATATTGATTTGCGGTGGACAAGGTTGTAACTAGTAAGCACGAGTTTGTATGTCCCGGCCTTTAATAGGGGCAAGAGGTTGAGGACAATAAAGCCTGGCTTCTGCGGGTTTTGGCATTCTAAGCCAAACGGAAATTTCTCAAGTCCCGAACGAGCGTAAAGATGCAGCCCAGTTGGACGCGAGTAGGCCCCGTGTTTTTTTTAATGCGTTTGTGGTCATCATGGAGACATTAGACCTGGTACTCTCTCAAGCGGAACCAGTTCAATCTGAAGTTTCTGACGTGCGCGATTCTTTTGAATCGTTGGGTCTTTCGGATCAATTGCTCCGCGCTATTCATAGCGCTGGGTGGGAAAATCCGACACCGGTTCAATGTAAAGCCATCCCCGCGGCCTTGCTAGGTCGTGATTTGATAGCTTGCGCTCAGACCGGCACTGGGAAAACGGGCGTGTTTGCCCTGACCATTCTGCAAAGAATGAAACCAGGCAGGGGACCTCGAGCTTTGATCTTGACTCCCACTCGCGAGTTGGCTGTACAGGTTTCCGAACATTTTGAGATCCTGGCAAAATTTAGCAAATGCAAAATTGTTCGTATATATGGGGGTGTGAATATTGATCGACAGGCAAAGAGACTTTCGGATGGAGCGGACGTGGTTGTGGCTACTCCGGGTCGGTTGCTTGACCATATCCGCCGGAAGAATGTCCAATTCAAAGGGCTGCAATTCCTAGTTTTAGACGAAGCTGACCGTATGTTAGACATGGGATTCGCTCCCGATATCAGAAAGATTCTCAAGTTGATTCCACAGAAGCGGCAGTCCATGCTTTACTCGGCGACGATCCCGGTGGGGATCCGGTCCCTGGCAGGTGCCACTCTGAATGATCCAATGACAATTGAGGTCGGTCGGCGTTCGGCTCCTGCATCCAGCGTGGAGCATTCAGCCTACGCTATTTCCAAAGCAAAAAAAATGGATTTACTACTCCATATTCTCAAAAGAAGGGAGTACGATCGCCTGCTCCTTTTCGCGCGCACTCGACAGGACGTTAATACTTTGGGTCAAAAACTGGAAAGAGGCGGATTCTCAGTGGATTTGATACACTCAGATCGCCGGCAACGGGAGCGGGAAAAAGCGCTGTCCGACTTTCGGAAAGGCAAGTACCAAATCCTAGTAGCCACTGACGTAGCGGCACGAGGATTGGACATCGAGGGTATTCAATATGTGATCAACTACAATGTTCCAGAAAACCCAGAAGATTACATTCATCGAATCGGTCGGACAGGGCGAGCAGAATCCAACGGGTGGGCAATCACGCTCGTTACCCAAAATGAAGCGCGCCAAGTGGAAGCAATCGAACGCCTAATTGGGAAAAAAATTGAACGCCAAAGGGAAGCGGACTTCGATTACGGCGATTTCGGCTATGTCTTAGACCTGGAAGAGAAGCAAGCTGGTTCATCGCCACCCTCACCCCGCTCTAGAAGAAGCAGGTCCTTCCGACGCCGCTGACAATCTAAAAGTGAAATGGGGGTCTAATCTTCCTGATTATCACGGACCTCCTCCAACCAAGCCATCTGAATAGCTTCTAAGATCCCTTCATTTGATTCTTTCGGGTTGTCGTCAAAATTTTCCAATTCTGTAACCCAACGGTGAAGGTCGGTAAAACGGATGGTCAGGGGATCAACGTCTGGGTAGCGCTCAAAAAGTTGGATGCCGATTTCTTCGGAATCATGCCATGCAAATTTCATTTTGTTGCCTTTAGCCTTCCCCATGGTCGTGATCGGATTCGTGGTCATGCCCGTCGTCGCCGTGGGAATGCCCTCCGACGATTCCCGGAGCGTTTCGGTTGTGTACGGGAATCTCGATAGTTAACTCACCCTTGCCGGGACCCTCATCGCCAAGGGTGCACTGGCAACTCAGGCGACTAGTTAGTGTTACGCCCGTTGCCTCATCCAGCTGATCATCTTCTTCCTCGGTGGCTTCAGCGAAATGTTCCCCTCCCTTTCTAACGATAACGTGGCACGTGCTACAAGCGCAGAATCCGCCACAATTACTATCAATGAAGATTCCATTGTCGTTGGCTAGTTCGAGGATGCGTTCACCTTCTTCGGCTTCTACTGTTATATTGTCTGGAAAGAACGTAATATTGTACATCTTGGAACTTATTCCCCCTTTTCGATTTAGTTACCGCCGTGTACCGGATTATCCTTCTAGGAACTCTTCCACCGGACGGTCTTTCACAGCAAATTTTAGTGTGTGATCCATTAATGTTTCGGCAAGATTCTGAGCTGTTTCGTTGAGTTGCTTCATACGAGATTGAATTATCTCTCGTTCCTCGCCACTGAGAGCGATTTCTAATGCTGCCAGGGCTTTTTCAATTTCCTCTCTTTCTTTATTTGCAATAAGACCGACTCCCTGTGCGAGTGCTTTGCGCGTGGCGCGAATAACCGCTTCTCCTTGGGTTTTTTCGTCTATGAGAAGTCGCGCGCTTAAATCCGATTCGGCGAAGTCAAAGGATTCACGGATCATGCGTTCTACCTCGTTGTCAGTTAATCCATAAGAGGGTTTTACCTCCACTGACTGGGTTTTTCCGGTACTTACGTCTTTGGCAGAAACGTTAAGGATTCCATTGGCGTCAATCAGGAAAGTTACCTCGATCCGAGGAGCACCCGCTGGCATAGGTTCTATTTCCCTGAGTTGGAACCGCGCCAAACTGCGATTGTCTTCAACCAGTTCACGCTCTCCTTGGACGATATGAATATCCACGGAGACTTGCCCGTCGACGTAAGTGGTAAACACCTCGCGGGTGCTTGTTGGGATAGTACTGTTTCGGGGAATTAAAACGCTTGATACCCCGCCCATTACCTCAATCCCTAAGGAAAGTGGAGTAACATCCAGTAGAAGAATTTCTTGAACCACACCTGCCAAGATCCCGGCCTGAACTGCTGCGCCTCGGGCAACTACTTCCCGTGGATTAAGATCTGTGTGTGGAACTTTACCAAATAGATTTTCGACTTTCCGTTGGACCATCGGAATTAATGTTGTCCCGCCGACAAGAATCACTTCATCCAGTTCCGAGGCGGAAATCCCAGCGTCCTTTAGTGCTTGTCGACAAGGGGGTAAAGTGCGATCGACAATAGGTGACGCTAGCAGTTCAAAAGTTTCCAGGGTGAGCGATTCAGAAAAGATCTCCCCCCCCGGAAGAGGTACCTTAACGGCAACTTCTTCGATGATGGAGATTTGAATCTTGGCCTTCTCCAACGTATCTTTTAAAGCTTGTAAAAGCCCCCCATTTTCCCCCAATTGTAATCCGGTAGCTTTCTCTATTCCTGGCCGAAAATGCTTGATTAAAGCGTTGTCTATATCGTCTCCACCCAAGTGAGAATCCCCGTTTGTTGACAGGACTTCGAATATCCCCTCATGTAGCTTGAGAATAGAGATATCGAAGGTGCCCCCGCCAAAATCATAGACAGCGATCAATCCCTGCTCTCTACGATCTAAGCCGTAGGCAAGAGAGGCGGCAGTGGGCTCGTTTACTATACGCAAGCCTTCCCGGCCTGCAATACGCCCCGCATCTTTAGTCGATTGCCGCTGGCTATCGTTGAAATGGGCAGGGACGGTTATCACGGCTTTTCTTACCTCCTGTCCCAGTTTGATCTCAGCTCGCTCCTTTAACTTTCGCAGGATTATTGCGGAAAGCTCAGGTGGAGTGTAGTCTCGATCCCCAATGCGTACGTGGATAATCGAATCCTCGCTAGACGAAATTTCAAAAGGCAAGAAGGGGAGATCATCTCGGACATCAGATAGAGATCGACCCATAAAGCGCTTAATTGAGGTGATTGTTCGATCGGCCTGCTTGATAGAATATTTTCGTGCTTCGTCGCCAACGGTAATTTCGTTTTCGCCTATTCCAATCACCGACGGGAGGATGACATTACCTTCCTCGTCCGGAATAACTTGCGGTTCGTTCCCATCCATATAGGCAACCACACTCTTCGTGGTTCCAAGGTCTATCCCAATGACGGGTTCTGGATCGCTTGGACCGGGACCGCTCAGACTGACGTAGGGCAATTTATGGCCTCTTCAATGTCGCTAATAGCGTTCTGAACATATTTCCGTTGCGCGAGTAGGGAGCGGAGACTTTCGATGGTCTCACTGGTATCTTCGCCTGTTTCGAAGGCAGCGTCCCAGCGGGTGAACAAAACGTCAAGGTCTTTTCTTAAGACAGTTTCTTTCTCCATGAACTGTGCCTTATCTTTCCCGAGGGACCCTACCAATCTTTTTTTCTCTTCTTCGTCTTGCTCAATTTTGAGATCTTGTAGCCTTTCATTAAAATCAAAAACCTCCTCTAGCAACTCTTGAGGAGGTGTAGCGGCAATATCCTGGTCAGATCCTTGCACAAGCTTGACCAGGCATTCCGCACGGGAGAATGACTCTCGAAGAGCCTGGTAGGCCTGGTTCAGGATGGCGGACTGTTCTAGGCTCAGTTGTTGTTCGTACGGATCAGCATCTTGAAAATAATCGGGATGAGTCTTCCGGCTCCGGTCATAGTAGCGTTGCTCCAGATCCTTTTTATCAATGGTCATACGCCTTGAAAGTCCCAAGACAGTGAAAAAATCCACATTTGGTCCCGCAGGTTGGATCTTGGAGCAGTGATCACAAAAAAGATCTGGTTTTGTTTTTTGGCGGCACTTCCAACAGGTATTCTCGATTAATGACGGGAGCGTGTTTTCCATTCTGCGAATTCCATAACCTTTGTGGTCGTTTAGTACTCTTTTATTTCAACGGGTAAAAGCATTCTTCCAAAAACAAAGGCCCCCCCGGGGGCTTCTAACTTGCCCCTTCCCGGAAAGACCCCCGCTACAAACATTTCCGAGTTTTTTTGACCCTGATGATCGAGCTAAACAGGTCGCACCCAAGTGAGTCTTATGCTGTAAAGGAACTACCGCAGCCGCAGGTCCGTTTTGCATTCGGATTTTCGAACCGAAATCCACCGCCGAGCATTGAATCTTCGTAGACTAATTTCGTGCCCCCGAGGTAAAGCAGGCTTTTCATATCGACTACTATCTTGATACCTTCGATATCAAAAATCTTATCCTTTTCCTTGACTTCAGAGTCAAAACCTAGCGTATAGGATAAACCCGAGCAGCCCCCACCTTGGATGCCTACACGAAGAGCATATTCTTCAAGAGATTGTTCTTCCTGGAGTTTCTTTACCTGTTGAATTGCGCTGTCCGTTAGGGTGATCATTCCCCTCTCCTTCTCAATTGCCACCTTTTGTCTTAAATGTCCAAGAGGTCGTGCTCAGCTTTATGTGTCGGATTTTTTTGTCTTGTAATCCTTAATGGCAGCACGAATAGCATCCTCTGCCAAAACCGAGCAATGAATTTTAACGGGAGGAAGACTCAGTTCCTCCACTATCTGCGTGTTTTTGATCTCCATAGCCTCGTCAGGGGTTTTCCCCTTCATCATTTCTGTGGCGAGACTTGAGCTTGCGATTGCACTACCACAACCGAAGGTTTTAAACTTGGCGTCTTCAATTAAGCCCTCATCGTTTACCTTGATTTGTAGTTTCATGACGTCACCACATTCGGGAGCACCGGCGAGACCGGTTCCAACGTCCGGGTCTTCCTTATCTAGACTCCCTAAGTTCCTGGGGTTGTCAAAGTGCTCCACAACCTTCTCGCTGTAAACCATTTGTGACTCCTCGTTAATTTCGTTTAGTGTACGACAGAACGTTTTTAGCGTTCTCCCCACTCGATAGCTGTCAAGTCGATACCTTCTTTTGCCATTTCGTACAATGGACTCATCTCTCGCAGGCGGTCTACAACTTCCACAACCCGCCCAACCGTGTAATCTACTTCTTCTTCGGTGTTGAACCGTCCGAGACCAAATCGAAGGGAAGAATGAGCTAATTCATCGCCCCGGCCGATACCCTTCAAAACGTAAGATGGTTCTAAAGTTGCAGATGTGCACGCCGATCCGGAGGAGACCGCAATATCGTTCAAACCCATCAGCATGGACTCGCCCTCTACGTAAGCGAAGCTCAAATTCAACGCGTGAGGCAGGCGGTCAGTAGGGTGTCCGTTCAGGTGAACCTCATCCATCCGCTCAGTGATCCCGCTATGAAGCCTGTTTCTAAGTTCGGTGAGCCGCTGACCCTCTGCTTGCATTTCCTCCCGGCAGAGCCGGCAGGCTTCGCCTAGGCCGACGATTCCCGTTACGTTGAGAGTTCCCGAACGCATTCCACGTTCATGACCGCCACCGTCAATAATAGGTGCTAGTCGGACCCGGGGTTTTTTTCGCCGGACGTAAATGGCTCCTACTCCCTTTGGTCCGTAAAATTTGTGGGCGGAGAGTGACAGTAAGTCGATATTCATTGCCTGGACGTCTACAGGAATTTTACCTACCCCTTGCACAGCATCCGTGTGAAGTAAAACCCCGCGCTCTTTACAGATTTTGCCTATTGCGGCAATTGGATTAATGGTGCCGATCTCGTTGTTTGCCAACATGATCGAGACCAAGATTGTGTCGTCACGAAGGTGTTCGGCGACTTTTTCGGCCGAGATTTGCCCGTGCTCGTCAGGCTCCAAATAAGTAACCTCGAAGCCCTCTCGCTCGAGTGTTTTGGCGCTGTCAAGGATGGCTTTATGCTCAATTTTACAGGTAATGATATGGCGGCCCTTTTCCTTATACATTGTGGCCACGCCTTTGAGAGCGAGATTGTCGGATTCGGTAGCCCCACTAGTAAAAATGATTTCTTTGGGATCAGCATTGATCAGCGCGGCCACCTGAGCACGGCCCTCATCCACAGCCTCCTCAGCCCGCCATCCAAAGGAGTGATTTCGACTGGCTGCATTGCCAAAATCTGTCAGAAAGTAGGGCTCCATGGCCTCTAATACCCGCGGATCAGCCGGGGTGGTGGCATGGTTGTCTAAATAGATGGGCAATTTCATTCTTCTACTCCAACCGGTTTTTGGCTCATCTCCGCTAGCGTTACGCCGTCGAGTAGTTCGAAGAGCCTTTCTTGTAATCGTTTGATAGGATCCCGCATCGTGCACTTATCCAACGCGGTACAGGAATGCGCTGTACTTTCGTCGAGGCAACTTGCAATCCGCAACGGACCCTCTATGGCCAACACGATGTCAGCCACGCTAATTTCGCTCGAATCTCGAGCCAGTTTGTAGCCCCCAGCCGGGCCTGCGTGCGAAACGACCAGACCATCCTTCGCCAGGCACTGCATAGCCTTCGCCAACAATTCCAAGGGTAGGTCATAATGTGTGGCAATTTCCCGTACGTTACTCACCTGCCTCTCCTCCGATAAGGCTAGGTGACTAAGCGCAAGAATCGCATAATCGGTCTTTTTAGTTAGGGTTAACATTCGTCACATAGTGTAAGTAGTTTTAAGGGCTTAAATGCGACTATTCCAGTCGGATATAATCTAAACCTTCGGAGCTTAGGAGTCAAGTAAATCCCGACTCGTTTTGAGGGAAGAATTTTATCCCCCAATCGAGCTCATTCCCCGTTCGGGTTGAACAAACTCTTTTTCACCAATCAGGTGGCCAGGCGTTTTTGTCAAAACCACGTCGGCGATCCAATCCATTATCTCCTTGTCAGATACCGTTTTTCGCAGTAACGCTTTGAGGTCATGCTCGGTTGTTGCGAACAGACAGGTACGAATCATTCCATCGGCAGTGAGCCGGATCCGGTTACAGGTTGAGCAGAATGGCTCAGTGACCGAGGGGATGACCCCTACTTCTCCTTTTCCATCTTCGTATCGATATTTTGTGGCCGGGTCGTGGGGGTTATCCCTCGCAAGCTCCAATTCTCCTACCTTGCGAAGGGAAGCCAAGATTTCATCTGCTGGAAGCACTTTTTCCATTTCCCACTTGTGTTGTGAGTCTAGCGGCATATACTCGATGAAACGAACGATATAACCAGTTTCCCGCGCCCATCGACCAAAATCCTCGATTTCGTCTTGATTGAACCCGTTAATTGCCACGGCGTTAATCTTAATTGGGTGGAAACCTGCCTCAACTGCCGATTGGATGCCATCCATCGTTTGTTGGAACATTTTGCGCCGTGTTATTTCCAAAAACTTTTGAGGGTTGAGAGAGTCCAGGCTGATGTTAACCCGACGAAGGCCTGCGGCGTAAAGGTCCTCAGCCAGTTTTGGAAGGAAGACCCCGTTAGTGGTCAACGCCAGATCCATATTCGGTTGGATATCCACCATCAGATGGATGAGTTTATCAAGCTCCTTGCGGAGAAGCGGTTCACCTCCAGTTAAGTGGTAGCTGTTAAAACCGAGGTCGGTTGTGATCCGGACAACTCGTGCTATTTCCTCAAAGGTTAGGATTTCCTCCTTCGGAAGCCAGACCATACCTTCTTCCGGCATGCAGTACTGGCATCGAAAGTTGCATTGATCGGTCACCGATATGCGGAGATCGTCGTGCTCGCGTCCATATGTATCGAACAATCCCATTTACCGAGACACTTTCTTTGAGGGCGAAAAAAAGCCGGCACCCGAAAAAAGGACGCCGGCCCTACTATCCAACCTTGTAGGCCTGCGTTCTCCTTTCCAAGCACGGGAGGCTGACGGGTCACCCCATCAACCCTATCGGCCCTTGGGTCATGCTTCATCTAAACCATGTACCCGCGGGCTCGGAGAACATTTGCCAAGTTACGCATCTTAAAAAGCTATGACAAATAAGCTACCACCCGTCAAATTATATATATAAAATCCCTTGATTTTCAAGGAGATGACACTCACTCGAGAATTTTCTTCGGATTTCGTGCACCCTTTTCATGATTACCATTAATAATGGCAAGATTGTCTAATTCTTTTTGAAGATGAAGACCAACTTGATAAAAGATGTTTCTTCATGTTTAAAAACTTGTACCTAATTCAAAAGGAAGTTGTTGTGCGGTTGGTTTAGATATCCGCTACGATTTCTCTTGCTTCGCTAGCCAGAAACAAATAAACCACCCTGGGAATCCAAATCTCGCAATATTGGCTGTCTTGACAGGCCGAACATACCATCACTAGAATCAGGATCTTAGCTGTTTTTGAAGATCTCTAACTTAACCCAAGAGACCATCTATGTCGGCCAAAATACTTAGCGGTAAAGAAATTGGGGAGTCCATTCGCCAAGAGCTCAAGACCGAAATCGATGAAATTTTCAAAAGTGGTGGTGGCCGACCCAAGCTGGTTGTCACGTTGGTTGGGGATGACCCTGCTTCGCACGTTTACGTCCGAAACAAAGAGAAGGCGTGCGAGAAAGTCGGAATTGAAACCGAAGACTGGAAGCCCCCGTCCGATGTGTCCCAAGACGAGCTTATCGCCAATATTGATAAGTTCAATGAAGACCCGTCAGTCAATGGGATTCTCGTGCAGCTCCCACTTCCCGGCCACATCGATGAGGGGGTTGTCTTGGAGCGAATTCTGCCTCAAAAGGACGTTGATGGCTTTCATCCATACAACTTGGGTCAATTAGTTCTTGGAGCCGATGTACTTGCGCCGGCTACGCCGTCTGGGGTTGTTGCCATGCTGGACCGTTCGGAAATCAGTATGCTCGGGAAAAACGTGGCAATGGTTGGGCGTAGCCGAATCGTGGGAAAGCCGCTAGCAGCCATGTTTACAAATCGCTCTGCCTCCGTGACCATTTGTCACAGTAAGACCCGTGACCTTAAAGAAGAATGCCACCGGGCGGACATCGTTGTTGCGGCCATCGGGCGTGCCAACATGATTGATGCTGAGTATGTTCGTGATGGTGCTGTGGTCATAGACGTGGGCATCAACCGCGTAGACGATAAGTTGGTCGGGGATGTGGATTTCGATGCGGTTATTGACAAGGTCAGCGCTATCTCACCGGTCCCTGGCGGAGTGGGCCCGATGACAATCACCATGCTGTTACACAATACTTTAAAGGCTTTCAAACAACAAACGATGGACCGCCTCACTTCCTAAAAGGGAGCCCGACAATGGCTCTATCAGACCTGTTGGACTCTGCTCAGCGGCAGGTCTACACTGTTTCTGCCCTCACTAGCGAAATCCGTGGAAACTTCGAAACCAACTACCCCGATATTTGGGTAGAAGGAGAGGTTTCCAACCTACGTCGTCCGGCCTCGGGTCACTGCTACTTTGACCTTAAGGACGAAAAGGCCTTGCTTCACGCTGCACTCTTCAAGATGGTTGCCTCCTCACTCCGTTTCGATTTGGATAACGGTCTAAAGGTGCTTCTGCGCGGGCGTGTCACCGTTTACGAACCACGGGGCGAATATCAAATTGCAGTTAGCAGCATCGAGCCTAGGGGGCTGGGGCCCTTAGAGCTTGCATTCCAACAGACTCGCGAACGTCTGAAAGAGGAGGGCTTGTTCGACGAAGCCAGCAAGAGCCCTTTGCCCTTCCTGCCAGATTGCGTTGGGATCGTTACCTCGCAAACAGGGGCAGCGCTCCAAGATGTTTTGCGGGTTCTTTCTGACCGATTTCCACCTATTAAAGTCCTGATCGCTCCGGTTCGTGTTCAGGGCGAGGGGGCTGCAAGGGAAATTGCCGAAGCCATTGAGAATCTAGACCAGCAAGGGGATGTGGATGTGATCATTGCCGGGCGTGGCGGAGGCTCGATAGAGGATCTTTGGGCTTTCAATGAAGAGATTGTGGCGCGAGCCATTTTTTCATCTTCTACTCCTGTGATCAGTGCAGTGGGACACGAGATAGATTTCACCATAGCCGACTTTGTTGCTGATCGTAGAGCTCCCACACCAACCGCTGCCGGTGAGATAGCCGTGCAGGATTTCAAGTTTTTAGTAGATCGAGTTGGCGAGCTAAGCCAGCGTTTGGCATCTAACGCCACTTCTCAAATTCGCTCCCTTCGTTATAATTTGAATGCCAAGTTGGAAAGAAAATCCTTTCGGGAACCGCTTTCAATAATTCATGGGTGGCAGCAGCAGGTGGATGAACAGATCGAAGAGCTAGCTGACACCATTTGCAGTAACCTAGTGTTTAGTCGTAACCGAATGGAATCTTATTCCCGCCAGCTCTTGACCTTAGCACCCAGGGAAATGGTAGCCCGTCTTCGGACTCAAGCTCTCGCTATTCAGGAGGCTTTGGTCCGTTCGGTGTTGCACCGGACTCTCCTTGCACGGGAGCGTTTTTTTGCCTTAAGGAGTCGGTTAGATGCCGCTAGCCCTCTTTCCGTTCTGGGACGAGGGTTTGCTATTTGCCGACAAAGTCCGGGTCTAAAAGTTCTGAAGAAGGCTTCGGCAGCCTCGAAAGGGGATGACGTCCGGGTCGATCTTGCTCGCGGCCACCTGATCTGTGCAGTTAGAGAGGTTCATCCAAAGGAGGGGATCTTTGAAGGCTAAGGAACTGAGCTTTGAAGGAGCCATGACGCGTTTAGAGGAAATCATTCAGCAGTTGGAAGATGGGGAAGCTGAGTTGGATCAGACCCTTTCGCTTTTTGAGGAGGGGGTTAAGCTTTCCAAGCAATGCCAAAAAAAACTGGAGACGGCCGAGAAAAAAATTGAAGTCCTCGTAAAAAAAGAAGGTAACAAACTGGAGCGCGAGTCCGTCGAAAATAGTGAGCATTAATACAATTATGAGGGGCTGGAATAAGTTGTTTCCTTTTGAAAATGAGGGCTAAAACTGGAGTTTAGCAGGAGAACTCATGGGTTCGTTTGATCTCAGCGCTTATATGCAGGAAAAAGCTGCTCTTGTGGACGAGCGAATGGTGGGTTTTATTCGCGGGAAGGAAGATGAAAATGGCCTTTATGAAGCAATGGAATACAGTCTTATGGCGGGGGGCAAGCGGCTCCGACCTATCTTGGCACTGGCAGGTGCAGAGGCTGTGGAGGGAAATTCAGATTTAGTTGTTCCGTTTGCCTCCGCATTGGAGTTCATTCACACCTATTCACTGGTCCACGATGATCTTCCGGCCATGGATAACAGTGACACTCGCCGAGGTCGTCCGACTAGCCATAAGCAGTTCGGGGAGGCCTCGGCAATTCTTGCAGGGGATGCCCTATTAACACATGCCTTTGAGCTAATGGCAGATCCAGATCAAACAAAGGACCTTGATCCCTGTCAAGTGCAGAGGGTTGTTTGCGAGGTTTCCCGAGCCATCGGGGTGGAAGGTATGATAGGAGGACAGGCTGCTGATCTCCGTTTTATGGGTATTGATCCAGGTGCCAGTGATGTCGAATACATTCACCTGCGAAAGACCGCTTCCCTTATCAGGATATCCGTATACGGGGGTGCACTACTGGTAAATGCCTCAGATTCTGAGGCCGATGCTATTTCACGTTACGGACAAAACGTTGGTTTGGCATTTCAAATTGCTGATGATATATTGGATGAAATCGGGGACTCTGAGGTTCTGGGCAAAACTGCGAGGAGTGATCAGGAAGCGGAAAAGGCTACCTATCCGAAGGTTTTTGGCGTTGATAAGTCTCTAAGCCTTGCCCGTGGATTTGTGGAAACAGCCCTCGAGGAGTTATCCGGGCTTGGTGGAGGGGCGGAGCCTCTTCGGAGCATCGCCCAGTTTATTGTTGAAAGAAAATTTTGATCCCGCCGGATCTTGCCGGGTCCCTGTAAATTTTGTGGAGTTGCGGGTGGTTCGGCTCTCATTTTACCGGTAATCAGCCGGGCTGTAGCCCCTGTGGTTGTGCCCTCCGCAATTGGCAATTTTTTGGGGGCTTAAACGCGAGATGGAAATCCTAAATACAATCGATGGCCCAGAGGATCTCCGAAGGCTCCCGGTTCCCCAAGTGGAGCAACTGGCTGCTGAGTCTCGGGACGAAATAGTTCGGGTTACGACGACTCTAACAGGGGGCCATCTTGGTGCTAACTTGGGTTCGGTCGAGTTGACGTTGGCCATACACTATGTATTCGATACCCCCGAAGACAAGCTCATTTGGGACGTTGGCCACCAGGTATACACCCACAAACTTGTTACGGGAAGACGCGACCGGTTTGAAACCATCCGCCAGTACGAGGGATTGTATGGATTCACTAAAAGGGGTGAAAGTCCGTATGATATTTTCACCACTGCTCACGCGGGAACGGCGATTTCTACAGCTTTCGGCTTGGCTGAAGCTCGCGACAAAAAAGGTTTGGAGCATCGAGTCATCGCGGTGGTGGGTGATGGAGCACTGACCTCGGGGATTGCCATGGAGGGCTTGAACAATGCCGGGGCCTCTGAAAAGGATTTCATCATTATCCTCAACGACAACAAGATGTCTATTGCACCTAACGTTGGGGCCTTCTCTACCTATCTCAGTCGTATTATGACCGGGCAATTGTTCTTGAGTCTGCGCAAGGAATTCACCAAGTTACTTAGACAGATCCCTGGGATTGGCAACACAGCGGTAAAGGTGGCTCGTAAGCTGGAAGAAGCTGTGAAATCGTTAATTTCTCCGGGAATTGTTTTCGAAGAACTAGGATACAAGTATATTGGGCCTATCCAGGGGCACAACGTTGGCGCACTAGTTCAGACTTTTGAGAACATCAAGGATTTTGAGGGACCCCTACTGGTTCACGTTTTAACCGAGAAAGGTAGGGGGTGGAAACCTGCGGAAGATGATTATCTGAAAAAGCATGGGGTGTCCGCGAAAAAACCGAAGTTGGATGAAAAGGTGAATAAAGATGTAGCACCCTCGCCCGGGCTACCCTCTTATACTAGCGTTTTTTCCAAGACCTTGATTAAACTCGCCAATTGTGATGATCAAATTATCGGGATCACGGCAGCCATGCCGGATGGTACGGGACTTGACCGGTTTAGCGAGGTCCATCCGGACCGTTTCTATGACGTTGGTATCTCGGAACAGCACGGAGTTGCCTTCTCTGCTGGCTTGGCAGCCGAGGGACTGAAACCAGTTGTGGCAATTTACTCTTCATTCCTCCAGCGGGCGTACGATCAAATTTTCCATGACGTTTGTCTTCAAAACCTGCCGGTAACGTTCGCAATAGATCGGGGAGGTGTCGTAGGCGAAGATGGGCCCACCCATCACGGTGCTTTCGACATGACGTATTTGAGGGCGTTTCCCAACATGGTGATTATGTCGCCAAAGGATGAAAACGAACTTCAGCATATGCTTCACACGGCCATTGAACACCCCGGTCCGGCGGCAGTTCGTTATCCCCGGGGGTCTGGCGTGGGAGTTTCACTAGATGAGGAATGCCGTCTTTTGGAAGTTGGCAAAGGTGAGATTCTGAGGGAAGGCGACCACGTTGCGCTTTTAGCCATTGGTCGAACCGTCGGTCTCTCTCTGCAGGCGGCTGAAATCCTCTCAAGTGAGGGAATTGAGGTTACCGTGGCTAATATGCGGTTTGCTAAACCGGTCGATGGTAATCTCATCAACCACTTGGCCCAGACGGTTAAGCGTTTTATTACGCTTGAAGACCACACTCTGTGTGGCGGGTTCAGTAGCGCTGTATTGGAAATATTAACCGACCAAGGATTGTTGCAAAACACCCGAGTCCTTCGACTAGGGATCCCGGATGCCTTTGTACCTCACGGTGAGCCGAAGCGCCTTCTGAAACTTATCGGAATAGATCCGGATGGAATCGTGGAAGCAACAAGGATGTTTATCAATAACTCAGGGTTTCACCAGCATCAGCCTGAGCTTGCGAGGATGACGCTGGATGGGGAGAAAGCGACGGCTCGATAGCCTTCTGGTCGACAGAGGTTTAGCGCCTTCCCGTGAGCGGGCCAAAGCGCTAATTCTAGCGGGGGCTGTTGAGGCTGGAAGCCGAAGAGATCTGAAACCTGGCACCACGATTGAATCTGATACGCCTATTCAAATCCTTTCTGATCCGGTTCCTTATGTGGGTCGTGGTGGTGTTAAGCTGGCTCATGTACTGAGGAAACTCGAACTAGATTTGACCGGGTGTGTCTGCTTGGACGTGGGAGCCTCAACAGGTGGTTTCACCGACTGCCTGCTTAAATTTGGGGCGTCATCGGTTTTTGCTGTTGACGTGGGACGGGGTCTGCTCGATTGGGGCATGCGCAACGACCCTCGTGTGACAGTCTTGGAGGGGTTAAACGCAAGAAACCTCTGTGCAGAAAATTTGCCATCTCGGCCCGACTTATCGGTGATCGACGTCTCTTTTATTTCCCTTCGCTTAATCCTGCCTCCCGTTGCGTCTTTGTTAAAACCAGAGGGTTGGATCGTTTCACTTGTAAAACCCCAGTTCGAAGTCGGGAAAGGAGAGGTAGGGAAAGGCGGTATAGTCCGAAGTGCTTCTAAGCATGTCTCTGTTCTATTGGGGTTAGTAGAGTTTTGCATGACCATCGGGTTTACCGCGATCGAGGTCATAGTTTCTCCTATAACCGGAGCAAAGGGGAACGTCGAGTACTTTCTTCTCATCAAACCAGGAGATGCTCAGAATCGGGTTACACTAGAGAAGGTGGAGGCTGTGGTTTCGAAAGCAATGGACAAGGATTGAGCGTGACTGAGTCAAGGGAGAAAAAGGCACGAAGGATTATTCGCCGATCGGCTGTCTCCGCTGCGGTTACTGAAATAGCACCTGTTCCCCTTTGGGGTGTGATCGGGGTTCCCGCTCTTCAAGCAAGGATGCTCGTGGAGATGGGCGAGACTTTTGGCCAGTCCCTTCAGCCAAAAGAGGCTAAAGACCTGGTGGGTCTCTTAGGCGGTGCGACGGCTTTTCGATATCTATGCCGAAGGTTTGCTCTGCTAGCCTGCCGTGCATTCCCTCCCGTTGGGATGGTGGCGGGGCCGGCATCTGCATTTGGTTCTACGTTTGCTTTAGGACAGGTGGCCCTTCGATACTTTCGATCGTGCCAAAAGAGGGATCCAGATCACGAGGATTTTGACGTTATTCCGGGTAGCCCCGATTTTGAGCGTGAGGCTCGTGCCCTCCAGCTAGAGTGGGAATCAGGGGCGATTACAGAGAAGACTTATTATCGTGATCTTGTGGATCTGGAAGACCAGTTGAAAAAACATCGGGAAGTGTCAGCCGAATGATTTTGGACGATGTCCGGATTACGCTTTGGATGCCCCCCTTGGCCGGTGCTCTGATCGGCTATGCCACAAACTACCTGGCCGTCTGGATGTTATTTCACCCAAGAAGACAGATTCGGGTTTGGAGGCGAACGCTCCCTTTCACTCCGGGCCTAATTCCGCGTGAGCGCAGCCGCCTTGCCGAAGTCATCGCCGGCACAGTTCAGCAAAGGCTACTCTCTGGCCGGGAGCTTGTCGAATTACTCAAAGATTCTTCACTTAAACGACAGGTGGTGAGGACGGTTGGTGAACTTGTGGATGAAAAGTTGAGGTTGTTTCCACTCCCCGAAACCCTTCGTTATCAAATCAAGCTTCTTCTTGCGCGCGAGATCGTGAGCCAAATCGATACCTTCCTTGATAAGCGTGCTTCGCATGTTGCTGAAGGCCTAAACGTGCAAGGAGCTATCGTGAGCAAACTGAACCAGATGGATCTGGATGAAATTGAGATTTTGGTTCGCCAGGTTTCTGGCCGGCATCTTGGATTCATTACCTGGTTCGGCGGGGTAGTCGGTTTCTTGATCGGCTGTGTTCAGGTGTTGATCGTTCTCTGGTTTGGTTGATGGAGAATCGATAGCATGGAGTCAGTTTTAGGTGGTCGTTTGGCTATATGGACCGGCCCTTTCCATCCGGATTTAGAAAGAGGTCTCCATGAGTATTTGGAGTCTCGGCAGGCATCGATCCGAAAAACCCACCAGTTGATTCCATGTGCTATCGTCTCACCCTCCGAAGAAATTCGCCGATATTTAAAACGTCTAATTACCCTTCGCTGGCGCATGTCACTAGCCGGTGTTCACCTGCTGACGGTGGACTCCTTAGCTTTACGTACCGTCGCGACGGTTCGGGATGAACAAACAGTCAAGCGAGTAGATGGCTTGGTGCTCGCGGAACTGGTGCGGGATATCGTATTAACTAAAAGATTTCCGGCCGAGTGGGAAGATTTTCTTCGGTTTGCAGGAGGTGCTGCGGCTATCCTGGGAACGCTTGAGGATCTTGAAGAGGCGCGTATTCCTTTGGAGATTGAGAAGGGAGATCCCCTGCTACGTCTCCACCGTTTGTATCAGGTCGAGCGCAAGCAGTTAGGCCTCGGGACTCCGACTGACACTGTGGAGCAAGCCATACAGGTTGCCTCAGACTCCAGGTTTCTCCAGTCCCTTGAGGAGGTTGTCTATTACGGGTTTTACGATATGACACAAGTTCAGTTGGATATGTTAGCGAGGATATCCACATTATGCCAGGCATCGATATTTTTCCCTTCCGTTGCCGATCACAGGGCATACGATTTTGCCAACGGATTTTTGGAAGAATTGAGAGTCCGGTTCGAAGAAGTACAACATCCGTTAGCAGCTAATCTTGGCGCTGTCGAAGAGCGGCCAAGTGTTTCTTTGCGGTTTGCCATGAACCGTTTATTCTCGGAGGGCAACGCTGACACCGCTAGCCAAGTTGCCAAAGATTCCCTAAGGTTTTTTACGGCCTCGGGGCCCGAGGCGGAACTTGAGATAACTGCAAAGGAGATTCTACGTTGGACAGAAGCGGGGATCGATTTCAGCGAGATTGGAATTATCGCCCGCAACTTGGAGCCCTACCTACCATTCCTCCATTCAGTTTTCACGGCTCACGCCATCCCCTTCCGGACACCCGAGGCACTATCGATTTCCCGTTTGCCTTGGGTAAAAGCATTAGGCACCTTAAATCGCATTGTGGTTAACGAGTTCTCCAAAACGGATGTTCTTGAGTGGTCGACCTCACCATACCTTGTCTTTCGGGACGAGGGGGCCGCCTCCGATCATGACGTCCGATTTGCATTACGGCAAGCCAGATCAGTACGCAACCTGGAAGGTTGGAAGAAGTTTATAAAGGCTTCACCGGCTGAATTGAGCAGTGCGCTTTTACCCCTTCAGAGTTTAATTGAGTCCGTTGAACATTTTCCCAAAAGGTGTAAATGGGGCGATATTGTCGATATTTACAGGAAGTTCCTTAAAGAAGCGTTGATTATCCCAAATATGGAATCGGAGAAGATATCCGATCTTCGGACGATTAACGTCAAGTCTCCATGGGATTTAATTGAAAGTACCCTTGAATCTGTTGTTATCAGGAAAGGATCCACACAGGAGGTTGAGACTAGAGACTTTATTTTGTCTGTGGATGAACAACTTTTGGCCTATAAGGTCCCGTATTGGAATTTTGCTCATCCAGGCGTTGAGGTTTTAAACGCGCGTGATGCACGAGCAAAACAATTTGATGCAATTGTTGTCATGGGTCTTCAGGAGGGAGTCTGGCCTCGAAGAGAAAATGGTGACCCATTTCTTAGTGAGAGCATAAGAGAAAAGTTGTCGAAGAAATATTCGGTCCGTCTTCTGAAACGGTCTGAGGCCGCCAAGGAAGAGCGTTTGCTTTTTGCGTTAGCACTTACATCAGCGATGCAGCACGTCACTTTGACCTGCCAACGATCCGCAGGGGATGGTAGGCCCCTGGTTCGCTCCTGGTATGTGCGCGAAGTTGGCCGTGCCCTGGGATGTGAAGACTCTGGCTTGCCACCTGAGATTTCGGTTGATCGCCGTCTGGACGATCGCTTTGAAAAAGGTTTTTTTGCCAAACACCTTTGGACTCCACCGGAGTGGAGTGCTTATCTGGCGATCAACGGGCAGGACCCGTCGGGGTTATCCAAAAGTCGGGAAATCCCAGGAGAAATTTTGAAAAATTGTTTTGATGCAGGGATTCAGTTGGAGCAACTGGAGAAAAAATTATCGGACCGAGACGGTATGACGGGTATTCTCCCGAATTTATTGGCAACCCTTTGCGAAAAGGGTTACTCGCCGACCTCGCTTCAGCATTACGCTGAGTGCCCATTCCAATTTTTTGCTAAATACGCTCTTGCTTTAGAAAACTTGCCCGACTTGAAAGAACATGTGGGGTTGGAAGCGAAAGAAAAGGGACACATTCTCCATAGTATTTTCCACCGTTTTTTCAAAGCGTGGCTGCCCTCTCGAGAAGCTGATGTAGAGGATTTAATCAGGTCCGTTATCGAGTCCACCCTGAAAGACACGGAAAAAGAGGTATCGATGGACTTCCCTCTCCTTTGGGACTGGACAAAAGGGGAACTTCACCAAATTGCGGAGCGTTATATTCTGGAAGAATTAAGGTCTCTCGAAGAAAGCGGCTATCAGCCTATAGAGTACGAAAAATCACTCGAAATGGTGCTTCAAGATGCATCCCGGTTTTCTTCCATTCTTCGAGGGATCAAGATTCAGGGTCGCCTAGACCGGATTGATCGGAGGGAGGGTAAGTCGGGAATTGAGGTCCGAGTGGTGGATTACAAGTACCAAAACATGAAAAAGCCTTTCACGTCAAAAAATTCGAGGCAAGATGCTCTAAGGGGGAAAAAGTTACAACCACCCTTTTACGTTCTGCTAGCTGAAGACTACGAGCGTGGTGCAAAGGCCGAGGCAGAATTACACTACCTTGCTCCCAATTGGTCCGATCGAGTAGATTTCCCATCCGGGCAGTGGAATTCTGAGTGGGCCCAGGACATGGGCAAAACACTTGATGCGATCATCGGAGGGATTCGGGATGGAAACTTTTATCCTATTCCCGAACCCAAGAAATGTGAGAAGTGCTCCTATCAAGGTCTTTGTCGCAAAAATCATCGGTCTACCCGATATCGAAAAGAGGCGGATGGTCGGACCGAAACGGTTGAGAAAATGGTGAAAAAGCGATGGTCTTCGAAGACTTGAAATCCATGTCAAGGGAAGCGGATTTACAAGATGCGTCCGAGCGGGAAAAAGCCGTCACGACATTCGATCGCAATGTGGTGGTCACTGCGGGAGCAGGGACCGGTAAAACAGCTCTTTTGACCTCTCGACTTCTACACATTTTCTTTCAGAGAGATCATCCAATTGCTCCGGACCAATGTGTAGCGCTGACGTTTACGAACAAGGCTGCAGGCGAGATGTCCAGTCGCTTGCGCGAATACTTGGAGAGGATCATTAAGTGGTCCGCTCTAGGAGGCCCCCCCCGAGAGAACCGTAGTGTCACCGCTGAAACATATCGATCGATCCTCGGTCAATATGGTTGGACCGAAGAAACACTGGAGCAGCGTGCGCGAGAGGTGTTACAGGGAATTGAGCAGACGCCCATTTCTACTTATAACGGGTTTGCTGCTCGGCTTTTAAGACAATATCCCCTTCAGGCGGGTGTTGACCCGAGGTTTAAGGAGAATGGCAATGAGGTTTTAGACGAATGGTTTGATCGCGATTGGCAAGCTTGGTTGGCTGAAGAGCTAAGTGATTGCTCCACACGGGAAGACTTGTGGAAGGCCGTGCTTGATAGATTTCGTTTGTCAGAACTTAAAGCACTGGCTAGAGAACTGTGCTCGGAGCTTCTTCCACTGAATGAGTTGGAGGAAACTTTATATGACGGTTCACTGTTTGAGGTAGATGGCGAATGGCTAGCGAGGATTCTCAAAGGGACAAAGGACCTGATTTCACATTTCCCGGATACAAAACATAAATTCCATAAACAAGCAGAGGCAGCCTTTCGAATCCTGGAGGGGTTTCGAGATGGAATGGACGAGACTCACCTTCAGGAAAACCTTAATATTATCCGCGGCGGGTTGGGAGTCAAAACCAAGGATTTTACCAAGGAGAATTATGAATTTGGCAAGAGAGTCATCCGGATTGCGGATAGGCTTTCCTCACTTGACCGTTCGTCTCTAAAAGACGCCTTAAATGTCGTCCTTAGATTTTCCCGGAAATTCAGAGAAGGTTTTACTCAAAAGGGATATTTGACCTTTGATGCTCAACTGGTCCGGGCCCGCAACCTTCTTCGCGATCATCCAAGTGTCCGAAAGGAGCTAAAGCAGAGAATTCGCCATCTCCTCGTGGATGAATTTCAAGATACGAACCCTATCCAATACGAGATAGTTCTTTACTTGGCGGAGGAACTAGAATCAAACGCAGTAAACTGGCGCGATACACGCCTTGAGTCTGGCAAGCTTTTCCTGGTAGGTGATTCGAAGCAATCAATCTATAGATTCCGAGGGGCGAACATTGAGGCCTACACAGATTTGCTCGAAGATGTTCTTAGTGAGCCCCCCTTGCAACTTAGCGTCAATTTTCGAAGCCATGATCGATTGGTTAATGTAGTAAACGGTTTATTCGAGTCACTGCTCCAAGAAAAAGAGAAGATCCAACCTGCCTATCATCCCTCTCATCCTCGCCCAGATGGACCGGCCAAACTAGATGCCCAAAAAGTCGAAATTCGGGTAGTTTCGCCTCAGAACAATCAGAATTGGACCTCGGAAGACGCGTCTACGGAAGAAGCACGCGAAATTGCTCGGTGGATTCGGGAAGATCTGGTTGGTGTGGAGGAAATTCTAGATGAGAAGGGGAGGAGTCGCACGATAGAGTACCGTGACATTGCTATTCTTTTTCGCACGCGAAGCAAGTTTTCCCCATACGTGAACTGTCTCCGCGAGTTAAATATTCCGTATCTAACTGACTCCGGGAAGAGTTTTTTTGAAACACAAGAGATTACGGATTTTCTGAATCTTCTCAATTCCATCGCTCTTCCGGAAGACCGTCTTGCTCTTGCAGGGGTTCTTCGATCTCCTATTGGGGGTCTGACCGACAAAGAGCTTTTCGCTTGGGCGGAGGCAATTTCGAGACGTGAAGAAATTACTCCTAAGGCTGAGGCCATCATTCGGCGACTTGATATCCTTCGTAAAGACGCCCAACGATTGCCGATTGCTGAGGTCTTCGATCGAATTTTTCAAACCCTGCCGGTCTTAGAATCAGCAATTCTACTCGCAGGTGAGCAAGGGCGAGTTAACGTATTAAAAGCCCGCTCAATGATACTCAGACGGGAAGGCTTTTCGGGCGAGGGTTTCCCCGGTCTCGTGGATTGGCTTCGGCGTCAGGCCTTGGCGAGGGAGGACGAAGAGGAAAGCCCTTTGGCCGAAGAAAACGTCAAAGCCGTTCGACTAATGACTATTCACAGCGCAAAGGGCCTAGAATTTCCCGTTGTTGTTTTGGCAGGTTTGCAGACAGGGAAAAGACCTGGGCTGAAATCTGAAGCTGAGGTCCTTCGGAATCCGTTGTCATGTACCTGGGGACTCAGACTAGGCTCTGTTGAAACGCCACAGAAGGTCCGCGCCGACGATCGGGATGCAGAGCTAGAGGATGCTGAAGAACGGCGGGTTTTTTTTGTCGCAGCTACTCGTGCTCGCGAACGTCTTGTCCTCTCCGTTGCTCACAGGCACGATAAAAAGACTCTGGCGAAAGCGGAAGGGATTCTTGCCTATCTGAATGAGTCCCTCGGGATGGATATACGCTTATCACAGGAGGATACAATTTCCGTTGGGGACGGGCAGATCCTCAGGACTACAGTTCCGGCCACCTCAGTAGCTCTTAACGCAAAAGCCACTAAAAGCCTGATTGCCGTGCCGGCCGGATTTGAGAAGACTTGGATAGATCGGAAAGAAAAAATAAGGGAGCTTTGGAACCATACCATTGAATGCCGTCCTTCGGACCTGGATGCAGAGAATCTGGAATTCACGGAATCCTCCCCTCATGAGGGTGGTTGTGCCCCAGCCACTCTTATCGGCCAGGTTGTTCACTCTGTAATGGAATCGGTTGTTTTTGCCTCTCCCATGGATCGGCTTGAGGAAAATATCGAGAGGTCTATGATGGAGTGCCGGGTGACATTGAACGGAAAGGGGGGACGGGAAATCCGTCAGGAGGTCAAATCCATGTTGGAAACGTTTTTTACCTCCGCTGACTTCCAAAAAATAATCCAGCCTTGCGAGGAATTGGGACGGGAGATTCCCTGCCTTCTTTCGCGCAAATTGGAAAACGGATTCGAACAATCGGTCGAGGGCCGAGCCGATTTAATATTGAAAGATCGAGAAGGAATCCTTGTTGTGGATTACAAAACTTCGAGAACCGTGAAAGGAGCATCGGAGTTCCGGGCTCAAGGCCTCCTTTATTGCCGGGCTATCTCTGAGGTTTTCGGTGAAAAGTCATTACGGTTCGGAGTGGCCTTCCTTCGACGTGGCCATATTGACATATTGCGGAGTGAAGATTTGCTCCAAAATATTTCCGAAGCTATCTAAAAAAGGAACACTCGTGGATTCCAACTGTTTTCAGGGGCACTTTTCCAGAGCCTGATAATTGATCAGAAGAAATTAAATGGGTTAAAAAAATCCAATTCTGTGAAGATTAGCATTGCTCCAATAACCCGCTTCGGGATTGGATGAACTCACTATGATAATTTGTTGGACAACCTTGGATCATTGAACTGAAAGCGATGGGGTGTATGAAAGGTGGAAACGTCAAGGACTTCTCAGAAGTGGAATTTCAGTCCATGGTGGATTTTCTGGGTTTGCCCGCATATCGGGGTCGCCAAATTGCAAAGGGGATTTTTCATCGTGGGGCGGTATCCTTTGATGAAATGAGTGACCTTCCCAAGGACCTGCGCAAGGTATTGAACGAGACCTTCACCATCAGCAGGTTAAACCTTGTGTCTGATCAGATCTCCAAGGATGGAACAAAGAAGTTTCTCTTTGTGACCGGGAAAAAAACTTCTATCGAATCTGTTTTGATCCCGGACAAAAAACGCCGGACACTTTGTGTCTCGACCCAGGTGGGTTGCCGGATGGCCTGCAGTTTTTGTGTTACAGGGACTTTAGGTCTGATCGCTCAGCTATCGGCTGCTGACATAATAGATCAGTTTATGGAGGTAAATAGACAATCCAAGGATCCGATTTCTCATGTTGTACTCATGGGGATGGGCGAACCACTGGACAACTACAACAACGTTGCCCGGGCAGTACGGATACTAACTCACCCACCATGGATAGGGTTATCTCCACGAAAAATTACCCTCTCCACATGCGGTTTGGTGCCAGCTTTGCGCCGGTTCAAAGAAGAATTTCCAAAAGTTCGTGTTGCCGTTTCAGTAGGAGCACCAGACGATAAGCGACGTGATCAGCTGATACCAGTCAACCGTCGGTATCCCCTTAGAACTCTGATGGATGCCTGCCGGGAACTCCCCTTGCAACCGCGTGAGCGGATCACATTCGAGTACACCCTAATAAGAAATCTTAACGACTCGCTACAGGACGCACATCTTCTGGCCCGACTTCTTCATGGCATTCGCTGTAAAGTAAACCTTCTTCCATTCAATCCGTCCTCCCGGTTAAGTTATGAGTGCCCACCCAACGAGACTGTAGACCGGTTTGCCCGAGGACTTCTCTCAAAGGGTGTGATGGTGACTGTCCGGAAAAGCCGTGGAAGAGATATTGATGCGGCCTGCGGGCTTTTGGCGGTTCGCCCGCCAGACTGAGAGCCTTGACCATATAGGCATACGAAGTATGCCCGAAAAGGGTGTTTTTAATTAAGAGTGCCTGGAGAAAATGGTTTTCTGGTCCAATGTTTTCACTCATACTGAGGAGTATGGTTTCTATCAAGCGGTTTGACACGATTTGGACCGTACGATAAATTGCTCTCCCTTTCTGGTTGCTTCGAGGTAATCCATGAACAAGTGCGCGATATATCCTGGCACGTTCGATCCCTTTACGAATGGCCATTTGGACATTGTTGTAAGGATCCACGACCTGTTTGAACGGGTTGTTGTGGCGGTAGCTGACAATCCTTCGAAAGCGCCTATGTTTCCGATTCCTGAGAGGATAGATTTTATTCAAGAGGCAGTATCTAATTTGCCGAATGTGGAAACGGACACCTTTGATGGCCTCCTTGTGGATTATGCTAAGGAAAAACCTTCAAAGGTTATTATTAGGGGGCTTCGGGCGGTCTCTGACTTTGAATATGAGCTTCAGATGGCTTTGATGAACCGGTGGCTGAGCCATGAAATTGAGACTTTTTTTATGGCGCCGAACGCGGAGTTTTCATTCCTCAGTAGCGGATTGGTCAAAGAGGTAGCTCGCCATGGGGGCGACATACGCAACCTCGTTCCCGAGTGTGTCAACAAGGCCTTGCAAAAGAAGATTCCCTAAGGTTCGACGTAAGCTGCAGACGAGGTTGACCTGAGATGAACCGGATGAAAGCAAAACCAAGATCGAGTGATAGTGTTACCCCCGATTTCAGGTTGTCCAGGCGTATCGATGCCGTTAAGCCTTCTGCAACCATTGCTATTACTTCGATGGCTCGAGAGCTCCGGTCCCAAGGTGTGGATGTTATTGGTTTCGGGGCGGGTGAGCCGGATTTTAATACACCCGATCCTATTGTCCAGGCAGCAGTGGAAGCTCTTCAGAAAGGGTTCACCCGTTATACCGCTTCCAGTGGGATCCCTGAGCTTAGGTTGGCTATCGCCCAAAAGCTTGAGCGGGATAACCACGTGATTTATCAACCAGAAGATATCGTTGTCACGGTTGGTGCCAAGCAGGCGCTTTATTCCATCTTTCAGGTGTTGCTGGATCCCGGGGACGAAGTTATTGTGCCAGCGCCGTATTGGGTGTCCTATGTGGATCTTCCGGCACTTGCGCACGGGACTCCCGTTGTTTGCCCTTTGGATGAAAAAAATAACTTCGATCTCGATCCGGAAAGTATTGAGCGGTGCATTAGTCCCTCCACTCGTGCTGTTATCATCAACTCCCCTTCTAACCCGACGGGTGCAGTATTCTCGCGCAGTGCTGTAGAGGCTGTGATGGAGATGGCCATCAAGCACGGGTTTCTCGTTATCACGGACGAAATCTATGAGAAGATTGTATACGGGAGTGCAAGAAGTTTTTGCCCTGCCGGATTGGACAGTGATGCGAGGGAACATACGTTGGTGGTTAACGGTTTCTCGAAGGCTTATGCCATGACCGGATGGCGATTAGGATTCGTGGCGGGCCCTCGAACGGTTATAGACGCGATCGATAAGTTCCAAACTCAGGGGACTAATAATCCTACTTCCTTTGTTCAAAAAGCCGCAGTTGTGGCGATAGAAAGTTCGGACGAGCTGTTCGCTCCCATGATAGAAGAATTTCAGAAGCGACGGGATTTCATGGTTAAAGAGTTTAATATGATGGAAGGCGTCTCTTGTTTTGTCCCTCATGGTGCTTTTTATGCCTTTCCGAATGTAGGTGGTTTGTTGGAGCGGAATGCTCCTTCGGGGCCGATCGAATCCTCAGCCAACCTTTGTGAGTATTTACTGGAAAATGGCAAGATAGCTGCTGTGCCCGGTAGCGCTTTCGGCACAGAAGGATATATCCGTTTTTCCTACGCCACATCCATGGAGAACATCAGGAACGGGATGGCGCGGATGAGTGAGGCCATTTCAAAGCTCAATTAGCTATCCCGAGAGAGACTCTCCGTGTCCACAATCCTATACCTAGTTGGTAGAATGCTTCAGCTCTTGGGTTTGGTTTATCTGGCCTGGGCTGTCTACCAGGGTATTGCCTTCGTCGAGCAAGGCGGAATAGCCCAGGAATACAAGTGGTTCGGAATCGGAGTAGGTGTCTTCGTCATCGGAAGATTGATGGAGCGGCACTGGGGCACTAAGTGAGCTCTATCCGACACGACGTGATTGTAGTTGGCGCTGGACCTGCGGGTTCAACTGCTGCCAGAAGACTAGCTCTCGCAAACTTGCAGGTTCTCCTGTTTGAGAAGTTTGAACTGAGCCGTCGCAAGTCCTGTGCGGGCGGCATCAGCCCTCGTGCTAAAAATGCCCTTGATTTTCCTATTGACTCTGTTGTTGAGCACCAGGTGTCGGCCTATACGTTTTCTTACCAAGCTCAATCCTTTCGGGCTCCCAAGTCAGTTGATGCAAACATTTCGATGGTAAGACGCTCTCGATTCGACGAGCTACTTGCTGCGAAAGCGGTGGATGCCGGTGTAGAGGTTCGACCCCAGTGCCCCGTCGAGGAGGTGAAGGAGGAAGAAAACAGTATTGCCGTCCGAGTTAAAGGTGTGTGGCACCGGGCTTCTATGTTGATTGGTGCGGATGGTGCAACCGGTATTGTTGCTCGCTCACTAGGATTGGCCCGAGGCGTACGATTGGGCGCGGCCATCGAGGGAGAAGTGCGGGTTCCTAAGCCTCAACTTCTTTCAGCACAAAGATCCATACAGTTTGATATGGGAGCCTTGCCTGCCGGGTATCGATGGATTTTCCCGAAAGGTGATCACCTAAACGTCGGATCATGTACCACGCGGGAAAAGGTGAGAAGCATTAAGTCATCTTTCCGTGATTTTCTTGATTTAAACCCTGCCTTAAGAGGTTTTTCTGACCTCACAATGACAGGGGCACCCCTGCCCTGTTTGATGACTCCCTGTGCACTCAACACTTATCGGACATTGGTGTGCGGGGATTCAGCTGGGCTGGTAGATCCATTGACGGCTGAAGGAATACAGTACGCCATCGAGAGCGGAATTTTTGCAGCTGAGGCAGCAGTCGATTTCCTCCGAGATGGTTCCCCCTTGGGCGCTTATACGGAGCGTGTGCTCCGGACAGCATTCGTTGAAATCTCAATCGCAGAGAAGTTCGCACGCTTACTCTTGGATCACCCCTACGTGAGTTTCAAGGTAGGGGTAAATAATTCAAAGGTCAATGCCCTATTTGCCGATATAGTTTCAGGACGTAAGACTTACCTTGAAGTTTATGAGGAAATCAAGCGGCGGTTTTCCCGGCAGTTTTATTTCATGCGGTTTCTTCAATCTGTCCGGTCTCATTTGCTTCCGTGATCCACTACGATCCGTTAAGTATTCAAATCTAGGTGAAAAATTTGGGGCAAAATGCCTCAATGATTTTTTGAGCGCTACTTCTTTCAGACACACTTTGACGTCACTGAATTGCGTTGTTATGGTTTTGTTATGCGAATTTCATACCTAAGGTTTTTTTCCTGTCCTACCTCACGAGCGAAGAAAGCGGGCCGCTGCGGAGGTAAGCTTGCTGTTCAGCCGAGTGAGATCCCTACGAGACTTGCCGACGATGACGAAGATGAACTCCTCGAAGGGAATGTGATTTGCAAACAATGTGGGGCCTGGTATCCAGTATTGGGAGGCGTTCTTGTCTTGACGCCTAAGGCAAGGCTTTATTTAGGCGCTCGGTATTCATCGATGATGGGATTTGTAAGTGCCCATGCTTGTCTTTCGGAACAGGCTCGCCAATGGTTTCTTGATCAGCACTTTGACCTATACGAAGTACAAAAAAAACAGGACGCTATCGACTCCAATTCCGCCTTGCATTACGAAAGCTTGCTGGATTTGATGGGAGAATTGCCTCTTCCCGAAGATTTTAAAACGTTCTTGGAGCAGTGGGATGGTAAATCACCGTTTGATGTTTTGGTGGCAATGGATCTTGAACACCGGGTAGCAGCAGGAAAAGGGATCGGGCGTGAACCCAATGGGCTTGCGGTGGATGCGGGGTGTGGGGCTGGGGGGTTGGTTTACCGACTGGCTGACCACTATGCGCGAGTCATCGGGGTGGACCTTTCCTTTAGCTCCGTTCTGATGGCGCGCTCGATACTGCTCCATCAACCGAGATCTTACGAACAGCATCACGTTCGTACAGAGCGGGACTCCTTTCAGTGTCGTAGCCTTAACCACGCACGCTGTTCCAATGTCGAGATAGTGGTTGGGGACGCTACGATTCTTCCCTTTGAAGACGGTATAGCCGATGTAGTCGCCAGTGCAAACATTGTGGATATCGTCCACCCGCATACCCCTCTTTGGGAAGCTGCCCGAGTGATTCGGATGGGTGGTCAACTTTTGTTTACGGATCCTTTCAAAATTGCAGCGGGAGTTTTTTCGACTACGTCCCGAAGGCCATTGGAAGATGCCAAGAAGTACCTTCTCTCGCTAGGTTTAAAAACAGCGGGAGAGAGCGACTACATTCCATGGATTTGGTATCGCTACAAGCGTCATGTGCAGATTTATTTTAACTATTGTGGAGTGTTTCGTAAGGGGGAGAAACCGGAGAAACTCTGAAAAGGTTTCTTCAGTTGGATTTTATGGAAACCGTATTCCGTCTGAGGTGCGAAACTACAGTAAAATAAAGATACGGAGTTCAGAAAAGCCAATCTAGCAGTGGGTCTCTATATGGACAATATGCAGTAGGCGAGTACCTAAATATTTTCCAGGGTGGTGGTCCAAATTGGAGGATTTTGATTTTGTAACGGGTTTAACGTATTGGTGGGGTTGAAATTTGATTCCCCGCGTATTACATACTGGGTTTCCAGCGTATTACATGGAGTTGACTAGGATTCAGGGGATGTGTAAGGCTTTTTTTGAGTGAGAAACAGGGATCTAGCCGATGAAACCAGCAAAAAAAATCTGGTTGGACGACAATTTTGTGGATTGGGACGACGCGAGTATCCACGTCCTTACCCATACACTACACTATGGCCTAGGTGTTTTCGAAGGAATTCGGTGTTACAAAACCTCGAGAGGCTCAGCAGTGTTCCGATTGCCGGAACACATGGATCGATTTTACCGTTCTGCTCATATTGTGGGGATTGATCCGAACGTGCCAAAGGAAGATATATACCAGGCGGTTCTAGAACTGATTCGCAGAAACGGGCATGATGCCTGTTATATCCGTCCTATTATGTTTTTGGGCTATGGAACAATGGGCGTAAGCAATCTCGACGCCCCGGTTCACTCTGCCATTGCGACCTGGGAATGGGGGGCCTACCTAGGCGAGGAAGGGCTCGCGAAGGGGATTCGGGTCAAGATTTCTTCCTTCACTAGCCACCACGTCAACAGCTATATGACAAAGTCGAAAACATGTGCCAATTACGCCGTTTCTCAAATGGCCAAGATGGAAGCTGTCCGAGATGGCTACGATGAAGCCATTATGTTGGATGTGGAGGGGACGGTTGCCCAGGGATCGGGAGAAAATATTTTTATCATTCGGGATGGAACTCTCAAAACGCCCCCACTTGTTGGCGTTTTGGAGGGGATTACCCGTGATTCGGTAATTAAGTTGGCAAATGCCCATGGTCTGGAGACGAAAGAGGAGCCGTTTGCAAGAGATGAGCTCTATATTGCAGATGAAGCTTTTTTCACCGGAACAGCAGCCGAAATTACCCCGATCCGTGAAGTCGATAACCGACAAATCGGGTCGGGCCGAATAGGGCCGGTTACGAAAATTCTTCAGGAATCTTTTTTCGAAACCGTTCGTGGTGAGGCTAAGGCTAATAAAGAATGGCTGACTTTTGTATGAGAAGGCTAGCTTTGGTTTTTGCCTGAGTGATATCTAAACTTAGTTTTCCAAGGTGTGGAGGTGTGTGAAATTGCCCATTTATGAGTATTCATGCGTGGAATGTGGGCATGATTTTGAAAAGATACAAAAAATCTCCGATTCCCCTGTTCGTAAGTGCCCTTCCTGCGGTCGCTTAAAGGCACGCCGGTTGATTTCGCGCACATCATTTGTTTTGAAAGGGGACGGTTGGTACGTCACGGATTATCCTTCAAAGGATCGGGAGGCTGCAATGAAATCCGAATCCGGTGACAACGGGGGAACCGAAAAATCGACCGCAGAGGCTGGAGACGCGAAGAAATCGACCGCAGAGGCTGGAGACGCAAAGAAATCGACCAAGAAAACCGGGGATGACAAGAAAGTGGCCGGAAAAGCCAAGGAGGGCAAATCAGCCGAATCGAAGAAAGCGTCCCCTAAAAAAGTCAAGTCTGATTCGAAGACCTCCTGATCGCCATTTTTCTAGGTTCTGCAAAATTTATTTATTTAGTTATGCGGTTTCAGTAAGTTTTTTCTTGATTTCAATCAGTCCGGCTGATACCATTCACATCATCCTGAATAATTCTTCCAAAGGTGGTTTTAGCCAAAGGTGTTTTGTGCCCAAGGGTCCCGTTTTCATAGTGGGTCCAACGTCTGTTTTGGGCGTCTGAAATCAAGGAGCCGTAGCCTTTGAGCCCCCCCGTTACAGAGCGTGTTTACATCCTGGATGTCGATCGAGATTCTCATTCTGCGATCGAGGAGGCGTCTAAGACTCTTGGCGTTTCTCTGCATGTTTGTGAAAACGGATCTGGCCCCGAAACTTTAAGGGGGCAGCGCTATCTGCTTGCCTTTGCTTCTTTTTCTAACGATTCTTTCCTTCAACAAGAGGGACCGCACTCCGGTCTGTCCAGGTTTGTCGTCTTAACTACTCCCGCGGCTAAAGCGAAAGCACTTGGTACGGTTGGAACCGGGGTATTTGGCTTTCTTATTAGGCCCTTTCAATTGGAAGAGGTAGACACGCTCATCCGTCGTGCGTTGGAGATACAAAGAGTGCAACGGGAGTTGAACCGCTTACGCTCTTTAGAAAGTTTATCGGAAGCCATGATGGATCGACTCCGAAATATCGTGCGGAAGGCAGATCCTTCGAAGAAGGGTGATGTTTTCGATTTTGTGAAAAGATGTATCGAAAAGCCTTTATTGGAGATGGTTCTCGAAGAAACAGGTGGAAATCGTCTCAAGGCAGCCAAGGTTTTGGGAATCAACAGGAATACCTTGCGCACTCGATTGCGAGAGCTGGGAATCGAATTGCCCCGTTCCTCCCGGCCAAATCAATGACTACAAACATCATTGACAATCGGCCGTTGAGCTTGCTCAGTCTGAATGATTGGGCGTCTGCGGTTATTCCTTTCGAGTGTCACCTCCTATAACCTGAAGTTCTGTTTTTTAAAAACTGGCTGAAATTGCGATGCGAAAGGCATAGATTGCCTGGAGTTGAGTTTTGAATTCAATTCTGGGTAGGAGGAAGGGGCTACCCGGTAGGAAAGGTATAGGTCCTTACAATGAAAGCAATTGTTCTAGCGGCGGGTGGTGATACCCTCTCTCCTTTTACTGCTACACGGCCCAAGCCAATGATCCATGTAGGTGGCCACTATTTGCTGGAAAATACGATTGCACATCTTAAGGCTGCCGGAATCGTTGATCTCGTCCTTGTCGTTGGTCATCGAAAAGAGCAGATAATTTCTTACTTTGGCAATGGAAGTGATTTTGGGGTCCGGATTAGCTACACAAGTCAGGAGGAGGAGGACCTCGGAATCGGTAATGCTTTGCTGCAGGCTGAGGGCCATATTAATCAGGGCGAATACTTTCTGCTGGTTTATGGTGATGTTGTTACCACCGGGAATATCTTTTCTGCGGCCATCCAGAGTTTCAACTCTTTTCAAGCACCGGTCGCGGCTATCTGTCTCACACCGGAAGCAGAAACGTTCGGCAACGTATATCTGGACAATGAAATGAGGATTACCCGATTAGTTGAGAAGCCCATGAAAGTGGGGCTGGGTAACTATGTTCTAGCAGGTGTGTTTATTTTGCCTCGTGATTTTTTTGAAACGCTGAAAGAGTCTGAGGCTGATATGGGAAAGGCCCTGGATAGTCTGATTCAAAAAAAAGGTTTGCATTCTTCAATTTGGGAAGAGAATTGGGTAGATGTTCGAACGCCTTGGGATATCTTGCGGGCCAATCAAATGGTGATGGATTCTTGGCATCAGGCCATAGTGTCTGATACGGCCCAAACGAGAAGCTGGGTTCACATTAATGGGCCAGTTCATATTGAAGAAGGTGTGGAAATTTTGTCAGGTGCCGTGATCGAAGGACCCTGTTATCTGGGGAAAAATAGCTTCGTAGGTAACAACGTTCTTATAAGGCCATACACTTGCATTGGTCCGAATTCAATTATTGGATACGGGGTCGAACTGAAAAACTGTGTTTTGTTCAGCAATACCCGGGTGGGTCGGCTTTCTTTTATAGGTGATAGTGTAGTTGGCGAGGGAGTCCACTTCGGGTCGGGGACGGTCACGGTAAATGTCAACTTGGATGACACCGCTTTAGAGGCTTCGTTCAATGGCGAAGAAGTTGACACTGGTATGAATAAAGTGGGGTCTTTTATCGGCGATGGTTCGCAGATTGGAGCCGGTAATACCCTCCTGGCGGGTACGGTTATTCGAAGCCGTAGCATTATCCCCCATCACGGAACAGTGCCTCGGGAGGTATGACCGATGTGTGGGATCTCAGGTGTTGTTGGGAAAAAATCCGTCGCTGCCGATTTGTTTCAGTGCATCCACAATTTGGAATATCGGGGATATGATTCGTGCGGCGTTGCGACCATCAATAATGGAGGAATTGAAGTCCGAAAGAATATCGGGACCGTGGACGAGGTTAATGCTCTGGAAGGATTAACCGAAATCGAAGGAGAAGTTGGTATTGCCCACACCCGCTGGGCAACTCACGGAAAAGTCAGTAGAGAAAACACCCACCCCCATACGACTGCCTCCGGGAAATTTGCTGTTGTTCACAATGGAATTATTGCAAATTACAGAACCCTTCGTGAACAATTACAGGCCAAGGGTCACACCTTTCAATCCGAAACTGACACGGAGGTCATTCCCTACCTAATTGAAGAAAAAGTGGATGATGGTTTGTGTTTGGAAGATGCATTTCGATTTGCCGTTCAAGAACTTGAGGGAAGCTTTGCTATTGCTGTTCTCACGCTCTGTGAAAGCGATCGAATTCTTTGTGCCAAGAAGGAGAGTCCGCTGATTCTCGGTATCGGGGATTCATGTAATTTTGTTGGGTCTGATTTTAACGCCTTTATCGATTACACCAAGCACGCGATTGTTCTGGATGACGGAGAAATGGCTGTTCTGACTCAGGGCGACTTCACCGTCAAGAATTTCCTCACGGGTCGAATTATCCGAAAAAATGTTATGGAGATTCAATGGGATGCCGAGATGTCCAAACGCGGGCGGTATCCGCATTATATGCTTAAAGAAATCTATGAGCAGCCTCGAACTGTCCAGAACGCTTTGGATCTTGACCGTGACGAGCTCCGTCGCTTGGCTCAGACAATTTACTCTAAAAAGAGAACGTATCTTATTGGAACAGGAACGACCTATTATGTCAGCCTGTCAGGCCAGTACATGTTTTCTCAATTTGCCGATCGTTTTCTCCCTGCGGTAAGCAGTGACGAATTTCGCTGGTTATCCCAATCAGATGATGACACGTTTGTACTGGCTGCCTCTCAGTCCGGGGAAACCTATGACACACTGAGCGCTTTGCGTTATGCGAAGGAACGGGACGCAACGACGGGAGCTATCGTGAATGTAATGGGTTCCTCCATTGCTCGCATGGTGGATCAGGTTATCATCCAGGGTGCTGGCCCAGAGATTTGTGTGTTAAGTACCAAGGCTGCTATTTCTCAAATTCTACTGCTTTGTTTAACATCGCTGGAGTTGGGAGAATTGACAGGTGAACTTGCTACCGGAGAGGTGGAGGTTTTGCGGGAGGAGATTGGCCAGCTACCCAATTTGATTGAAGGCATTCTAAATGAACGCTCCGGTTTTATTCACGGGATTGCCCATCGCCGTATGAACTTTAGAAACTGGCTCTACTTGGGAAGAGGGCTCTATTACGCCATTGCTATGGAAAGTGCGCTGAAGATGAAGGAGGTCACGTATCTACATGCGGAAGGAATGCCCGCAGGCTTTCTCAAGCATGGGACGATTTCCTTGATTGACGAACATATGGCAACCATGATTTTCATCCCCCCCCCGGGTTCCGGTGAGCTGTATTCCCTCACTCTGAGTAGCGCAGAGGAAATTAAAGCGAGGGGAGGCTACATTCTTGGCGTGCATTCGGAGGGGGATGAAGAGGCCGAAGAAATCTGTGATGAATCTATCGGAATTCCATCCGGACCCGGTGTAGTCATTCCTTTTCTCCACCTGCTCGCTGGGCAACTGTTTGCCTATTTCACAGCTACTGGCCTGAAGCGCAACATTGATCGCCCTCGTTCCCTGGCAAAATCCGTTACAGTTGCTTAAGCAGGTATATGTGGGGTCGGGGGCAGGTTAAGCCTTTCCTCCCCGATGGCCCCAACCGGGGAGGAAAGCAGTTCTTGTTTGAATACCCAGTCCATTGTAAAGCCAAGATTAAGAATCGATGAGCCGACCTTTACGCCTTCAGGGAACCGATGGTATTCGCGGTCTCGTGGGACCGGATGATGATGAGAGCCAGCGCGATCCCGTGGAGGCTTATCTTCGGACTGGTTTCCTAACACCAGCGTTCGTTGGACTTTATGCGAGAGCATTCGCGGAGGAGGAGGTATCCCCCGGGGAGGAAATAGTTGTTGGTTGGGATCCTCGAGATCGCGTTGGTGATCTCACCAACGCGATTGTAGAGGGGATCCTCAAGGCTGGATGCCGACCAATTGTCTTGGGAACAGTTCCGACACCAGCGGTCCCATTGCTCATGGTCCAACGGAGATCCAGCGCCGGAATTATGGTAACAGCATCGCATAATCCCGAGGGTCAAAATGGACTTAAACTCTTTCTCGGTCCACTAGCCACTAAGCTTTATCCGAGGGATGAGGAGCGGTTAACCCAGAAGCTTTACGACCTGAGTGAGGGGTTGTCTTGCCAGCCTATTGAGGGGAAACCTTTGTTTTTGGAATCAGAGGCACGGAGAGCCTTCATCGATTTTTCTTGCGACCAATTTAATACTTGGTTGCCTGAGTTTGTTCCGGGTGGACCTCTTTCCAAACTCCTGCTTGTAGTTGATGCCGCGGGGGGAAGTATGGCGGGGTTGGCCTCCGATGTTTTTCGCCGCCTTGGAGTTGGAGAAGTAATCGAAGTGAACGGGTCCAATGTGCGGATTAATGAAAATGGGGGTGTGGTTGAGCTGGAACAGGTTAATTGGGTCGACATCCATGGCCGAAGTGATACAGGGAAGGACTTCACACATCATGCGGGGGTCACTGCTTTACTTAAAGCTGTGACTGAGTTTCACTCAGAGTTTCTGTCCGGAGGGCGTTGGGCTGCAGGAGCGGTTTTCGATGGCGACGGGGATCGCGCTACCCTCTTGCTTTATAATCCCCTCAGTCAACGAGTTGAGGTCCTAAGTGGTGATCAGGCTGCTTTCCATATGGCGAGTTTTTTATCTTCTAAGATTCCGAATGCCTGGAAGGGAACCAAATATGTCAATACAGTGGATAGCGACCCGGGCGTGGCAGTTGCTGCACCGATGTTGGGGTTTGCACACGCGCTATCCGCCGTTGGCGACAAGTGGCTCCTTTGGCACGCAGGATTAGCCTGCGCTCGAGCAAGGATCGATGAGAAGGGGAGTTCTCTAGAATTTCTGCAAACTTTGGAAGACGGAGAGGGTGACGCTCGCGGACTTTCCGCTTACCTCCGCGCTTTAAGCCGGGAATCAGCCGATTCTTTGTTTGTTCCGGGAAAGATTTCATTTGCTCTGGGGAGTGAAGCGTCGGGTCATCATGTGACCCTGGGACGAACATATGTGGATGGACACTTTCTTCCCGTATTTGCTGGCAACGGCCTTAAGGCGGTGTCAAACACCCTTGCGGCAATATGGGCACTTTCGCAAGGAAAGTCCGTTGATGATTGGATTGAGGCAGTACGTTGCCCGTATCCGATAGGGTTTCGAAAAACTTACTATGCTTTTTACACCAACCGGGAAAAATTTTCTTCAGGGACTAAAGCTTGGCAGGAAATGGAAAATTATCTTTACATGACATGTAAGTTGAAATTGGGGGGAATCTATCAGCCCCTCCGGTTGAGAATACCCGAAGACCCCGGCATGCTATATTTTGCTCTAAAGGATTCGGAGGGCATTCAACAGGCTGCAGTTTTCATCCGAAATTCTGGGACAGAGGAAAGGACGGGGGTAACAGTGCAAGGGAGGATAGGTGAAACCGAAAATTTAGCAAAAATTGGTGAGACCATTTTCCGCTACCTCCTCGTGGGTTTTAAGAGTGATACACACCCCTACGTGCGAGCAGAAATAGATATCTTAAAGCGGCTTGTGAGACCGGGCCTCTTGGATGTGGAAGAAGCTGAAACAGAAATAAGAGAAGGAGTCGAAGTCCGGCGATTGTTTAAGGAAATGGAACGCCAGGGTTTGATTCGTTTGAGGGACGAAACCGTTGATATAACGGATCTCGGTCGCTGGTATGCAAGCAACGTGGCTGGGTCGTTAGGATAATGAGGAGGAGGAATGAATGATCGGCCTGAAATTCGGCCTGAATTTTACTTCCCCGAACACGAAGACCCTTGGGTCGCCGGGCTTTTCTCCGAGGTAGAACAGGTTTGGGATGGAGTCCCACGAATAGAACGTTACATCAACGAAGTGATCACAAATAGTTTGGTCCCGGCTGGCTTGGTCCCGCCAGGAATAATTGTTCACGATGGGATGATTACCACCGATACTCTTGTTAGAGTCTCCGAAGACATTCTTCTACCTGACCTTCAGATTTTGATCCAGATAGAAACAGTTTTGGAACCAGGTGTGCTCATCAAGTCCAGAGCGCTTATCGGTAAAGGAGTGGAGATTCGCCAGGGGGCATACCTTCGAGGACCCGTGATCATAGCCGACGGTGCTACCGTTGGGCATGTAACTGAGGTTAAAAACTCGGTTTTTTTCACTGGGGCTGAAGCAGGTCACTTTTCTTATGTTGGTGATAGTATTCTTGGCCGGCGTGTGAATCTGGGTGCTGGTACTAAGCTGGCAAATCTTCAGCTCAGGACACCAGAACAGAAAATGGGGAAGACTTTGGATTCCGTTATGTTAAATGTTGGCGAAAAGCGTTGGGACACAGGTCTTTCTAAGTTTGGAGCCATATTGGGTGATGATGTGGAGATTGGATGCAACGCTGTCACATCTCCTGGGACCTTGGTTGGTCCCAGGACCTGGATTTATCCGACAACGTTAATCCGAAAAGGTTTCTATTCATCCGATACCATCATCCGTTCTAAATCGAGAATTCTGGAAACCACTTCGAAGAAGAAGTAACTCTTCCGTGAATTTCTACCTTGAAGGTCTTACAGACCACCAGAGAGAAGCCGTACTTCACGATGGTCATCCTCTGCTTGTTCTTGCTGGGGCAGGCTCTGGGAAAACCCGTGTAATCACGCGACGAATAGCCCGTCTGATCTTGGAAGGATTTGCGCGTCCTCACGAGATTCTTGCTTTAACTTTCACAAACAAGGCTGCAGGTGAGATGCGTGATAGATCCCTGCGTCTCTTGGCCACTGAAGAAAGAGATTTGGACGAAAGAACCAGAGTAGCGAGGGGCGAACCAAAGAAAGACTTTGCCTCCACGAATCACGAGCTCTGGATTTCAACCTTTCATTCGATCTGTGCCCGAATTTTGAGATTTGACGGCAGGGCCGTGGGGATTGAGCCTGATTTCATGATCTACGACACTTCGGATAGCCTGGCTGTGGTTACTACGGTTGCCGGCGAACTCGGAATCAAACGCGATCTTTATGCCCCCCGCTTACTTTTATCAGTGATTCGTAAGGCCAAGAGCGAGGGGTTTGGGCCTGAGCAGTTTGATGGCCAGGATTTTGGCCTGGACGCGAAAGTTCGAGAAGTGTATCCGGCATATAAAGCGAGACTCCAGGTGTCGGGTGCGGTCGAATTCGATGATTTACTGTACATGGTAAATCGTCTCTTTGAGGAAGACACTGAAATTCTGAATGTTTACCGAAAACGATTCCGTCAGATTTTAGTTGATGAGTATCAGGATACCAATGGCGCCCAGCACCGTTTACTTAAGCTGTTGGCGGGGGAGGGTGAAGGCCTATGTGTGGTTGGGGACGAAGACCAAAGTATCTACAATTGGCGTGGTGCGGACGTACGAGGAATCCTCCAAATGGAACAGGATTATCCGGGGACCCGAGTGATTCAATTGGAAGAAAACTTTCGTTCCTCAGCTGCCATTCTTCGTGGTGCTGCCGAAGTAATAAAGCAAAATCGTAATAGGCGAAGCAAAAACCTCATTCCTACACGCGAGGTTGGGGAGAAACTAACCCTATATTCTGCCATGAATGAGAGGGCGGAGGCCGAGTACGTAGCCTCTAAAGTTGCAGAATTTCGAAAAGCTCCAGACAAACCATGCAAACGGAACAGCATGGCCGTTTTTTTCCGGACTCATACTCAGTCGCGTCAGTTTGAGGAGGCTTTCCGCCGCCACCGTATTCCCCACCAAGTGGTGGCTGGACTCCGGTTTTTTGACCGGAAAGAGATCAAGGACATCGTTTCCTATTTCAAGTTTTTAGTAAACCCGAAGGCTGAGGAAGCGCTTCTTCGAATTATCAATGTGCCGCCTCGCGGCATAGGAAATTCGACTGTCAAGCAACTGAAGGAAGCAGCCCGGGAGGCGAATCAAGCGCTATGGGAAGTTATTGGAAGTAGGGAGGTAGCCATTAAGGGGGCACCTGGAAAACGCGTAGCGGAGTTTCATCAACTTATGGTGCAATTAGCGGAAGAGGCCGCACACCTTCCGGTTATGGATCTTTTCCGAAGTTTGCTTGCCCGAACAAAGTATGAGGATTTGTGTCGAGCAGGGATCTTGAGAGAGTTTGAAAACTCTCTCGAAGAGTTCCAGGCGAGATGGGATTCTGATGCGGCTCCAAAATTGCGCGATTACCTGGATGAAACGGCCTTACTAGCTGAAATCGATGTTGTTGGGGATGAATATCATGGGGAAACCCTCCTCATGACTCTTCATGCAGCCAAGGGCTTGGAGTTCGATACAGTTTTTCTCACAGGCGTGGAAGAAGGCCTCATCCCTCACGACCAATCTCTACGGAATTCGGGAGGCGACATTGAAGAAGAACGCCGCCTCTTCTATGTGGGGATGACCCGTGCGGAAAATCGATTGATCCTTACTCGTGCACTGACACGAACTCTGCATGGCCAAACACGCACTAATCCGGAGTCGATTTTTTTGACAGAAATTCCGGAAGATGTCCTGACACGTGAGGGAGGGGGCAGCGAATTAACCGAAGCAGCGGCTCCCTTAGCGGGATGGCAGAAAAACCGAAGATACGGCAAGAGACAAATTGGGCTGGCGGATGGGCCCTTTTCAAGTCAGGTAGATTTAAAAGCCCAAGGCTCATTAGTGGGACGTTGGAAGGTGGGCACCCGCATAATTCACGACATTTTTGGATCTGGGACGATCTTGGGAAGTAAGGGTTCGGGGGATAATCTGTGCCTCAGCGTTCGGTTTGCGACCGGGACAAAAAAACTAATGATAAAATACGCCCCGATTCGGATTGTCAAATAGGTTCCATCCCAAATACTTTCAATTCCAACCACAATCTTGATGGATGCTTTTGGGTAAAATAGTGAGAGTGTTTTTCGGTGCAGTACTCCTGGTTCATTGCTTTTCTGAACCGGAAACTTCAAGAGTGAACAGAAGGGGGCTGGCGGATCATATTCTTTTGTTGCTATATTGGCATTTGTGTGACTACGGAGGGCTGTTCATGGAATTGACAAGGGAAGAGATCGATCACCTCGCGCAACTTGCGCGTCTAGATTTCTCTGAGGAAGAAGTCCAACAGTTTCAGGGACAACTTGCAAGCATCCTCTCGTATGTTGAGATGTTGAACGAAGTCGAGACGGCAGAGGTGGAACCTGTGACGACGGTTCTACCTCAGGTGAATGTGTTCCGGAAAGATGAAGTGTGCACCCCTCTCCCGCAAGAAGATTTTCTTCAACTTTCCCCATCGTCCGATCATGGTCACTACAAGGTTCCGAAGGTTATCGAGTAAACAGGAGGGTTTTCGGAGTTTTCTGTGAAACCACCTGTGTCATTGGATTAAGACGAATAGGTCCGAGGTGGTGGTATCCGTATTCTGTTGTTTGCTGGTTCCTGTGCTATGATCTCGCCCTAAAAATCACTAAAGAATGATGGTTTATTTAAATTATGGCTTATGACAGCACAGACCAATTTGTCTCTGCCCTGGAAGGGATAGGGGAACTCAAGCGAATCTCGGCTGAGGTAGATCCAGTTCTTGAGATCACCGAGATAGCCGATCGGACTGTCAAGCGTGGCGGTCCTGCCCTACTATTCGAAAAAGTTAAAGGGCACAATATTCCGGTCCTTATCAATTCCCTTGGATCGGAAAAACGAATGTGTCTAGCTTTGGGCGTGGACGATTTTGAGGTGATTGCAGATCGTATTCGCGAGCTTCTGAATCTGGAAATCCCCTCCGGGTTGATGCAGAAGCTCAAACGCTTGCCACCACTTATGAAACTTGCATCTCTTGGCCCAGAGGTCATTTCCAGTGGGCCGTGTCAGGACGTAATCATTCAAAAAGATGCTTCGCTAGATTTTCTTCCTGCGTTGAAGTGTTGGCCCCAGGACGGCGGTCGGTACGTTACCACCCCTCAGGTGTACACTAAGGGACTAACTGGAAAGAGAAATGTAGGGATGTACCGCTTGCAGATCTTTGACCATGAAACTGCTGGAATGCACTGGCACCGCCACCATGATGGTGCTGCTCACTACCGTGAACATTGCAAGGCAGGCAAACGAATGGAGGTGGCGATTGCCTTGGGGGGTGATCCTATCTTGACGTATGCAGCCACATCTCCTCTCCCACCGGGTCTGGACGAACTTATGTTCGCTGGGTTCCTGCGGCAGAAGAAGGTGCGTCTTGTTACTTGTAAGACGGTGGATCTCGAAGTTCCGGCTGATGCCGACATTGTTTTGGAAGGCTATTTGGATCCCGGGGAATTAAGGCGAGAAGGGCCTTTTGGTGATCACACCGGATTTTATTCCCTGGCAGACGATTATCCGGTCTTTCATGTCCAATGTATTACGCATAAACGTGACCCTGTCTATCCGACCACTGTTGTTGGTCCGCCTCCCATGGAAGATCTATACATGGGTAAAGCGACCGAACGGATTTTTCTTCCCTTGATCCAAACTCAACTCCATGAAGTAGTTGACATGAACATGCCTGCAGAAGGGGTGTTCCACAATTTGATTGTCGTGTCGATCCGAAAGCAATACCCTCTCCATGCCCGTAAGGTAATGCACGCGTTGTGGGGGATGGGTCAGATGATGTTTGCTAAGATTATTGTTGTGGTGGATGAAGAGGTTGATGTTCATGATTTGAGTCATGTTGCTTGGATTGTCTCTAGTAATATTGATCCCCGCCGAGACGTTTGTTTTGTAGATGGTCCGGCCGAAGTACTGGACCATGCTTCCCCCCGTTTCACGGTCGGATCCAAGATGGGGATTGACGCTACACGGAAGTGGAAGGAGGAAGGATTTGACAGGGAGTGGCCCGATATTGCTCGCATGTCGCCGGAGATACAGGCGCTCGTAAATCAACGGTGGAAGGAATATGGCTTTGATGCAGAGTGAGTTAGGTAGAGTTGTGGATCCGAACGGTAGGGATTTTCCTTCATCGGATCCGAATTTAGGTCCTAGCAATCAGGGCTCCGAGCCTTCAGGATTTACTCGGAATACAGGCCAGATTCTGAGACTTGTGAAATTCGAACACTCGGTGTTTGCACTACCCCTTGTGATGGCCGGAGCCTTTTTAGCGGCTGGTGGAATACCAGCTATCAGTTTGCTTGTGTGGACCACGATTGCTGCGGTTGGTGCGCGTAACTTTTCTTTTGCGCTTAACCGCTTGGCCGATAAAGATTTCGATGCGAAAAACCCTCGGACACAAGACCGGATTGCTTACAGGCACATTCTTGAAGGAAGTGGAATTTGGATATTTATGAGTATCTCACTCGCCGTGTTTATTTTGTCCGCCTCCATGCTTAATAAGCTTGCCCTATTGCTCTCACCGGTTGTTGTTTTGGCCATCATTCTATACTCCTACGCCAAGAGATGGACGTGGAATTGTCACTGGTTTTTAGGGGCGGTTTATGCTTGTGCGACGGCCGGTGCCTGGATTGCTGTTCGCGGTGAGCTTACGGTGGTTCCTTTATGGCTAGCCCTAGGTTCGGCCGCCTGGGTAGTGGGTTTCGATCTTATTTATGCATGTTTGGATTACGATTTCGACCTTTCTGAAGGGGTACATTCCATCCCTGCACGGTTTGGTATTTCGTCAGCTTTATGCCTCTCCGCCATTTTGCATTTTGTCACTATTTCCGCTTTTTTTTTAGTGGGTTGGGAAGGTGCCCTTGGGAAGATATATTGGATTGGATGGGTGGTTTCAAGTGGGATTTTGATTTGTGAACACGTTATGGTTCGGCCGAACGATCTGTCACGTGTAAACTTTTCGTTTTTTAATTTGAACGCTTGGTTTAGTGTTGCAATTGGATTAGGTGCAGTTGCGGATGTCTTCTGGCGTTCGTACATTTAGTTAACTCAATTGGCAGAAGGAGGATCGCAAGTTGAAATTCCATGGGCTGTCTCTCAAGCTTGTAATTTTGTCCCTGTTTATCGGTGTTGGTTGTTCGCTATGGAGTGTTGCCGCAAGGGGTGCGGAGAAGCAGATCCGTCTCGGAATTCTGCCAATTGTAGATGCACTTCCTTATATCGTCATTTCCGAGAAGGGGCTTGACCGCAAGCACGGTTTCCGATTTAGCACATTTTCGTTTCAAAGTGCACTGGAAAGGGATGCGGCTCTCACCTCTGGTTCTGCAGATGGTGCTCTTAGTGACATGATTACGTCTACAGTTATGGTTTCCCGAAATATAGACGTTGCGGTTGGAGCACTCCTTTTGGGTTCGGTGGGTAAGGAAGGCCCATTTTACATTCTTGGATCTCCAAAGGATGGTCCTGGAACCCTAGACGCGCTGAAAGGTGTACCTATCGGGATATCTTCGAACACAATAATCCAGTACGTTACGGACCGAATGCTGCAGTCCAAGGGGTTTGGCCCAGGTGATATAAAGACAGTCGAGGTCAAAAAGATTCCTTTGCGGTTTCAGATGCTTATGACCGGCCAAATTGGTGCCGCAACATTGCCTGACCCTCTAGCAACGCTGGCTATCGTTAAGGGGGCAAAGCCAATTGCCAACGATATTGAGACAAACCTATCCCAGTCCATTACATTGTTTACTGGGCGAGCTCTTCGGACAAAAACGCCTACGATGAAGGCTTATGCTCGCGCTTACAATGAAGCGGTAGACGCGATCAATGCAGACCCTAATTCGTGGAAAGGTCTTCTCGTTAAGAAAGCGCGTCTTCCTAAACTTATTTTAAATAGCTATTCCGTGGTTCCATTTCCGAAGCTTCAGCTTCCGTCACGCAAAAAGGCGGAAGATGTTATTCGATGGGCGGGAGAAAAAAAGCTTCTGAAAGATCCTGTGACGTACGAAAAGCTGACGACGAAGGTCCTATTAGATTAAGTTACCCAAAAAAGGCGGCGACCTGATTTTACCAATGATACAAGTTGAACATCTTTCTTTTTCTTACAATGATCATCCCGTCTTGGAGGATATAACCTTTTCTTTACCCTCCGGAGGCAGCCTGGCGGTTATTGGGCCTTCTGGTTGTGGAAAAACTACCCTGCTTTACAATTTAGCAGGTCTGCGGAGCCCTGGTGCTGGTCGAGTTATAATTGGTGGTGTTGAGGTTTGTGGACCGCGTGAAAAAACCTCTGTTATCCTCCAGCATTATGGTCTTTTCCCCTGGAAAACTGTATTCGAAAATGCTGCTCTGGGTCTTCGGATTCGGGGTATGCCGGTTGCGGAACGCACTAATCGAGTTAGCGAAATTCTCGACGAGCTAGGAATTTTGGCTCTTCGAGATCGATACCCCAGCCAAATTTCAGGTGGGCAAAGACAACGTGTTGCCATTGCGCGGGCTCTGGCTTTAGACCCCGATGTACTGATAATGGATGAGCCGCTATCTTCTTTAGATGCTTTGACCCGAGAGGCGCATCAAAACCTCTTGCTGTCTTTATGGCGGGAAAAGAGTATGACACTCATTTTCGTGAGTCACAGCATAACCGAGGCGGCTTTCCTGGGCCAAAAAGTGGCGATCCTTTCCGGTGGTCCAGCCCAGGTTCAGGAAATCCTCGACAACTCACGTGTTGGGGAAGAGGACTATAGAAGCCAACCAGATTATCAAACCACCTGCAACCGGCTCCGTGATCTGCTTATGGGAAAAGGGTGATGAAACGTTGGGTTAGGTATCTCTTTACTGCGGCTGTACTGATTCTAGTGTGGGAGCTACTAGCTCTAGTTTTGCAAAACGAGGCACTTCCAGAACCATGGCGGGTCATGATTCAGTTTTTTGTTCTAATCGGAGAGGATCTCCCCTTGCATTTTGGAGTAAGCGTTTATCGCGTCACAGCGGCTATCATTCTAGCTGTCGCAGCAGGTCTCCCACTGGGTTTATTGATGGGTCTTCTCCCGAAGGTAGACGCCTACATGGCCCCTGCTGTTTATCTGACCTATCCCATTCCGAAGATTGTTCTTTTGCCAATTATTCTCTTGTTCTTAGGGTTGGGGAACGCATCGAAGATCGCCGTGGTTGCTCTTATTTTGGTATTTCAGATTTTGGTTACCGTTCGGGATGCCGTCCGCGGGATTAACGAAGAATATTTTCTGTCGGTTCGTTCGTTAAATGCTCAGAACTGGGATGTCTTGCGGCACGTTGTTTTGCCCGCGAGTGTGGCGGAGCTCATGACCTCTTTACGTATCAGTGTGGGGACATCGGTGGCAGTCCTGTTTTTCGTTGAAACCATTGGGGCTCGCCGAGGTTTGGGCTATTTCATCCAGGATGCCTGGGCCAGGATCAATTACCTGGAGATGTATGCTGGTATCCTCGCCATGAGCTTGCTCGGTGTTCTCCTCTATGAAATTTTAGAGCAGGCCGAAAAGCGAGTCTGTCGTTGGAGGTACGTTTGAAATTTGATTAGCTATAGGAAACCTCCATCGTATCTGCATAAACTAAGGATGGGATTCCACGGGTGAGTCAAACTAATATCCCAAATGGCTGTCCGGCCAGACCGTAACGGTTGCGACTTAAAATATGCAATGAATTGTCAGAGCATTTAGCACTCTGCCTTTAGGAGTGCTAAAAATCTCTTGATTCATAATTGCGGAATGACTATATTTCTGCTGAAAATCCTTGGGTATTTGAGGAGGAATCGTTGGACCAGGGGGTGCGTGCGGGCCAGGACATTGAAAATGTACCGATCTGGTCTTTATTAGAGGGGCCGAAGAGTTAAATCTATTAATCATTATTGAAGGTTTCCTCTAATAGGCCTAAATAGTGTTGGGAACCTAAAAGGACTTTGAGTTGGTGCTCTTCGTTAGTTCGATATTGTGATGAGGTTTGGGAGAGTTACTAGGTATGATTCGTGCTTTAAGGGGGTTTATCCCTTCTTGTGTTGTTACTGTCGCCATATTTTTGACCTCCGGTCTTGGTTTGGCAGAGAGACGACCCGATAGCTTCGCAGAGCTAGTCGAACGTTTGAAGCCCACGGTCGTTAACATCCAAGTGACAATTGTCGAACAGCGAACGGGCTCACCCAACCGGGGAAGCCCATTTGGTAGACGACCCAATGATCAATTCGAAGATTTTTTTAAACGTTTTTTCGGTGATCGCACACCGCGCGAGTTTCGAAATAGAGCTATTGGATCTGGATTTATTATCAGTCCGGATGGTTATATTGTTTCTAATAATCACGTCGTCGAAAAGGCTAGTGAAATCAAAGTGAAGTTGGAAAGCGGGAAAGAATATGAGGCGAAGTTAATTGGTAGGGACCCCAAGACTGATCTGGCCCTCATAAAGATCGAGTCGAAGGAAGTTTTGCCTTTCACTGAGTTTGGTGATTCGAGTGCACTGCGAGTCGGCGATTGGGTGATGGCAATCGGAAATCCATTTGGGCTTTCCCATACTGTTACCGCAGGTATTGTAAGTGCGAAAGGTCGTGTTATCGGTGCAGGGCCGTATGACGATTTTATTCAAACCGATGCTTCAATCAATCAAGGAAACTCCGGGGGGCCACTTTTTAACACGGATGGGAAGGTTGTAGGAATTAACACAGCCATCATTGCAGGGGGGACCGGCATTGGATTTGCGATTCCTGCCAATATGGCCAAAAAGCTTATTGGCCAACTTCGGGAAACTGGCACTGTGGTGCGGGGTTTTCTGGGAGTCCATATTCAAAACCTGACTCCGGAATTGGCCAAAAGATTTGGTATGAAGAAGGCTGTGGGTGCGTTGGTTTCGGATGTTACGAAAGACTCTCCTGCCAACCGAGCTGGCGTGCAGAAGGGAGACGTGATCGTCACATTCGACGACGCGAAGATTCAAGACGTAGCAGAGTTGGTACGAAGGGTTGGAAAAACCGCGGTTGGTAAAATGGTTCGTATGAAAGTTCTTCGTAGGGGAAAAGAGGTTGTTTTGAAAGTAAAGGTTGGAAAACAATCTGAGAAGCCCCGATCCTCGAAGGCATCGGGTGACACCGCGGTGACCTTGGGCCTGAGGCTTCGTCCAGTCCCTGATGAGCAGGCAAAGCAGCTAGGGATCAAAGGCGGTCAGGGAGTCTTGGTAATCGATGTGGTTCAAGGCAGTCCTGCAGCCCGAGGCGGAATCCGAGCAGGGGATATTATTTTGGAAGTTAACAAAAAAGCAATACGGTCTGTCGATGATCTTAATGAGGTTGTGTCCAAGGGAAGTGTGACTAAGGGTAGTGATGATCCATTATTTTTCATTCAGCGGGGCGAGAGCAAGCGATACATAATTGTTCCTAATAAGTGAGGTCTTTTTCTTCATGACTATTCCCTTTCGGGAGCAACAAGACAACACGGTAGCACGTCTCGCACCGGAACCTGGAGAGGAGCCGGAGCTTTACGTAGACCTTAAGAAGGCATATCTAAGGGAGAAAGCTTTGTCTCAACAGTTGAAGGCTCTTTCCAGTGCTACGGGAGCGGGTTGGGAGCATCCTCATATGGAACAGGTCTCAAATTTGGGAACCGAAGATGAGTCTCACGCTCGGATACTGTCAGAAGTATTAACTGATATGGATACGTTTACACCGGAACGTCCTGAGACATCGCATTCGTTGTTACAGAAGGGAACTAGCATTCACACGGCTCTTTTGCTTTCTATGGAAGTTAAGAAGGATTTAGAGATCGGATATATTCGTGCGGCTTCTCTTGCAGCTTTGGAGGGGCGAGAAAGCTTGGCTCACCGTTTGGAAAACATCGCAAGTGAAGAGGCACGTGGGCGTAGAGACCTGCTTCAGGTTCTAACGCGTTGTCCGGTATTGCAGTCTGAGGATTGAGTATGGCACGAACAACTAAAAAGTCTTCCCCCGCCTTGGTTGAATATGAGGCAGTTAAGACAAATGGGAGGAAGAAGGGTGATAGTAAAGAGCGAGTTCGTAAGGGTGCCGCGACAGGAACGGCGACGAAGGTTCGGCGGCCAATAAAATCCGAAAAGCTGCCAGTACGAGAAGATCCAACTCGATCCCTGGTAGCTGCTGCCTTGCGGATGGCCAAACAGCTCGAAATCGATGCTGTATTTATCTACGCTCAATCCGTATCCACAGCGCCCACTCTCCTGCAGTCGCTTCAGGGCGGGCCTAGCTTGATCTTGGTCGCAAAGAATGACGACGAGGAAGATGTTTGTAAGAATCACTCCAAGAATATCATTCGTGTGCCGGATATCGATCTTAGTCGAATGGATCAGGTCAAGCTCGCTGTGGTCATGGCTCTAACCGAACGCATGTTGGGTGTGGGAGATCGTATTCTGTGTCTCGTGGGACGTGTGAACCGTCATACCACCGACACGCTCGTTGTTCTGGATGTTGGCGATGAATTCGAGACGATGCATCTTCCGGAGCAGTTGTCCCGATCAAAGAAGATTGACTCCAAGGTTTTTGAGGCTACGTTGACCATGGCGCTAGAGTTGGCGAACGAGGGGCGGGAGGGACGACCAATAGGGTCCATTTTTGTGGTTGGGGATACTGAGGAAGTCTTACGTTACTCCCGGCAAATCATCATTAACCCATTTGAGGGTCACCCGGTAACCCGTCGGAACATTCTGGATCCCCACTTACGGGAAACGGTCAAAGAATTTTCCTCGCTCGATGGCGCATTTCTGATTAGGAAAGATGGTGTTTTACTCGCAGCGGGCCGACACCTGAACGCTGCCTATAACGGCGATGGGTTGCCACCTGGTTTGGGGTCTAGGCACGCTGCCGCTGCCGCCATTACCTCGGTTACCAAAGCGTTGGCACTCACTATTTCAGAATCTACGGGAACCGTGACGGTTTTTCGCGGTGGCAAGGTTATGATGACATTGGAAAGGTTTCGCCAGGCGCCTAGCCTTACGGAGGGGGAGAACAACTTGGAGCCGTAATTATTAAGGCGCGAGTTCTTAAGTAATCAAATCTGACCTTCGGGTTCACATGTTCATAGTTTTTGAGTCTTAGTTTAAGGGGGAGATATAAATTATGGCGGTCAAAGAATTAGCTTATGAAGATAAAGCCCGGTCTGAAATTTTGTCGGGTATTGATCAGTTAACCCGAGCCGTGGAGACGACTCTGGGCCCAGCTGGTCGCACGGTTGTATTGGGAACTAAATGGGGTTCGCCGACGGTGACTAAAGATGGTGCAACGGTCGCCAGGGAAATTGATCTGCCAGAGCCCTTTGAGAACATGGGCGCGCAGATGGTGAAAGAGGTGGCTGCGAAAACCAACGATGATGCGGGAGACGGAACAACAACGGCCACAATTTTGGCCGAATCCATCTACCGGATGGGCCTAAAGTTTATTTCGGCCCAAGCCAATCCTGTGGATGTCAAGCGTGGCATTGATGTTGCTGTGGAGGCAGTGGTGTCAAACCTGAAGAAGCAAAGCCGCCAAGTGAAGGGGACGGAACAGATTGCTGAAGTAGGTACCGTTTCGGCTAATGGCGAAGAGGCGATTGGGGAAATTCTCGCAACCGCGTTCGACAAAGTTGGACGAGATGGTGTGATTACCACGGAGGAGGGTAAAGGTCTCGAGATGTCCCTCGAGGTAGTCGAGGGGATGCAATTTGATAGGGGTTATCTTTCACCTCATTTTGTGACGAATCCGGACCGATTGGAGTGCGAACTCGAAGACGTATCCCTGTTGATACATGAGAAAAAAATTTCCAATGTGAATGACCTCCTTCCCATTTTGGAAAAGGTCTCCGGAACTGGGCGTTCCTTTCTAATCATCGCAGAGGATGTGGAGGGAGAGGCGCTAGCCACCCTTGTGGTAAATAAGCTGCGTGGGACACTTAAGGTTGCTGCGGTCAAGGCACCAGGTTATGGAGATCGCCGCAAGGAAATGCTAGAGGATATCGCGCTTCTGACGGGCGGACGGATGGTCTCCGAAGATCTTGGTATGAAGTTGGACTCTGTTCCTTTAGAAGATCTTGGTCGAGCAAAGCGGATCATTATAGACAAAGAGGACACGGTTATAGTTGAGGGTGCTGGAACTGCCAAAGCCTTGAAAGGACGGTGTGAGCAAATTCGCGCCCAGATTGAGGATACAACATCTGATTATGACCGTGAAAAACTCCAGGAGCGTCTCGCTAAGCTATCCGGGGGAGTCGCAAAAATTCAGGTTGGTGCGGTCACAGAAACGGAAATGAAAGAGAAAAAGGCACGGGTGGAAGACTCGCTTAACGCAACGCGGGCGGCACTGGAAGAGGGTATTGTGGTTGGTGGTGGAGTGGCTCTGGTGCGGGCAATCAAATCATTGGATGGGCTGGAACTCTCGGGTGACCAAAATTTCGGTGTGAAGGTTGTCCGGGGAGCATTGGGTGATCCTATTCGTGTCCTTGCTCAGAATGGAGGTTACGAAGGAGCTGTGGTTTTGCATGATGTCGAAAAGGCAAAAGGTTCGGTAGGGTTTAATGCGGCTACCGGAGAAATGGAGAATCTTGAAAAATCCGGGATTATTGACCCTGTGAAAGTAACTCGTTCCGCGCTTCAGAACGCTGCTAGCCTTGCCGGTCTTCTATTGACGACAGAGCTATTAGTGACCGATAAACCTGAAGAGGATGAGGATGAAGAAAGCGGTGGCTCCCCTCATGCTGGTCATGGTCATAGCCACACCCATTAATTCTTTGGATAAGCTCGCACTCGAAAACCGGGTGGTGAGTGGGAAGGAATAGGTTGCATGATTCAGGTTAAGAATCTGAGTAAGTTTTATGGGCCCGTGCCGGGGATCCAAAATGTGACCTTCGACATTGAGCCAGGACAGATCGTGGGTTTCCTCGGCCCCAACGGAGCAGGGAAGAGTACGACTATGCGTATTCTCACCTGTTATATGCCCGCTACCTCGGGAACTGCAACTGTTGGCGGGTTTGATGTTTTCAAATCTCCCTTGGAAGTTCGTCGTCGATTGGGCTACTTGCCTGAAAATGTTCCTATCTACCTAGATTTAACTGTGCGGGATTACCTCAACTTTGTTGGCGATCTGAAGGGTATGGATCGCAAGAAAAAAAGACATCAGATCGATAAGTTGATGCCTCTTACAGGAATCAAGGAGGTTGCAGATCGGATTATTGGAAATCTGTCTAAGGGGTACCGCCAACGAGTTGGCCTCACCCAGGCCCTTTTGAACGACCCGGAGATCTTGATTCTTGATGAGCCAACAACGGGCTTAGATCCCAAGCAGATCATTGAAATTAGGGATCTCATCCGAGAACTAGCGGGAAGCCGGACTATAATCCTTTGCACGCACATCCTGCCTGAAGTCAGTATGACGTGCTCACGGGTCATCATCATCAATAAAGGTCAAGTCATCAGCCAGGACACGCCGGAAAATCTTACTCGGCAATTACAACAGAAATCCCTGGTAGAAATTGAAGTGGAGGGACCGACTGATCAGGTCCAAGAAAAAATCCTATCAGTCCCGTCGGTTGTTGCGGTTTCGTTACAGCGGAAATCTTCGGGCAGTTCTGGCTCTACGGTTTTCCACGTAGAAACACAACCTGATAGCGATATGAGACGGGAAATGGCTGCTGCAGTGTGTGGGAATGGTTGGGGATTGATAGCCCTTAAGCCCGTTTCAATGACCCTCGAAGATATTTTCGTTCAGTTGGTGACAGAAGAAGAAAATTAGGGTTGTTCTGAGGATTTCAATCCTTTGTTGCTTGCTGGATAGATTGATGGAGGACATTTCTAGTATGAGAAACATTTGGGCCATTTACAAAAAAGAATTGCGACTATATTTCCATTCGCCTATCGCGTATGTAGTTTTAGGCATATTTTTGATCTTAATGGGCTGGCTGTTCTACAGCAACATGGCTTTATTCGGGCGGATCAGCGCTCAGGCAGTTCAAAATCCCCGTTTGTCTGCGCAGCTAGACGCTACCAACTATATTTTTTCGCCTCTTATTGGGAACATGACAATCATCCTGATGTTCATCATCCCTGGATTGACTATGAGGCTTTTTGCTGAGGAGAAAAAACAAGGAACACTGGAGTTGCTTTATTCTTATCCAGTGCGTGACGGTGAGGTACTATTCGGCAAGTTTTTTGCGTGTTTTACGGTGTTTTTAGTTATGTTAGCCCTCACGGGTTTGTATCCAATCTTGATTTCTGTGGTTGGATCCTTGGAAATTCGGCTTGTTCTTGCCGGCTATCTGGGCATTCTCTTACTTGGGACGACGTTCATCTCCGTTGGGGTTTTAATGTCGTCGCTGACTTCTAATCAGTTGGTGGCATTTATCCTCGGTTTCGGGACACTTCTATTTTTCTGGGTTCTCGGTTTTTCTTCGGCTTTCCTGGATCCGAAAATGGGCGCAGCTCTTAATCATGCTTCGTTGGCCCAGCACGTGAATAATTTTTCCCGAGGAGTAATTAGCACCCGTGACTTAATTTACTACGTGAACTTCAGTGTTTTCTGTCTGTTTCTGACCATCCAAGCGTTGGCCTCCCATCGGTGGAAGGGGTGATCCGTCATGAATAAGGAGCGATTTTCACTGGCTGCCGGATCCTTAGGAGCTCTGGCCTTACTGATTGGGATTTTTGGGGGTGTCATTAAGGGACAGTTTGGCCCACTTTTTCTGACTCTTGTTTTAGTCGGCCTGGCCCTGATTCTGGTTTCCCTTTATATGGCTGTAACCATGTTGCGTGTTTGGATAAACCGCCGTTCCACGCGCTATGGTACAAATCTAACTATTATGATTTTGGTGGCGTTTGCCGTTGTTGTTTTTATTGAGACGCTTTCCTATAACCACTACAAGCAGTTCGACGTGACTGGAGACAGGCTGAATTCTCTTTCTGCACAAACTCGCCAGATTCTAAAGAGACTAGAGAAGGACGGCGAAAAAGTTCAGGTTGTGGCCTTTGTTCGTGACAGTGAAAGGAAGGGATATAAAGACTTACTAGATCTTTACACCTATGAAACGGATCGCTTTCAATACAACATGGTGGATCTCGATAAGAGTCCTCTGCTAGCCAAGAAGTTTGAAGTTAGAAGTTATGGCACCCTAGTTTTTGAATCGGGTGAGAACCGACAGAAAGTGGAACTTGCTACCGAGCAAAATATGGCAAACGCGATCCTTAAGGTAACACGGACATCCAAAAAAACTGTCTATTTTCTGAAAGGCCACGGAGAGGGAGATATCAGTAAATCTGAGAAAGAGGGGTTTTCCCAGGCAAAGCGAGCAATTGAGCTTGAGAACATGGTGGTAAAGGATTTAGTACTTCTCCGTGCCAATAAAGTTCCGCAAGACGCCTCCGTTGTTGTTATTGCCGGACCCCAAAAGGCTATCACAGGCACTGAACAAAAAATGCTGGACGATTATGTTCGAGAACGATCGGGAAGCCTTTTCATGCTGATTGACCCGCAGACAGATTCCAGGATGGAATCATTCTTGAAGTCCTATGGGATTGTGCTTTCTGAGGACATAATCATTGACCGGCTGAGCCGCTTGTTTGGTGCCAACGAGTTGACACCTGTTGTGACCCAATACGCAAAACATAAAATTACGGAGAAATTCAATTCTGCCTCCTTCTTTCCAATAGCACGGTCTGTTCGGATTGTCGAAAAAGGAAAACTTTCAAAGAAGGCAAAGGTGGAAGTTTTGGCCCTGACGGGTCCCGGAAGCTGGGCGGAGACCAATCTTGAGGAACTCGGGCGAGGAAATGCCGAACTAGACGAGGAGAAGGATTTGAAGGGGCCGGTGCCGGTTGGTGCCATTGTGGAATATGAGAGCAAAGCGGCAAACCCTTCAGAGGGAGATCTTGGCCAGCGAGCCCGGGTGGTAGTTTTTGGAAACTCTCGATTTGCTAGCAATGAGGTTCTGGGAGCTGCTGGCAATCGTGATCTTTTTATGAACAGCCTTAGCTGGCTCACCCAGCAGGAAGATCTTATTTCTATTCGTCCCCGCGAGCAGCAGGGAAGTGGACCCATCTTCCTGTCAGCGGCCCTATCACGCGGTATGTTCTATATGTCTGTGGTTGTTCTCCCTGGTCTGGTTGTTTTGTCTGGGTTGGGCGTCTATTTCCGCAGGAGAAAGAAGCATTGAATGTTCGGGTTACTGCAACTTTAGCCATTATTCTTGCCGTCCTAATTACAGCCTATGTCTGGTCTCTCCGCGTTGGTGAGGAGCGGAAGGAGGCCGATGAGCTGGAATCCAAGATCGTTCGGATCGATTCCAACAAGGTCATTGCCGTCAACCTGCGAGCTTTGAAGGGGAAGGGGAGATCTGAAACGAAATTCTCGCTAGTTAAGGAAAATGGCGTCTGGTTTCTTACGGCACCTTTGATAACGATCGCGGACCAAAAGTCCGTGGATGACATTCTCAGTTCATTCGAAGGAATACGCAAAAGTCGGGTTATCCAAAACTCAGCCGAGGATTTGTCCGCTTTTGGTTTGAAACCGGCGAGACTAATAGTACATTATGCGTTGATGGAAGGGGGGCAAGGGAAGCTGCTGTTTGGAGAAGAGAGCCCATCGGGAGAGGGAGTGTACGCTGCAGTTGATGGGAAAGACACAGTGTATCTTCTTTCCAAACGTGCCCGCAGTCCGTTCCAAAAATCCCTTTATCAGCTTCGCGACAAAAATGTTCTCCGCCGCCCACGAAAAGAAATAGGGAAAATCACCTTTGAACGAGACGGACGGCGATACTCCCTCGTGAAATCCGGAAAAGATAAGTGGGATATGTCTGAACCCCTTGCAGCAGAGGGTAATCACGAGATGGCCAACCATGCCTTAAGCCTGACCATTGGTGGAAAGGTTCAGAAATTCATCAAGGAAAATCCGACTGCTGAGGATCTGAAGAAGTACGGTTTGAGCCCTCCGAAAATTCGGATGACCCTTGCAAAAAGAGACGGGCAGAATCCAGATGTTTTCATTATTGGCAATCAGGAGGAAGGCACAGAGAACTATTTTGCCCGCAAGGAAGGAAGCGGTCCCTTGTTCACTCTCGAGCGGTTCAGTGTTGAAGATTTGCCCAAGAACCCTTTGGAGGCCCGCAATCGTTGGATCCATGATTTCGAGAAAGAGGCGGTTGTTAAGGTGGAACTCGAAAGCCATGCCGGGAAAGTAACCATCCGGAAATTGAAAAAGAGGGATCTGTGGGAGGTCGAGGACGATGATGGAAAACTAGCGGGGAATGATCATCGTGTTAGCGATATGCTGTGGGACATAAAGTACGCTAAAATTGCGCACTTTTATGACGACTCGTCTGATCTTCCAAATTTGTCGGTGGTCGATACGACTACGAGGACGGTCACCCTTTATATAGAAGGCCGAGAAAACGAACCAATTCGCTTCACGGTGGGGCAAAAGGGCCCCTCCGATCCAACACAGAAGGATGAGGAGGATCGGGAGCGTTGGTATGCTCGTAGGGACTCAGATGGAAAAATATTTCTGCTTACCAGGGATACGGTCGATCGAATTAGTAAAGGTGTTTGGGATTTTCAGGAACGTAAAGCCCTGGAGTTTGGTTACCACGACGTTGATAAGCTCGAATTTATATATGAGGGGGAGGAAGTCGAAATTGTTAGAGAAGGTAGACGGTGGAGGATGATGAAGCCTCTCGACGAAATCGCTGTGGGCAATAAAGTGGATTTCATCGTTAATGAGATTTACTCCTTGGAGTTCGAGAACGTTGCTAAGCACAAAAAACCCAGTTTTGCGGGTGCGGATCTAGGGCTACGTGTCACTTTGAAAGACGGGAAGAAACTCCCACTCCTCCAATTGATTCGAGACAAGAAAAGGAAGATTGCCTACGTTCGCCGTGGGAAAGAGTCAAGAGTGTACGAGATCGAGGACCGGTTTCTCGACAATGTTCCCAAGAGCCACAAGGGGTTTCTCGAAAAAGAGTGACGCCTTGATGTGCTAACTCCCGAAAAATATTACTGGGGGAGTGCTTGAGCTTTTCGGCGGGAAGATATATATTTCCTTTCATAGAGTTTGGGGGAGGCACTTCGGAGAAGGTGTCTAGTTTCTCCGATGATGCTGGTTAGCCAACCTTAGTGAATGAAACAAAAAGGAAGGGAAACCATGTGGGATTGGCAGAAACCTGGACCTCCGTATGAACAACTGAGTCAGGCCATTATTCGGGCAATTCTCTCCTCGTCGGAAGTGCAGTCTTTTATTGAGGAGCTTCATGAGCAGGGTGGTCTTGAAGCAGAGGATATTGTTGCCTTGGCATTACGCTTTCCACCTGAAGGAGGCCTGGAAGCCAAGGTCGAACTCATGCGGCGGGGGGAAAGCGAAGAATCAGAGGGTTCCGTGGATGAGGAGCCAGGCTCGGTAGATCAGGAAGAAGAGTTCTCCCAACAGGGCACTGAACTCAGCCGTAAGATTGGAGGCTCTCCGCCATCCCGCTCACCAAACGAAATTGCTTTCGAAAATTTTCTTCAGGATCAGTTCGACAGCGAGGCCTGGATGAGGGAGGTGGGGATTCGATTTTTGAATGGAGAAGAAATCCCAGTTGAGGACTCTAAGACGACTCCTGGCTAATAAGAACATTTCGGTGCCGGAGGTTGTGGGGTCATAGATGAAGATAGGGGGATGCTCGTTAACGGGTATCCCCCATCTTTTATGTTTTTTTGAGCGGTGGTTAGACTGTTTTGGCCAATTTCCTTTTCTATTTTCTAACTACAATCTTCCCCTCCATTGTAGGATGGATGGAGCAATTATAGGTATAGTTTCCTGTATTGTTGAGCGTGATCTTCCCCTTCTGAAGTTGGTCGAGAGATTTTGTGTCGAATGCTCTCATTTCCTTCTGCATTGTAATGTGCGTTGCAGTGTGGGGTACGTTGTCCTCATTGACAAAAATTACTGAATCTCCGACCTTAATATTTAAAACTGCCGGAGAAAAGGTGAAATTGGCGATGATTATTTTGTGATCAGTTGCACTAGATGTAGAAGTTAACCCGTTTAACATAATCAGGCAGGTTGCAATTATCCCCATAAGTTTGAGAATGGATTTCCTTTTTCGCATTTCCTGTTAACTCCCCGTCTGAATTTATCCTCTGGAAAGTCTCACCCTTAAGCTGTGACGGCTCCTTCTGAAGCCGAGGAGACAAGTTTGGCATACTTCGCCATAACCCCGCTTGTATAACTGGGCTTGGGCGGAGCCCATGATTTCAGGCGTGAGTTAATCTCACTTTCGGTGAGTTCTATCGAGAGACTACGATTGGGGACATCGAATTGGATCATATCGCCGTTCTGAATTGCTGCAATAGGACCACCATGGGCAGCCTCGGGAGCGACGTGACCCGCCATTAATCCATGTGTTGCTCCTGAAAAACGACCATCCGTTAGGAGTGCGACAGACTCACCCAGGCCTTCTCCGATTAAAGCAGCGGTGACGGCGAGCATCTCACGCATTCCTGGACCTCCCTTGGGACCTTCGTACCGGATTACCACGACGTCCCCGGGCTGAATCTTCTGATTTGTTACTGCGGCGAAGGCATCTTCCTCTCGATCAAAAACGCGCGCAGGCCCTTTGTGTGTCAGTGTTTTTTTCCCTGCAATTTTCATGATACAGCCTTCAGGGGCTAGATTTCCTTTTAAGACGACAAGCCCTCCGTTTGATGCAAGAGGTTTTCCTAAAGGGGCAACCACATCCTGGTTTGGCGCTTCCTCAGCGGCTTTAGCTTCCTCTCCGATGGTTCGTCCGCTAACGGTCATCTCATGTTCATTTAGAACCCCTGCATCCAGTAGTCTTTTAGCTATCAGTGCAGTTCCACCTGCAGCGAACATATCCGTGGCAACATACTTTCCCCATGGTTTTAGGTTAGCTAGCAAAGGGGTTTTTTGGCTAATTGTGTCAAAATCTTCAATGGCCAGAGTAACCCCCATTTCTTTAGCAATCGCGAGAAGGTGGAGTACTCCGTTTGTTGAACCACCAGTGGTTGCAATCGAGGTGATAGCATTTTCCAAAGCTTCTCGGGTGATGATCTGGCTGGGACGAAGGTCGTTTTTTAAAAGGTACATTATTTGGCGTCCAACTTGCCGGCAAACCTCGTCTTTTTTCGGATTCGTGGCAGGAACGCAGGAGCTACCCATAATTGAGATGCCCATACATTCCATCGCTGTTGACATAGTGTTGGCTGTAAATTGCCCCCCACAGGCCCCGGGACCGGGACATGCGCTGCATTCCAGATCGTGGAGTTCCGCGTCGGTCATCGTACCAGCTGCGTGCGCACCAACACCCTCGAAGACGTCTTGGATAGTGACATCGTGGTCTTGGAATCGACCAGGATCAATAGATCCGCCGTAAAGCATTAAAGAAGGAATATTCAATCGGGCCAAAGCCATAACAGTGCCCGGTATTGTTTTGTCGCAACCTGAAAGAGCGATTACCCCGTCGAACAAATGGCCCCTTGTGACAAGCTCGATGGAGTCGGCGATGACCTCACGGCTGACAAGAGATGCTTTCATCCCCTCAGTTCCCATGGTAATGCCATCAGAAACGACGACCGAGTTATACTCCATAGGGGTCCCCCCTGCTTCTCGGACGCCTTCTTTTACTTTTTCGGCCAGTTCCCTCAGGTGGTAGTTGCAAGGCGTTATTTCAGTCCAAGTGTTTGCGATCCCGATGAGTGGTTTCTTGAGTGCCTCGTCGTCAAATCCGCACGCTCTGAGCATTGCGCGCGCAGGGGCATGATCCCAACCGTCGGTAATGCCGCGGCTTCTGTTTTTTGGGTCAATAGTCATAGTTGTCTCCTCGTAGGGTTTGTTAATGCGAGGTTAACGGGCGTTTTGCTCACCCTCTACGACTGAATTGGGGGTGTTGTAAAGTGGCCCGGCCTTTGGTTTATTGTCGAATCTAATCCAATAAGTAATTGTAGTTGGATTTAAGGACAAAGAAAATAGGAAGCACCCAACGGTTGTCATATATAGGGTTTAAAATTGTGTTGAATGGTGGGAAAGGTCTATTCCTGACTTCGAAGTAGGCGAAGTAGCTCTTATGTCCTTAGAAAGTCAGAGTAAATTAAACCCAATAGCTTTCCAGCTTGGAAATTTACCCGATTCGAGAACATACAATAAGATGCTTGAGTACGGACAAATTGAAATAGTTAGATATAATTTTTCAGTCTTAGCGCTCGGTAGGTCCTTGTCTGATGAACCGGTGTGACCTATCTTGGTGGAGACGAGGGTCGTAAGGGATTAGGGTTTCCGAATATTTCAGTTTTCTGGATGGATTTATGAAAATGACAGGTGACGAGATTCGCGAGAAGTTCCTTAATTATTTCGAACGCAATCGCCACCAGAGGGTGAAAAGCGATTCTCTTGTGCCCGCCGGAGATCCTTCGTTAATGTTTACCAACGCTGGCATGGTGCAGTTCAAGAACGTTTTTACCGGAGTGGACAGACGGGACTATTCTCGGGCTGTCTCGTCGCAAAAGTGTATGCGGGTAAGCGGGAAACACAACGATCTCGAACAGGTTGGCTATACGGCTCGCCATCACACCTTCTTCGAGATGCTAGGGAATTTTTCTATCGGCGATTATTTCAAAGACGAAGCAATTCACTTCGGATGGGAATTTCTCGTAGATGAGATGAGTTTGCCGAGTGAATTTATTTGGGTGTCCGTCTACCATGAAGATGAAGAAGCCTACCGTATCTGGAACGAGGCGATTGGTGTTCCGGAGTCGCGCATCCTAAGGCTTGGAGAAAAAGACAATTTTTGGTCTATGGGTGAAACTGGGCCATGTGGTCCCTGCTCCGAGATGATTCTGCAACTTTATCCTAGAGAGGATCCGAATTCTCCGCCTTCCGAGGAGGAGCTCGATGGCGACGGTTTCCTTGAAATTTGGAATCACGTCTTCATGCAGTTTGAACAATCTGCCACTGGTGAGCGTTCTCCGTTGCCCAAACCCAGTATAGATACCGGCATGGGTTTAGAGCGCCTAGCTTCCTTTGTTCAAGGTGTTACAAGTAACTTTCACACAGACCTTTTGTTTCCCATTATTCGCGCGACAGAAGATTGGACCGAAACCAGTTACGACCTTGATGGGGATTTTTACTCCCGAACAAACATGAGCTTTCGAGTTATTGCCGATCACGCCCGCGCCATTTGTTTTTTGATCGGGGATGGGGTTATGCCTTCCAATGAGGGAAGGGGCTATGTTCTTCGCCGGATTCTTCGTCGCGCTGCGAGGCATGGGCGGATGTTGGGTATCGAAGAACCCTTTTTGTATAGGGCAATTAGCACAGTGGCCAACATAATGAAAACTCCCTATCCAGAACTCATGGACAATCTTAGCTACATTTCCCGTGTGACCCAGGCAGAGGAGGAACGTTTTGCCCATACCCTAGCTCAAGGTCTCCCAATCCTAGCCGACTTGATAGCTACAGCTAAGGATAATGATGGTTTGGTAGATGGTCGGGCTGTATTTCAACTCTATGACACGCATGGGTTTCCAGTAGATCTGGTTGCGGATGCTGCCCAAGAAGAGGAGCTTTCGATCGATCGGTCTGCCTTCGACATTGCTATGGAAGGCCAGCGTGCTCGTGCTCGAGCCTCCTGGAAAGGTTTTGCGGAAACAGTAGCGCAGCCAGTACATCGGGCTTTAGCCAAAGATTTCCCTGTTTCCGAATTTGTTGGCTATGAGCAGCTAAAAACTAGAGCGAGAATCCTTGCTATTTTGAAAGATGGAGTTCGAACCGATGAGGTACTGGAGGGAGAGCGAGCAGAAGTGCTTTTGGATCGCACACCCTTTTATGCTGAGTCGGGCGGGCAGGTAGGGGACCAGGGAGTTTTCGAAAGTGAGGAATTGCGTTTTGAGGTGGAAGACTGCCGAGCCCCTGTACTTGGCTACCATATACATCTTGGTCTCGTGCAACGTGGAACACTTGTTGTTGGTGGTGAAGTAGAGGCCATTGTCGAAGAAGCAAAGAGAAAATCCACGCAGCTCAATCACACTGCGACTCATCTGCTCCAGTCCGCTCTTCAGGAGATACTCGGAGATCATGTGAAGCAGGCGGGCTCCCTAGTTGCACAGGATCGTCTCCGTTTTGATTACACACACTTCTCAGCTTTAAACTCCAGAGAGCGGACCCGCATCGAAGAGACTATTAACAATCATATTCGTTCCAACGCAGCTGTCCGTTGGGAGGAAATCCCCATTGACGAGGCTCTTGCACAAGGAGCTATGGCGCTGTTTGGAGAAAAGTATGGTGATATCGTCCGCATGGTGTCCGTCGATTCAATTAGTAAGGAACTTTGTGGAGGTACACACACTTTAGCTTCTGGCGATATCGGATTGTTCAAAATTGTTCACGAGGGTAGCGTTTCATCTGGTGTCCGACGGATAGAAGCTGTTACGGGAGCTGAAGCTCTCGATTACGTGCGAAAAGGGGAAATCGAGCTACTGCGTGTTAGCGAGTTGCTAAAAACATCACCGCTTAAGGTGCTGGAAAGAATGGAGAAACTTCTGGAGGAACAAAAGCAGGTAGAGAAGGGTCTCCAGGTGTTCAAAAATCGAATGGCAAGCGACCAAAGTGAGGATCTGATCAGCAGGGCGCGGGATGTCGCTGGCACGCAGGTGATAGCTGAGCAGGTTAAAGGGTCGGATCCCAAGGCCCTTCGGGAACTGGTGGACGCGGTTAAAGGGAAGATCAAGTCGGGTGTTGTTGTTCTGGCAACTGACGCTGGAGGGAAGGTGGCTTTGGTGATAGGGGTAACCAAGGATCTGACAAATCAGTTTCACGCGGGAGAAATCTTGAAGGAGGCCGCAAAGATTGTCGGTGGCAAAGGCGGAGGTCGTCCCGACTTGGCCCAGGCGGGTGGTAAGGATGCTGGGAAGATAGGAGAGGCCCTAGAAGATGTTGTTCGATGTATCACAGAAATTTCTTTGCAATAAGGCCCATGTTAAGGGCTATAGTTTGACTCCTTGTAGCTCCAAGCTTTCTGATTTGCAATCTATTACCCTTGAAAAAATGCTTTGAAACCCTACGGATGGATCGGTCTCTTCCTTTTGATTTTTTCCGAGACTTTTTTGTTCATGGGAAACCGTGTGGTGGCGGCCAACATGACGCCAGTTTCCTGGACGGGGTATATACTTCTGACCGACGCTGTTACCTTTCGGATAAAAGGCCAATCTTGGTTAATGACCCACATCTGGAAGTTCTGGCATCTTTTGCCGATCTCCGTGATTTCTTGGCTTATCTTCGAGTTTTATAATTTTCACATGCAGGGATGGCAGTATGTCGGACTGCCAAAAAGTTACTGGATGAGGGGCATTACCTATTTTTGGGCCTTCTCCACAATTTTCCCAGGTTTATTTGTGACGGCAGATTTACTGTTAGCCCTTCGGTGGTTCCGCAAGTGTCGGGGTAAGCCGAGACCCTGGTCAATCGTGACACTTCGTGTTGTCTTTTCCTTAGGCCTTCTGTTTCTCATCTTACCATTGCTTTTTCCCTCTGATTACCTTTGGGCTCCCTTGTGGATCGGAATGGTTTTTTTCCTGGGACCTATCAATTTGATGTACGCACCAGACAGCTTGTTTCGTGATTTTGCTGACGGGGACTACGAGCGAATTGTTGCACTTTTGGTAGGAGGTATCATTTGCGGTTTCCTGTGGGAATTTTGGAATTTCTGGGCAGCCGCTAAGTGGTTCTACACCGTGCCTACACTTTCTGGAATAAAAATTTTCGAGATGCCTCTCCTGGGTTTCCTAGGTTTTCCTCCATTTGCTTTAGAATGTTTTGCCATGTACCAAACTGCTCGGGCGATCATGAAATTTTAATGAATATGTATGTCGCCCCGCGGGAAACCTAATTTTCAAATTCGGCCAAGCCAAACTCCAAGAAAAAATACAATCACGATCAGGTGGATATTGATAACCATCCAGCGCCGTTTGTTCTGCCTCATCTTTTCGAGAAACTTCATCGGTAGGGTGATTCCAAGGGCGATAAGAAAAATTAGCAACGCCAGAATAATCTTGATTCCGAGGATCGAGTGGTAAAGAGCATGAGGTACGCCCGCGACTATCACCAGTACTACCATCCAGAGCCCTGTCAAGAAGAGTATGGAGATGGTAATCCAGATCATCACGCCAAATCGCCGACTAACTCCTTGAGATATCGTGGCGGCTGATTCCGGACTGACTTCTTTGAGCGCAGGTATAAGGGCCCAGAGCGTTAATGCAATCCCTCCCATTGCAATTGCGGCAAAAGTTACATGAAGAAATTTTGCTACTATAAAATCCACCTTTTTTCCTCCTTTTTTACAAATCAGTTCGGACGTCAGACAGTGAGTCTATCAGGAATCGGAATTGGGAGGCAATGTGTCTTCCGGTTTAGGGACCACTTTTGGATTCACAAAAATCCTACGAGTTTAAAATTAGATTGTGCGTGGAAAATCCTTGATTCCGGAGGTTCTTTTGTGACTTAATAGCGAAAGTAGGAATTGCCGATCCTTTAAAAGACGAGTCAGTTTCGGGATGGTTGCGGATCCCTCTGACTACGGGGCAGTGCTCCAAAAGGAGTCTTGTCGGACCATGAGATTGATCCCTGTCCAAAACTACTCCAAGTGGGTACAAGAAATTGGCCGGGTTACACCGCGTAGGCTGATGAAATTCAGGACGCGTGGCAGGCCTTAGGGTCAATGGACAGGGATTTCGAATAAGATATCCACCCAGTAATAACTCCAGAACAGACCTGATTCGAAGACCCTGGCTATTCCTAGTTGGGCGGAAGACTGTTTGTTTCCGGAATGGCGTTTTCGCTAGGTTCACGGGAAGTATTCCCATTATGGGGATATAAGCGAGCATACTCAAGGGATGGTTGGGTGAGTCGTTTCTTCAGGCGATGATTCTGCGTAGGAATTTGGAAATCCGAGAGTGCGGCAATCTGGAGTGTTTTCCGGAGCAGAACCTCTCAGCCGGAGTAATGGAGCGTGATGGCTAAAAGAAAACTTAAAGAAAAAGCAACTGTTAAAGTTTACCGATATGACCCTAGTACTCAAAAGGAACCCTATTATGACACGTATGAGGTTCCCTTCGACGAGCAGAATAGTGTTCTTCAGGTATTAACTGACATTCGGGAACAGCAGGATCCCACGTTAGCCGTGCGCGAGTCTTGTTGGGTCGGCTGTTGCCTTATTTGTACCTTCCGGGTCAACGGAAAATCTAAAGTTACCTGCCGAACCCGGATGGAGAAGGAGATGGTTATAGAACCGCTGAAGAAAGAACGGGTGGTTCGTGATCTTATTCAGCTGGAACGGATGGATGTGGACGATGGGCGTGACGAGGTTGAAGAGGAGGATTAGCCGCTACCTCGTGGGAAGGGAGTGATCGATGCAAATAAATGGCACGGATGTGAGAGTGGTTGAGACAGACCTTCTCATAATTGGAACTGAAGCAACTGGTGGCAAGGCGGCGCTCGAAGCGATCGAGAAATTTCCAGAGTGCCAGGTTACTCTCGTGAACAAGCAGGTGATTGCGCGAAGCGCGGTAACTATCACTGCCGTCGCCACTTATAACGCCGCTGTAAATCCATATGATAGTCCCGATATTCACACTGTGGATACGATCAATGGCGGGTCTCACCTAGCGGACCAGAGCCTTGCCAAATTAATGTGTGACGTTGGACCGGAATGTGTATATGAGCTGGAGTCCTGGGGATGCCGGTTTGCCAAGCAGGAGAAGAATCCGGATTTATACGACTGCTTCGAGTATCCGGGGCATTCAAAGGCCAGGGGTGCTTATACGTTTCCCTATGGGACGACAGGCCGGAAGATGGTTCAGATTATGAAACGGCAACTTCTCAAACATCCGAACATAACGGTGATGAATGACATTTATATCTCCGACATGCTTATAACTGAGGGCAAATGTGTGGGGGCAATCGGGGTTTGTTTGGTAGACACTCAGCCCATTGTCATTCGTGCCAAGTCGGTCATCATAGGCGCAGGTGGTGGGATGGAAATCTTCAAAAACAGCGATGCCGCCCGCGATGCGGTTGGCAATGGCTATGGCTGGGCTTATCGAGCAGGAAGCACTCTGGTCGATATGGAGCTTTGTCAATTTTTCCCTACCAATGTTGTAACTCCGAAGACTATGTACGCTCAGCAGCCCGTCGCTGTCATTCGCTATGCTCTTGGGGCACGGCTTTACAACAGTAAAGGTGAACGGTTTATGCACAAGTATGATCCCGTTCGCGGTGAGTACAGTACCCGGGATCTCACCTCCCGAGCCATGTGGATGGAAATTCTAGAAGGGAGAGGTGGCCCAAACGGTGGAATTTACATGTCGGTCGCTCATCTTCCCGACAACCTGATTGACGACTGGGTTGGCAAAAATAATCCTGGTTACAATTTCGGAGGCGTAAAGCTTGAGGAAGAGGGTGTAGATATTAAGCAAGACGCTTTGGAGGTTGCCCCTATGGCTCACTTCTATCTTGGGGGTATTAAGATTAACGGCCGATGTGAGACCGATATTCCCGGTATGTATGCCGGGGGTGAGGTTGCGGGTAACGTTCACGGAGCTAACCGGCTTGGGGGTAACGCTCTCACTGACTGCCAGGTTTTCGGAAAAATTGCAGGGGCAGAAGCGGCAGAGTATGCTTCGAAGGAGGAAGGCCACGGGGTAGTCAATGAGGACATGGTAAAGGACCTGGTAGAGAAGATCGACAGTTTATACGCCCGAGAAAACGGAACGCCACCTCACGAAACACGGAACACGATCCGTGATGCCATGTACGAAGTAAGCTTGGTTAAACACGGCGACTGGATAGAAAATGCTATGGATATTCTCAGGGATGTTAAAGAGAATCATGTTTCTGCGCCGATTTTGGTTGGAAAGAGTAAGTCTTTTAGTAAAGAACTGATGCTGGCACTGGAAAATGAGGACCTTTTATTAACAGCTGAACTTCACCTGAAAGGGGCCCTAATGAGAGAAGAAACCCGGGGAGCCCAATGCCGTCTTGATTTTCCAGATACTGATAATGAGAACTGGTGCAAGAATATCCATTACCGAAAAGACGGTGAGGATCTGAAGGTCTGGACCGAAGATGTCGATTTCAGTTTTTATAAGCCGGATTGGTTTTTGGAAAAAGAGAAAGAAACTGCCGGTACAACTTAGCTTCAAAAAGCAAATAATGAGAAAGCTAATGAGGTTTCCCCCTCTAAGGAGTTCGTTTCGAAAAGGCTATTTTAAAGTTCGAGAGATTGTGAAGGAGGCGAGAGATGGCCCAAGAGATGCTAGAGTCCTTGAGCAAAAAGGTTGATTCAAAACACGCGGCTTTGTTGGTTGTGGATGTCCAGAATGATTTTGCCGCTGAGGGGGGTATGATGGATCGCGAGGGGGGTGATCTGTCGATGTCTCAGGGTATTATTCCCCGTTTGCAGCAGTTGATTGATGAGGCCCATGGGGCGGGCGTTCCCGTAATATTCATTCGCAACGTCTATAACACAGATCCCAATTGGTATCTTTCTGACGTTTGGTTAGAGCAGGCTAAGCGAGCACGTCAGGGTAGCTATGTGATTCACTCCATTTGTGCGCCTGATTCCTGGGCTGGAGATTTCTACAAGGTCCAGCCGACGGAGAAGGATGTTATCGTTACTAAGCATCGTTTCAGTGCCTTCCAGGATACGGACTTAGATCTGATCCTTCGTAGTCGCGGAATTCGTACACTCATTATGACAGGGATTGCCACCAACGTTTGTGTAGAGAGCACGGCTCGGGATGGTTTCTTCCGGGATTACTACATTGTTTTTACATCGGACTGCACGGCAACCTATTCGAAAGAAGATCATGAAGGGACACTTTCCAACATCCGCCGCTATTTTGGTGAGGTTGTTGCAGCGGATGAGGTGTCGGGATGCTGGAAAGGTGCGAAACTTCAAGCGGTGAATACCTGAAGTTGTTTTGTCTAGTATCCTTTTGAGATAGTAGAAGAGTTATAAAGACTCATGGCAACTCTGGTGCGACGTCCCTAAATAGAGGGGAGTAACGGGAGCTTTTACGCACACAGAGATTACCCCTACCCCCCAACCGTGTGTACCCTTACCTTCCTTCTCATTCTTTCTCACTTTGTAATTTCTGGCCGATTACCCGGCTGACCGTTTAGTGGTGAATTAAAAGATATATCATTTGAACAAGGTCGTAGCGTCCATAAAAGTTATAGTGCCCCTGATGGTAATCTGATTGCGCTGGGGTCCAGCGTATATTTGAGGAGACATGTCCGATGAAAAAAATTCTTATTGGGACTGGAACGGTTATCACAATGGATTCCAAACGACGCATTATTAAAAATGGAGCGGTTCTTGTCGAAGGTGATCGCATTGTCTGGGTGGGAAAGGCCTCGCGCCTCAAGCCAAGGTTAGCTAATGGAGCCAAAAAGATTGATGTCGAGGGAAAGATCATTATGCCAGGGTTGGTTGATGCCCATGTTCATAATGTCCAATCACTGGCTCGGGGCCTTGGCGATGACATCGATCTGATCGATTGGATTCACGAAAGAATCTATCCCTATGAAGCAGCCATGACACCAGAGGATACTTACTGGAGTGCTATGTTGTCCTGCGTGGAAATGGTGAGGACAGGGACTACTTGCGTTGCAGATCCGGGCAGTTATTTAATGGATGACGTCGCACGTGCTTGGGTAGATTTTGGTATGCGAGGGATGTTGTGTTGGGCAGGTGCTGATCAGTGGAGTCGAGATCGTCGGTTAGAAAAAGGTTTTCGTGGAAGGTTGAACACGGCCGAGACGATGGAGGCAGAAGAATCCCTCATAGAACGCTGGCACGGCAAGGCTAAGGGTCGTATTCGTGCCTCAGTGGGCGTTCGAGTGGAACCTAACTGTTCTCCCGAGCTTTTGCAACGTTGCGATAACCTCGCGAAAACGAGGGATCTTATTGTACAGTTTCACGCTTGTGTAAATTGGGATCAGGTAAACTGGGTAAAACGTCGATGGGGCAAACCGACCATCGAGTGGATGGAATCTCTTGGTGTCCTAAATGATCGTTGGTTACTAACCCATATGGCAGCTGTGACGGATTGTGACATTGATCTGATAAAAAAGCATGGTGTCAGCGTTTGCCATAACCTTGGCGCTACTCTACATGGAGCCTACGGTGCTGTTTCCGGGGGAAAATTTCCTGAGATGATCGATGGTGGTGTCACTGTTGTTTTGGGTTGTGATAGCACTGCGGCTAGCAATAGTCTTGATATGTTCCGAGCTATGCATCAGGTAGCCACCTGCCACAAGGAGGCCCGGATGATTCCAGACCTTATTCTCCCGGAGAAGGCACTGGAAATGACAACTGTGGATGCTGCAAAAGCACTCAGATGGGAGGAGATTGGATCACTTTCGAAGGGAAAGAAAGCAGACCTGATTATCGTGGATGGAACAAAGACAAACTGGACCCCAAGTTACGATTTCGCCCTCGTGCCGAACTTAGTTTACTCTGGAGAAGGTCGGGATGTTGAGACAGTAATGATTGACGGGAAGGTGGTCTATAGGGACCGTAAATTCACTACAGTGAATGAAGCTGAAGTCAATCGAGAGGCTCAAAAAGCAGGCGAACGAATTCTGCGACGCCTTCCATACAGACTTAAATCGCGGTGGCCAATTGTGTGAAAAGAGTAAATTTTGAAGAAAGTTTCAAATAAAATTTGATTTTTGTTGATTGCACTGGAGGTCAGGGAACTTTTTTCAGCAAGCCCCGCGCGGTGTCCCGCACGGGGCTTGCCGAAATGTACTCATAGATTTTAATTCGGAGCAAACATATCCAGCAATCTCTGCGCTTGGTGCGGCTGGGCCGGCCGAACTACCGGAAGCTGAACACCTGCTTCGCGAAACTTTTCCACTCTCGCCATGACCTGTTCGGGAGTCCCTGAGGCTGTAAGATTTTCCACATAAGATTCTGGGACTGTTTTGGCAAGTAGCTCTTTTCCTCCCTCTTCCTCCGCTTCACGGAATTTGGGGAAGTCTTCCTTGTTGACCCATGGGTCCCCGACGCGAATGCGTTGGCCGGCGTTAAAATCTATTTGAATCCGATCGAACTTACTGGCGACTTCCCATCGAATCTGTTCGATGGCTTCATCATGGCTGTCCTCGACCGAAGATACAATTATGCAACCGATCCCGAACTTACTAAAGTCTCTTCCCGCGGCCTCGCATGAATCCTTACAAATCTGTATGGCGTTTTTTATGTATTCAGGTGATGTGATTGCGTTTAGCATGACGCCGTCACCAATTTCACCGGCCAAGCGCAAGCCGGTTTTACTGGTCGCTGCCACCCACATAGGGACGTGGTCCCGATAAGGCTTCCAGGCTAACTCAGCACGGTCTAGCTTAATAGTTTCTCCTTCCCAAACAATCCGTTTTTCTCCCCGGAGAAACTTGCGAATCACTTCGACATAGTCCTTAAGGGATCCCACCGGATCTTCGGCCTCAAGGGAGTTCCAGACGGCATGGGTTCGCGTGCAGGCTCCAGGTGCCAGGATGAATCGGCCCTCTGAGAGCTCGTCGATTGTGGCCACCGTTTGTGCATGTATAATCGGTGTTCTTAATCGAACGATCTGGGTGCAACCAATGTTGATCTTCTTAGTGGCTAGGGCGAAGGCCGACATTGCTGATACTGAGTCGCGCATCACCTCAATGGTTTCTGAGAAAAACCCCATCTCATAGCCGCGCTCGTCAGCTTGTTTAACGAAATCCGCCATCTCTCGAACATTCAGTTTGGGTGAGTAACCTTGTGCAAAACCAATTCTTGTCATTAGGTTTAAATCCTTTTCCCCCGACCCCCGTGGGCCGGTCAATGGAACGGTTCGAAGGCCCATGCCTCCTACGTCGCCGGCTTACGGGACCCGGAACGCTCCATCCTCGCAAAGTTGGACGATATTGACCGGAAAACTGAACAAAGAGACCTCTTCTACTCTTTGATTGGGTTTCTGTCAAGGTGCCTGCGCAAACCTCAATCGTTTCGATGGTGAAATTCTCAAAGCAGTCTAACGAGCTAGACCCTGTTTCATAAAATTGAATAAGCCGGTAAAATCACATCTTTACTAATACGCCAGAGCTCTACCTGTATTTTTGAGGGGGAAAAAATGACGTCTTATGACGGGATTATCATTGGAAGTGGACACAACGGTCTGATTTGTGGGAGCTATCTTGCACGGTCAGGAAAGAAGGTTCTTGTAATTGAAAGGAGCGAACGCGTCGGAGGCGGTCTTCTAACTGAGGAGGCCATTCTTCCTGGATTTCACCACAATTTGCACGCCAACTTCTTTATGGGTGTGGAGCTGACGCCCTATTACTCGGATCTAGAACTGGCAAAAAACGGATTCGAAATTACTTTCCCGCCTGTTCAACACGGAATTGCGTTCCCCGACGGAACCGGTTTGTGTATTCACCAAGACCCTGAGAAAACAGCAGCATCTATTGCCCGTTTCTCGGAAAAGGATGCTGAAAGCTACAGGGAACTTCATGCAAATTTCACCCTGGGGATGCGGGATTTTATAACTTCTTCTATGTTTACTTGTCCACTTCCTCCAGCGGAGATGTCTGATCGGCTCAACGGTAGGCTAGGAGAACAAGTAAAAGCTTACAACCAGATGACGATGTACGAAGCTGTCGAAAAGAATTTCGAAAATGCCCACGTTCGTACGCTGTTTAAACTATGGTTCCATATCCTTGCATTAGAAAACGACCCGGGAACTGGTTCGTTCTTTCCCCGTGTTTTTTCAAGGATGGATCGGTTTTCTCTAGTGAGGGGTGGATCGGTTCAGTTTGCTAACGTTCTCTCAGAGGTTTTCAGAAAAAACGGGGGCGAAATCAAGCAAGGGGTTCACGTCTCTGCAATTACCCATAAGAGTGGCAAAGTTACAGGTGTTCGGCTTGAGGACGGGTCCGTTATTGAAGCGAATGAATTTGTCGTCAGCACGGTTGACCCACCGCAGACACTCCGTATGGTTGGGGAAGATGGATTTGGCCCGGAAATCTCAGAAAAGTTGCGCAACTTCAAGCCCTCGCCACACGCTATTTGCACGCTTCATCTAGCCTTAAACGAGCCGCCGGCATATTTAGCCGCCAAGTTTGAACCTGATTTGAACCAGGCATTCAATATGTTCCAGGGTGTTGGTGACGAAAAAACCCTAGAGAAAAATTTTGAGGCGACGATTCACGGTGAGTTCCCGCCATTTCCTATGGGTAATGGGGCCTGTAACTCAATTTTTGATCCGTCCTATGCTCCTTCCGGCAAGCATATTGCTTTTTGGTGGCCATTTGTCCCTTATGAAGTCGGTGATGAGGGCCCAGAGTATTGGGACAACAATCGTCAGGAGGTTACAGATAGGCTTCTGGAGGTGTGGCGTAGCTACGCTCCAAACTTAGACAAGAAAAATGTATTAGGAACACATCTTTTTACTCCCCTTGATACAGAGCGAAGCTGTATCAATATGATTCGCGGCAGTCATCACGTAGGCGCTTATACACTAGATCAGGTTGGTTATAACCGACCGACGCCAGAGCTTTCTCACTATAGAATACCGGTAGATGGCGTATATATGGCTGGATCGGGAAACCACGTGGGAGGATCGATCAACGGGGCTGCTGGATACAATGCTGCGGGAGTTATTGCGGATGATCTTGGAGTTAAGAAGTGGTGGACCCCAATTTCTGAACCGGTACTTGGTTGATATCCCGGTAGCGATATTTTCGGAAGTTTATTTTTCCAAAATTTTCCTCCGGGAGAAAGGAATGACAGATGACCAGAAATGCTATCAATCCCGCAACTATTGGTGCCCCAGTGGCTCCTTATTCGCATGCAATCAAGACGACCGGAAATGAGGTTCTTTTTCTAGCCGGTCAGGTTCCAATCGACCAAGACGGCAATACCGTTGGTATTGGAGATTTTGAGACTCAGGCAAGGTGTGTTTTTGACCTGCTTACAAAAATTCTGAAGGCCGACAGCATGGATTGGAATAATGTGGCCAAATTGAATGTGTTTATGGTTCGGCGGGAGGATAGGGAGGCTATTACATCCTTAAGAGAGGAGTTGTTTTCTCAATGGTTTCCAAATGGAGATTACCCTATTAGCACCCTACTCTTTATTTCTGGTCTGTACAGGGAAGAGTTTTTGATTGAGATTGAAGCTATCGCTGTCCGCTAGCCCTTGTTGTAGAGATGAGTCTTTCCGACTTGAACTGGGGGTGAATATGCCTAAGGACGTACGTAATCCGAGTTCCGTTGCCAAGCCGGTTGCACCCTACTCCAACTCTGTATTGACCGACGCAAAGGAAACCCTTTACATTGCAGGCCAATTCCCGGTGGATAAAGACGGCAGAACTGTAGGTGGTTTAGATGACTTTGAAGCTCAGGCTCAGGCTTGTTTTGATGCCATTGGAGAGGTTTTGGATGATTACGGGATGGGTTGGCCAAGCGTTGTGAAGTTCAACGTTTTCATGACAAGACGTGAAGATCGTGACAAGTTTACAGAGCTTCGAAAGAAAATATTCCCGGCGATGTTTTCCGATGGCCAGTATCCTATTAGCACATTGATTTTCATTACGAGTCTCTACCACGAGGATTACCTTATCGAAATTGACGCGACTGCAGTTAGATAGATTGCCGACGTTAGAAACAAAGGTTGCCAGGGCCCTACGAGTCTGGTGAGCGGGTATAAAAATCAAGATTTACAGTTGGGGGCTTTTGGTTTTCCGAACTAGCTTGGCCGGGTCATCTCGAAGATTTCTTGGCACCTTGTATAATAATTTTTTGAAAGCCGAGCAATTGGCCGAAGTTCGTGAACGTTGATGGTTCCGTCCGTGTATAGATCGTCTCGAATGTGAAACATGACCACGCGGCCAATAACAAGGTTGTGACTTCCAAGATCGACGATTTGTTCAACCTTGCATTCTAGGGAGCCTGGAGACTCAGCCACGCGGGGTGGTTGAACAACCTTGCTAGGGATCGTTGCCAGTCCGGCCTTATCCAACTCGTTGACGTTTGACTCAAAAGATCCTGCGCAGATGTTTATGGCATCACCGATGTCCTCGGTCACTATGCTCACAACAAATTCCCCTGTCTCCTCGACATTCCGCAGTGTGTCTTTCTTGACCTTTTCACCAGAGAATTCGGGCTTTTCCGCCCCTTGATAGGTGGGAGAAAACATTACCATTGGCGGATCGTTGCCGATAGCATTAAAGTAGGCGAAAGGTGCCCCGTTTAGAACACCGTTCCGGCTAAGTGTTGTTACGAAAGCGATCGGACGGGGCACAACCATTCCGCTCAGTAATTTGTAATTCTCACGTCCTGTTTGTCCAGTGGGGTCAATGTCCACATCTGACTCTCATGTCAAAGGGGAATGCTTGTTGCTCTCAGCACTATAAAGGCTATCCCGGTTTACCTTGCGAAGAGGTTGCTCTCCGCTCTCCCAAAAATGAAGTTCACCAGTTAAACGTTACAGCTGTGATTGATACGAGCTGCATGATGATTCCGGACCCGAGGCTAACAGAGGGGTCAGATCGTGTCAATGGAAACTGTTTATGACGGGGGGAAGCCAAGGTAGTAGTTTCCGAATTAAGATATTTAGGCAGTTAGGCAAGTTTCGGTTGACACATTCCAAGGTCTTGCTCACACTAAACATGGTGTGACTTCAAACCAGAAAGGGCGATGAAATTGGATCTGAGAGTTCCCGGTCAAGAAAGTAAAAAAGCGGCTGAGAAATTGAGTCGAATCCTGGTTGACCCTGTTCCTGGCGCAGCAGCGACGGATATCCGGTACCACTTCGCAAAGTCCGGGTTTAACTTGACAGGGCGTTCATCGAACGAACGAGAGGACTCCCTTTTCCTATCGTTTGCACAGATCCATGAACTCAACGAGGAAGAGATCCGAACTTTGATTCGGTCAGCTTTTCAGGGCGAGGATGTCTAATGATTGCTTCTGTGGGCGACATCCATTTCTCCTTTTTGTAATGCTCCCTAAAAGCGCGGAGTCAGGTTCTGCGGGCCCGTTAATGTTTGGCTTTGGAGATATTAGGAGGGATTCGCAGAGAAGCTCTGGATTTTGTGAACCATAACCGCCTTTGAAAGATTCCGATGGGGAGCGCCAGATTTGTTTGATCGGGACCGACGATGGAACCCTGCTTTATCTGCCTTAACAGTTTTTGAACCGCTGGGAAGATATCCCTTTTATACAGGAAGGCCTCTTTAGCAAAGAATACATAAGCTGAAACCCATTCCGATGATGGAGATAGCCTTCCAGGGATACCGTATCGCCGGCCTTTCTCAATATGTTCACTTATATTTGCATCCCGTTTGGGAAAGATGACCTGAGCTTTGCCTTCGCTCGTTATACGCAGGACCAGAACGTAGATTTTTTGCGTTGGGAGAAAACTAATCAGATAGGTTGTGGAGGTCCTTATATTCGCACCACCAAGTCCCCTGTGGCGCTGACCGTCGGCTCCGATTCTTTCGTACCAAACACTCAATGGGTTCCAGGTCCAATCCTTCGGAGTTACAGGAAGGATATTACGTTTTCGGGATGGGATGCGGCCGATTAATTCAGCAATCTCAATAAAATTCAGGGAGAGATTTACCTGGCCCCTTGCAACGATCAGAGTTCCTTCCGGGAGGGTTGATGTCAACCGGTGAAGTTCGGCACTAACTACGATATGGTTCCCGCGTATTTGATATCTTGCCTTCACAAGGGTATCAACGCCACTGAGGGCGGCAGCGCGGAAACTAAGACGGGGGTTAAAGGGTCCTGTTTTAATTTGACCCCCGACCCCTTTCATCGTTAGCTCTTCTTCCCAAGCGGTTATTAGTTTTCTCGGAAATGCCGAGTGTCCGGTGATTTTCTCAAGACTTTTTGCAAATCCATTTTCGAATCGTTGAGATAGCAGAGTTCTGTATCCTTTGGCATTTATTATGCTGCCTATGGCGATTTGGGTTGTTGGGGCGAAGCGCTTTTGACCTCGTCCTAGTTCGAATTTCTTTTTTTCATTCCATAAGGTTTGCGCAAGTTCGGCGGTAGCCATTTCCACGCTCTGAAAAGTTCCTGGGACTCTGATCCACTTCTTCTGTTTTTTTTCTAATATTGGTTTCCCGGCGCAGGCACTGATAGCGCAACTAATCGCTATTATGCAGAAAAACACCTGTAATATTTGACTCACGGTATATTCAGAGAAAGTTCTTTCAGGCGGATAAGATTGGCGAATCAAGGATGTAGCGATATATCTTCTTATCTTTTTTGGCATTTCATTGTCCAATCAGGGACTTTGGCAAAATCCATCAATATCCTGTAGGCACCTTATAATAAGGTTTTGTGTGTTTATCCCTTGTTGGGCGGTCAATTAAGTCGTCCACCTTCCATATTCAATATATTCAATTATCTCTAATGGGTACAGGCTTCTTCATAGATCTTGACTGTAAGTAGCAAATTCACTAAAGTCCACCTTGACCAGGCCAAGGTGCTGAGGGTTGCGATTTTTGGCTTCGAACAACGGACCGCTGCTATAGGATAACCTAAGCTATCAATACAAATGCAGTCATAAAGATTTACTCTAGGTACTCGTCCTTTTATGACATTTTGTTCAAGAAGATTTTTTCCGAGGGCCGAGAGGTTTCGGTAGAACTTCTCAATATTCGTCCCGGGGAGCGGATCTTGGACGTAGGCGCGGGTACGGGATTGTCACTTCCCCTCTTTCCCGGTTTTTGCCAGGTTTTTGCCATGGATATATCTGAGAAGATGTTGGCCCAGGCTGCAAAAAAAATCGAGAAGCTTGGCCTCCAGGATGTCGCATTGATTACGCAAGATGCGTGTAACATCAGTTTTCGAGATGATACCTTCGATTGCGTATCGGCGGCTTACGTCGCGAGTGTTGTTCCAGATGCCAATGCATTGGTTAGAGAAATGAAGCGAGTTTGTAGACCCGGGGGTCGAATTGTGTTTCTCAACCACTTTAAGAGTCAGAATCCAATACTGGCCCGACTGGAAGAGCTTTCCAATGGAATGTGGAATAAAATGGGGTGGAATTCAAACTTGGATTTATGGGATTTGATAGAAGAAAATGACCTTAAGGTTGAACGGGTAGAGCGTGTCAATATATTTGGTTATTGGAAAGGTGTGCTTTGCCTCAATGACAAATAACCTTCCTACGATATCTGACGAGTCCTTTCTGAATTTCTGCACTGCTGATTGAGTTCGGGGCATGGGTGTCCGGCACCTCTTGAGATAGATTGTGACCCGGGTGTCGACGACGCTTTGGCGCTAGTGTTGACCCTCACCTGAATCTAGTTTCTGAAAGAATATCGGACATCCGGTATAACGGGGGATTTCAAACTTGGTTGTGACTAACGACAGCCCTCACCTTCTGCAAATCAACGGACTCCGAACTCATTTCTTTACCTCGGAGGGAGTAGCCCGGGCTGTCGATGGTGTAGATCTTACCCTAGATGAAGGGGAGACACTCTGTGTTGTGGGTGAATCCGGATGTGGGAAGACGGTTACCGCTCTTTCAGTTCTCCGACTAATATCTGACCCGCCTGGTAGAATAGTTGGTGGTGAAATTCTCCTGCAGGGAAAGGACCTTCTAACCCTATCAGATCAGGAGATTCGGAGTATTAGGGGCAATGAAATCTCAATGATTTTTCAAGAACCTATGACATCCTTGAACCCTGTTTTCACGGTTGGTTACCAAATCGTTGAATCTATAATCCTTCATCAACGGCTGAGTAAACGCGATGCCTGGGCCAAGGCGGTGGAGATGCTTGACAAGGTAGGGATCCCCGATCCAGCGCAGCGGGCTCTTGAGTATCCTCATCAGTTTTCGGGAGGAATGCGCCAGCGGGCAATGATCGCTATGGCTCTTTCGTGCAACCCAAAGATTCTGATTGCGGATGAGCCAACTACCGCCCTGGATGTGACTATCCAGGCGCAGATTCTGGATCTTATGCGACGTCTTCAGGATGACTTTGGAACGGCCATTATTTTGATTACACACGATCTTGGCGTTGTGGCTGAGATGGCGACTCGAGTGGCGGTAATGTATGCGGGTGTGATGGTCGAAGAGGGGAGTGCTGATCAGATATTCATGAAACCGAGACACCCATATACGCAGGGTTTACTCGAGGCGGTTCCCCGAATTGACACGGATCGCAGCGGTCAGCTTCAGGAGATTCCAGGTATCGTCCCCAGCCTCTATCGTATCCCCCCAGGATGTAAGTTTGATCCTCGATGTTTTTATAGTGTGGACCGTTGCCGAGGTAGGGAGCCTTTGCTGTTCCAACTCGAAAGTGGTCATAAGGTCCGGTGTTTACTAGAAGATCCTGTAGACCCGATTCCCAAGCAAGATCCCTGAAAGGCTTTCGCCTTATGGCTAACAATGTTTCGAAGAGTAATCCTCTACTTGAGGTCGAGGACTTAAAAAAACATTTTCCCTTACGAGGGGGCGTTTTCGGCAAGACGATTGGAGAGGTTAAGGCTGTAGACGGTATCAGTTTTTCCATTCAAAAAGGAGAAACCCTTAGTCTTGTGGGAGAAAGTGGATCGGGGAAATCTACTGCGGGCCGGTCTATTCTTCGGTTGATTGAGCCCACCAGTGGTCGGGTCCTCTTCGACGGTCAAGATGTGCTCCAGGCTGGAAAGGATGAGCTCCGAGCGTTACGCCGTCGGATGCAAATTATTTTTCAGGATCCCTATGCTTCTTTGAACCCCAGGATGACTGTTGGCAGTATTGTGGGAGAACCCTTTGCCATCCACAGGATCGCTTATGGCCAAGAACGCGAGGATCGGGTAGAAGCGCTACTCATGCGTGTGGGCTTATCATCAGATCACCTGCGGCGCTACCCTCACGAGTTTAGTGGGGGGCAACGACAGCGCATAGGTATTGCCCGGGTTCTTGCGCTTAACCCAGAGTTTGTCATCGGTGATGAACCAGTCTCGGCTCTGGATGTTTCTATCCAGGCCCAGGTGATCAACCTTCTGGAAGAGCTTCAGCAAGAGATGGGTTTAAGCTATCTAATTATTGCTCATGACCTTAGTGTAGTTCGACATATAAGCCATCGGATCGCGGTAATGTACTTAGGAAATCTTGTTGAAGTTGCCGTCAATGATCAGCTTTATGGTGATCCCCTTCATCCTTATACTGAGGCATTACTCTCTGCCGTTCCCATTCCCGATCCCAGGGTGAAAAAAGAACGTATAGTTTTAGGAGGTGATATCCCAAGTCCCATTAATCCACCTCTTGGATGCGTCTTCCACACCCGCTGCCCGATTGCGGAAGACCGCTGTAAAACTGAAGTCCCTGAGCTTCGTCGACTCGAAGATGATCGTCTCCTGGCTTGTCATCTCAGAGGGTAGGCTTCTTTCTGACGATTCAAAGAAAACTTCCTTAAAAAGAAAGAAAACTCTAAGGAGGCTAAGCGATCGAATTCCCGACTTAATGGTGGAATGATTTTCCCTTCCAGTTGTCAATGTTGATCTTGACTGAAGGGCAAAGGAGATCCTATTCCTATATTCCTTTGAGGAGGTACGAATGAATGCAAAAGCTAATCCTGATTTCCCTGGCAGAGAGAATAATGAGCTGATCGCGTACGTTGTTGTGGACTGTAAAGCAAGTGACTCCTTGGTGCATGAAGTAGTTGGATATCAGGAAATTACCAAGAATGAAGATGAGTATCCAGGGCAAAGTGGGGCTCAGGAAGAACCCGAGTTGATTGGTGCAAACCAGACATTCTATGTCGACGAACCACCGATCCTCGGCGGGGACGGCAAATACCCCCAGCCGCTTACTTACCTAGCTGGGGGCATCGGGGCCTGACTGCTTACCCAGGTGAAGCGGTTTGCTTCAATGATGAAGATAGATTTGGATGCCGCAAGCGTGAGGGTGGAAATGGATTACTTCCGCAGTGGATCGGTTCTCAGGGGTGACATCAAAAGTGGTTGCCGGGAGGTCCGCACGTTTTTCGAAATCAAATCATCAGCCCCCGAGGATGATCTATGTAAGCTGATACGCAACGCAAAGGGCGGTTGTTTTGCCGAAAACTTGGTCCAAACCGCTGTTCCGCTTAAAAACATCATTATAGTTAACGGAAAAGAGTTAAGTGCTAGTCTGCTCAGGTGAAGGAAATCTCGTCATGCTGTATCGTTAGGATTTTCGACCAATTTGGTAGAAGACCTCCTCAGTGATAGATTGGTTATTATGGCGATTTCGGATGCTTCCTTAGAGCGATTGCGAAAGATGGTTCCATCGGATCGGGTACTCGAGACCATCGAGGAACGGATTACCTATGCCCGGGATGGTACCCAGCGGGCAGAATCTGTCCCGGACGTTGTCGTACTTGCCTCTTCGGCCGACGAAGTAGAGGCTCTTGTCCGTTTTGCCCACGAAGAAAAAATTCCTATTACCCCTCGAGGGGCGGGGACCAGTACTACCGGCGGGGCTATTCCCGTCCGACAGGGGATCTTGCTTGACCTTGTGGCCATGAATCGGATCAAGGAGATCGACGAGGAAAACCTTCTGGCTGTAGTAGAACCAGGTTTAATCACAGGACAGTTTCAGACTGAGGTAGAGAAAAGAGGGCTTTTTTATCCGCCAGATCCGGCTAGCAAATCGGCTTGTACTTTAGGGGGCAACGCGGCCATGTGTGCTGGTGGCCCTCGTGGGGTGAAGTACGGTGTGACGAAAGACTACATCTTGGGTCTGGAAGCCATTACGCCAGCTTTCGGTCGAATTCGTACAGGTGTACGGACTGTAAAGGGTGTGGTTGGATACGACCTTACAAAACTTCTGGTGGGATCAGAAGGAACCCTTGGTGTCATTACAGAAATGATTCTACGATTAATACCAAAGCCTGAGGCCACCGGTTTAATGTTAGCTGCTTTTCCCGGCCTACTGGCGGCTTCGGAAACAGTCTCACAGATTATCGCAGCTCGAATTATCCCATCCACACTTGAGTTTCTCGACAAGCATTGCATCCAGGCGGCGGAACATCACCTTAATGCAGGGCTACCATTAGATGCAGAAGCTTTGCTTCTCATTCAAGTTGATGGGCCGAGAGACTCCATCATACCCCAACTCGAACGAATACGAGAAGTTTGCCGGAAAAGGGGAGCCGATCCCATCCGTGTCGCAGAGTCTCCCGAAGAGATGTCAAAACTGATGATGGTCCGAACGAGTTTGGCGAACGCGATTCTTCATATTCAGCCTACAAAGATTAACGAAGACATCGTAGTGCCCCGTTCACGCATTCCTCAGATGATAAAGCGGCTTCAGGAGATAGGCGATCGTTGGGGGCACCTGATAATAACTTTCGGACATGCAGGAGACGGTAATCTGCATGTGAATGTGATGACGGACGAGCGCGATGCAGAGAAGATGGCTAGTGCAATGGAGGCGGTGCGAGATATCTTTGAATCAGTGGTCGAAATGGGTGGTACACTGTCGGGCGAGCACGGGATCGGGATCACAAAGTCCGAATTTTTAGCTCTGGAACAGCCTCCTCACCTTATCGAGCTTCAAAAACAAATCAAAGCGGTCTTCGATCCCCATAACGTCATGAACCCTGGCAAAGTCTTTTGGCCAGTGAAACACTGAATAGAAGGTGCCCAGAGAGCCGTCCATATTTGTCTGTGAGCCTCCCGGTGTGCTCAGGGTATCATTTCCGAATTACGACCCATAGACCATGCCTTTTGTCTAGTTGGGATTTTTCTGAAACCCCCGCCTCTCGGATAAAGGTTTCGGCTTCCTCATAGGTCACCACTTTCTTTCCGAGCTTTCGGTTGAGCTCACGGGCTTCTTCGGCGATTTGGTCGATTTCTTCGTTCGGGGCGGTTGCCCCGAATCCCCCTCCGATGAAGGCCACTCCCCCCGGTTTGAGAACACGGTGCCCTTCCCGTAGGAGTTTTACCGGATCCCATACAAAAAAAAGGGCGCCACGAAAATACACCAAATTAAAACTTTCATCTTTATAGGGTAGAGCTTCGACGTTGGCTTCATCCAGATGAACCTTTTCCAACACACCTGCTTGATCAAGATAATCTTTAAAATGCGAGTGAAGGTTCGGTGTGTTGTCCCCAATAGTAATCTCTAAATCCGGTGCACTTTCCAATAAAGCCACGGAGATACCAGGTGCATAGGGTCCCATCTCGAGAGCCTGCCCTGAGGTATGGCCGTACTCGTCCAGGATCTGGCGAGCAATGTAGGGATAAAAAGCTCTGTACATCCAATTAACCCTAACAATGTCTTTTAGCTCCATTTTAGACCTTTCATCTTTAGAGGCGGACTCATTTCCACGTTGAAGGTTGATCTGAAAATTCAGGATCGCTAGTTTGTATAGCGGAGGATTCTAACATCTTCTGACAATATGACTCAGTCCTTTTATAATGCAGGTCACGCTCGTTATTCAAGATTTATAGTGAAGTGTAAATTGGGGAGAAAATTGTGCAGGTTGATTCTGATCAGGTGCAGTACTTTAAGGCCAAAGATGGTAGGACTGTTGCTGTGTTGATACGGGGAGACCTGGAGGAGTATTCTAAGTTTCCGCCAAAAATAGAGAGCGAAGAAGATAAAGCCCACATGGCTCGTCATTACGATTTGTCCAAGATAGACATGGACACCTATACAAAGGCTCACCTCACAGAAGACCAGCTTCCTCTTCAGGTAGTTCTGCTAAACCGGGAGCAAGGTTCGAAGGTAAAACCTCACTATCATAAGATTTTGTCTCCCGTACCGGGGGACAGCAAGTTTCAGCTTATGATGTGCCAAAGGGGGTTGGGGCGCATAGGCGTCTATGCACGAGAGGGAGATCACCTTGGAGATGTAGATCTAAGACCCTTTGACTTCATCCTGCTAATGGAGGGGCATTCCATTGAGTTCATCGAAGAGGATACCAAACTGATAGAACTCAAACAGGGTCCCTTCCCTGAAGGGGGCGATGCCGAAGACATGGTGGCGTTAGGAAGGGAATAAGGGTTCTCCCGGCAGGAGACTCACTAGGTTTCCAACACTTGAGGTCTATTTCGTTTTCAGCGAACCAAGGGGCTATTGATGGAAGAAAACGGGACTAAACTCGTTACTGAGAACTTCCCCGACCTTTCGAACTTTTCCGTTATCCTGCACGAGGATGGTACTTCACGAATCAACTAGAAAAGAGACTACGGAATAAACGGAACAAGTGATTTCATTAAAATGGAATTTCCCAGGTCAGTTAGGTGAATCGGATCACAGAAAATCTTTTCACGGTCTGGATATCTAGCGATCACATCACTCGAGTCGATGACACGAACGTTTCCCGGGAATGCATCGGAAGGTAAGCGCCGTAAGGCTTCCATGAGGATGTGGTGTTGGCGCATTCGGATCGATTGAGGAAGTCTGAATCCGCTTTTAACTGGTTTGGTAACGTAAGCCTTCACCGCCTCGGTATCCTGCAAATTGAGTTCCGACAGATCCTTTCCCCAAGGCAACCGATTTTCCTGGATGACAATAAGCAGGTTTGCCCTCTTCAGATTGACCTCTTGGGCGAACTTTTTTAACTGTTTTATGTAAAAACTGAAGTTTGGCACCAGTGCTTTTGAATTCGAAAGTACACGCCAATTGGCATACTTCTCTAGGAGGATTGTATATAGCATGGAGCGGGAGTAGATTGTTTTGTAAAGCCACGGCAGAATTTTTTTGTTTAGGTGGTCAATCATTCGGGAAACATCCATGTAAAGAAGCGAGTCTACAGCTACCTCATTATATCCGCCATAATAGATGACCATCTGAGCACCCAGATCGCTTAGTCTTTTTTTGTAGGCTGAGGTGATTTGTTCAAGTTTTTCCGCATTTCGGCCCCCGTTGAGAACCTCGACACGTTTTCCACTTTTCATCCGAAAAGCTTTTTCCAACAAAAACGGCCAGGCCTTGTCCTCTGGATTAGTTACTCCCAGAGTGCTAGAACCTCCTAAAGCCAGAATTCGAAGGGTATTTTCAGCAGGACGTTCTGTCCAGTCTGGGCCTCGGTATCCAAGCTTATTGAATCGGAAGAAAATAGTTCGCCCCTCGCAGGTGTCATAAAAATCAAATTGGATGTTCCCTTTCCATCTGGTTGGACCCATGAATATTGTTACGAGTTTGGAGGACTGCTTTACTCCTCTTCGCACCCGGGCCAAATCATCCGAGTGACGGCGGGCTGAATCACCAGCATGGCGATCACCCTCCTGCCAGCCAAATGGTGCAATTAACCACATCGGATCATTCCCATATCGAAAAAATAAAAGTAATCTCGCTCCCAGTTCTCCTACAAGAACCAGGGAAATGGCGGGAAGAACTGCAAATACTAATGCCTTAAATAGCTTTTGGGACATGGGAGAAGTAGTCAGCCTCTAAGGTGATAGACAATTTTTCCTCTACCTTTGGTTAACGCTAGTCGGGGAAAAATCGGTGAGAAGAAGAGTCAAAAACTTTTGAAGTATTCGTAAAGAACGCCGCATGCTAACGATGCGGACCAAAAAACTGGCTCCGTCTTTCATCGTACGCAACGGATGATTCCACCCCTTATGAAAATTCGGTAGCACAGTATGAGCGTCGTCTGTGATGACCCGAACGGATAAAAACGGTATTCCGCTTGCCAGTCTTCTCACAGTGGCGCTCTCCATGTCTACGGCAGACCCACCTGAATCTTTTCGAAGGACACCTTTCTCTTTGGGAGTGAAGACTGGTGTATCAACGCTGATCACACCCCCATTTGCAATGCGGAAATCGTCTTGTTCTGCTTTGCGCTTTGCTTCCGTGTTCCAATTGGAATCACATTCGAATTTGCTGTTTATATCCTTTGCATCCATTACCCAATCAGCGATTACAAGGTCGCCCATCTGCAGATTAGGATCTAAGGCTCCAGCTGTTCCAGAACACAATATGGCAGAGACACCTTTTGAGATTAACGTGTGTGCCGCATCTGCAGCTTTTTGGGGACCCATTCCTCCCGGGAGGATCAAAACATTTGAAATACCCAAGTGGCCTTCCCAGGCTTTTCTTCCATTAAGATCGATAATCTGAGGATCAAGAAGACTTGCTGCGAGGGAGGAGACTTCTAACGAAAAGGCACTTATTACGCCAATGGTAAAATCGAAATTTTGTTGGGTGCCTAAGTTCACCGTGTAAGTTGATGATAGCGCCCGAGGGCTGTTAGAGGAAAGTAATGGCAATAGAAGTGGTATCGAAGATAGAAGACTTTGGGAAATCCCGTCCCTGTCCATTCCTCCTCATTCCAGGTTCCTTCGGAGTTTTGCCCGTTTAGAAGGAAATCGATGCCGCGCCTTGTTGCGGGGTGATTCACCTCTCCACCAGCCATTAAGCCCATGAGTCCCCAGGCAGTTTGGGAAGCCGTGCTGCCACCTTGACCACGAAGGTTTGGATCGTCATAGGATGCAATGGTTTCGCCCCAACCGCCGTCTTCGTTTTGATGGTCAAGGAGCCACTGAACGGCTCGCCGAATGTAGGGCGCACTCATGTCTTCCTTAACACTAGCTAGGCCCTGTAGGACGATGTGTGTTCCGTAGATATAATTGACTCCCCAGCGGCCATACCAACACCCATCGTTCTCTTGTTGTTTTCTGAGGAAGCGGATAGCCCGGCGAACAGCAGGTGTCTTTTTGTTATGCCCGAAGCGTCCCAGAAGTTCTAGCACCCTTCCTGTCAGATCAGAGGTGCTGGGATCTAAAACGGCACCATGATCCGCGTATGGGATGTTATTCAGAATAGTTTTATTATTGTTCCGCTCAAAAGCCGCCCATCCGCCATCGTCGCATTGCATACCTAGAACCCAGTTGAGTCCCCGTTGAATAGCTTCCGCTTTCCTTTTCTCATCTTCCAACTTGATTCGTTGCAAGCTCATCAGGACGGCGCTAGTGTCGTCATTGTCGGGGTAAAGTTCGTTATTAAACTGAAAAGCCCAGCCACCTGGATTCAGACTGCTTGCTTTTACGTTCCAATCTCCGTGTGTGGAGGTCTGTTTGCTCAATAACCATTCCGCTGCTCGGGTAAGTGCGGGATGGGTTTCGGATATGCCGGTTTCGAGCAGAGCATAGCATGTTAAGGCGGTATCCCATACTGGCGAAACACAAGGCTGCACGCGAAGGTGATCGTTCTCCTCAATCACTAAATTTTCAAAATCCTGGATTGACTTGGCCATAGTAGGATTCTCATGTTCGTCGTAGCCGAGAATATGCATGCCGATAATAGAGTTAGCCATCGCTGGAAAAATGGCTCCTAAACCGTCGGTTTTATAATGGTGTTTCTGTATCCATTCCTCTGCTTTTTGGATAGCTCGGGTTCTTATCTCAGATATTTGATGTTTTTCAAGAAACTTTAAGACGGTGTCTCCCATAAGAAAGAGTGTCCGGAGAAAGGTCCGACTTTGGTTCCCTCCGTGGAACCAATCTGCCTTAGAGGGGCCTTTGAGGTAAAGAGTGTCGAGACTACCAGGAGGGAGGGTTTGGACCGTAGCCTTGATGGCCGCGATAATGAATAAGGGAACGATGATCGTTCGTGTCCAGTAAGAAACTTCATAAATATTTATATACAACCAGTTAGGCGCAAAAATCAGCTCGACCGGCATAGAAGGGATATGATCCCATTGAATTTGTCCATTGAGCGCAAGGTAGATCTTTGTAAAAACATTGGCCCGTTCTAGGCCCCCGAGGTGACGTATTGCCTCCCGGGCGTGGATTAGCGTAGGGTGCCCCTCCTTCACACCGGCTAGTCTTAGAGCAAAGTAAGCCTTGACGGTAGCATTGATCTCCGACGGCCCCCCTTTGTAGGTGTTCCATCCACCGTCGGGGAGTTGTTCAACCTCAAGGTAATGCGTAGCCTTCCATTTAATATTATCGGAGAGCCTTCCCAATAAAGCACTTAACATGACGTAATCAGATGTCAGGGTGGTATCAGCTTGTAGCTCGCCCACCCAGTAACCCTCGTCTAGATTCTGGCGGCTGAATAGCCAGTCCTGGGCGTGCTCGATAGCTCCCAGAGTATCTTCAGAATTACGCTCAGTGTTTTGGACGGCTTCGAGGTGTTTTGGTTTTGTCACTACATTTTCTCTTGAAAGATCGGAGTGCTTACAATCTGCGACAATAAATCGAACCTTTTATTGAATTCCCCCACCTGTTCCAAAGGGTTTTGATTATCACAGCTATTAAGGCGATTAGATAATTATGTTCGCCCCATTTAAGGAGAAAAGGTCAAGCCGAAGCCGTGAGTGTGTCCAATTCTCCAGACTCTTGAAGTTTCAGCAATTCGGGATACCCTCCAATGGGTTTTTCGTCGATAACGACCTGCGGCACCGTTTTAGCGCCCTTTGTAACTTTCAACATTTCTTCCCATTCTGGAGTTCCACCGAAAATCAGTTTCTCCTCGTACACGATACCCCTCTTTTTCATTAGCATTTTGGCCATTCGGCAGTAACTGCATGGATTCGTCGTATAAATTAAAACTTTAGGTTTGGACACTTATTTCTTTGCTCCTCAGTTAGAAGATTACGATAAATCAGACTAGCTCCCAAATAAATATCTGTCAATTCACCGTTCGGAAACCTCAGGTATTTAAATCTGCTGAGTTTTCTCTTGTGAACCTACTGCTTGCTCGAAGGTTCCGGTGGTCATGAACAAAAGTATTGGCTGAGATATCACTTTTTTAGGTTTAACTCTTTAACTAAATCGACGTTAAACTGCTAAAATCTCAATGGATTGGGTTTTTATTTTTTTGTATCCCGTTCGGGACCGGAATATCTCATAAATTAGGAGTCTCAGTTGAACAGAAGAAATTTCCTTCGAGGTGCAACAAGCTCCGGATTGGCGGCTTTAGCGATGCTTGCTGGATGTGGACGATTTGATATCCTCTCACCTCCGGTTAATCGCTCACCAGAGGAAGATGGGCTAGTTTCTCGCCAAGCGGAATCTTTGTATGCCGAACATGGTCATCCCGGCTTTTGGTTCAATCCTTGGTGGAAAAATCCATGGGGTTTTTTCAGCTACTACAAGATGAGGTTAATGTACAAAAACAAATGGCTAGCGGCGAAAAGCCATACTCCGGTTGTTCCAAAAGTGGACAACGACGGGGGTTATCTCTCCCGGACAGACGGGCCAGCATCCATTACATGGGTGGGGCATAGCACCTTTGTAATCAAGGATGGGAAAGATACGATTTTAACAGACCCCAATTTCAACCAGGATGAACGTCCCTTTTTCCCTCGACGGTTTCAGCCCCCTGGTGTTTCTATCAAGAAAATCCCATCCGATGCTATCGCCCTTTTATCCCATAATCATTATGACCATATGGACTCATGGACCATAGAGGCTCTACCGAAATCCATTGTTTGGTTTCTTCCGGCTGGACTTGGCGAATGGTTTCGGAGTGTTGGTCGGGAGCGAGTTATTGAGCTTAATTGGTGGGAAACGGCGAGCCATGGACGTTGGAAGGTTACTTGTCTTCCAGCACAACATTGGTCCAGACGATTTGGCATGGGAAAGGACAGTACCCTTTGGTGCTCATGGCTCATTGAGTCAGACGATCGAAAATATTTTTTTGCGGGGGATACGGGTTATTTTCACGGGTTTTCGGAGTTCGGTCGAAAGTTTGGTCCCATCGATGTTGCCATGCTACCCATAGGAGCCTATGCACCCCGAAGGTTTAAGCGATACTCTCATAAGGGGCCAGAAGAGGCTTACCGTGCTTTCGGGGAGTTACGCGCGCGTTGGATGGTGCCAATGCACTGGGGGACTTTCGATTTAACTAATGAGCCGGTAGATCAGCCACCACAGGAGTTAGAAAAGATAGTTCGGAGCTCCGGTGGCGATCCTCGTGCTGTTCGCTTGATGGCTATCGGGGAGCGGTGGAAATTTCCTGAGGTGTAGTGGCCTTGGCCTGATTCCGCTACTCTCTTGGAGATGGTTTTTTTGGGAAAAATCCTAAAGCTACTGGTATGGGCGATCCTTTAACTTCTAGATCGCCGGCCCCACTCACATGTAATTGGGCGGATGCTCCACCATCTAAATTGAGCCCCCATTTAACACGACTCTCTAAAGCGGTTACACTCGTTTCATCGTCGCTGTATTGGGTGATTACGTCTCGGATCTCACACCAGTTCATCCCGCCAAGGGGTGATGATGTGACCCAGATAAGAATTCTTCCTCGGGCATCTAATGAGATAATAGTTCGTCCGTCTAGTCGTTTAGCATCATTCAGACCACTTAATAGTGCAACTCCCTTTCCGTTAGCAATTAAAATTGGACCCGCTTGGAGTGCTAGCTCTTCTCCGCCAGGGTGATAATCTTTTTTTCGTAGAATCAATGGACGCCCATTTTTCATCAAGAAGATGCCGTTGTAGAGGGCATCGCTTCGGCGTCCGCGCAATTTAACCAAGGATTTCGCCCGTATTTTGTTAGCAATTAACAAACCGAGAGGTCGAAAAGCTGTATCAAAGTATCCACCGTTCACCACGGCCAAGGCTCCAGATCGATGAGCAAATTCATCGACAGTGGCAGACGTTTGGCCAAATGTTTTGGATAGCATTACTCGGACAGCAATAGCTTTAGGATCAGCTCGAATAACGTGTAGTAGTGTAGGTGTCTCGGTACCTTTTAGCTTTACACGAAGAATGCGGCCTTCCAGACCGTTAGACAAGATTCGCCAGGCTTTCCCCTCTGTGCTCAAAAGGGTTCCGCAAGCCCGTTTTCCGAGGAGTAGTCTTCGAGCACGTTTTACCTTGTCTAGGATTTCGTCCGAAATGGATTGCGCCGAAGCTTTTCGAATATTTTGAAGAGAGGACAAACCACCAGTGATCGATATCATGATACTAAGGCTGAGAACGCCCGTAACCACTCTCAAAGTTTTTATCCGGCTGTGAAATTTAACTGGAGGAAAGATCATAAGTGAATTTTCCTCACCCGCAATTTCCAAAAACCGGAGGAGCTGCTTTTTCCATAAGTTTGAAATTTTTAAATATTTCAGCCTAGGTGTGCCAAGAGAGAAGGACCAACCTAATACGTACCCTAGTTTTGGTTGATGAGGTTCTGAATGACCATACGCAGGATTTCCGTCGCTGTTTCTTTATCCCTCCGAAAGAACCGTCTCTTAACGTCCACACTGATTTTTGTTAATTTGGAGGTTATCCTTTCCAGCTGAACCGTAATGTCCAGTCCGGGTGCGGCAGCGATAAACCGTGCACCCTCTTCAGTGTTCACGGGCCCTCCGGGTTTCATGTCCATCTGAATCAATGTTTTTTCTACCGCCTTTCTCGTGATCGTCAAGTCAGCGGTGACAGTTCGGTAGGCAACTCCCAAGAGCGTATGTTCGATACCCGAAGAAGTGGGACCACTACCTCCTTCTGTATGGAGGTTTGTACAGCCAGACACTCCAGCGGTTAGCAAAAGACCCGCACCTAAGATCTTGATTTGCTTACGATGTAACCAGAGTTTTTGTATTCTTTTTTGAAAACGTTTCATTTGTGTAGAGCTTTGTCTTTCAAGGAATGAGTAGAATCAACGGGCCGTCATCCTCTCGGGAAGATTTCATTGCTTGTGTAATTTGACGATCAATCAAAAGTTCCATCCGTTGGACGATTTCTTTTGCGGTGGCGTAGTCTTTTCGAAACCATCCGCGTTTTGCATTAACTGTTACCCTAGAGACTTGGCGGGTTACTTGTTCGATTTCTATCGCGACAGTTAGGCCTTTTGTTCTTGCCGAGATCTCAAACCCCGTATCTGTTTGGCCAGTTTTTTCATGACTTAATCCCATTTGCTCAAGGGCTTCGACCGATACATCTCTTACCGTATTGAGTTTGGTGGTGAAAGTTTTTCTGGCAACATTTTCGAATGTGTATTCAAGTAACTTTTGGGTCCCCGTTGCCCCTCCTGCAATGATGGCGGCACACCCTCCTGTGAGGAGTAGGGAAATTATCACAAAAAAGGGAAAGGTAAAGCGACTCATTAAGGTCTACTCGAAGAAGCCGATAAAGTGGTTTGCTAATGTTCACCTTGGCTATTTCCTGCCCCTAGCCTGGTCGGCTTAGACACACGAAACACTATCCGGTTCCTTGCTAGAGGAACCAGGAAGTAAGTATCTCAGTTTATTTAAAAACGTCAACTATTAATTTAATAAACCATCCGTAAAGACCAGTATTTAAATAACTACTTATTTTCAGTTTTGTACCAAATTGCATCAAGTCGTCCTGGATTTGTCTAGTGTCCAGGTTGTTTTAATGAGCACCCGTCGATTATTGGAACCTATGGGGAAGCCAGTAAAATAGGGATCAGAGATTTCCTTGTGGTCGGATAGAGATTTTAACTGGTATTTGATTACTAGTGGTCCCGGTGGAATCCAAACTCAATTTTAGCTGTTCGGAGGTGTGACCACTGAGTTCTCAAGAATTCCAATATTCTCTACTTCACATTCCATCCGATCGCCGGCTTTCAGAAATTTTGGAGGATCCATTGCAAATCCGCACCCCTCGGGTGTTCCGGTGGCGATGATGTCGCCCGGTTCTAGGGTTATTCCCCCAGAGTAAACCGAGATGCAGGTTGGGATATCAAAAATAAACTGTGAGGTATTAGCGCTCTGGCGGGTCTCGCCATTGATCCGGCAATAGATATTCAGGTTGTGCGGATCAGGTATTTCGTCCTTAGTAACAATCCACGGACCAATTGGACAGGAAGTATCGAGGGATTTCCCCATATACCATTGGTTATGTTTATGCTGTAGATCACGGGCAGAAACATCGTTGCAAACGGTATAGCCGAATATGTGATCTAGCGCACTTTCGGGAGGAATCGCACACCCACCCCGGCCTATGATGACAACCAATTCAGCTTCGTAATCCATCTCCTCCGTAACTGGGTGATGAATCACGTCCTCCTTGTGTCCGACCAGGCTCGTAACTGTTTTAGTGAAATAAATAGGGTTTTCGATAACCGAGGAACCGATTTGCTCACCATAGACCCGTGCACCTTCCTCCGCGTGTGCCTGATAATTCCGGCCCAGCATGATCGGGTTCTTGCCGGGTCTTGGAATCGGGGGGAGGAAAGAAACTTCACTCATGGGGTGTTGGGTGGCTTCAGAAAGGCGATCACCGAGACTACCCAGTTTCTCCTCTAACGTTCGCAAAGGAGATTCCCAAACGTCCCAATTGGCGATGATACCCTTCAAATCAGGCAACTTCCCCGGAGTGGTATGGCCTAAATCTTTACCCGCCACATCTAAGCAGGCCTGGATGTTGTAAACCGTTCCCTCTACGTGGGTGCCGACGGCCTCTTCAGTATCAAATTTGTAGGTTAAGAACTTCATGTTATTCTCCTTTGCTGATTTTAGTTCCGGCCTATTGCAGGGTCAGAATACCTGAAGCGCGTACGCCTTGGATGCCAACCCAAAACAATTCTTGAGAAGTCTTTTAGATGGGTTTTTCTCCAACTGGGATGATGGGGTGTAACACCAGTTGAGCGAATTTTAAGTATCAATTGAGCAAGGCGGCAAGTACTCGATTGTTTTCCTCACGAGTTCCTATGGAAATTCGGATTGTCCCTGGAGCACCGAAACCCTTTCCAGCACGAGCTAGGATTCCCTGTTTAAGTAAATTTTCCAAGGTATCGTCTGCCTTTTTTTGACTACCGAAATTGATCAAAATGAAGTTGGTTTGCGAAGGTATGTAGTCCATTCTTCGTTCTCTCAGTTCTGCCTCGATATAATTTCGCTCGCCAATGATGAATTCCCGGCTTTTTTGATAGTGTTCGTTATCCGTTAGAGCTGCTAAGGCGGCGGCCTGAGCAACTCGGTTGACGTTAAAGAATTCTTTGGCCCGGAAGATGTAGGAGATTAACTCGGGGTTGCCCAACACGTAACCCACTCTAAGTCCCGCTAGGCCATACACTTTGGAAAACGTACGTACGATCAACAGATGGGGCAAAATATTATCCCGAATGCGCCTGACGGTGTCTGTATAAGGGATTCCTTCTTCCACAAAGTCACGGTAGGCTTCGTCTGAGACAATTACTGTATGTGGAGGGACTGCATTTGCAATTTGCTCGAATTCTTCTGGTTTTAGCAGGGTGGCAGTTGGATTATTCGGATTACAGAGATAGAGTAGCTTTGTTCTCGCGCTGATAAGGCTTAAAACGTTTTCCACATCGATCGCAAAGTTCTTCAGAGGGCTTAGGATAACCCGAGCACCGGCTACCTGTGCCCCTTGTACATAGGTTGAAAAGGCTGGCCAAGGTATCAGGACCTCATCTTCCGAATCCAGGAGAACTCTCGAGAACACGGAAATGACCTCATCCCCTCCGTTTCCCACGAAAACATGATCGGGTGTTAGGCCATGCTCTACTCCAATGGCCTCGCGGAGTTCGAGGCTCATTGGGTCGGGATATCGATTTGGCTCACGAAGAGCCCGTTGGGCAGCCTCGATGGCCTTAGGAGATGGAGGTAGGGGATTTTCGTTCGTTCCGATGCGGGCCACCTCACGACCAGATTTTCGTTTTACCTCTTCGAGATCAGCAATGGGAGCGATAGGGGAAAGTTCGGCGATTCCTTTTCGAAGAAGTTGCTGAATGGGACTTTTCTTTTTGCTCATATTTAATAAAGTTCCAAATTAGGGGGATTCATTAGAAAACGCAGGATTATGCTCGCGCCGTCGATGATTTCTTTGACAGGAACGAACTCGTTCTTAGAGTGGGCCAGGCCCAGATCGCCGGGACCAAAGATTAACGTTGGCATGTTTTCTGCGAAGTAGGCGGCATCCGTCCAGGCCCCCATAACGTTCCGCGAAGGTATCCGCCCCAATTCCGCTTTCACGGCATCCGAAAGCACTGAGACAAGGGGGTGATCCGGATTGATCTCCATTGGGTGCCGAATAACGCCCTGCCGTACCTTAGCGTTGAAGTCTGGATCCGCTTTTCCCAGTTGTCTAATTGCTTCTTGAATGCTCGAGAATATCTCCTTGGAATCCCGCCGCATGCAGGTGCGAACTTCCAGGCTGAGATGGCAATGATCTGGCACCGTGCTTATCCCGGACCCCCCCTGGATCACCCCCATGTGAATTCTCGGATAGCCTAGCTGAGGATGAATTCGGTTTCGAAGCTCCGGTTTGAGTTCTATCATTGCTTGAATAACGTCACTCATTTTAGCAATGGCGTCGATTCCCTGCTCCGGGACGCTCCCATGAACTGCCTTACCGAGTGTCTCGATATCAATCCAAAAAAACCCCTTATGAGCAATCACCAGATCTAACCCAGTTGGTTCGCCGATTATGCAAATGTCTCCTCGTAGATCCAGCAATGCGCTGCGGGTGCCGGCACTTTGGTCCTCCTCGTCGCTAACTGCCAAAAGAGTTAGGTTGACGGGTGGGGGAGGATCCATCTTTCGAGCTGCCTCAGCGGCGGCTGCAAACATCACCAATTGCCCTTTTGCGTCCAAAGCTCCACGACCACGTATTTTCCCCTCCCGTAAGGTTGGCTCGAAGGGATTGTCCATTCCAGTAGCTTCGACTGTATCAAGATGCGAGCATAAGACAACTTCGAGAGCAGAATCTCCAGCGTCGGCCCAGCTCCAGCGAGCAACTACGTTAGGACGGAGATTGGCGTGATCCCCTGATTCCACAGTGGGTTTCAATTCGACATGGGCATCCAGGCTCTCTAAGGCCCCAGCGAAATATTCAGCCGCTTCCTTCTCTCCCGGTTGCTCCGGGTCCCATTCTGCTCCCTCTCCCTGTGAGAGCATCGGATTGACGCTGTTAATTCTAACCAGATCTGAAAGGAGTTGAAGTGTGAAATCCCGATCGATCGGCGGAAGCGAGGCGGTCACGGCTTATCCTTTTCCCCCTAGGTCAGAAACTGGGGTTGGGAGACACGGGGATGTTTTTTCTAAAGTAACTCCAATTCCTGGAGGGCAGCCTTCACACCCTTGCGTTCTTGATCCGTAAGTGGCGGGAGTGGCTTGCGTGCATCTCCGCAAGGGATACCCAGCATGGCTAAGGCTTCCTTAGCAGGAGCCACATACCCAGGGTCGTATTCCAGGAAGCGGTTGAGAACTTGCACCTTCATATGCAAGTCTCGGGCCTCTTCAAAGCGCCCGGCAGTAAAATGATTGTAGATATCAGTCATTTGTTTTGGAATGACGCATGACGCAGTTGAAAATATTCCTTGAGAGCCAATACACAGTGCCGGATAGAACTGACTATCGATTCCTGTGTTGACTGATACACGTCCAGAGGTCAGGCGGATTGTTTCGACTAGTTGTCCCATATCGTCTTGACTTAGTTTGCCACCAATGATGTTTGGGTGCTGCATTATTTCCGCCATGAGTTGGGGTGACATTGGATTCCCCGTATAAAGCGGGTTGTTGTAAATTACAATGGGAATATCCACAGATTCGGCGACGTCGAAGAAGTGTTGTTTTAGGCCAGCTTCCGGAATTTTGAAATAATAGGTAGGAGTTAGAATAGCGGCAGCGGCACCAACTTCCTGCGCATCTTGGGCAAGAAAGACGGCCTCCCGGGTACTACCACCAGCGGTTCCGGCTATTATCGGAATCCGACCACTTGCTTGATCAACGATAATGGCAGTTGCTTCTTTTCTCTCTTCACGCGTCATGTGAGGAAACTCGCCTGTTCCTCCAGTAGACATGATCGAGTGACATCCGTTGTCAACTACATATTCTGTTTGTTTGCAAAGTGCTTCTTCATCGATCGTCTCGTCGCTTTTAAAGGGCGTGACGATGGCTGAATAGACGCCACGCAAAGTTTCCACGGTCAACTTCATTATTTGTACTCCTCGAGTTTATCCGATACAGGTTGTTTCGTTGGGTTCGCGTTAACTGCTTACAACGACGAGGATCCCAACGCTCAGTTTTGAAAACGAGTAAAATTAGCATGCCAGAGAAGTTGCTGCAAAGCATGGTAATACTTACTGCTCTTTTTCAATGAGCCGAAGGAGGTATTTATCCAAAGCCGGTAATGATCACGGCGCCCGCCACAATTAAAATAGCTCCAGCGACAAGGACAAGGGAGATGCGTTCCATCCTTCGGAATACGGTAGCCATGATTGCTATTATGAACAGTGGATAAATTACAATTAGTGGTGCCAAGGTCGACACATTTCCCCGGCCTAGTGCGATGAAATACCAGTAAACTCCTAGGGCGTAAATCAAGCCGGTAAGACAATATTGAGCGATTCCGATAGCGCTGCGACTGAACCTCTGTCCGCGAGGGATCAGACCTATGCAAGCTAGAAGAACCACTAGCCCCCCAATTGAGGAAATGACCATCCCAATTACAGGAGAGGGAAAGTAGTTCATTCCGGCCTTTCTCATAATTGGCGTGCCTGCAAAACAGAAGGCACTCAGGACGGGCCAGGCGAGATCGCCGATCCCCATACGTTTTCCAGTCTCATCTTGTTCCATGCTGATAATTAGCACGCCTATGATAATCAGAATGGTTCCAAATAGGGTTTCCCAAGTCGGTCGCTCACCCATGAAAAGAACGGCAACCGAAGTGCTGATTAATGGAGAAACACCGATAATGGCAGTGGTTCTAGCAACGCCGACACGCTCGAACCCCTTGAATAGGGTAATAATTCCGAAGCCCGGGTAAAAAACCCCTGCTCCCAGAAACCAAACAGCCCCCGTCCAATTAAAGTTCATCCATGAAAATGACCCTAGAGCTATCAGAGAAAATACGAAAAGAGTGACAGCGGGGGCCAATAAAGAGCCTGTATAAGGCGAGGAGTGACGGACTGCTAGCCGTCCGATAACATCCCCGACGGCAAAGGTGATGGATGTCATGATTACTAGGATTTCAGGTGCTATTGTGAAGTCCATTGAAACTTGGTCCAGATTTTCTGTGAATTCAGAGGATCAAGAAATTCCGATTTTTTTATACCTTGACCCTGGTCGATAATTTTTTTGCTACATCATGTTTCACTGCAAGCTGGTGATAATGACGGCCCCTGCAACGATTAATATTGCCCCAACTACTAGCCGGAATGTCAAGCGTTCGAGTTTGCGGATGGTAAGGTACGAAATGACAATTATGAAAAGTGGATACGTAAATAAAAGGGGAGCCAGGACCGAAACGGTTCCCTTGTTGAGGGCGACAAAATAGAGGTAGACAGCTGTGGCCAAAAGCATACCTGCTATTCCGTAAAGAGCTAAACCTCTTTTTTCGGTGTTGAAACGCTGCCCAACGGGGAAGAGCTTGGCAACAGCCAGAAGGGTTACAACTCCAGCCAGAGAAGATGCAGCCATACCAAAGATCGGCGACGGTATATGATTCATCCCCGCTTTTCTGAGAACTGGCACAAGACCGAACAAAAAGGCTCCGAGAAAGGGATAACCCAAACTTTTCCTCCGGATGGATCCTGTAGCTCCTTCTTCTAGGCTAATGGTTATCACGCCGCAAATAACGCACAACGTCCCCGCGGCCACAATCCATCCAGGACGCTCATCAAGAAAGAGGATAGAAACAATAAGAGTGAAAGCGGGAGCGGTGCCTAAGATTGCTGCCGTACGCGCAATACCTATCATCCGGGAGGCGTGGAGAATGATAACGTATCCGAAAGCGGGGTGGACAAGTCCTGCGAGGAAAAACCAAAGCGTTCCGGATATATTGATGTCGACAGGTGAGGTTAGAAATAGCCAAAGAGCGCCGAACAAAACCAGGCCTACGGCGGAGGCAAAAACCCCGCCCGTATAAGCTGAGGAAGAGCGAACGGCAACACGTCCGATAACATCTCCAGCGGCAATACCAAATGCTGCCATCACGGCCAAGGCTTCAGCAGGCAATATATAGCTCCCTCCCAGTGTTTCGGGCTTGGTTTAGGCTCTACTAGGCTCATCGAAACCCCGTGATTGCAATTGCTCCAGAGACGATAAGCGCTGCTCCAAAAACAAGTCGTAGGCTGATTTGCTCAAGTGTTCTGAGTGTAAAATGAACTATCGGTAGGATGAACAAGGGGTAGGTAAACATGAGAGGAATAACAACAGATACCGTTCCGCGTTCCAACGCAATGAAGTAAACGAAAACGAATACTGCATGGATTGTACCGGATAATGTATACAGTAGTATTCCCTTCTTCTCCCTTGTAAATCCTTGAGGGCCTGAAAATAACCTGGAGCAAGCAACCAAGCTAATCAATCCTGAAAAAGAAGCTATGGTCATACCGAACAATGGCGAAGGAATGTGATTCAGTCCGGATTTTCTCAAAACTGGTACTAGACCGAACAAAAACGCTGTGAGAAATGCGTAACCCAAACCTTTCCACCCCATTGTGCCTTTTGTTCCCTCTTCCAGACTAAGAAAAATAACACCTAGGACGATAAGGATAGTACCTACAGCAACATTCAGGCCTGGTCGCTCCCCGAGGAATAGAATGGCGATGGATACCCCAAACAGCGGGGAGGTTCCCATTATGGCGGCAGTGCGAGCAACGCCAACGGATTCGAAGGCTTTCATTAGCGTAATGAATCCGAAGGCAGGTTGAACCAATCCCGCTAACAAGAACCAACCGATTCCAGCAATGTTGATTGGGGCTTTTGCCCCCACCATCCACAAAATCCCCCCGAACAAGATGCATCCAACGGAGGATGTCATAAAGGCGCCCATGAAAGGAGACGCATGGCGAAGAGCAAGTCGTGCAACCACATCTCCCGATGCGATACCGATGGCCGTCATGATTGCAAGAAATTCAGCTATGAAAAAGAAATTCATCTTCTTCTCTCACATGGTTGTGAGTATCTTTGCTGGAATGATTCCCAGAATGTAAAATGAGTTACCTCAACCCCCCCCCGCATGTTTTTTCAACGAGGGATTGGTTTTCAAGGTACACACCGAAGTAGGAGGGTGTATTTTCTCAGTTCAGATCAATTCCTAATTCGAGTAGAAACCTGCGGTATTCCAGGGCAATGGCGTCAGGACCTTTGATGTGGAGTTCCTCACGCAAATCTAGTGGAAGTTCCTCAGGACGTTGGCGTTCAACAATAGTTTGGTCCTGGTCGAGGATTAGCTTGTAAAGGTTTTCTTGACCCTCCCCTTCCCCCTTTGACGTATCCGGTGTGTAGTTGCGAGCGATCATAAAAAACCACGTACAAGAATCACTGGTGTGCGGCGTACAGATAAATACTAGCACCTCTTCGCGTTCGCCCGGTTCTTCCTTCCAGTTGTAGATAGAGAAAGGCCGGGTCAATCGATAGACTCGCCTATGGGGGACGGGATGAATCTGATCGGGATAGCAGTCGCAATGAAAATGGAGTGTTTCCCCATGACGTTCGATGGCCATCTCGGGCGTGAGGGTGTGGTCTCTGTCTCCAAGAATTCCCTCATGTATCCAGGAGAAATGGCCTAAGTCGATAAAGTTCTCAATGGCTCTTCCCGCACTACATTCCCATATCCCGCTATCCCGGATAATGACGTTGTAGTTTTCGTCTTCGTAAGCGGGGTACTCTGGAATGGGCGATCGAGGGTTCTCCGACTGGGAGACCCAAACTATGCCGTATCTCTCAGCTGCCTGATAGCTAGTAAGACAGGCTTTCTTTGGAATGGGATGTTCGGGTGGTATCGAGGGAATACGGGTACAACGTCCATCGGAGTTATAGGACCAGCCATGGTAGGCGCAAATGATTTCGTTGTTCTCGATCCAGCCCAGGGAGATAGGAGTCCCCCGATGAATGCAGAGATCGGAAAATGCACTAACAACATTCCCCAAACGGCAGACGACAATGTTCTCTCCCAGGAGTTTGACCGGAACTGGCTTATCGGTAACTTCGTGAGAGTAAGCTACGGGGTGCCAGTAATCTGCAAGCGATGGCCAAACTGCACCCTCGCTTAGCGTGTTGTTTCTAGAACCCACGCTCCCTCCACTTCCTCGTGTCACCTAAGGTTTAATCCGTTTCGTCGTCGCTTGTTCCAGTTTTTCCAACTGGGTTGACTTGAGACCAGTCTAGCACCATGTCTCTGATAAATGTGTCACGGATACTCGGAAGTGGTTCGATGGTTATATCAGCCTGTTCAGCTATCTCGGTACATGCTAGACGGGTACGGCCGTTCACCTTGACGTGACAGGCTACACACTTGCCCACGCGGCATGACCCATAGTAACAGACAGACGGGTCCAGTTCGTCGTAGATATATGCCAAAACGTTAAGGATACTCCATCCCTTCTCAATGGGGACTTCATATTCATCGATGAAAGGCTCCGTTTCGACAACTGGGTTAAAACGCTCTAATTTGACAGTGTAAGTTTTTGCCATGGCCTCCTCACTCGGCGTCCCAGTATTTGTAGACTTTACGTGGAAGCTCTATCGTTGTTGTGACGACAGGCTCTGTTCGCACATTCATTTGGTCACTCTCTTGGTAGATGATTATACTTTTTAGCCAGTTAACTCCGTCGGTATCGTTGAAATCTCGTCGGAACATAGCACCCCGGCTCTCTTCGCGGAGAAGACTAGCCTTGCCAACCATTTCCATGATGGACAGAAGGTTTTCCGTTTGGAGGGCTTCGATCCATTCCATGTTGTATTGAAGCAAATTAGAATTTTTTGTAAATACTGTTTTCTCCTGCTCCTTGAGTTCCTCAACTTTCAGAAGGGTCTCTTCCAGGTTCTTGCCGTCCCGGACAGCGTTGAGGTAGAGGTGAGATAGGCGGCGTGTTTCCTTGCGGATTTCGATGGGACTTGTACCGGATTTTCGGTTCAACGGTGCAAGGATTTTTTCTTTGAGTTCTTTGGCTTGTTCCACATCAATCTCGACCCGTCCTTGATCCTTAACAAACTTCGCGGCTGCTTCCCCAGCCCGTGGGCCCCAAACCTGTGTCATAGTTAGTGCGTTTCCCGAAACGCGATTTGCACCGTGAACACCACCCGTTCCTTCGCCTGCTGCATAAAGACCAGGCAGATTGGTTTCGCAATCCTCGTTGATTTTAATGCCGCCGGTCCAGAAGTGACAGGCCGGAGCACACTCGATTGCATCCTGGCTAAGATCTGGCAAGAAATCTTTCATCTTGAAGGCTCCATAACGCCACCGACCGATCATCTTTGGAAGCCAGTCTGAACTCCGATCAAGAATGTTTTTTGGGATGTGTTTTAAAGAGAGGTATGTTCCATCATTCGGGCTCCCTCTGCCCTCCAAAACTTCCATCATCTGTGCGATGGCATTGACGTCTCGGGTGCTCTGTGCCAGGCGCATCCGATCCCACTTGACCATGTATTCCTGGCCCATACGGTTTAGAGCCTTGGCGTCCAGGTAGGCACTCAGCAGGTATGGAAAATCAATACTATTGACGGCATCCGGTTTGATGAGGATATATGGTAGGAACATGGGAAACTCCATGTCCATGAGCTCTGCACCGGCGCGGTAAGCAGCTGCTAAACCGTCTCCTGTGAGCTCCTCCGGGGCCGTTGTGTAACGATACATTCGCATTGCCCCGCCCGTACAAAGAATAACCGCAGATGCTTCAATTGCGATGATCTTTCCATTTCGGTAGTCTAACCCGATGGCACCAACACAACGTCCACCGCTCATTAAAACGTCGGTGAGCATAAAAGTCTCGATTAGCTGAATTCCAGGCCGTTTTCGTATTTCCTGGGTTAGAACCCTTGCGAACTCAGGCCCTTCGATCCAAATCCCGCGAGGATATCGATGACCTGGAGCGTGAGTCAGACGCTCGATCCGGATTCCCCAATCGACAAGATCCTTCACACGAGGCCCTGCCTCCTCTGCGTGAATCTCTGCAAGTCGCTGGTTATTAAGCCAGTCTCCCTCATGAACCATGTCTTCGAAAAAGGTTTGGATGTTGTCATCTGGATGTCCGGGAAGATTAAAGAGCTTGCTGCAAGATTGGCTATCCACGTCAATGTCTGCATCAGCTGTCAGCGTTGCCCCGCTTTTGCCTACAAATCCTTTTGTAACCACTGTGACAGATGCGCCGGAGTCGTGAGCTGAGATTGCGGCACGTGCCCCGGCCCCTTCGCTTCCCGCAATTAGGACATCCGTTTGGATTACCTCATCCACTACGTCTGCCAGGCTGACCATTCCATTCTCCTTATTTTTACTGAATCCAAAAACTGTCCCCCTGTACTCGATTCTGGCCTACGCAAGTTCCAGAAGGTTTAGGATACGGTTGTTACCTAATTTACTTGATTTTGCTCCAATCGATTATATTGCAGATGGGCCCACGAGTTAGACAACCAACAGATCTCTTGTGCACTGGCTGAGAACCTCACTCCCATCTTCAACGATAAGAATGTTATCTTCCACGTGGAAGCAACCGTCTTTCCGCATCCATCCAGGTTCAACGGTAATCACCATGCCTGGCTCGAGGACCGTCTGGTCGTAAGCAGCTACATGCGGGGGTTCGGTGATCATTGTACCCATGCCATGTCCAATACGGCCTCCGGCGAAGTCGATTTCGTTGTAGTTGTAACCTGCCTTTTCAAATAATCTATCGTTTACTGCCTGGACATCCGCGCATGTCATGCCGGGTCGGATGGACTCAATCGTTTTTTGGGTGACGTCGACGATCAGGTCATAGACGTGCCGTTGTTCATCAGAGGGTTGGCCGAGAAAAGCCATTCGCGTAAAGTCAGACCAGTAATCTCCAACACTACATCCGCCATCCATCCAAAGAACATCTCCAATCTTCAGGGTTCGATCAGCCGGCCCCCCACATGGGATGTCATAATTTTCCGATCCAGAGTTGATGAGAAACCATGGGTTTCCGCCGCCTTGCTCAGCGTGCAGTCGGATAAAATCGTTGACGATCTCGCTCTCCGTCATGCCCGGCTGAACCGAGGGAAACAAAGATTCGTAAACCCTTCCCGTGATTCGTCCAGCTTCCCGAAGCCGCTCAATTTCTGCGGGGGATTTAATCATTCGGCAACCCCAAATTACCGATGAGCCATCCTGAAAATCGGCTGCTGGCATGGCATTGGCGATGGACTGCAAATCCTCGCGTGATATGCCGAGTCGTTGTTCATAACCGAGTTCACAACCGATCTTTCCAGGCCCCAGTCCGATCTCCTTCATGGTTTGGACGATAGTGTCTACAGGTGCGCCGCCCAAAGCTTGAAACACCCGAATATCGTCAACGTAGGTACTTCGGGTGGTCAGATCCTTGAAAAACTTGTGCACAATACAGACAGGGTCACCAGAACGAGGCAGAAGAAAAGTAGTTGGCCGTGAGAAAGAAAAATCCGGGTTTCCGCCACAAAAGTAAATGTAGTTGGTTTTCTCCGTAATCAAGAGACCGTCCAGACCGTCACTTTCCATTCTTCTTTGTGCTGCTTGCCATCTGTTTTCGTACTCTGATTTTGGAAACCGGTGATAATTAATGACCATGGTATCTTATCGTCTCCATCAGGGGCTCGACGTGCCGATTACGAGAACCTCGCAGTCCTCTTTGCCAAGGGCTCTGGCTCCGTGCATCCGTTTTGCGTCGATGTACAGACTGTCTCCCTCCTTGAGTTCCAACCTTTTTTCTCCGAACAGAAATTCTAACTCCCCCTTTAAGATGAAAAGGAATTCTTCTCCGGCGTGGTGAGAGGTAGGGATCTCCAGTAGTTCGTGTGGGTAGTAGAGGAGAAAGGGCGACATCCGTCGGCCTTTCCGTGGCTGAGTTAGCGAATAGTAAGTATAACCTATCTGACTGTCTCTAACAGAGAGCGGAATTCTGTCTCTTTTCCGAACCAAAGAGTGGTCTTCGCCGTTTTCTTCGCTGAAGATATCGGAGAGTGAAATATTAAGTGCAGCGCAAATTCGCGAATAAGTTGAAATCGGAGAGGAAACTTTGCCATTTTCAATTTTTGACAAAACACTCTTGGAGATGCCTACTAGCTCTGCTAATTGTTCTAGCGTGTATTGGTAAGATTTCCGAAGTTCACGTATCCGAGCTCCGGCGTTTTCCTCTATTGAAAGAGTCTGTTCCATGCGCCTCTCGATTTCATAGGTTCTTGTGAGTGGAAATAAATATCATATGATGATATTTGTGTGGTTGAGTCCTGTCAAGGGGATTTTGTGGTTCCCGCCCAGAATATCCATGATAAGGTAAACGAAATTGAAATGTTAAGAGGGAATGTCTTCACACATGGTCAAGTTCGGTTCCCACTCCTTTTTTGAGGTGAGTGTTTATTTGCTAAAGGACCGTTAGGATGTCCCGGTGGGCTGATTCCACTCTTAATATCCGGACGCGTTGCGATTTCGTTTGACTTTCCCTTTCATCCTGTTACGGAGATTAAAAAGATGGCCATCGAAGCACAGAATATTGAAATTAATGTCAATGGCGATTCGGTGCCTGCTTACCTTGCTCTACCAGAAGGATCCGGCCCCCATCCTGGTCTACTTATAATCGAGGAGATATTTGGCGTTAATGATCATATTCAAGATATTTGTCGTCGTTATGCAAACTTTGGATATGCTGCAATTTCCGTGGAATTATTCCATCGCGAAACCGAACCCCATACTCCGTACACGGAGTTTGATATAGCCCGAGAGAAAAAGTCTCGTCTCAAAGATGCCGAGGTGGTTGAGGAGATGAGTGCTGGGTTGGATCATCTTAGGAGTTTAACCGAAATCAACTCGGATAAAGTTGGCGTATTGGGCTATTGCATGGGAGGTCGGGTTTCCTACTTGGCCGCAGCAAGTATTTCCGAACTGGCGGCGTGCGTGGTCTATTACGGAGGCCAGATCGTGAGTGACGAGCTGAGTGAGAGCACTCCTGTTGCCCCGATCTCACTAACCGAAAGTATCCAGTGTCCCGTTTTATGCCACTTTGCCGAGAACGACCATGCGATTCCTTTGGAACACGTCGGTCAAATTCGTGAGGCCCTCCGGAGTTTTGGGAAAACACATGATGTTTTCGTCTATGAGGGTGCGGGGCATGGATTTTTTTGCGACCAGCGAGAAGGGCACTACGATGAAAAGTCAGCGAAGCTCTCTTTGGATCGGACGCTAGCCTTCCTTGAAAATTACCTAAAAAATTAAATTCTCTCTGTTTCTACATGGAAATGGGAAAGCAGATCGAATATTACCGAAGATAAAGGGAGAGACAGGATGAGCGATACCGTTTCTGGGCCGGAATTAAGGGCAGTTGGCAAAAATCTGGAACGTGAAGACGGAGCCGATAAGGCCACAGGTGCTGGCATGTTCGCCACAGACATGCAATTGCCCAATATGTTAACTGCTAGATATCACCGTAGCAAGTTTGCCCATGCCCGGATCCGAAACATTGACGTTTCGAAAGCCATGAAAGTACCAGGTGTAAAGGCGGTTCTTACTTCGCAGGGTTGCCCGCAGGATGAGAACGGAGATCTCTATGGTTTCGGCTCCATGATGGCCGATTATACAATTTTAGCGCACAAAAAAGTTCGTTTCGTATCTGAGCCAATTGCAGCAGTGGCAGCGACTAATGAGGATGCGGCTGCAGATGGAGCAGACCTTATCGAGGTCGATTATGAAGAGTTGCCTGCTGTTTTCGACCCTTTGGAAGCCATGGAAGATGGTGCGCCCATAATCCATGAAAACTTGGAAAACTACCCAGTTGTTCCCGGTTTCACACCAGTACGATTTGGGAATGTAGCTTCCCAGTCACTCTTTTCTGTTGGGAATGTGGAAAAGGGCCTCAAGGAAGCCGATCTTGTCTTCGAAAATGAATATAGTACCAACACCAATCACCAATCGTACATGGAACCGCACGCCGCGATTGCACAGATTGATCCCAAGGGGAGGGTAACTGTTTGGACGAGTACGCAAACAGTAATCGAGGTGCGGCGTGGGCTGGGCGAAACCCTTCAGATTCCAGCTAGCTAGATTCGGGTTGTAGCACCGTACGTTGGTGGGGGATTTGGAGGTAAGCTAGATGTGCGGGTTGAACCCCACGCCATCCTGCTTTCCCAGATGACAGGGCGTCCGGTCAAGATTGTGCTGACTCGCGAGGAAGAACTAAATTCCGGTCACCCGCGCCATCCCTTCATTCTGAAGTACCGGACTGGAATGATGAAAGATGGACAAATTCATGCTCGAGACATCAAGATCGTTGCAGACTCGGGGGCATATTGCCACCAGGGGATGGGTGTGATGGCTGCTTCCAGCAACCACGCTCGTGGTCCTTATAGTGTTCCCAATGCCGTTGTGGACGGGCGCCTTGTTTATACGAACAAGTTACCATTTGGTGGTTACCGCGGATATGGGAATCCACAGGTCAGTTTTGCCGGTGAGTCCCAGTTAGAGGATATCGCTAAGGAGTTAGGGATAGATCCGATTGAGATTCGCTTGAAGAACGCCATCGCGTCGGGAGATCGATATATGACCGGCCAACCAGTCACGCATACAGCGTTTAAAGAGACCCTGAAACGCGCTGCGGAAAGTGCCGGTTGGGATTGGAAAAGGGGAGAACGGCCTCGTCGCAAGTCAACCGATCCAAGTAAAAAGTATGGAATAGGTATGGGGAGTATCCAGCATGTCGGTGCAATCTTTGCTTCGAGTGCTATCATCAAAATGGAGGAAGATGGAGGTATCACAATCCTGGCCGGGGGTACGGAGATAGGCGCAGGACAGAGAACGGTTCTGTCTCAGATTGCGGCGGATGGACTAAGTATTTCCTATGAGAAGGTGAATATCGTTCTCTCCGATACACTCACAACACCTTACGATTGGGCAACCGATGCCAGTCGAACGACTTACAATACCGGAAACGCTATCCTGAGGGCTTGTAAGGAAGTTAAGGACCGCTTGCTAGAGATTGGTGGCATGATGTTGGAGGCGGATCCCGAAGATCTTGATGTAGATGCAGGAGAAGTTTATGTTAAAAGTTCACCGGATCGTCGGGCCAGCTATCAGGAGGTCATCTCCTACGGCCATTACGTAGAAGGAGGTGTAATCTTAGGAAAGGGTTCTCATTTCGATGCGCCAAAGTTCGATATACCGGAAGACACCAAGGTAGAGGGGCTTCCCGCCCCAGTAATGCCAGCATTGATTTTTGGAACCCAGATTGCTGAAGTAGAGGTCGACACGGAAACGGGGCAGGTGGAAATGCTTGCGCTCCATTCAGCTCACGATGTTGGTAAGGCTATCAGCCCTGCCGGATGTGAGGGACAGATTGAAGGTGCAGCATCTATCGCTTTTGGCTGGCTTTTTTCTGAGGAAATTGCATTTGAGAATGGCGTTGTGAGCAATCCGACATTACTTGATTATAAGTTGCCTACGACCCTCGATATGCCGCCCGTTTATTCACTCTTAGTCGAAGAGCCGGATGAAACAGGTCCGTTTGGCGCTAAGGGGATTGGTGAGCCGGCACTATGTCCCACGCCTGCGGCCGTCGCCAATGCAATTTGTGACGCTGTAGGGGTAAGGATGACAGATATGCCCTTCACACCGGACAGAATTCTAGCCGCAATCCAGAAAGAGAATTCCTAACCCCTTTCTAATGGGCACTTTCCACAGCAGAGCGGATGGCTTTAAGAATTTCCGGGTGAGCCCCGCAGCGGCAGTAGTTGCCAAGAAGGTATTCCCGGACTTCCTCATCGGAAGGGTCTGGGATTTCCGTAAGCATTGCCTTCACGGCCAGCATCATCCCCGGTGTACAGAAGGCGCATTGGAATGCCGCGTCCGCGAGAAAAGCTTCTTGGACGGGGTCTAGTTGATTCCCTTTGGAAAGTCCCTCAACGGTTGTGATCTCTTGATCGGGGCGGAGCTGCGCGGCCAGGGTTAGGCAAGAGCTAACGGGCTTGCCGTCAATTAAGACTGTACACGTTCCGCACGCCCCAACAGAGCATCCCTCTTTTGTCCCTGTTAAGTGGAGCTTTTCTCGGAGAAGGTCGAGCAGTAGCACCTGATCGTTGATTTCAAGGGTTTCTAGTTCCCCGTTAATTGTTAACTGGATGGATCTCATAGCATATCGCCGTTTTCAATTCCCCTGCGCAGAGCCCGCAGAACACTCTCTGGTGTGATGGGAATCTCGTGAATCCAAATGCCGACAGCATCAAAAATTGCGGCTGTAATGGCAGGGATGGTTGCCATTGTACCCGTTTCACCCACTCCCTTTGCACCAAAAGGTCCGTCTCGGTGGGGTGTTTCAAGGATGTGGGAGGTCAGGTTTTGGGGCACGTCTCCGAACGCAGGAAGGATGTACTCCAGGAAGGACTGATTCGTGATTTGCCCCTCTTCGAATCGCATAGTTTCGAAAAGTGTTAAACCGAGCGTCGTGATTGCTGCACCCAGGATTTGTTGATCACAATGAGCAGGGTGGATAGCCTTTCCTACGTCAGCGCCACCGGTAAAGCTGAGGACCTTTACGGTCCCCGTCTCGCAGTCCACCTCGACCTCGGCAGCACAAGCACCCCCGAACCAGTAAGCTGTCATATTTTCCGACTGTCCGGTTTCTTTGTCCGTAGGGGAGACAGAGGTTTGGAAGACTCCTTGGCCGACTAGCGTAGTTCCTTTTGCGCCCTTGAATTTGTGGGCGAAAATTTCCTCTTGGTTCATATTTCGGTTTGGCATGCCTTTAACCCGAACTACCCCTTCGTTATATTCGAGCTGTTCTTCGCTGACTTCCAAAGCATCAGAGGCGATCTCTATGAATTGTTGCTTGAGGTCGTTGGTGGCGAGTTGCACGGCGCGACCCATGTGAAAAGTTGACCGGCTTCCGGCCGTTAGGGTGTCATATGGCGTCACATCGGTATCTGGCCTAACGATTTTGACCTTTTCCAGTGAGACACCCATCTCCTCCGCCGCTATTTGGCACAGAATTGTGTCAGAGCCTTGTCCCATCTCGACTGTCGAACTCAAAACATTAACACTGCCATCACTGCCCATCTCCACGATTGAACCGGCGGTAGAGGGTGTTAGGACCGCCTTGAGTGCTAGTGCACAACCTTTACCGCGGCGTTTCCCTTTCGTGGGCGGGTTTGGGGGTGGTTTTCGGGGGCCCGACTTCCAACCGATAGCTTCGGCGCATTTTTCCAACGACTCTTTGTGGCCTAGGCTGTGCAGCTTGGTCCCCGAGGCGAAAAAGTCGCCCTCGTCATAAGCGTATTCGAGGCGGAGTTCTACCGGATCCCTCCCAAGGTAGTGGGCTACCTTGTCCATGTGAGATTCGTACGCAAAAGACACCTGTGGAATGCCGAATCCACGAAAGGGTCCGGCGGGTGTTTTGTGCGTGTAAACGCAATAGGAATCTATCCACACGTTGTTAATTTTGTAAGGACCGGCTGCCGTGAAGCCAGTTTTGTAGGCGATGCGAGGCCCTATTTCCGCAAAGGCCCCCGTATCGTAATAGACAGCAACCTTTCGGGCACTAATTTCTCCGTCCTTGGAAAGGCCTGTCTGCATGCGGCAAACAGCTCCATGTTTGGATGTGGTGACAAAGACCTCCTCCCGATTCAGGATCCAACGAACCGGTCTCTTTGTCACTTTAGCTAGCAGTGTTGTTATGGGCTCGAGCTTATCGTACAGCTTGGCGCCGTATGCTCCTCCTAGATAGGGCACGATAACGCGAACCTGGTTCAGAGGAACCCCATAAATATTGGCTAGGTCATTCCGCACTAGCGAAGGGCTTTGTGTGGAGGTCCATACTGTCACCTTGCCGTTGGCGTCCCAGTGGGCCATGACCCCGTGGGGTTCCAGATGAGCGTGGGAAGCAGGAGGTGAAACGTAGTCATCCGAGAACACCATAGCTGCTTCCGACATCGCAGTCTGTACGTCTCCCCTACGTAGTTTGAAATGGTAATTGATGTTCGAGTTGCTTCCCTCCAGATGAGCAAGATCGGCAAACGTTTTAGCTGATTCTAGATTCTCATGGACCAAGGGAGCATCTGGCTTAATGGCATCGAGAACACTGTGGACGGCAGGCCTCGGTTCGTATTCGACCTTGACCAAGGAAAGCGCTTTATCCGCAGCTTCACGTGTGTCAGCTGCAACAGCGGCGACGGATTCACCCACGTGGCGAACCCGTTCTACGGCCAGGATAGGCTGATCCCGGAAAGCTGGTCCGTAGAAAGGCGAGATTTTCTCCATCTTAAGGATATCCGGTCCTGTCAGGACAGCCTTAACACCAGAAACCTTTCGTGCTTCCGTCGCATCAATATTAGTTAAAAGGGCATGAGGATGCGGGCTTCGAAGTACTGCTGCATGAAGCATGCGCGGAAGTGAGAGATCCGCAACGTACTGGGCGTTTCCCGTGATTTTGGGATACCCGTCAATACGTGGAACGGATTGCCCAATGATGGATGAAGTTGCGGCCATAATAGTTCCAATTAGCGATTTGTTGCCCCTTAGGGCATTTCAAGGTTTGTGACGAGACACACTATTAAAAGATGTCCTCATGCTCTCTAGCAAAACTTTTCGTTCTATCCTAAATGATTTCTTCGTTTAAGGTTTCCGAGTGAGCGTTGCAAGAAAATATTCTCGAAAATTTCCTCAGCAACAATTTTTCCAAAAGGTAATCACCCTTCTTCCATAAGTGTCTCGATTCCTCGTCTCACATGAACTTTCACCATTTCTCGCTTGTACCAAGCGGACCCCCTATGGTCTTCGATAGGTTGGGTTTGGGTTGCAGCCATGTTCGCAATGATATCGATTTGTTCCTCACTCAATTTCTTCCCGATGGCCAGATCCTCCAAACCTGAGACCCTCACTGGCGTTTCGGCGACTGACGTGAGGACCACACGTAGTTCGCTGCAAGTTCCGTTATCTGTTCGGAGCATGACAGCTGTTCCGAGAGTTGGCCAGTCAGCTGCAGCATTTCCTACATACTTTAGATAGACTCCCTTAAGGCCTTTGGGTGGGGGCGGTAATGTCACGGCGGTGACGATTTCTCCCTCCACTTTTGCAGTCGAGTAAAAGCCAGTAAAGAACTCTTCTAGCGGTAGGTTTCGTTCACCGTTAGTCCCGTGTAGCCAGATTTTTGCATCCAATGCGATCAGTGGGGCAGGGGGATCAATTCGGAAATCACCATGCGCCAGATTGCCACCGACAGTTGCGCTGTTACGCACGCGCACGTTCGCTACACGTGCATACGTGCTCGAGAGAATGGGGTAGTACCCAGTAACTTCCGGGTGCAGCTCCACCTCACGATGAGTCGCTAAAGCACCCAGCTGTAATCCTTCCTTCGGGTCGAACCTAATTTCGGACAGCTCGCGTAAGGTTTTTAGATTGATCAAGTGTTTTGGGGCATAGAGTCCGCTTTTCATCAGAATAAGCATAGCGGTTCCACCGGAGATTGGGGCAGCTTCATCTCCGAAATCGGAGAGCATCAGACAGGCTTCATCCACTGTCGTGGGGTTGTGAAGGGTAAAGGGAGGGAGAGCCATGATTTATCAATATCCACTCGAGAAAGTTGTAGTAAATCCTTATTCGGCTTGCCCTACATCAGGTTGCTTCATTGCTGCGAGAACGCGCTCTGGTGTAATGGGCAGAGTGTGGATCCTTGCGCATACTGCATTATAAACTGCGTTGGCTACAGCTCCCGCTGTTGGATTAATGGCTGTTTCTGCCACGCCTTTTCCTCCAAAGGGACCTAGTGGATCCATCGTTTCGACGAAAATGGGATCGCATTCCGGTGCATCCATGGAGGTTAGGATCAAGTAGCCTTCGAGATTGTTATTTACGACTTTTCCCCCTTCTTTTTTGATCTCTTCCATGAGACCAAACCCGATCGATTGGGCCGCCCCACCTTCTATCTGTCCTTCGGCTCCCAGTGGATTGATAGCCCGTCCAAGATCGTGGGCGCATGCAACACGTTTGACTGCCACCTCACCCGTCTCTCGATCGACTTCGACCTCAGCTGCGTGAGCCGCGAAGGAATAAGTTGGCGCAGTGTGACCGTAGCGGGTAACGGGATCAAAGCTCTCACCCGTGGAAACATATAGACTTCTCTCAGTGATTGGTTTGCCTCCAGTTTGTTCGATGACCTCGCCGAATGACAAAGACCTGGCAGGTGTGCCTTTCACAAAGATCCGTTCATTTTCCGCGACAAGCTCTGGAGGATCGACCTCTAAAATTTCTGAGGCGCGTTTAAGAAGCTCTACTTTTGCGGATCGAGCTGCGAGGAGCGTGGCATGGCCACCCATAAACGTGGCCCTGCTCGCGTAGGTGCCAAGGCCGAAGGGATGTCGAAAGGTGTCCACATGGGGTACTTGAATGGCCTGATAGTCAGCCCCCAATTCCTCGGCAGCAATGAGTGCCATTACAGTGGCAGCGCCTTCTCCAAGCTCTGCTTCCCCCGATAGAACGCTGACCTGACCGTTTGAGTCGATCATGACTTCGCCTTCCGCTTCGTCCTTTCCATTTCGGAAATGGGAGGCGTGTGTGCTATTGCTGGTTACATGTATAGTGCAAGCTAAGCCCACACCGCGAATTGTGGCCGATCCGTTTGGGTCATTGGTGTTTCGTTTCTCATGCCAACCTATTGACTCCGCAACTTTCTCCACACATTCACGAATCCCGCACGTGGAAATTCGCCAACCGTGAACTGTTGTTTCACCCGGTTCGGTGAAATTACGCATCCGCAAGTCGATCGGGTCCATCCTTAGCCCCTCAGCAACTGTATCCAGGTGGGATTCCCAGCAAAAGCTAGCCTGAAGGTTGCCGAACCCTCGGAATTGACCAGAAGGCTCAGTATTGGTGTACGTGAGCCTGCCGGTTACTAGAACATTAGGAGTTTTATAAAGTGAGTCGGTACGGACGGCCATAGAAGAGGCGATGGCCGGAGAAAAAGAGCAATAAGCACCGTTGTCAGCCGTTACGTCAACGATCTTACCGAGGAGCTCTCCATCCTTGGCGAAGGCCGATCGGATGTGAAACCGGGCCGGCACTCGGGGTCGCATCGTGGAAAGATCCTCCTCAGGTGTCAGAAGGACTTGAACCGGCCGCTTCGCCTCCCTTGACAAGAAGGCGGCAATGAGAAGAAGTTTCACGTCCAGTTTACCTCCGAACGCTCCCCCTGACCGAGTTTGGATCACCTGAATCTTGTCTTCCGGGAGATGGAGTCCGGGTCCCAACATATACTCCCGGACTGTAAAGGGAGACTGTAGGGGCCCCCAAACGGTTACGGTACCATCATCCTTCCAGTGACCCATTACTCCGGTGGGCTCGATGTACGCCTGATGAGCCATTTGGGTTTGGTACGTTTCCTCAAACGTTTTGTGGGCACCTTTAAAAGCTTCCTCTACGTTACCTCGTTCCACCTTGAAATCTGAGGCACAATTGTTTTTCCCCTCCTCATGGATAGCGGATGCGCCATCCAACAACGCCTCTTCTGTTGTTAAGGATGCAGATAGAAGCTCATACTCTACGTTGATTTTTGAAAGGGCCTCCTCGGCAATTTGTGGTGTTTCAGCAGCAACGGCTGCAACCTCATCGCCGATGAACCGAACTTTTTCGTGACAGAAGGCTTGCTCGTCAGGAATAAAGATTCCCCACTTAGTGGGTGGGGTGTTATTCCGAGATACCACACCGAAAACCCCTGGCAGGCGTTCCGCTTTTGAGGTATCAATAGAACGGATTTTGGCATGCGGATGAGGGCTTCGCAGCACTTTTCCGTGCAGAAGTCCGGGCACTTGCATATCGGCTAGATACTCAGCCTCTCCCGTTGCTTTGATAGAGCTGTCTATAGCGGGTAGCCGCTTCCCGATCAATCGTTCCTGGCTCACGAATCTGATTTCCTTAAGTATGTTCGTTTTTTGTCTAGGGGCTATTATATATAAAATAAGAGCTAGGAAAAGGAGGGCTACTTTGCCCCCTTTTGCATTTTTTAACTAACCACCTTTGTTTCCCGAATTATTACCGGCGAGCGTAAAGAACGAGCAAACTAAGGAAAAAGAGATTTCCCCCAACAGCACTTGCCCACAGAAACCAGTGAAGTTTGCCAAAAGCGGCTAATGGAACCAGTAAGTAAATGAAATCCCGCCGGGCTAAAAAGTCATCAACATCCCGTAAACGGTCCCGTTTGGGTTGTCCCTTACGAGCGGATTTTTCTTCCATCAAATCGGCATCCCCGGCAAACGAAACAAAAAAGTTTCCCTCACCGGTCTTATGTCGAAGTATTTTCCAGGAGACTGTGCCTGCCGAGAGCAAAACCCCTGAACAGGAGAGTAAGCCTAACCAGAGAAACTGCTCTATGGGGTTTTCCCGGTAAAGGCCGAGAGCGATGGCGGAAAAAACAGCGATGTGCACGACGTTGTCAGCCCAGATGTCAAGCCAACCACCGAGTTCACTTTGCTGAAACTTTAAACGTGAAATCTCGCCGTCGCATCCGTCAACTGTCGAGGAAAATAGGAACAATAAAGAACCAACAATCTTGGCCCAATATGATGGTTGGGCGAAAAAAACAGCCCCAAGCAAGCCGATTGCTGTGTGGATGAGTGTCATTTGATTAGGAGTTACCGATGTATGTATGAGACGCTTTGTGATGAACAGCGAGATACGCCGATTAATGTTTCGGGAAAGGAAACTGTCAGTCTCCTTTCCGAGGTTTTTTATCAAAAGTTGTTCGACTCTAAAAGCATCCTTCTGTGTTCTAACAGTTTCTATGAACTCTCCCTTTCCCGGTTGAATTGACGATTTCGGAGGGAACTGTTCTAACCATTTTGGCCAACTTTGTTCATTGGTTGGAAAAGGTAAGTTGGATTTTGCGAATGGGGCTCGGCAATAGGCGAGTCCCTGGAAATGCTGGTGTTCGTCGCAGACGGAAACACAGCTACCCGCCTCTAGGGTTTCTTTAAGGAGGGTGTTAAGGAGACCAACAGTAAACACTTTGTCTGCGAGTACAACCAGAAAATCTCTTTCAGCGAATTTCTGTAGCTCCGGGCTCGCGGTCATCGGAATAACCTGGACTGATTTTAGGCGCTCGTCTTGGTGAATTCCCGTTTCGATGGATTCCCGCGGTTCTTCCATCAGAACGGTTATCTTATGGAACCCGGCTTGTTGCAGGGTGAGAAGACATCGCCTCAGAACGGTCAATCCACCGACTTGGAAAGGTGGCGATGGGCAAAACGAAGCTTGAGTGGAAGTGGATAAGACTACCAAGGCGTAGCGTGGATTTTTTGAAACGTTGGACAAATTAGCTACCTTAATTCAAAGAAATTTAACTTCAAGAGTATGGCCCCAATAGCTGTGATATTGTAGCAAACGTTTTCATGGATTGTGTATTGAGTGAACAACTCGATTTTTTGATTTTGTCCCTCCGGAGAGTTTATGGTCGATAGAGTAAAAATTGGACGATGGGTTAGTTTGGTGTTTTTGACGGCAGGTTTGGTCTTTTTCGGGGCACTGGTTTATACCCTTGACGCAGGGAAAATCTGGAAAGAACTCAACAGAGCAGGTGCTTATTTCCCTATCATAATTCTTCCTTATGCGATCGCCTACGCTTTCGACACAGTCGGGTGGCGGTATTCTTTTTTAATAAAGCCTGTCGTTAGTCTAAAACGTCTTTATTGTGTTCGGTTGATTGGTGAATCGATGAATACCATCACCCCCACGGCATACTTTGGTGGGGAGCCTCTGAAGATGTTGCTATTGGAACACTATGGGGTCAAGGGGGTTGACGGGGCGTCGTCGGTGATCGTGGCCAGGACGCTGGTTACCATCTCTGAGGCTCTTTTTGTTCTGATTGGTCTCATTATTGCGATTATCCATATTGGGACCAGTTCACTTTTAATCAGTGCCCTCACGTGGGCGGTGGTTGCTTTTCTCATTGTTTGCGTGCTACTAGTTTTTTTCCAGCGGATGGGCATGTTTGCCGCAATCGTTCGATTTGTTCGCCGATTGGGGCTTAGAGGGCAATTTGTCAATCAACTGGAGGACTGGACGAGAAAGCTGGATGAGAGTCTTTCAAAGTATTACCGGGAGAATCCAAAAGATCTGACTTTAGGGTTCCTGTTTCATTTCATTGGGTGGGTCATGGGTGTTGTCGAGACGTATTTCATTCTTTTTATTTTAGGAATTCCTGTTGACTGGGGGACAGCCTTTGCCATTGAATCTCTTGCGGCCATGATTAAGGGAACTATGATTTTCATCCCGGGTGGTCTTGGAACCTCAGAGGGTGGGAATGTTCTTTTATTTGCGGCCTATGGGTTTTCCGGCTCTTCTGCACTTTCATACAGCATCTTGCGTCGGTTTCGCGAGATCTTTTTTATTTCAATCGGACTTTTCCTGTTTTCTCGGACCCAAATATCGATGGTTGATCTCTTTTCATCCAATTTCAAGAGAAACAAAGTGCAGGAAAAATAGTATTTACCGTGCAACCACTTAGATTGCTTCTTGAGGTACCAAACTATTTTTGTTTATGAGTTTAAAGTAAGGTGAAGTAGGTCTTAGTCAGTGACGTAAAAGGGCTTTCAGGATTCGTTGCTGAGCACTGGGAAGTGGGAGTTGATCTAGTTTTTCAAGCTTGAACCAGCGTATTAAAGCGTAAGCACCGGGATTTTTTTTCTTCTGTTTGACTAGTTGTATTTTTTTTGCTTCAAAAATTTGGTAGGTAATACGGCGGTGCGTCAATCTGACAGTAATTCTTTCTAGCATCGCCCCAAGAGTAATCCGCAATCCTGTGCGCCCGATGAGTTGTGTTGAAAGACTTGTCTCAAACGACAAATTTTTCTTGTGCTCCACGCCAGGAAGTTCCCAGAGCCCTCCGAACAGACCGTTGCTTGGGTTCTGTGCCATGAGAACGTGTCCCTTTTTTTTTGCCCAGACACATCTCACTGTTACCGCTATCGGAGTCGACTTTCTCTTAGAACCTGTGATTGATTCTTCCTGTCCGGTTAGGTGAGCGGCGCATTCTAATTGGAGAGGACAGTCTGTGCACTTTGGTTTCCGCGGCAGGCATATTCGGGCTCCCATATCCATCAAAGCCTGGTTGGTATCTCCCGGACGAGGTGGATCGCCCTTGGACACAAGTAATTTGGCCAGGGCGTCAACTTTTCGGCGGGCTTCGTGGGTACCAGAATTGCCTTGGATCTCGAATAAACGGGAGAGAACACGGTGAGCATTGCCATCCACGGCGGGAAGAGGGATGTTGTATGCGATGCTTCCAATAGCTCCTACGCTATAGGTGCCAAGACCGGGTAGTTGGTGGAGTGCCTTTGGACTGTCTGGCAGGCATCCCCCGTATTCCTTAACGATTAATTTTGCCGCTTTGTGAAGATTACGTGCGCGACCGTAGTAGCCAAGACCTTCCCATATCTTTAGAACACTTTGAAGGCGGGAGCGGGCGAGGGTATTTACGTCAGGGAATCTTGTTAGGAAGGCTTGGTAATACGGAAGAACAGTATCGACGCGCGTTTGTTGAAGCATGACTTCGGAAACCCAGATTTGGTATGGATCACGCGTTCGCCGCCAGGGAAGATCGCGTTTCTCACGATCGTACCAGTCGAGTAGTTCTTCCCAAATCTGGAGGATTTTCATCGATTCCGACATCTGATTTCCCGGAAGGAGAGCTTTGTTTTCCTGGGTTATCCGTGTTCCATATCAATCCCAACGTGTTGAATTCGTTAGAGGCCGCGAAGCTAGTTTCCGCAGTGGTTCATGTGTTTCCTTCATACTCTTGATATGGTGCTATATCGGAATGGATATCCATCCCCTCGCTGAGCTTGTTTAGCCCTTCGAAATAATCCACCACCGCTAAAACTTCTACTAGCGCGGCATCGTCCATACCCAACCGGCGTAGTGCGATTACGTGCTCATTGGCAAAGTAATGGCTACCAACGTTTGCGGAGATTGCATAGCCGATGATCTCTTTCTCTTTTAAACTGAGTTCCCCCTCTGATAGCAGAATCCTCGAGCGTGTCCACGTAGCCTCTAAATACAAAGGGCGATGAGCAATTGCACGCCAGAATAGCGGAACGGTTTTCCTCCCAAGTCGTTCTTGCTCCCTATTACGAATTTCCCCAAAAATTTTTCCTAATTTCCCCTTCGCATGATTTTCTTCAACTAGGCCTAAGAGCATTCCTTTGGGTGTCTCGCCTTCTTCCTCAGGAGCAAAAATTCCTGCACCGAAAGCGGCTTTGGATAAGCCAGAAACTAAATCCACTATGGAGAGTAATTCTGTTACGGCTTTCTCATTTTTCCCCATCCGCATCACGGCGGCCACATGTGAGTCTGTTCAGTACCGGCATCCGTTTGCAGAGGAGACTGCTGAGGCGACCATCTCTCTTTGCACGTTACTTAAATGTCCAGGTTGGCGGACAGACTTGGCTTTTTTCCAGGTAGTGTCAAGGTAAGCTGGAACATGCCCCATACAGCGCCAAATGTTCGCAAGGCTGGGTATCCCCCATCGGGATTTTTCGGCGGCAACAATTTGTTCTACAGTGTTTGCGTTGGATTGACGGATTTCTTCCTCGTCTAGCAGACGGATGGTAGTCATAGGTAATCCTCCCCGGCCTGTAACGGATAAGCAAACTCATGATTTGTTTGTATTTTAGAAATCCACCCGATCGGTCAGATCTACAAGAGCAGCGATCGTTTAGATTTGGAAGGGGGGAACTATTTGGGGCAATCAGGTTTCCTTATAGGTTGGAAGCTCTCGTAAGGGTGCTCCGCAACCGTGGTAGCGAAGAGAAACGCGGTGACCCTTCACGCCCAGTACATAGCAAGAGACAAAATTGTGTTTTGCCCCCGCCCGGTAAGAGGCGGGGGCAAAACAGTCAGGCGAAATTAAAACTTTGGCTTCGGATATTGGTAGGTGCCCTCAGCCATATTCTTGGGGGAAACGGGTAGACGTTTGCCGCCCTGGATCTGAATTACTGGCACAACACTACCGATGTTCTGTCCATTCTTGTTAAATTTGATTCGTCCGTAGAATGTCATTTCGTCCATGTTCTTTAAAGCGCTACGGATTTTCTTCTTATCGAGACTTCCGGCCTTTTTAAGCGCCAGTTGATAGACAACGCCACTGGCTGCTGAGGCCGCAGAGACATAGTCAGCCTCTGTCCCGGCTCTTTTTGTCCACATCTTACTAAAATCACCAGGGGTTCCGATGATGGGTCCCTTGTAAGCCAAAGTGTCTGCCCACCAGGAGGCTGTCGTAATGCCTTCGGCCGTTTTCCCCAGTGCTTCTGTGAATTGTGAATAAACCGGTCCGGCGGTCATGAAGATGGCCTTAGGATTCACGCCCAACTCTTTGGCTTGCTTGCTTGCCAGAATCAGGTCACCTAGGTAGCCAGCTACCATGAGGACATCAGGATTTTTTCCCTTGACTACCGTTAGCCAAGTGGACATATCTTTCGCGTCCTTCGGGAACCTGTCGTAATGAACCTCTTTGAGACCACGCTTCTTTGCAACGCCCTGGAAAACTTTTGTAATGACCTTTGGGAAGAAATCGTTTCGGGTAACGAAGGCCATAGTTTTAGGCTTAGGTTTTTGTGCCATGACGAGGTCAAAGAAACTACCGGCTGGAAAGTCGTTTGGCACAAGCAGACCAAATAAATACGTATAGCCGCGTGCGTACAATTTGGCAGAGCTGGCTGTTGGAGCGATCATGGGCATCTCATAGCGTTCCGTCATAGAGGCTACGGAGGCTGTCGCCCCACTACCGAATGGTCCAAAGAGTAGGTCTACTTTATCTTTTGTGATGAGCCGCTCGTAAAGCTTGGTGGCAGTCGGTGTCTTACTCTCGTAATCATAATAAACCATTTTCACTTTCATCTTTTTGCCACCGACATCGATCCCGCCTTGGCCGTTCACCAAGTCTCTCCAAAGGTTGTACCCTGTTTGCTGTTTCTTCCCTTCTGTAGCTAGGGGTCCAGTAATGGGTAAGGCGGCGCCAATTTTAAGTACATCCTTTGCTTCGGCCGGCATACCTAAAGAGAAAACTCCAGCGGTGACTAGGGCCAGCGCCAGAACCACGCCAAAAAACTTCCTGAATATACTCATGTGAAACCCTCCCTCAGTGATTGAGAATGTTGACATAGTATACCCTCTTTTCTTTAACAAAGGGATGGGTGAGGGTCCCGCCCCACCCTTTTTAAATTTTTAGATCAACTTCAGTTTTACTTAATGCTTCGTAAACGCGCTCAGGATTCATTGGTAGTTCGTGAAGACGAACACCGGTGGCATCAGCAATCGCATTGGCTACGGCTGCCGCAGTTGGAACAAGCCCAGGTTCGCCAACGCCCTTAGCCCCGTAGAGTGGTCGTCCTTCGGCATCTTCGTTCTCGACCACAAACGTATTTGGGATGGGCATATCCAAAGCGCACGGAATTTTGTAATCAATGAATGACGGGTTCACAGATGAGCCACCATCTTGAGCTAGTTCTTCAAAAAGTGCGAATCCCAACCCTTGGGCGATGGACCCTTCAATTTGGCCCTCAACACTTCGGTGGTTTACTGCGCGGCCTACGTCATGAGCGGCCAAAAATCGCAGGATTTCCACGTTACCGGTTTCCGTGTCCACTCTTACTTCGACAAGGTGACATCCCGTCGAGTATGTAGGAATTTGATTACTCCAATCCACGTGTCCAGCCGCTTCTACATCCTCGAACCGTCCTTCGATCGTAATCGGGACTCCCTTTTTATCATAAAGAAGTGAAGCGGCATCTGCGAAGGTCATCTTTTTTTCAGGGTGAGCAGAGACATAAACTTCCGAATCTCTGGCCTGAAGATCATCCACGGAGACCTCCCACTCATCCGCAACAGCCTCAAAGATCTGACGCCGTCCTTCCTCCCCAGCCGCCTTAGCTGCTTGTCCGCATACCCAGGTACTCCGACTCCCGTAATTACCGAGGTCGTAAGGCACAACGTCAGTATCATCGGCGACGATCACAATGTCTTCCATGCGAACACCGAGCTCCTCGGCGGCAATTTGAGCCATGATCGTAAGGGCACCCTGTCCTGTGTCATTAGCTGGGGTATTCAAAAATACTTGGCCGTCCCGTGCAATGTTGATGAAGGTGCCCGCCGAATTGTAACCATAGTAGCGTGAACCAGCACCCGAGTGCATCATGACGGCCAGGCCCATACCCAGACGAAAGCGGCCCTTTTCGTCCCCATTTTGGTCACGTTGTGAACGGGATTTTTTCCACTTTGCCGAATCGGCTACTATATCCAAACATCGCTCCAACTGACATTCAGGCAGGACGACACCAGATGGACTGGTTTCTCCTGCCCGGTTGGCGTTCACACGGCGTAGCTCCAACGGGTCCATGTCTAGAATATGAGCGATACGGTCCATCTGAGATTCGGCGGCAAAGGTAAGTTGCGGATTTCCGAAGCCTCGAAAGGCTGTTCCCGGTTGACGATTGGTATATACGATATATCCATCGTACTGGATATTTGGAACGTTATAAAGAACTGCGAACATGGAGCCCGCAAAGCTGAGGGTTGCACTCCCCTTGTCCGTATAAGCACCGCTGTCTACATAGATTTGAACGGAACGGGATGTCAACCGACCGTCGGCGCGAACTCCCGTTTTCAAGTCGATGTGGTACGGATAGCGGGTCCGAGAGATTAGGAACTCATCGGTTCGGGTGTTGGCAACCTTAACGGGTCGGCCTGTTTTCTTTGCCAGTATGGCAGCCACGGGTAATCCCATATCCATCACCATCCGATTGCCGAAGGCCCCCCCGGTGGCGGGTTTTATGACTTGGATCCGCTTGGGTTCAATATCGAGAGTCCGGGCAACTTCTTCCTTCAGGGTGTGCGGTGATTGGGTAGAGGCCCAGAGAGTCAAGCGGGAGTTGTTGCCCGCTCTATCCCACCGGGCGATACAGCCACGAGTTTCCAGCGTGCAATGAGCGGCCCTTTGGGTGACGTAGGAATCTTCAACAATGTGAGCAGCTTCGGCGAATCCCTTTTCTGGATCTCCAAAGGTTTTATTAAGAGAAAAAGCAATATTCTGTTCTTTGCCTTCATGAATAATGGGTGCCCCTTCCCGGATGGCTTCCCTCGGGTCGAAAACTGCCGAGAGCATTTCATATTCCACCTGGATCAGAGAAAGCGCCTCTTCCGCTTGCTCTTCGGTCTCAGCCGCTATGGCGGCTACCTCATCACCAGTGAATCGGACAGTGCCGTGGCAAAGTGGAAGCTTATCGGCCTGTGGTGGGGCGAAACTGAAGGGAATTTTGGGCGTGTCTTCCGCAGTTATGACAGCACGGACTCCCTTGGCCATCTCGGCTTTTGAGGAGTCGAGACTCAGGATGCGTGCGTGTGGGTGTGGGCTACGTAGAATCCTGCCGTGAAGCGTCCCGGGAAGTTCGATGTCAGATAGGAACTCTGTTCCACCGGTAGCTTTTGCTGGGGCATCAACCCGGGGAACTCCTTTTCCTATTACAGTCAAAGACTTCATTGGCGAACCTCCCCTTGGCAGTGCTTAAAGCACTTGGGATGATTTGCGGTACCTAAACAAATACGCTGAATTCTTTAATAATATCAGAAGAAGTTTTTGTGTTTCAACGGCATGGGAAAATTCGAGGGGACGAAAATCGTTCTTCCCTTAGTTGCTTCCTCAGCTTATCCCTATAATCCGAGATAGGACGTTTTCACCTCAGGATTTTCCATGAGTTCTTGGGAAGTGCCCGACATGGAAATCCGACCAGTTTCAAACACATATGCGCGAGTGGCCAGTTCCAAGGCTGTGAGAACGTCCTGTTCAACCAATATCACCGTGACCCCTTCAGTGTTTATTTCCTGAACGATGGCCGAGAGCTCTTCTACTATGCGAGGCGCTAACCCAAGAGAAAGTTCATCAATCAGAAGAAGCTTAGGACTAGCCATCAGGCCACGTGCTATGGCGCACATCTGCTGCTCACCTCCGGAAAGGCTTCCCGCAAGTTGATTCCGCCGGCTTTCAAGTGCAGGGAAGAACTTGAAGACCCGTTCGATATCGCCCTGAAGATTCCGGGCTGTCACTTTTCGAGCGTACGCTCCCATCAAGAGGTTTTCCTCCAGGGTCATAGCCGGGAAAAGCCTTCGTCCTTCGGGAACGTGGGCAATTCCTTTTTCGGCAACCTCTTCAGATTTGGCACGCTCAATCATCTCACCGTTGTATTCGATACAACCACCCGTTGCCGTCAAAATTCCGGATAGGGTCTTTAAGAAAGTTGTTTTGCCGGCTCCATTACTTCCGATAATGGCAACAATTTCTCCTTGATGGACCTCGAGATCTATACCCCATAGGATCTGGATATCACCATATCCGGTCTCAAGGCCACTGACTTTTAGAAGTGGAGAAGAGTTTTCCACGCTCATTTCGATTGTCTCTAATCTTGTGGTAAGTGCCTTATCGGTTGCTTTCAGCAATCCGGGCTGCGAACTTCTCACCCAGATATGCACGGATAACCTGCTCATCACTGGTGACGGCTTTAGAGTCGCCCTCGGCGATTTTTTCACCATGATGGAGAACGAACACTCGATCCGATAACCCCATGATAACGTGCATGACGTGTTCGATAATCATAATTGTTACGCCTTGATCTCGAATCCGTCGGATAAGATTAATCGCCTCCTGGGTTTCCGTATTGTTCAATCCAGCATTGACCTCGTCAAGGAGAAGTAGTTCAGGGGTGGTGGCCAGCGATTTGGCGAGTTCTAAACGTTTACGTTCGACCAAGGTAAGCCCTGATGCCTCTCGGTTTGCCATATCGCCGAGTCCAACAAACTCCAATTTCTCGAGGGCAACATCTCTCGCCCGGCTAATGCTGTTCTCCGACGATTTCGAATTGCCGAATAAGGCCCCCATGACCACGTTGTCCAGTACAGTGAGGTTAGGGAACGGCTGGACAATCTGGAATGTTCGAGCAATGCCTAGTCGTGTTACTTGATGAGGCTGCAACCCGTGAATCGGTTGGCCCTTAAACTTCATAGTCCCGCTATCAATAGGGAAAACGCCGGTGATGCAGTTAACCAATGTAGTCTTACCCGCCCCGTTCGGTCCGATCAGACCGAGAATTTCGCCCTCATGGACTTGAAAGTCTACTTTGGAGACCGCCGTTAGGCCGCCAAACTCTTTGGTGACATTTTGTCCTTCAAAAAGAATATTTGAGCTCATACTCGATAACGTTGTACGTTTTTAAGGAAAACTGAGCCGATAAACCGAATGCCCTTGGCTCTGACGTCTTGGTATGCAGAGAAGAATCCCTTCGGGAGGAAAATAACCACAAGCACCATAATAATCCCGAGGAAAGCACTATGAAACTCAAGGAATGCACCCCACAAGTAGTCATTAATCAACTCGATAAAAGTTGCTCCAAGAATTGGTCCCATAACCGTTCCGGCCCCCCCTATCAAGGTCATAACGATAGCCCGGATCGAGAACAATACGTCGAAGACGGCGATAGGTTCTAGAAAAGCAGCACGGTACGCATACACGCCGCCCGCCATGGCAGGACATTTGGCCGAGAGAACGAAGGCGTAATCCTTGTACTTGGCGGTTTCAACCCCCAGAATCGACGCTGCATCCTCGTTTTCCCGAATAGCCACCAGTCCAAACCCGAGGC
>CAYTIB010000025.1:0-5383 GCA_964437725.1 uncultured bacterium | reverse complement strand
ATACGTATGTACATATATTTCGGAATTCCATAGTGGCCTCCGATCCGTATGAGCTTGCTCCAAACGATTCACTCGGTATTATCCAAACAATTTACAGGGCGAATCAATTTTTTTACTAATTCGCTGCTTCCTCGCGCATTTTAATTGAATAATGAGGAAAAAAGAAAGAAGTATTGTAGCTGATCGATGCCTGTCCTCAATCCACAACTTTCTATATCGGGATCCTTAACCATTTCATGTTTTCTCTCACAGCCTGCGACCATAACGTATACGGACAGGGCCGTCCGATTGGGGGTACGCCCCCTGTTAAAATAATGGCGATATGGGACCCGATGAGAAAGGTCTCTGGGCCGATGTGAGACAAAGAAATACTCGTACATAATTTGTACATAAACTTGTGCATATTTGTGCCGATCCATGAGTCTGGAGACTTAGAACCAGATCACGCTCAGTGGCAGGTGGGGGGGGCGATAAGCCCGTTATCACTGGGGCTACGGGGGACGGGAAATTAGTGCTAAAATATACAAACAGAATACTAGTACCCGGTTACTGCACACGTCAGTTCTTGGAACATGCGCCTTTCTAATTCCGAAACGGAGAGTGCAGAGTTTGACCATCTTAAAAGAGTGCCAACAGACCTGACCGGAGCGATGAGGATGAGTGATCACGGTTATACGAACCCTAAACTATTAATAACTCCCAAGAACGTGAAAAAACACCTCGATGAGAAATCACAACTCGTCATCGATGTCCGCTCTACGGCGGATTACATGCGAGGACACATCCCTGGCGCAGTGCACTTTGAAATCTACGGTATAAGTCTCAATGATTCGCGAACCGAACCGTTAGAGGCATTCATGTGGATGGTTTCATACCTTCTAGCACACAGGGGAGTTGATTATGACAAAAGCGTCGTATTCTACCAGGAAAACTCGGGCTTCAAAGCCGCCCGCGGTTTCTGGTTTCTAGAGTATTTCGGACACCAAGAAGTTCGTGTTCTTGATGGTGGATTTGACGCGTGGGTAGCCGAATCGTACCCGGTTAGCCAGGAGCCCGTAGATCCAGAATCTACTCCATTTGAGGTGAAAAATCCGATGGCCGATCGGATTGCCAGTGCTAATGACATCCTCTGCCGCATGGACAACCCAAATGTTTGTATCCTGGACACCCGTTCCGACGACGAATACTTTGGAAAACTAATACGGGCAAAGCGGGGTGGAGCTATTCCTGGAGCGATTCATGTAGAGTGGACAAACAACCTAGACGGGAAAGGATTCTTTAAATCCGCTTCCGAATTGAAAGCCATGTATGGAAGCTGCGGGATCACTCCGGATAAGCTCATTATACCTTACTGCCAAGGTGGCTATCGGTCAGCTCATGCCTATCTTGCTCTCCGTTTAATTGGCTATCCAAATATCCGCAACTATATCGGCTCTTGGAAAGAATGGGGTGACCGGGAAGAATTGCCTATAGATCTTCCAAGAACACCCTGAGGCACCACCGAGGGAGAGTTTTATTAATAAGTTATTCAATAGTCTTATCTCGCTTTTGAGAGTAACCCGATAAAATAAATCTGTTGAGGTTTCCATACGCCCTGGGGATACCGGACCGAACCATTCTTCCCCAAAAAATTGCGGAGGCGGCATGATGGGAGAAGCTTTCATAGGCCCTATGAATTCAAAGAGGTTTTGCTAATGGCCGAAATACTGAAAAATACAATTCTGAACAAATGGCATCGAGACAACAAAGGCAGGATGGTCCCCTTTGGCGGATGGGACATGCCCGTAAATTACTCTACCGGCATCATAGCTGAACATCTAGCTACCCGGAAAACCGCCGGACTTTTTGATATCTCTCACATGGGTCGACTCCGAATTACAGGGCAAGATGCCCTTCCATTTCTCCAACACACACTCACAAACGATGCTTCTCAACTCAAACCGGGCACAGCTCAATACACCATAATTCCCAATGACACAGGTGGGGCAGTAGATGATGCATACCTTTACCAAAGAGACGAGAGTGACTACTTGCTCGTGGTGAATGCATCCAACACACCAAAGGACATTTCTTGGCTAACGAGCTATCTAAAGGAATTTCATCAAGCGCAAATGGAAGAGATCACAAGCGAGCTCTTCATGGCCTCCCTTCAGGGCCCAGAATCGCCCGCCATACTAAGGGCTCTAATTGATAGCAATGAGCCCAAAAATATTGCTGCACTTTCAGAACTACCCCGGAACACATTCAAAGAGGTCAGCGTAATGGGCTACCCAGTCACGATCTCACGAACTGGCTATACTGGTGAACCCTTTTCATTCGAGCTATTTACACCTACTGATTTTGCCGTCGAAATGTGGGATAAGCTATTGGACGTGGGTCAAACTTCAGGTTTATCACCAGTGGGTTTGGGAGCAAGAGATTCACTCCGTCTAGAAGCTGGTTATCCGCTCTACGGCCATGAGTTTGGAGAAGGAATCGACGGGCATCAAATTCCAATATTTGCGGTGCCTCTTTCCCGATTTGCTGTGAGCTTCGCAGAGGAAAAGGGAAATTTCGTGGGTCGTGAAATACTAAAAAATCATAGCGACGAAGTTTCTGCGCGACAAGCCGGAGAGCTTGACCAATCGCTCAAAACTTTGGACCTTCCAAAAAGATTTTTTTGCGTCCAAATAATCGGGAAAGGTATAGCAAGGCAGGGCCACGAAGTGTCACTCCCTGATGGCGAGATTGCAGGTAGAATCACAAGCGGAACCATGGTGCCTTACTGGGATTTCGAAGACAAAAACCCTGGAGAAACTTCTAGCAAGCGGGCCATTGCTCTCGCCTATCTTCAGGCAAATTTAAAAGCAGGTCAGCTTCTTCAGATCTACGATGGTCGGCAGATGCTGAAGGCTGTCATTACCAAAAGGCACATCAACAGCAAAAACCAACCATTTGCCAGGGCCGAGATATACCAGAATTCGTAGGTTCGGTTCCTAAGGCAGGGTAATCGATGCGTATCTTTGGGAGTTAATTGAACATCGCCTGAAGTTTGAGTAACTGAATTCGAGCAACCTGATAGTCAGGCTCAAGTTCCAGGGCCCGACTGAATTCCTCTATTGCTTTCGTATAATTTTTCTGATGAAGATATACACGACCGAGGTTCATGTGTGGATAGTGATAGCATTCATAACGCCCAGCTTCCAACGCCTTTCGAAGCCATGGGATCGCTTCTTCGAACAAGCCCTTTTGGATTAAATAAGCACCAATATCGTTGTAGGGATTACCATAATCGGGATCCGTTTTTATAGCCCGATGGCATTCTTCAATGGCCCGATCAACATCTCCCAAATGGCTATATGCCCAACCTAAGAAAGTATAGGCTTCGGCCGTCGGGAAGACGCTGATAGATTTACCATAGTGAATGATGGCAGCCTCTAAATTTCCTTGACGATGATAATCCCATGCCTGGGTGAAAAGGTTTTCGGCCTCTCTTTGACTCATTCCTCGTACCCTTAAGCCCTCTTGATCAACTAACTTTCATAACTCAACTAAATGGAGGGATTGCGTTTTACCAAATCATGAAAAGATGCCTTGTACAGTAAAAACTACCGTTTCCCCTGCGTAACAACAAACAACCCTAGTTTAAAAAGACTCCTTTTCAAAGAATTCGATACGTCTAGTTGAACAAACCAGCATCTTTAGGACAACGCCTAATCAAAAAACAATAAAGCAAAACAAGGAATTGGTTGGACCTATTGGAGAAACTCTTGGAATATTCAATTTCCCAAGTATTCCTGAACAACCGTCCGGGGACAAAGGGCAATAAATCCTTTTACTGAAATCAAGAATATAACCAAATCATCCAAATGACCCAGTAGAGGTAATGAAAAATCTGGAATTAGATCAAGTGGGGACAGCAAATAAATTAGGCCAAGCGAAAAGAGGACCTTTGGCCAAATCGGAACACGTGAATCCTTTAACAATCGGAGGGCTAAATGGACCTGCCTCCACAATTGCCAAAGTAAAGCCATGCCACGGGGGTAGAGCATTAGGATCTCCTCACCCTAAAATCTTCCGTGTCCAACTTGGATTCTAGTTCAATCTCCACTTCTATCCTATCCCCATCGGAAATTCCAAGTGCCTCCCGTACATTCAAAGGAGCAAGTAGCTCCAAAGTGTTCTTGGAATAGTCATCCACCTCAGGAATCACAAGACCAGCTGGGATAGCTGAAGGCAGGCGTGCACGAAAACACCGCGAAGGACAAAAATTCGAGCCCTCAGGTGGTAACAAAGGAACACCCTCAGCTTCATGGATATCTCTGAGAGCCCTATCCGATCGGGGATCGCCACCAACCCAAACATTTACCGTCCCCGGAAACGGTTCAAATCCCAGTATCTTCGCAAAGGCCTCTTTCACCCAGGGAATCTGGGTAAACAAAGCTCCCTTTCCCTCTCCTCCGACCAATGCTCCGCTTAGCTGAATGGGGATCATGTTAAAGATTCAGTGTAGGTCAAACCGAACAAAAACCCCTCAATCTGAACCATTGCTGCGCATTCGGGCGAATGGCAGTTCAGATCGTTTTCTTCAAGGTATCAAATCACTACAGATTTTTGTCCTTACCTGATGCACCTCTTTCAATAGCCTGCTGCTTATTCTTCATTCGCTTTATAAGCTCTGCATAAGAGTCCTTCCGAATGATCCTCCGGAACTGTGTACGGTAATTCGAGATCAAGCTAACGCCTTCTATCACTACGTCGTAAACACGCCAACCCCCGGAAGTCTTATGAAGGCGATAATCAATTGGAATATAACGACCACTTGGAGGAATCACTTTGGTTTTGACCTCAGCATAACCCTCCTTCTCTCGCTCGCCCGGATATAATATCTTCTCATCGGTGTACGCCTCAACCTTAGAAACGTACGAATTCTCAAGCAAGCTAGCAAATACGTCTACAAATTCCTCCCTCTCCGCTGGCGTCCGTTTTCTCCAGTTGCGAGCTAAAGACCTTTTTCCCATTTCCGCAAAATCAAAGCGGGGATGGATGAGCTCCCGAAGTTTTTGTCGCCGAGCCGCTGTGTTTTTATCACCCTGGTAGACAGGATCTTTCAGAACCTCCAAAACCTGATCAATAGTCCCCCTCAGGGCTTCTTTTGGCTTACCAGCAAAGACATGGGCAGCTCCGAAGGAAAACCATACAGCCATCCCGAATCCCGCTAGGATCGCAGCCATATATGAACTGCGCCTTTTGATGTTCAAGTCCCACCCCCCCCCAAAAACAAGACCACAAAATGGTGGCAAAATCCGAGCCCAAGCTCTCGGCTCAGATTCTATTTCTCATTCCTTGTGTTTATGGACTATTTTCATACTAAGTCCGCTGGCCCTATCTAAGTTGGCCAATC
>CAYTIB010000024.1:0-42159 GCA_964437725.1 uncultured bacterium | reverse complement strand
GCACTGGAAGCGATCCAGGTCGAATATGAGATTCTCCCAGTAGCCCACCACCCGATTCAAGCCCTAGAAACAGGTGCACCGTTAGTCCACGACGAACTCGGTAATAACCTGGCCATCCAATTGGAAGCTAAAATCGGCGATGTGGAGAGGGCCTTATCTGAGGCACCAAATGTGGAATCCCTGCGTCTGGAGATCCAGCGAGGGGGTGGAGGCTCGATGGAGTGTCGAGGTGTTCTCGCTCAGTATGATTCGCTCTACGACAAGCTAATCGTTCACTCCTCAACACAGATTCCACATTTTGTCCGAGAAAAACTGGCCTTCCTTCTTAAGCGAAGACCGGAATCAATTGATGTTATCGCCACAGACGTTGGAGGTGGATTCGGGCCAAAGGCGACAGTCTATCCAGAGGAATTCATGATTCCATGGCTGGCCATAAAATTGAAGCAACCGATAAAGTGGATCGAAGACCGGATAGAGTACATTCAAACCGGTGTGCAAGAGCGGGAACAAATTCATCAGGTAACCGTGGGGTTCGACGATGAGGGAAATATCCTCTCGCTCAAGGATGAAGCCGTCGTAGACTTAGGAGCATATCCGGCTTGGGGCATAGTCACACCCATTCTCACACTTATGGCTATACCAGGACCCTATAGAATCAAGCATTTTTCTGCTGTGATGAAGGTTGCTTATACCCACCGCGTTGCCGTAGCTCCAGTGCGGGGTGCAGGCCGTCCGCAAGCCACATTTGTTATTGAGCGGGTTGTGGATCATATTGCACGAACATTAGGTCTCGATAGGGCAAGCGTTCGATTACAGAATTTTGTACAACCTGATGAATTTCCCTACGAGGTTGGTCTTCCCACCCGCGAAGGCGTGATGACCTACGACAGCGGAAATTATCCGGAACTTCTTCGCATGGTCATGGAAAAAATCAACTACGAGTCTCTGATTATCAAACCATCGAGCGGTACAGATAATCAGTCCAAAACCCTAACCGGTGTAGGGATTTCCTTTAATGTAGAAGAAACCGGCGCCGGTCCATTCGAAGGGGCTCGGATTCGCGTTGAAGCCGACGGCCGGGTGATCGTTTCAACCGGAGCCTGCTCTCAAGGACAAGGTCACGAAACAATATTTTCCCAAGTAGCTGCAGACACACTCGGAATTTCTCCTGATGATGTTACCGTGATTGAAGGGGACACACGTCATATTACATATGGCGTCGGTACTCTTGCCAGTCGGAGCTCAGTTACAGCTTGTTCCGCTATTGTGCAGGCAGCAGAAACATTGCAAACAAAGGCCCTGGCTCTCGCTACCGAGTACTTTGAAGCCGAGTTGGGAGATCTAACGATTGGCGAAGGTCGTGTGTTCGTCAAGGGATCACCAAATCGATCTGTTGGTCTGGGTGAACTGGCACGCTTTTCGCTAGGTGCGTCACCCGGGATCACTCTGCCACCCGGGATGAAACCGGGACTGGAAGCCGAGGAGTATTTCACACCAGAAAAAGCTGCTTACTCAGCCGGAGCACACATTGCAGTAGTTGAAGTCGACCCAGAGACAGGATTTGTGAAGGTTTTGCAGTATGTAGCTGGGCATGATTGTGGAAAGATCATTAACCCCCTTCTGTTCAATGGCCAAATTCGTGGAGGCACCATCCACGGAATTGGGGATGCCTTTATCGAAGAGGTGGTCTTTGACAAGAATGGTCAGCCACTAGCTGCCAGTTTTTTAGATTATCTCCTTCCGTTAGCAACGGACTCTCCTGATGTGGAAACCATCCATCTGGAAACTCCTTGCCCACACAATCTCGTCGGTGTTAAAGGTGCGGGAGAGAGCGGTACGATTGCGTCATTGGCAGCAGTTATCTCGGCTATCGAAGATGCCCTTCAGCCTCTGGGAGTGAAAATCAACGAATCACCGGTAACTCCGGCACGACTTTACGCCTTGATTCGAAAAGCTAAAGACTCCCAGTCCGAATCAATTAGGGGCACTCCATAAAACAATAAATCTAGAATTGAGCCTCCACTTCCAATCCCTGAAGATCTAAAAGGGAGTAAACTGAAAATAGACGGGTAAAAGGGTGGTTCAAATACACAAAGGAAATGTTTATGCCTAAAGCAGCCTATGTAGGAAAGTCTATTGCACGGTCGGATGCCCAGTTAAAAGTTACCGGACGTGCTAAATATGGGTCCGACCATTACAAAAACGATATGCTGATCGGCTGCATCCTGCGAAGCCCGCACCCGCATGCCCGAATTCTGAACATCGAAACCTCCGAGGCAGAGAATTTGAAAGGGGTGAAGTCCATTGTTACAGGCGATGAACTCCTATGTCCTGTAGGGATGTTCATTGAAGATGAGCCCTTGCTTGCGGTTGATTATGTTCGTTATGTCGGCGAGGGCGTTGCGGCGGTTGCAGCTACATCCGAAGATGTTGCGGAAGAAGCACTTTCCCTGATTCAGGTGGAATACGAGGAGTTGCCCGCTGTGTTTGATCCGGAATTCGCGATGACCGGTGATGCTCCCCGCGTTCATGAGGACCGCAAAAACCTGGCAGACGAGTTCTGCGTGACATTCGGTGCTGTAGAAAAAGGCTTTCAGGAAGCCGACATTATAGTGGAAAACCGCTATGTGACAGGCAGGGTCGCCCACGTAGCGTTGGAAACCCGATCCTCTCTTGCCACCTATGAGATGGGGGGCAAACTCACCGTCGAAAAATCCTCCCAGTCAGTGTACAACGAGCGAGCCCTACTTTCCCAAGCCCTGGGTATTCCACAAAGCAAGATCCGTGTCATAAGTTCGTTCGTAGGGGGAGCCTTCGGAAGTAAAGAGGAGCCAATGGCGTTGGATGCAGGTGCCACACTCCTTTCAATGAAGACTGGACTGCCCGTGAAAATCACTCATGCAAGGGAGGATGAATTTGCTACGCGACTACGCCATCCTTTTACAATTAACGCCCGGCACGGAGCTCGCAAGGATGGCTCTCTCACTGCCGTTCACTACAGAATCCTGCTTGACAACGGTGCGTACACCAGCCTGGGAACCGCCATTTCGCGGGCAGCTTCAACGCTAGGTGGTTCACTTTATCGCATCCCTAATTATTTGGCCGAGAGTTATCTTGTGTACACCAATCACCCACCCAGCGGAGCAATGCGTGGATTCGGGAACCCCCAAATCACCTTCGCACAGGAACAACAGATGGACCTACTGGCCACCGAGTTGGGAATAGACCCGGTGGAGCTCCGCCTTCAAAACGCCGTTGAAACCGGGGACGAAACCGCGTCCGGAGCCTTGCTTAAGAGTTGTGGGTTAAAAGAATGTATCAAGAAGGCAGCAGAAGAATTTGGCTGGGTAGAGAAACGAGCAAACTCCACGGCCTACCGGGGGATTGGTTTGGCCTGCGGTGTTCATTTCACAAGCAGTCGGGAAACCCCCCTGGATTGCTCGGCCGTAACAATGAAAATGAACCTAGACGGGAGTCTCATTCTAATCGCAGGGACCTCAGAGATGGGAACAGGATCGGACACCCTACTAGGACAAATTGCAGCAGAGATTTTGGGTATCCCCCCTGAAGAAATTGAAATCATCCGTGGTGACACAGAAACAACGCCCTTCTGCCTCGGTATCTGGGGAAGTCGCGTTACAACCATGGCTGGCAAGGCAACTCAGATGGCTGCAGAAGAGATGCAGAAAATTCTGGCGGATGCCATCGCAGAAAAACTGGAAGTTAACTCCAAAGATCTTATTTTTCGGGACAAGCGAGTATTAGTTCAAGGCGCTCCCGAGAAGAGTGTGAACATGGCCGATGCGATCATGCTAGCCATCACGCAGCGGGGTGGACAGGAAGTCATTACCAAGGCTCAGTACGACGCTATCTCAGAAGTGATCGACGAGGAAACCGGTCGAGGGAACTACTCACAGGCATGGTCATTCACCGCCAAGTTTGTAGAGGTTTCTGTTAACGCAGAGACAGGTACAGTGGAAGTGGAAAACCTAGTTTCCGCCGTCGATCTGGGCAAGGCCATCAATCCTAAAGGTGCAGAAGGGCAAATCGAAGGGAGTGCCCAGATGGGTCTTGGTTTCGCCTTGTCCGAGGAGTGCACATGGGAAAATGGACATCCAACAAATTCTACTTTAGTTGATTACAAGATGCCGGCTTCCATTGACATGCCTCCCGTCCAACCAATTCTGGTTGAATCCAACGACCCCTACGGACCATTCGGCGCCAAAGGTCTAGGCGAAATGGCCTTGGTGGGCGTGGCAGCAGCAGTCGCCAACGCTGTCCAACACGCAACGGGCGTCAGAATAAAGAAAACGCCTATCACCTCAGAAAACGTGTATCTCGGACTAAAAAACTCCTCCCAATCTTCATAGCCTCCGAACCCCAATAAATTCCTAATTATCGCCGACCACAGCCACCGCTTGGATCTCGATCATCATGTCGGACCGGGCAAATCCAGAAACCGTTATCAGTGCAGCAGCGGGGAAATTATCAGGAAAGTATTGACGACGAATTTTAGGAATTATTTCCTCACCATACCGAGTATCAAGGGTGAAAACCGTGGTAGTAACAATATCCTGAAGTGACCCTCCAGCTCTTCTTAGTATTCGTTCAATTTCTCGAACCGAAGCATGAGCCTGAGCTTCAAAGTCTCCCGCCAAAGAATCTCCATTTTCATTCTCCGCCATTCCAACGCCAGCCAGCCAAACAATCTTACCCCCTGTGGTTATCACCGCAGGGGTAAACCCTCGTTTCTCTTCCCAAGTTCCTTTGTGGTATTCCCTTGACATATAAGTCTCCTTTCCTAAAAGATTCCATGTACTCGAGCAAACCTTAAACAAATTATAAGGACAGAGCCCGAGAGAGAGAACTAAAAGCCTATCATCACGACAGGACCAATATAACAAGCAGAACAAACATCCAAGGTCTAGCAAGCCTTAAAAGTCTCAGGTAAGTTCTAATAGGGATTGAACCTATCAGAAAGCTCGGGTTCTAAAAATTCTCATGCAAAACAGGCAAATGTGATAATTCTGAAAACCTTATAAATATTTGTGGCCTCAAATTATGGAGGAGAATTCCATGTCGAGAGTTTTAACCGTAGGCGGTGCACAACTCGGTCCGATCGGACGGAGTGAGCCACGCACATCTGTCGTTCAACGAATGCTTGCCCTCATGCAGGAAGCCAAGAGTCGGAGGTGTAGCCTCATCGTTTATCCGGAACTTGCCCTTACGAGTTTTTTCCCACGCTGGCACATCGAAGACGAAGAAGAATTAAACAGTTTTTTTGAATATGAGATGCCGAATAAGGAAACACGCCCCCTCTTCGAGGAAGCTGCCAAGCTTCAAATCGGCTTTCACCTAGGCTATGCTGAGCTTGCTCGGGAGAACGGAAAAACTCGCCGTTACAACACGGCTATACTTGTCGACCCTGGTGGCCACATTATTGGTAAGTACCGAAAAATTCATCTCCCCGGCCATGCAGAATACGAACCGGAGCGCTCCTTTCAACATCTCGAGAAGCGGTACTTCGACGTCGGAGATCTCGGATTTCCGGTTTGGAGAACCATGGGCTCTTCGATTGGAATGCTGATTTGCAACGACCGCAGATGGCCTGAGGCCTTTCGTGTCCTCGGATTACAGGGAGTAGAGATCGTTCTCATAGGGTACAATACCCCGGCCTTGAACGGTCTGCTCTTCGAACCTCCCCACCTACGCGCTTTCCACAATCATCTTTCCATGCAGGCGGGAGCATACCAAAATGCTACATGGGTTATAGGTGTAGCAAAAGCTGGATGTGAGGAAGGAGTTGATATGTTGGGATCTAGCGCCATCATCTCCCCAATGGGAGAAATTGCAGCCCAGGCTTCAACACTGCAAGACGAATTAATCGTGGCAGATTGTAATCTAGAAACTGGTCGATACCTCAAAGAGACCACTTTCCAGTTTTCCGCCCATCGCCGCCCAGAGCACTATAGCTTAATTGTCGACACGACCGGTACAGTGCCCACAAAATGAGAATTATTTACAAAAACGAATAAATCCGTGTAACGTACAAAGAGGAAAAGTTCAGCAATTCATATAACCAGTTCCGACATCTAGACAAAGGATTATGGAGCGTAACCTCTTCCTCTACTCTGCAGAATTGCCCTCTGCAAATTTTCGACCCCAAAGGAGTGATATCTCCTCGTCACTTAAAGACAGTTTGGCAGCCGCAGCGTTTTCCCTAAGGTGCTGGATCGAGCACGTTCCAGGGATAGGGAGGATAACCTTTGAGCGCCGTAGCAACGCTGCTAGCATAACCTGGGCAACCGTTACCTCATGTTTCTCGGCCACCTGTCGAAACACCTCGCTCCGAGGTAAACGCCCGTCGGCTAGTGGCCTCCAAGGAATAAACGCTATGTTATTCGACTCACAGTATTCCAACACATCGTCACCCTTTTGCGCGAGAACATTGTAGGCATTCTGTACGGAGACAACCTTAACCTCCCGACAGGCCTCCTTGAGTTGGGCAAGATCAACGTTAGACACACCGATGTGGCGAATCTTGCCATGCTGTTGGAATTCTTTGAAAACACTAATAGACTCCGTAAACGGAATATTAGGATCAGGCGTGTGGAACTGATAAAGGTCAATACAATCAACCCTTAAACGCTTCAGGCTTTCCTCCAAAACCTTACGCAAATGTTCGGGTCTGCCATCAGGTATCCAGGAAGGCTCGGTACTATGCAGGAAGCCCCCCTTAGTAGCAATGACCAGTCCACTATAGGGGTATAAAGCATCCCGGACAACATCTTCGGCATATCCGGGTCCGTAAGAATCAGCCGTGTCAATAAGGTTTACGCCTAACCGGACAGCCTCTTGCAAAAGCTCGACTGCCCCTGGACGCGGCGGTCCAAAACCCCTTCCGGTCGTAACAAAAAGGGTCCCAAATCCCAAGCGTTGAACTTCAAGATCTCCGCCTAGCTTAAACGTTTCGACATACTCACTAGTCATGATAATTACTCCGAATTGATAACGTGGGATCCTCGTTTTTTAGATGGAAAGAGCTTGTTAATGCTTCTTTATGAACTTCGTGCTGGTGCGGGGTTTGACGCTACTGGATCGATAAATCCTATAAACACCCCCCCTATTTTCATCACTAATCAATAAAATGCTGCCATCATTTAGTTGTTCTATATCCCTAATACGCCCAAATTTATTCTTGAACAAAACTTTTTCTGAAAATGGCAAGTCATCTTTTATTTTGACTAGATATATGCTCCTGAATTTTAATGAAGATACTAACAAATTATTCTTAAACTCCGGAAACATATCCTTATTGTAAAAGATCATCCCTGACGGGGCGATGGATGGCACCCAATACCAAACTGGATCAACATAGCCTTCCATAGATTTTATCCCCTTACCTACTTTACCTCCCCAATATTCTTCCCCATGCGTAACAATTGGCCAGCCATAATTTTCTCCCGCCTTGAGAATATTTATTTCATCTCCACCTTTAGGGCCGTGTTCATTAATCCAGGTTTGATTAGTTTTTTGATTTATCGCCATTCCTTGAGGATTTCTATGACCTTTGGTTAGTAGCTCAGGTAGCCACCCTGACTTTTTATTATTATTTTTAGGGATAGATCCATTTATTTTATTTATTCTAATAACAGAACCAGCATGGGACTTTAAATTTTGAGAGCTTTTTCTCTCCCCACGATCTCCTATTGATAAATAAACACTATCTCCCTGAACGGCTATTCTACAACCAAAATGAATACTTGAGTCTGATACATTGTTTGCTTTAAATAGCACTCTTTTTGAAACAAAGGTATTATCTCTAATAATTCCAACAGCCAAAGAGGTAGACGAACCCGTTGCAAGCAAAGAGGAGTAACATAGGTACACATTCTTCTGGGTCTCAGAAATATGGTCAACCAAAACATCTAATAATCCTCCTTGCCCCTCAGCATATACTTTAGGAATATTTTTAATTCTATTTTTTGTACCTGTTATGAAATTTACCTTATAGAGCTTACCGCCTCTTTCCGTAATTAGGACCTCATTAGAGGAGAATTTGGAAATACCCCAAGGGTGAGTAAAACCCTCTCCAATTTTCTTTATCTTGTACTCTGCTGCAAAGAGGGTGAGTGTCCGCAAAAAAAATAACAATAAAATCAAGAAAAATAAAAAGTGATATTTTGATGAAGATTCAATTAAGCTTCTCAAAATACACCCCCCCCCGAAGCCAAGAAATTTTCTCTATAATATTATGAAGGTACATATCAATTTCTGCTTTGCTTTCAGATATTTTCGCAGAGAAAGATGAAGAAAAATAGAAATTAATGGGTAACGTTTCCCGTTTATCCCTGAACAATTCCGTTTAACCCTGCTTTCGGGAAGCGAATGGGGAACCTTTTTGAGACCGTATACACACAGCTCCACCATAACGTATATGGGCGGGCGGAAAGATTGGGTACCTGGCCCCCCCTTTTTTTTTGTACGGAAATGGGGCCCCTAAATAAGATTACCCAGATCACCCGGGAAAAAATTCCCGCAATTTTCCCGTACGGTAGGTAATAAAGCGTACTTTCCCATCCGCCTTGATACAGTCCTATCCCTGCCTTAGTTTTTGTTGTAAGTGGTTGGGGGAATTGAGGATTACGGCTTCAAGCCAATACCCGTGCGGACATGGCTGCACCCACCGGAAAATGGGTCTATTTAATTACTCCTATTCTAACTGTTAATTTATATCTTATTATATATCAGTAAGTTACAGGTTCTGTTCGGGAAAAAACGCACAAAAGCATACAGACCATGGATTTTTCATGGCTACCTGGCGTTCACCTCCATAGCGTCTGGAATGTCTTCTCGCTCTGCCATACGCTACATTTTGCATTGCAATTAGGCCGTGCGTCTAGAAGCTACTAATGTAATAATTTCCAAGAACTACAATGACTATTCCAAAGCGTAGATTTTTGGAGTAATAAAATGGACGGAATTTTACCGAGTTTCTTAAAATATAAGTCTGCTGTCGATTTGGTTAGAGTAGGTAAAGATTATGACGGTGGGTATCTAATATCTAAACAAGATATTGAGGCTTCAGATACGCTTATCGGACTGGGCATTAGTGAAGATTGGAGTTTCGAAGCGGACTTTTACTCCTATAAGAATGTGCCAGTAATTGCATATGATGCATCAGTTAATAAAAAATACTTTTTGAAGAGAATTATTAAATCGTTGCCCCGTTTAGATAAACCAAAAATGCTTCCGAATTCGATTGGAAGATACCTTTCTTACACTGATTTCTTCAAAAAAAATCGTAAGCATATAGAGAAGTTTGTTGGACTAAATTTTGGCGATAGTTGTGGGATGGATTCTGTTTTCAAAGAGACAGATTCATCTAAATTATTTTTGAAAATAGATATTGAAGGATCAGAATATCGCATTTTGGACGATTTGATTAATAATAAGAACAGAATAACTGGATTAGTGATCGAGTTTCACGATTGTGATTTACATATTGATAGGATTCAATCATTTGTTGAAAGGTTTAAAATGCCTTTGGTGCATATCCATGCAAACAATTTTGCTCCTACTACTGAAGACACTGGATTACCTTTAGTTCTCGAAATGACTTTTAGTAAAAATGCCAAATTAGGAGCTGATAGCATTTTGCCGCACAAGTTTGATACACCTAATAATAGAGATGACTCTGAAATAACGTTAAAATTTTCAATGGACGATGGTAGTTAAAGCAAAAATCCAATGCCATCAAGGATTAAGTCGGACACCCTGAAAACGGGTCTATTTATTTACTCCGATTCATTCGCGAATCTGCCCGTAGATCCGCTCCGGCGCCACCAGTACTACCGTGCCCTCCTGTTTAACCATTGCCTGGTCATACACTTCCCAGTCTGGGTGGTCTTCGTCTCCGCAAGCCCGGTAGGCTTCTCTGAGCATAATACGAATTACCTCAGTATCCGTATTAGTGTAATCGAACAATTGTGCCTTCCCCTCCACACTGATCCAGCCTCGCCAATTTCCATCGACAGCCAGTATGGTGCACTGTGGATTATGTCGAAGATTCTTAACCTTTTTTGATTTTCCGTGAACAGACACAAATGTGGCATGGTCCTTGTACACCCCACATACAACAATACTCAAATGTGCTGCCCCGTTAGCCTGATAGGTTGTCACAACACCTCGGTGATACCGCTCCATGAAACGTCGGGCTTCTCTAAAGTCCATACCACTATCTTCCTCTCCCGGTGGAAAACCAACCTGCATCGAATGCCGATCCAGTTTAGATCCTCCAAGTTGTTCCAAATACCTCGGATATTGATGCCTAACGTGTAAGGCTACGACATTTCGAGCACGCAACTTTCATATGGGGGAACCTATCAATCCTAAAGCAACTAAATCGAACTTGCCATGTTAACAGGGGAAAAGGAAGACGGTTCCAAAATTGTGAGTTATATTGGGGGAGGCTTCATCTTTTCATACTCCCAAATTTCACAAGGGTTATTAGACTAGGGGAGGACTTTAATGATCCGCCGAAAATGGGAAAACGACTTTATTATCATTGATCAACCGGAGCATGCCCGCCTATCAGGCGTCCTTGCAGAAAAATGGGGTGCGGGGAGGTTCGCTCGTCCAACTCCTTGGGATGAAGTTCTCCTAGCAACCTATGAGCACGACAGAGGATGGGTGGAGTGGGAAAGAAACCCCACCCTTGATGGAAACCGCCTTCCAACCAATTTTAACGAAACTACTCCCGAAGTCACCATTGATAACTTTCGCCGTAGCGTGAAAAAGGTCTGTGAAATGGGACATCCATACGCTGCCGCACTTGTCAGCCGCCATGCAACAAACGTATATGAACTAATCCTCAAGATACGTACCTTAAACACAGAAGACACACCAAAGCTCGAGGCCTACATCAAAGAACTGCAAGTTGGGCAAAAAGAGATGTTACGAGCTTTAAGTAGTAAACCGAAATTTCAAGAGGCGGTAAAAGAGGAAACTTTCCATCGCAACGGCCGTTTTGTAACTGCGCTAGACCTACTCTCACTCATCCTTTGCAACGGCTGGACACACCTAGACCGCGTGGAGAGAGTTCCGGTAGAGGCTGATACCTTGGACGACATACGTGTGAAGTGGTTGAATTCAGATGGGCCAACCGAATCTTCCCTCGAATTAACACCATGGCCCTATCCGCTAGACTCTCTGGAAGCATCCGTCACGGGACGTCGCATAACCGGTAACCCCTTCGATTCAAGGGAAACCTTCCACGCGGTGTTGCGCAATGCTCCGTTTTTTGAGATGAAATTCCACCTGGTCCCAAGGTGAAATTTCATCTTGTAGCTTTGTGTGCACCCTAAAGAGCCTAAATAAATTTGGGAAAAAGAAACGCTTGTCTCTGATACGTTTCTTAAAGGATTTTTCGAAAGTTAAAACCCTGTCCGAAAATGAGTCATAATGACAATGATAGCCACCTGCATCACACCTTGAGATGCAACGACCCGAACATAACTTCGCATCAAGCGACCAATCTTTTTCATATCAGGCGCTTGCTTTCGTATCTCTAGGAGAACCCGGATGTTTAATGGCATCAGTATCCCAAACCCCTGGATTTTGAGCACGGCAACAACGACTAAAGCCGCAATAACCCACCAGAATTGTGGATAGGGTAGAGAAAAATATCCCATCCGCATTGCCATAAACCAACCAGATGTAGTCGCCATAATAGCAATAGTCGGCATCAGAAAAAGTAATGGTGGCATCAAGCGCATAGTGAATGTTTTTCGAGCCTCCAAATCCATTTTTCGTAGGATAGGCCCAATCATAAATCCCAAGAAAAGATCGAAACCCGTCCACAAGAGACCAGAAAACACGTGAACAAAATTGAGAAGAGAGATTCTAGGAAACCCGATAGCCACAACCATAAAACCTATCGCGCCCAATGACCAAAAAAGATAGCGGAATTGAAAAATAGGAAGAGGTTCGACAGGTAGGCCTAGTGTACCCGTTTGATTACTCACGAAGACCTTTCTCCTTTCTGTTTGTTGTACGACTTCTGAGGCTACCTCTTGTAGCTAACTCCTAGGCAGAAAAAAGTAAATCGTTGAACATTCATGACCAAACAAATGAAAGCACGATGCTCTCTTCTGGATATATTATTCTTTCGTTAGTAGGGTCTTGATGACAACTTTCAACACCTTCTTGTCCATCATGTTTTGGAGAGCTTCCTCCACCTCTTCGACGGGTCGCTCATCAGACAATAACAATTCGACAGTGAATTCCGGGTCAGAGAGCATCTCCAAAGCCCTACGCACCGTGACTGGACGGTGATGGTAAACCCCCATCATCGTAATCTCATTGTAGTGCACCCAGGAACTGTCGAAAGACACACTACAATTGGCTGGAAGTCCACCAAAAAGGCAAGCAACCCCACCAGGCTTTGCGGAAAGAATCGCATCCTCCCATACTTCCGGTACCCCGGTGCATTCGATGACAAAATCAGACCCTTGACCACCATCTGTCTTGGCCCTGACAACCTTTACCTGACCACCACCACGCTTGATTTCAACGGTGTCGTCCGCCCCTAGATTACGCCCCACTTCCAGCCTCGAGGAATTTGGATCTACCAAAATCACCCGATGCCCGATCCGTTTAAGCACAGCCACCTGGAGAAGCCCAATTGGACCTGCTCCGTAAACAACCACTTCCACAGGAGCCTTTTCGTTGCAAACATCAAGGCTACAGATCTCAAGGCCATGGAACACACAGGCAAGCGGTTCGGTAAGCGCTGCTTTTTCAAAACCTAAACCTTCAGGAATGTGAAGGGTGTTTATGCGAACAAATCGTTCGGGAACAAGAAGAAATTCAGCAAACGCACCGTTGAGGTAAAGTAAATCAGTGCAAAGGTTTTCCCGAGATGCCCGGCAATATATGCACTGTAGGCACGGGGCGGAGTTAGCAACCACAATTGCGTCGCCGTCTTTGAAATTATTCACACCTTTTCCCACCGCCGCAACCGTTCCCGCCATCTCATGACCAAAGGGGGTAGGAACCTGAAGCATACGATGGTGACCACCTGCTCGATATACCTTTACATCAGTACCACAGGTAGTCGCTGCCTCAATATGTAGGAGGAGCTCCCCTTCCCCTGGCAGTCTAACCTGAACATCTTGGATCTCAACACGTTCGGGTCCGAGAAGGATAGCCGCGCGCATGGAGTCGGGAACTTCGTTAAAAGTAACCATCAAGCGAGCTGGGGATCATGAATTGGTGTGAAGAGAACTTTCAATGCCTGCCTTATTTTTGCAAATTCCAAACCGCGCTCGAATTCGTTCAGAGGCAGTCGGTGAGTAACAAGTGGAGCAGGATCGAGTGTTTTTTCAATGAGGAGTCTAAAGGCCTCGGCTTGTTCGGAGATACTGCCAGAGTAGGTACCAATCACCCGTCGCTCGTACTTGAACAATTGGTTGATTTCGAAATCAGCTCGCTCGAAGTTTGAAGAATGGCCGAACAAAACAACCGCTCCCCCTTCTCGTGTTAGAGCAATGCCATCTTGAAGCGGCTTTGCCCCTCCTACAGTATCAAACACTGCCTCCGCACCCAAACCCAAAGTTGAAATCTTGATTGCATCAACCGCTTCGTCGGGTGAAACCACTTGGTCTGCTCCTAGCCGCAACGCATGGGTACTCCGCTCTTTAATCGGATCACTAATAACCACTTTGAGGTTCGCCCACAAAGCTTTTAAAACTAGAAGATGAAGAAGTCCCATACTTCCTGCCCCTAGGATAACTATCGTACCATTACCGTCAATACCCGCCTTACGGATCCCACGTAATACACAAGCAGCAGGTTCCATAAAAACCGCGGCTTCATCGGGAAGGTCATCGGGAATCTTTCGCGCTGCCAATTCCTGAGCCCTTGGACGAACCAAAATATGTTCGGCAAATCCCCCCGGTTCGAGGAGATGGTCCTTGAACACAGAACACATGGTTTCCGCGTCGCGGAGACAAAGATCGCATTCTCCACAGGGAACATGGTGAGGTACCACCACACGATCACCAATTTCAAAGTGGGTAACGCGGCATCCGAGACCAACCACCTCTCCCACAAGCTCATGCCCCAGTACCTGCCCCGGCATTGCCGTGCCCGCCTTCAGCTTAAACAAGTCCGTGCCGCAAAGGCCTACTACCCGCAACCGAAGGAGTATTTCTTTTTCTCCCGGAATCGGAACTGGCCGCTCCTCAATCACTGTCTTAGCACCACCTCGGCAGGCCACAACGTAGTGGGTTTTGGGAATTATCTTTTCCATCTTCGAAATACCTGTAGCAAATGTTTGGCTCCCAATCAACATAGCCTTTTTGGCCCCACCTGTGATTTGGATTCTAATCGTATTGAGAGCGGATTTCTAGCTGAGAGTGACGTTACAAGCCTGTGATCGAACGTAATCATGAAGAAATATAGCGGAAAATTAATGAAACTATTGTTTACAATAAAACTTTATGAGGTTAAATACTATTGAGTGGATAAATGGCCTAATTACAAGAGTATTGGAGCCAAATAATGAAAACCAAAAAATCAACACTGCAAAAAGTATGGTCGAAAATCGACCAGAGGGAACTGGTGAATCTTGCAATGGCTTTGGTTAACTCCCATAGCCCCACCGGAAGCGAAGAGGAGGTCGCTCGGATCTGTGTTGACTGGCTAAATGAACGCGGGATCACCGCCTATTACCAAGAGGTCGAGCCTGGACGTGGAAACGTCATTGGCACCCTTAAGGGAACCGGGGACGGACCCATCCTGATGTACAACTGCCATCTAGACACCGCCCTTTCAGGTGACCCAACAGATGTCATGTTTGCGGGAAAACTGCGGCCCGAGTGGCTCTCGCAGGCCCGACGAAAGGGGAACCTGCTTTTCGGCAGCGGAATATTTAACGACAAGGGTCCATTTGCGTGCGTCCTGGCCGCAGCCCACGCCATAAAGCGTTCCGGGGTAAAGCTAAAGGGTGATATCGTTTTGACCGGTGTATGTGGTGAGATTGGGCGAGCACCCGTTGATCAATACCAGGGGGCGGCTCAACGCGGCAAGGGAGTAGGTATGCGGTACATGCTTACCCACGGAGTCGTGGCTGATTATGCCATCGTAGCCGAACCATCAAGGTTTGGGATCACCACCACTCAGGCGGGCGCTACGTTTATGAAGGTAACGTGCGCAGGCAAACCCATGTACGCGCCTTTCGTAGAACACCCCGAAGATCTCACCCAAAGTACGAACGCAGTCGTCAAAATGAGCACACTAATTCCACACATTGAGGCTTGGGCGCGACGATATCAAAAGGAACACACATACAAATTCAAATATGGAACGCTAGTTCCAAAAGTAAATATAGGTGCAATCCAGGGCGGTGCACCCTTCAAACCTAATTTTTCACCGGCTGTCTGCTCTATGTATATCGAGGCATTCACACCACCAGGACTAAGACCAATCGACGTCCTCCGAGAACTCGAGGATGTAATCCACGAAAGTAGTATAGAGGCTGAAGCAGAACTTTTCCTCTCAGTTAACGGGTACGAATCGCAAAAAGCGGACGAACTAGTCCGAATCATGCGTGAGGCACAAAAAGCCGCCCGAGGTAAACCACCCAAGCAGATTCAGTCTGAACTCACAAGCACTTATGCGGACTTAACAATTCTGGCTGAAATGGGTGTTCCGGTTATCAAATGCGGTCCCGCTCCTGAAGACCCAAGTATAAAACCCGGTACTGGTGAAGTACAGAAGATCAGCGATCTGGTAGCCGCCTCTAAAATGTACTGCGCTTCCAGTATCGAAATTTGCAACCACTTGCCCAAAACTTTGGCATCCAGCTAGTTGTGAAAACAGCGGTGAGAGGCAAAATGTTACTATGAGATAGGAGAATCCTACTTATGGCCAAAAGGACCATCAAGAAGCGTGTCAAAAGCTCTAAAGTCTGGGAACCTCCACCAAGATCTTGGTCGCAGGCCCTTCAGGCAAACAATCTACTATTTGTCTCCGGCCAGGTCGCTGTGAACACTAAAGGCAACCTCGTTGGTAGGGGCAATGCTGAAGTCCAAGCTCGACAAGTTTTCAAGAATATCAAAAATCTAGTTCAGGAAGCAGGCGGCACTATGAACGACGTGGTCATGATTACTGTCTATGTCACTGATATCCGTCATTCAGAGAAGGTGCGTAAAGCACGCGGCGCATTCTTCCGAGGGATACCCCCAACCTCTACACTTCTCGTCGTATCGGGCCTAGCCTCAGAAGATCTTCTAGTAGAAATTAGCGCCATTGCTGTCTTGCCGGAGTAAAAACCGGATGGTTCACACTGCGGCAGATTAACTTGACCGCCTAGCTATTCAGAAAACATGGTTACAAGTAGACATGGCACACCAATTCGCTCGGGTAGTTTCTAAATAATAGGTCAGTTTTTGCTGGAAAAACGACAGATAAGGATTTTCAAACGATGGAATTTCTTGTTCATCATACTGTTTTGGGAGAATGCATACTGTCGGATGAGAGTCCCAAAAGCTCAGTTGGCTTTCCCGTGCTCTTGGGTATGGATGGTAAAGCCTACGGCCCAAAAGATCCAAAAGTCCGCAAAGGAAATATCTACCCTGAAACGCCTCCCGGCTATACCCAAGATTACCTGGATTTTGTTAGAAAGTTCAACGCTCAACTATGACTAGTCAGGCGAGTATCATATAACCACAATGTCTAGATGGCAGTCTTAACGAAAGCAACCCTGAACTACCGCCTCTAACCCGGAAGCTTTTGGGAATAATCAAACGTATTCCTAAAAGCTATTAGCATCCCAATTATAATTCCAGGATCCTTCGATAGACTTTGAGATCTCTATCACTGAAGCAAACGAAGCGCACCAGGTTAACAAAGGTAGCCTGTTCCAAAGATTCTCGCACCGATTCAACTGCAATCCTGGCTGCATCCTCAATTGGATATCGATAAGCCCCGGTACTGATCGAAGGAAATGAAATTGAATGAAGACTATGGTGGTTGGCCAGGAGCATTGAATTACAATAGCAACTACGGAGCTTACCTGATTCGTCGCGGGTCCCATCGCCGTAAACTGGGCCAACGGTGTGAATGATATATTTGGCTGGAAGATTGTATCCTCTTGTAATACGAGACTCACCAGTGGGACATCCGCCAATTGCTCTGCATTCCTCAAGAAGTTTTGGCCCCGCGGCTTGATGGATTGCTCCATCTACACCACCCCCTCCAAGAAGAGTGGTATTTGCAGCGTTCACAATAGCGTCCACGGTCTCCTTTGTTATATTGCCGTGAACCACCTCGATAATTGACATAGGAAACTCCCTCTTCTTTTTTCTCCTAGATCTTTCCAATTCTGTTCTAAACAATAAATTCAAAGAAAAAATATTTAAACTAATCCTTACTCTTTAGTCCCAAAACATACAAACGACCATAGCTGTTCTCGCAAGTATTAAAATAAATTCCTGAGTCAAGTTAGCCCAGTAGTCTTAATTTGTGAGAAAATTCTTTAACATAACTACACATAACTACAATGGTACCGAGGACGATGGCATTTAATCTTAAGAGATTACCTGAAAAACTCCTGGCTGCCCTCAGGAGCCCTTTGTATGCCATGCTAACGACGCTTCACCCGGATGGATCCCCACATGTTGTATGCGTGTGCATGACATACGAGGTTAACCATCGAACAGCGAGAGTAATCGCACTTCGCAGTTCGGTTAAGGTTGCCAATCTTCGGACTAATAAATCGGTAAGTCTTAGCATGCAGGACGGAGAAGGTCGGTGGGCAACTTTTGAAGGCGATGGTTGCATCCGAGAAAATCGTGCTTCGGTGGAAGAAGCCATCCGACAACATCGGTTGCGCTACAACAGAAAAACGTCTTTTTCTCCGGACTTTGTTGCCATTGAGATTCAGGTTAAACGAATCATTGGCGAATGGTGGGTCAATCGATAAAGTCAACTATAGCGAAACGGACCAAGCATCGTAACCGTAAACCCAATCCGCGTTTCCGCCCTCCTTGAGCCATTGATTACCGCGTGATTCACGTTGAATGCGATCGGTGCGTGCTTTTCGAGCTTCCTCATAATCCTTGAACTTCGCTGGAATTTCTTGAGCAACAACATTTTCCAATATTCTAGAAAGAACGATGGAATCCTCAATTGCCATGCAGGCACCTTGTGCCATGAAGGGCATCATTGGATGACAGGCATCTCCCAAAAGAGTCGTCCGTCCCACCGACCAAACCGGCATGGGTTCACGAATATAAAGGGCAGACTTCGTAACCTCGGAACATCCATCGAGTAAAGCTCGAGCTTCCGGATGAAAGTCCAAATAGGCCTTACGTAACTCCCTCACATCTCCCGGAATTGTCCACGACTCCCGGCGCCAATCTTCTTGTGGCGTAGTTGCAAAAACGAATGTCTCCTTGTTTCGATTAAGTGGGAATGTCACAATCTGTCGCTCAGATGTCGGACCCCACCATTTTGTAAACGCATCTAGATTCGTAACAAATAATGTATTGCGCTGCACAACAGAACGATAGGAAATCAGACCTGTGAATTCCGGTTTTTCCTTACCGAACAAAGTCGTTCTGACCACTGAGTGAATTCCGTCTGCGCCAATCAGCGCATCCACACCTCGTTTTGTCCCGTCAGAAAAACAAACCACAACCCCATCTTCACTGTTTACAATCTCTTCAGCCCGCTTGTTCAAAATTACAACCGGATCGGGGAGTTTGTCTTTGAGTACTTTGAGAAGGTCGGCACGGTGAATCGTCAGCTGTGGAGCTCCGTATTTTTTCTCCGCGTTATCTGCCATCTCCAAACGCGAGGTCTCCTCGCCAGTATCCCACATCCGACTAATGCGATAGGTTGGCTGAGCAGCCGTATCACGTAGTTTCTGCCCTACCCCAAGGCGATCGAGAGCATGAACAGCGTTGGGGGTGAGATTAACGTCTGCACCAATTCTCGAATAATTTGGCGCTTGTTCAAATACAACTACATTATGGCCAGCCAGTCGCAAAGCGATGGCGGCCGTCATCCCACCGATACCTCCCCCATTAATTCCGATGGTTAGTGTAGACATTTGATTTCCGCCAACCTCGCCCCTGATAAGTCGGACTCACCAGGTCTGCAAATCCGAAAGGGACGTTACTTTCACCTAATCGCGACAGCCCAACCTTTAGACACAACTCAAAGAGGCAAATCGGAAGGTATCTGCGGTTATTCAGAACAACTCCTGGTGCGGGATTGAAACAACGTCAAAAACTCAATAAGCACTTACAAAAACTACACCACCGAAACACATGTTTTCTGGACCAAAAAAACCGGGCTCCCCGGAACTCCGTTACTCTGCATCCAATAAACTAAGTTGCAAAACTACCCCCCCCGGGCCATCTCCGAAGATTCGACCCGAGAGAGGGCAATTTTGCTAACGGGCCAGTGTAACGTTTACAAACTCATTCGTATAAACGTCTTCTGGTGTCGGCTTAGATTTCATTTTTTTGTATTTAAACATGGTATCGATGGTTCGTTGAACCTTATCCCGGAGCATGAATCCGAATCCGTATTTCTTAGTATTCGGCGTAATTGCAACGTCCACTCCGATTTCAAAGTGACCCCTAGCAAGATCCCTAGACACACTCGGATTTTTCTCTATAAAAGCTGTAACGGCATCTTCTGGATTCGACACTGACCATTGAAACGCTTCGAGCGATGCGATGACAAATCTTCGAGTTCGATTTTTCTTATTCTTGATTGTGTCACCATGGGCAATGATACCATTTGAGTAGATATCTAACCCATAGTCCGAGTAGTTGAACATCCCTATGGGCTTATTGAGCTTCTTAGCCATCTTATAAACAGTTGGATTCCTAGTGCGATAGCTCGGAATAGCATCCACCCTACCAGCAAAAAGGCTTGGATCTTGGGCTGAGGACTCCATGGTCACCCAGGTAACCTTTTTGGGATCAAAACCCACAGCTCCTGCCATAGCTGGAAACACAACTTTCGCGGAGTTCGTTGGGGAAGACCCAATTTTCCTGCCTTCCAAGTCCTTCGGATGTTTAATCCCGGAGGATTTCAGGAAAACGATATTAAACAGGTTGTTATGGTGAATCATGGCAATTTCTTTGACCTGTAAATCCGGGTTATTCCCCTTGGCTATGATTAGGGTTCCCATATCTGCATGTCCGTAATCCGCGCCTTTCGTACCAATTGTCTTGACCGATAAACCCGATCCCTTACCCGGAACAAGGGTTACATCAAGACCATACTTCTTGTAGATTCCATACTTAACACCAGCAAAGAAAGAAGCATGTTTACCGTAAGGAATCCAGTCAAAAAAGAACCTCACCGGTTCGGCCGAGGCGGTAGAAACCAACCCCCCTGTGGCAAAAATCGACGCGACGAAAACTGCTAAAACTACCTTTGGAATTCGTCTTACCATGGATCTAATCCTCCCTCCCGAGCAAACCGATCAGGGCGAGCTACCCCGCCTATCGGCTTACCTTAAAATTAGAATCCCCTACAACAACACCTTTCAAGGGACCCTGACGCCACAAAACATTGAAATCGATGAGCCATTCTCTCAGAAGAATAGGTCTAATTTCAAGCATGTTTTTTATCCAACTTCATTTGTCGAAATCTGCCAACTCCGCTTAGACACCAGATTTTCTCTGAAATCTATCGAACCATTACAATCTCTTATCTAAGATGGGTCCACCAAACGGTACCACATATGGCCCGACTGATTCTGTTTCAACTTCAATCAGGCATGATCTTTTAGACATGAGGGCCTTATGCATCGTAGAACCAAAATCCTTCGCCTTTCTCACTCGAAATCCTTCATAGCCGAACATTTCGGCTAATTTCAAAAAATCCGGTTGCTCCAAATCGACCCCAAATACCCGTCCTTCATACCCTGCATGCTGAATATTACGGATCACGCCGTAGCCCCGGTCGTTAAAAACCACCAAAACAATGGGTAGGTTCTCCTGCGTAGCCGTAGCCATCTCTCCCAGGTTGACGGAAAGACCTCCGTCTCCACAAAGCACAACCACCTGTTCCGCAGGCATAGCTGCTTTTGCGCCAATGGCCATTTGCAGACCCTGCCCAATCCCTCCTCCTACAGCATGAACAGATGTGTGCGGTTCGTAAATCTCAAAAAGTCGATTTCCCCAAGTGCTGTTTGCAATCGTAACATCACGGACAAAAATCGCCTCACGGTCCAGAGAAATCCGTAGGGCATCCATTATCTCTTCATAGGGCCCTAAAGTGCCGCGAAGCGAAGTCCGGGACTTCTCCTTCACCTTGGCAATCTGGGTGGTGAATTTCTTTTTCTCCCGCTCCTCACCGCCCAGAACATCGAGGATCCTCTCGAGAGATAACCGTGCGTCACCTTGAACAAATAGGGCACACGGATAATTCCGATTTTCAGCCTCCCGATCCACATCCAAAACCAAGAGATTCTTCGGAAATGGGAGAGTCCAGTTCTTCGTCTCATGGCCTCGCAGGTGAGAACCCACAACGACCATCAAGTCACACTCCTCAAGCAAAGAGCGAACCTCATCGCTGTGAGCAAAGTTACCAATACATAGCGGGTGGTCTTCGGGCAAAATCCCGCGACCACACGCGCCAGTCAAAACACCTATTGTCCGAATCTCCACCAACCTTCGAAGAGCCATTCTTGCATCCGACTTAATTGCGCCCCCACCAGCCCAAATCAACGGCTGTTTTGCCTCTCGGAGCATTTCGGCAGCATGCTCAATTGCCAAATCGTCCGGTTCAAAAGGTGAAATTTCGGGAACGAAACTAGCCTTTAAAGTATTCGATACGAGGCTCTTCTGAACATCGATGGGGATTTCGACACTCACAGGGCCCGAGGGAGCGGAGCACGCTACACGATAGGCCTCCGGCAAAACATCAACTAGCGATTCAGCTGAATTAACGCGGAATGCTTGCTTTGAGACGGTAGAAAGCATCCCAAGCTGATCCTTAGCTTCGTGAAGATATGCTCTCCCCTGATCTAAGTAGGGGGATTCAATCTGACCAGTCAGGTGCAAGAGAGGCGTGCCCGCCGTTAAAGCCTCCAGCATGCCACCGGCAGAATTCCCTGCCCCAGGACCCGTACTAGTAACAACTACACCCAATCCTCCAGAAACACGGGCATACCCATCCGCCATATTGACCGCCCCGGCCTCACTCCGGGCAGGAACGTAACGGATACTTCCATGCCGCTGAATCGCGTCTAGTATGGGTAAATTATGAACACTGATTACACCAAAAACATGGAGTACACCGCATGCCCCTAGGAACTGGGCTACCAGATCTCCTCCAGATTGTATAATTTGTGCAGGGGACGTCATAAATTACGGTTATCCATTAAACTCATACAAACCGCCCTACGCCACCGGAAATTTCAAGAGTTGCCCCGGTAATGTAGCTAGCCTGTTCTGAGCAAAAAAACGCGACGGCTGATGCAACCTCTATCGGTTTCCCAAATCGGCCAAGTGGAACTCCTTTTTCACAAGCCACCCGGTCAAGCCACTCCCCTTCGGAATCCGTTTGTTCAGCCTGTTCTTCATATCGCTGTCGCCATTGGTTGCTCTCAATCAGGCCAAGAATAATCGAGTTGACCAACACCCCATCTGTCGCAAACTCCATGGCCATCGACTTTGCAAGGTTAAGAACACCGCTTCTTGCGGCGCTAGTGGCCACCATATGAGATTCCGGCTGACGCGCCAAAAGCGCATTAATGTTGACGATTCTAGGTGCACGACTCCTCCTCAATGCAGGAAGAAGCTCCCGGGTGAAATGTATAACCCCAAAGAATTTCATTTCAATTTCTTCCCGCCACTCTTCATCCGTAGTCGTTTCGAAGGTACTTACCCGCCCTTTACCCGCGTTGTTGACGAGAATATCCACAGAACCGAAATGATTCAGAACTGATTCGGTAAATCGTTTAACCTGATCTGGATCGAGAACATCGCAAGGCATGGTCCATAATCTACCTCCATACTCACTTTTAAGCCTATTTTCTGCATCAGCAAGACCTTTCGGACCACGCGCGCAGGTAGCAACACTCGCTCCCTCTTCAAGTAATAAACGGGTAATCGCTAATCCGATTCCGGAACTGCCCCCGGTTACAACGGCAATCTTTTCCGTGAGTCCTAAATCCATTCCACCTCCCACAGCCCGGATGGAGATCAGCACTAACAAATCAACAAAAGGGCAGTTCGATTTCTAGGTTCTCTTGGTAACTTTACGATCCACGCAAGCCAGGAATTTCAAGACAGCTTTATTGTAGCAACTGGGTTTTTCCTGATGGCTCGCGTGGCCTGCATCTGGTATTAGCTCCAATTGCCCATTGGTCAAAAGTCCACAAATAGACTTCGACTCATCAACGGGCGTGATTCCATCTTCCTCGCCACAGAGGACGAAGGCGGGCGAGACAACTTCCTGTAACGCACGTGTCGTATCCGCTAGGGACAGGGCTAAAGCTGCATCCCGGAACCCATCTGGTCGAATCTCAGTCATAATTGACTGAATCTCTTTCACTAACTCCGGGGATGCATTTTTTGAAACTAGCTTGGGCGCGCGGGCTTTAGCCATACCCGCTGGGCCGAGCATCTCGAGGGCTTCCAGACGGGCCTTGAGTCTTGCTTTCCGCTCAGCTTCTGCAAGGACACCACCCCCACGCGTACTATCCGCCAAGATCAGTCCCTGCACTTTGCCTGGGTATCGACTTGCAAAAACAGCTAAGATAGCTCCGCCAAACGAGTGACCTACAAAGTGTGCCGCATCAATCCCCAGTGCATTCAAAAAATACTTTAATGCATCAGCGTAATCCTCCAACACTGGTGAACTAACCTCAAGACAAGTAGACTCCCCGTAACCGGGTGCGTCCCACGCTATAACACGATAATGCTCTGAAAGGTCATCCAACTGGGCCGCCCACGTCTTAGAGTTTGAACCGATACCGTGAAGTAAAACAACAACGGGTCCCTTTCCGGACTCTCGGTAAGCAAACTTTTGGTCATCGTGCAGAATGGAACGAAGTTCGGGTAGTGGCATGGGAATTTAACCCTCTTTGAGGGATTCAGTGGAATGCGAAGCCCCCATTGACAGCCAGAAGTTGTCCGGTGACAAAATCAGACGCGTCGGAGAGAAGGAATACAACAGCGCCCGTCACATCTTCGGGATACTGCTCACGCCGGAAGGCTCGGCCATTCACATAGAATTCATGCCGTGATGCAGCAACGCTTTCCGTAGCTTCAACCTTCGTCAAGCCGGGAGCGATGGCATTTACGGAAACATTGTCGGCCCCAGCCTCTTGGGCCATCGCTCGGGTCATCGCAATCACCGCGCCCTTACTCGCAACGTAATGCATCAGGACTGGAGCACCCCAAAGAAAGGTGTCAGAGGCAATGTTAACAATCTTTCCACCACCACCAATTCGAAGATAAGGTATCACCGCCTTGGAAGACAACCAGGGTCCACGGACATTGACAGCAATGACGCGGTCCCACTCCTCAACAGGGATATCCTCGAAATTCTTTCCTCCAATGCCTGTAGCAAGGGCCGCATTATTAACCAATCCGTCAATCCCCCCCCAATTCTCTACAACAGTTTCCGCCATATTCCGCACCGAAAGCCAGTCGGCTGTATCCGTTTGAACAAATAACACTTCGTGGCCGGCAAGTGCCAACTCTTTTACAGCCTGATTTCCCAATTCCTCAACAAGCTCGGCAACAACAACCTTCCCACCCTCTCGGCAGATAGCTTCGGCAAAGGCACGTCCGAGTCCGCGCCCTCCCCCCGTGACGATAACAACCTTTCCATCTAGGCATCCCATAGGATCTTAGTCCAAAAACGGGATTAGGCCCCGCTCAAGTTGTTTTCCAAAAGGCTTAGGTTCCAGCAGAGATACCAACCGCAGCCGGAACCTGAGTACGAAAGTGAGGAATTACTTCCTTTGCGAAGATCTCCATATTCTTCAGAGTCAAGTGTTGCGGAAGAGTTCCGGCATTGAGAGTTGCGACGATAAGTCCAATGCCTGATTCTTTCTCATATTCCTTTAGACGATCCCGAACTGTATCTGCACCTCCGATCATAATCATTCCTTGTTCGTTCATTTTCCGCAGATCGTGAAAATCCGACTTAATACGCTTTGAACTGTGGCCAAGCCCACCCGAATCATCTTTCATAACGCGTGCCATAGACTGCTCGGTAATGTATCCCGGCGGGAAGAATTGGTGCTTAGGGCGCTTTAGCAATTTATTGAAAAAGTATGAGTAATGAACTTCTGCTTCCTCCCACGCTCGTTCGTCCGTCTCAGCCACATAGATGGGGATATTCCAACCCAACTGATCTGAACTTGCCTGGTAACCAGTTTCCTCGGCATAACGCTTGTACTCATCCAATACCCGTTTAACCTGTGAGAAAGGAGCGAATACATGCATGTAAGGATACTTTCGTTCGGCAGCAAAAATGACGGTTTCTATACTTCCTTGACCAGGCAACCAAACTGGCGGATGTGGCTCCTGAAGGGGACGGGGCCACGGATTGACGTACCGGAAATTATAATGCTTGCCCTCAAAGGAGAAAGGGCCCGTATCCCTCCATGCGCGGACAATTAAGTCGTGAGCCTCAAAGAATCGTTCTCGAGAGGTAGTGGGATCCATACTGAAAGCTGTGTACTCATCCCCAACGCCACGCACGAAACCCGAATCGATACGGCCCCCTGAAAGAACATCAAGCATGGCTACCTCTTCCGCCACTCGAAGAGGGTGGTTTCGGAGCGGGATAGCATTCCCCAGGATCGCAATTCGTACTCGGTTAGTCTGCCTCGCCAAAACGGCCGCCATGATATTCGGCGCAGGCATTAATCCATAGCAGGTTTGATGGTGTTCATTAACAGCAACACCATCAAAACCGAGCTTTTCTGCCTGTAAAAAAGTATCCAAATACTGGTTGTAGAGGAAACTTCCCTTTTCGGAATCATAATGATCGTTGGGAACCATAACCCAGGAGGTCCCGTAAGTTTCCAAGTAATCATCAGGCATAAAAGGGTAAGGCATGAGGTGAAAAAAGTAGAATCGCACGAAAACCCTCAGAAATTCCGTTATAGAGATTTTTCAAAACCGAAACAAAGAAAGAAAATTTGTGAGTTTTCAATCCTCATCAGAGCAACGGTGGATTTCCCTAGCCAACATCCTTCGAAGTTGGATGACTCCCACGTCCGACTCACAGAGCCGCTCGTGGTGCCGGGCTTCTCGTTCGATCACTTCAAGGGCTGCTCGATCTTGCTCAAGGACAGCCCAGTGTTTCGCCTCCAACCGGGTCTTGTAAAGAGTCCTCCAAAGCCAGCGTTTCCAACCGGAGACCTTCCTGCCCCGAAAGAAAAAAGATTGCGTAACGTTTCGGTCAACAGGCGTTGTGAACGAAACAACTCGCATGGGCCCGCCGGGCCCCGCATCCCAAGGATAGGGGATATCTAGCCGCCACCAATGAACACCCGTATTTCGGTACTCCGACCAGTCGAAGTTGACTCCTCGCTGTTTCTCTCGCTCAACGCGGAATCCATTATCAAATTCGACAACTCTCATTGAGTCTCCCTTGGCGCCAAAGCGGAGTGTATAGGACCTTGCATGTAGAAATGGGCCGTGCATAGGGTCTGACAGGTTATCAGCTACGTATAGCCAGTTCACATTCCACCGGGCCGGAGCTATAAACCAAGTCCAAGCCGGATCAAGCATCTCCTCGGCTAAGACAAGCGGAGGGACCGAAGACTCTTCTCCGCTTCCAAAATAAGCCCAGATCATTCCACATCGTTCTTCGACGTGATATTTTTGAATCTTCATTTTTCCCACTAGCGCACTGTTTATCGAGGCGGGTACCTCACGACAGATTCCTTCGCCGTCAAATTGAATCCCGTGATACCAGCAGGCCAACTTGCCATCCACAATATCCCCTTGCGACAAGGCAGAGCCACGGTGCGGACAAAAATCCGGGAACAGAATAGCTTCTCCCGATGAATCGCGCCAAAGAACAAGATCCTTTCCCAAGCGCCGGACACCTACGGGCTTGTCCCCCAAGAGGCCTGCCGTCGGTAAAACAGCGTGCCAACAGTTTGGCATACCGCCCAGCATCCTTTCATCAAACATGGAATTTTTAACTCTTGCCCCTGATTCCATCATCAAACTCCCACGAAAGTCACCAACTGTGGTTCTCTCCCCACCCCTCGGGATTTACTTTCTCTTGATATTTGCCAAGGGATGGCCTTCTGGATAGGTCGGCGTCTGAGGCTTGGGTGCACCGAGCATGACACACATCAGCGCCTCGTCATCGGTATCATTTCGGATTCCGCGATACAACCCAGGCGGCACAGATATCAGATCGCGCTCCTGTAGAACCCGCTCCACTTTTTTCCCTTCATGCTCCACGTAAACGCTTACCTCACCCTTCAAGATAAAAAAGACCTCTTCCACGTCAGAATGAAGGTGAGAGGGCCCTTCACAACCCGGCGGTAAAACCATCGTACTAAAGGTGAAGTGATTAGCTGGAACAACATTGGCATCGCTCGCCACACCCGTTCCACCTGTACCCATATATCGCATTTGAGCCCGACGATATTTGGGGTCGTAGTCGGCCTGAAACTTGAGTGCGTCCCAATCGAGTTCACGATCACCCAGACGAGCAATGTGCTGGTCCAGAACCTCTTCGAGAGTAGGATTATCTACATCCGACATTGTTCCCCTCCTTCAGTCAGAGTCTCGGCGCCAATCGCCAAGAGACTCAGGGACAAAAGACAATAGCCTCACTAACCATCAGCAGGCAGGCATCCGCCGGTTCAGCCTACAAGTAATCGGGAGCCACTCTAATAGCCACCCTGGCATGATCAGAAATTTCCCCTAACAACCATGACTCGAAACCATGCTGGGCTTCGAGAGTCACGCTGACATCAGCATCCACACGAACAGTGACACGGATGTACCGACGATTTGAATCCTTTGGGTGCGCAACCAACGTAATCTCCATTTCCCGAAAACCAGGGAAGAGAGCAGCTGCCTTCTCAGTGGCCTGCTCAAAGGTGCCCCGGCAGTTGTGATTCTCGGTATACACCCAAACGTCATCAGTGAAAATCGCCATGGATTCTAAAAATACGCCTGTCCGAAAATCTTAGTACTCATAAAGGGTCCAGGAATTGGGGTAAGTGGACACGCCCCCTTAAAGAAACCCATTACTCCTCTCCCAATTCTAACAAACTCAATGAAAACTTCCCCTCTAAATCACAACAATCAAGATGATTCGGAGGAGCTTAAATTTGATATCTCATGCTACTTGAGGCAGAGATTGAATGCAATTCGCAGGCAGTAAAAGATCACATTTGGGCGGATTCGGAGCAGTACAAAAATTTCCTACATAATTTTCTGGCTTAACCAGGCGGGTAGAATTACGGTGAGTAACCATGAGCTAAATCCATTCGAGTAATCTCACAAGCAAGGCAGACACCACGTGAATCGACTCAAAGGATGCTAATTTCCTCAGCTTTTTTGTCTGTGATGAAACAGCAAGCAGAATAATGGGATATCATAAAATCCGTCTTTGACTCCAAAGCGACAGACTGAGGTGTACAACCACAGGCCCAAAATACCGGAACATCCATAGGATCATCCGCCCCACGGTCAATATGATATTGGGCATCGTTGAGGTCTGCGCCTAAGTCATCTATGCCCATCGCACACGGATCACCAATATGCATCGGAGCGCCATGGGCAAACGGAAACCGTGATGTAATCTGAACAACCCGCAGCAAGTCTTCTGGGGGAACCATCCTCATGGTGACCAGAAGAGGACCAGAAAAACGGCCGGCGGGTACACATGAAACATTCGTCGCGTAAAGGGAGCTAGGTTTCAAATCAATGTCTGCTTTTTGCATCGCCCCTGTAAAAGAAAAACTACACCCGAGCAAAAAACCCACCAGATCATCCCGCCAATAGTCGGTGATATCTGTAACTTCATCGATACGCTTCCCTTGCTGATATACACAGTACTTGGGCAAATCCGTCCGCAAATCAGCACCGGGAGCCATGGATTTCAAAATAGGGGATCCGATGTCCGTTACCTCTATAACGGGACAAGGTTTAGGATTACGTTGACAGAACAGGAGAAAGTCGAATGCATCCCGTTGCGGAAGAATGACCAAATTTGCTTGGGCATAGCCCTCCGCTAGACCCTCCGTCCTATCCGTCCAACGACCTTTCCGGATTAGGTCCCGAATCTCTGCAGGTGGTAAACCCGCAATATCCTCTTTCCTAAGAGCCGACGCTGTCATTTTTCAATCTCCGTGGTCCAAGGGGGGCTAAAAACCGCGTCCTCAATTTCAAACTGTTTCCATTCTTTGGCCTCTATGTATTCAATTGCAAATTTCTGGGAACAATTAATGCATCCACAGCAGTAACTCCATCTCCTTCAGGTCCTACTATAAGCGGGTTGACATCCAATTCCTTTATGTGTTCACCGTAAATACATCCCATATCAGAAAGAGCAACCAGGGTGTGAATCAAAGAACTTTTATCTGAAGGACCACGGCCTCTAAATCCTTTTAAAACCCGCGAAACCCTCAACTCACCAAGCATTTCTTCAGCATCGAGCTCTGTAATCGGGAGAAGCCTGAGTGCAACATCTTCCATGATTTCGGCTTGTACACCACCCATGCCGACAAGGATAGTCTTGCCAAATTGCGAATCCGTTCCCAATCCGATAATCAATTCCACTCCTGGTGGAATTTGCTCTTGAACTAATACGCCGTTGATTTGCGCATCGGGTTTGAAACGAGATACCGAATCCAAAATTTCTTGATATGCCACCCGAACTTCATCCTTCGTCTTCAAACCCAGGCGGACAGCACCAGCTTCTGTCTTGTGGGGGAGATCAGGAGAATCCACTTTTAGAACTACGGGAAAACCTACTTTTTCTGCAAAACAAATAGCGCCATCCAAAGTTTTTGCTATCTCTTCCTGGGGCACAGATATTCCACAACAAGTCAGTACTTCTTTACTCTCTCTCTCTGAGAGGAGACCTGTTGAATTTTGTAATCGTGAAACTATTTCCGGATCTGGAATTGCGTGTGATCGCAAAACTGACGCCCTAGCTCTCCCTGCCCTTTCGGCAAACTGGATTGCGTTATGAACGGCTCGCAAACTCGGAGCCATACCAAACAAAAGGGGAACACCACCATCTCTGAGGGTCTGCTGCATATCCGAGTCCATGGTCCCTCCAAAATGCGTAAACTGGATAAGAGGTTTGTCGGTAGAACTGGACACACGGACAATTGCCTCGCAGATCCGGTGGTAATTTTTTTTTGAGTTAGACCCGAGCCCGGACGGCACATCATGGAGTACGGCAACAGAGTGAATTCCTGGATCTTCCACAAGAGCACGAAGGGATTCCTCATAGAGGTTTTCATGGTATACGCCAACACCAGTGATATCGAGCGGGTTAGCAGCAGTACCAAAATCAGGTAAGATAGTAGACAAACGACTTGCAGTTAACGATGATAATTCTGGCAGTTCCAACCCGATATTCTCCGCAAAATCGCATACAAGGGCACACTGCCCACCAGAAATGGTTGCCACACCCAACCCGTTTCCACGAGGAAATCTTTTCTGTGAAATGAACCCAAGGGTTGCCAGCTGTTCTTCCAAATCCGAAACCTGAATAACCCCCTTTTGCTTGAAAAGCCCCTCACAAACCCGACTGGATCCAGCAAGCGACCCTGTGTGTGCTAACGAAGCTCGCTTTCCCATTTTCGACTGGCCAGCCTTTAACACAACCACCGGCTTCCCCTTCGTCTGTGCCGCTTCAAGAGCGCTTAAGAAAATTTCTGGAGACCGTATCCCCTCCAAAAAAAGTGCAATACAGTTTGTGTTTGGATCATCTACAAGGTAACGAATATACTCCCCGCAGGTAACGTCCGCCTCATTGCCTACCGAGATAATATGGCTAAAACCAAGATCCGAACGCGCATTGATCCAACCAATACTTATCGTCCCACTTTGAGCAATCGCCCCTATACCTCCCGCCCTCGGCATCTTCTGGAGGGATGCGCTAAATGCCGCAAGCCTCCTATGGACGTTAATAAGACCTAAGCAGTTTGGACCGCAAAGGCGAATCCTCAAATTTTTAGCGATTTCTACTACCTCCATTTCAAAAGCCTCACCTGCAAGCCCTGTTTCCCTAAATCCAGAAGACAGAAGGATAGCCGAGCCTACTTGACCTGCGGGAATGTTCCGGAAAACTGGGACAACCGCTTCTGCAGGAATTGCAAGAACCGCCAGATCCACAGGACATGGAACCTTCGAAAGGTCAGGATAACATCGCAAGTTTGAGACTAAATCATACTTGGGATTTACGGGGAAAATAGACCCGCCGAATCCACTCATGCGAAGATTATCCAATATAACCTTGCCAGTACCCGACTGCTCACTTGCACCCACTACTGCGACCGACCGTGGGTCTAAGAGCGACTTCAGTTCAGACATCTTTTGCGAGCCCCTTATTCGGTAAAGGGTGCTAGAATTTGTCGACTATTTTACAGCTAACGGAATCGGGGAAAGATTTTTTCGGCAAACTTACGAATAAGTTCGATCGAACTAGCCGCAATAGGTAAAACAAACACCTCATTTAGACCTTGTTCTCGCAACATAAGAAGCTTGTCGAGACACTCCTCCGAATCCCCAGCCAATGCAAATCGATCGATCCACTCATCCTTGACAAGAGCGGAGTGAGAAGCACCAGCTTGAAGATGGCCTGAGAGGGAATACGCAGCCTTAAACGTCTGGACGTCCTTCTCGCTAAAACCACTCAATGCCCTAGGCAAGGGAGCCAAAACTCGGCGCGCCACGTAAGACTTAACGTTATTCCGGGCACTATTACGATCATTTGATATATCACATCCAACATGCAAGAGAATCTCGACGTCGCCCGGTTTTCGACCCACCTCTCTCATTCCTTGCTCCAAGGAATCTTTTACGTACTGCAAGATTCTCGGAGTAACACCGGTAGACGCTATGACCCCATCCGCACACCGACCTGCCACACGCAGCATTTTCGGGCCATTTGCCGCTAGATAGATAGGAATAGCTCGTTCTTCATGGTGGACAAAACGATCAATTTGCTCTCCATCAAACACCCCATCTTTTCCAGAAATAAGAGAACGAAGGCAATGAACTGCATCTTCACACATCTTTACGGAAAGAGGAGGCCGCCGGAGATATTTCATCGATGTATCCCCCGCACCAATCCCTAGCAAAATCCGCCCCGGCCATATCTCGTCCAGAGTAGCAACTGCCCTTGCAGTGACAGATAGATGACGAGTGACTGAATTTGTAACGGCAGTTCCCAGTCCAATTCGCTTAGTTCTTTCGGCACACAAAGTTAGGGTTACATAAACATCTCTAAATAGGCCTTGCGAATCAACTATCCAGGCGCGGTCGAAACCCGCCGCCTCCGCTTCCTGAACTGCCTCAACAACTTTCTGGGTCGATTCCTTGCTTTCCGTCGGGAAAACCCCAATGCTAAATCTCACAAGGGAACACTCCCTACTCTTAAATGAGAAAAACATTAAATGAAAAATCGAATTTCAAACTTCCTAAATTTCTTGAAAGCTTCCACGCGCTAGACGGGATAGTTTAAGCTAGCCGAATACCTAGGGTCTATGTAAAGTATCTAATACTTTTTGAAAGGAAATAGTATCGTGGATTCTCTTCGGGTAGGTGTGGATGTTGGCGGAACCTTCACGGACGTCGTCATTGCTCGGGAGAAATCTGGTGAGATTATCTCACTAAAGGTACCTACGCTACCTGACAACCTACTCCAGGGAATCCTTAACGGCCTGGGTAAAGCTGCAGGTATGTTCGGTATCGAACTCGAACAACTCCTCGAAAATACCGTTTCCTTTGTACACGGAACTACGGTATGCACAAACCTCATGGTCCAACGCAAAGGCGCACGGGTAGGGCTCCTTACCACCGAAGGCTTTCGGGATTCCCTTGCGATTCGAAGAGGAAGGCGCGAATCCATTTGGAACATGAAGGCTGCCTCTCCGATTGCACTCGTTCCCCGAAATCTGCGACTGGAAATCCAGGAACGCATGGACACCAAAGGCAAACCGCTTATCCCTCCAGAAACTGAAAATATCCTGTCAGCTCTTGACATTTTCAAACAGGAGAACGTGGAGGCAATTGCTATTTGCTTGTTCAACGCATTCGCTAATGGAGAGCATGAAAAAATCATTCGCGATGCGGCCATGGAAGTTTTTCCCAATATTCCAATTTTAACTTCCTCTGAAGTCCTTCCAGTGATGGGGGAGTATGAACGCGTTTCGACAACCGTTATCAACGCTTACGTTTCTCCCGGTGCAACCTCTTACTTGAATACGTTTAGCAGGACCCTTCAGGATAAAGGATTGGGATTTTCACCGCTAATCATGCACGGCAACGGAGGAGTCACCGACATACCGGGAAGCGTTCAAAAACCGGGATCATTAATTCTCTCCGGCCCGGCCGCCGGTGCAGCAGCCACAGCATGGGCAGGAAAACTCCTTGGCACATCGAACCTCATTATTTTTGATATGGGGGGAACGAGCTGCGACGTTTCCGTCACTATGAACGGAGAAATCCCCGTATTTGATGGGATGGAGATTGAAGGGTACCACCTTGCCGCGCCTTCGTTAGAAATCCATACCATTGGAACAGGGGGTGGTACTATCGCAACCGTTGATCCTGGAGGCATGCTCCACGTTGGGCCCCAAGCAGCCGGTGCCGTCCCAGGACCGGTAGCCTATGGACGAGGTGGAGAAGAGCCAACCGTAACGGATGCGCACTTGATCCTTGGCAAATTAGAAAGCGACAATCTATCCGAAAGCGGAATTACTCTTGACCGGGGAAGAGCTGAATCGGCTATACGTTTCAAAATCGCAGAACCCCTTGGAATTTCAATACCTGAAGCAGCAATGGCAATTGTCAAAATCGCTAACCAAAATATGATTAGCGCCATAGAACTAATGAGCGTTCAGAAGGGACGCGATCCGCGTAATTTTGTTTTGATCGCCGCTGGGGGAGGAGGCCCTTTGCATGCTTGCGCGGTAGCTAGAGACTTGGGAATTTCTAGAGTTTTTGTGCCTCGCCATGCCGCTGTCCTTAGTGCCTTAGGTCTCCTTCATGCTGATTTGCGAAGAGACTACGTTCAGAACTTTCAGGGGAGAATAAAAGAAATCTCCACAGAAAAACTCCAAGCAGTTCTTCGGAGGATGCGCGACAATGCTATAAAAGATATAGGGCAAACCGATATCTCGGCTATCCGCATCAACAATATTTTTCAAGCCGACCTGCGTTACGAAGGTCAACACTGGGACATTCCCGTTGAAATTCCAGATCTTGATTGCAACGAGGTATTAGATAATCTATCTTCCGACTTCCACAAACAACATGAGGTCCTTTACGGCCACTGGGATCCGGATGGTGAAATTGAGTTTACAAACCTCAGACTTGCCGCGATCGTCCCTACCCCTTCTGTTTCCATTACCAAACCAGCGATGGAGCCACCACTCGGGAAAACGCTCCCACATGGAAATCGGGAGGTTCTATTAGATGGGAATAATACTGTGACTCGGGCTCCGGTGTTCCGTGGAAGCTCTCTTTCAGAAGGCTTTCAGTGGACTGGTCCGGCCCTTATAGAGGAAAAAGACACGGTAATATGGCTTGAGACAGGAGATTCCCTCAAAGTGGACGCCGACGGCAATTACCACATTCAAATCCACTCCACACTCGAAATGGAGGGGACGTTTTGACCAATGCAGAGCTCAGATACGATCCTGCAACCCTTACGATAATCCAACAAAAATTGGATGGTATTACTCATCGGATGGGTGCTGTTATGACTCGAACCGCTCGCAGCGCTCTTGCGAGTCAAGCACACGATTTCTCCTGTTTCCTCACTGACGCCCAGGGACGTTTACTTTCCCAAGCGGAAGGAATTCCGATCCATACGGGTGGTGGAGGATTTGCCGTCCGAGCTCTCCTGAGTTTCTTCGGCGAGGACATTCACCCAGGTGACATCTTCATCTCCAACGATGTATACACCGCAGGAGGAAACCACCTCGCCGATTGGACTGTTTTTGCACCAATTTTCATCGAGGGAAAACTGGTTGGCTTCACATGTAATCGGTGCCATCAATTGGACATAGGCGGGGGAGCAGCTGGAGCGTACAATCCCGAAGCCCGGGAAATCTATCATGAAGGTATCCGTATCCCGCCACTGAGGCTAGAAGCAAAAGGTTTAGCGCACAAAGACATACTCGACCTTTTACTGGTCAACTGCCGACGACCAGACGTCCTCAATGGAGACGTCGGTGCAATGATAGGGTCCGTTAAAAAGGGCCTCGTCTGGATGGAAGACCTCATCACGGAATACGGATGGTCGAAGCTTCAGGCTTATGTCGAAGCTTTACTAAACTATGCAGAACAAAGGATGCGTCAGGAGCTTTCAGGAATCCCTGATGGCATATATGAAGCACAAGAGGTTATGGCAAACGACTGTTTTTCTGACCAAAAGGTCCGAATTTACCTACGGCTAACAATCCGGGGAAGTGAATTAACAGCCGATTTCACAGGGACGGATCTGCAAATTTCGGGTTACAAAAACAGTACATTACCGAATACTTCCTCCGCAGTTTATGCTGCGATGGCAACAATCGTTGACCCACAGATCCTTCATAACGAAGGAATTTATCGACCGATTAAGATTATTGCACCCGCGGGAACCGTGGTGAACTGCACCGAACCTGCTCCAGTAGGATTTGCAACAATCCATCCTGCTCACGAAATTATGCACTGCTGTTGGAAGGCCATCGGCAATGCGGATCCAGAAAGAGTTTGTGCCGGATGGGGGAAAATGTCGAACCCAGCCGTTTCTGGACTAGATCAGGATGGTCGAGTTTTCGTTTTATACAACCTAGGGGGTCTTGCCAGCGCCGGAGCAATGAGCAATAGGGATGGTATCGATCAGATTGGAACACCCATTAACATGGGCGGGCTTGTCATCCCTAATCTGGAATACCTAGAGCACGTCTATCCAGTTCGTTTTATCCGCCACGAGTTTCGCCAAGACTCGGCCGGCGCGGGACAGTTTCGCGGCGGAACGGGAGTCGATTACCAAGTCAAACTCTTAAATCCCACAACGATTTTTCTGCGAGGAGAGGGGCAAAACAACTTCAGTGGATTTGGGATTGCAGGAGGCAAACCCGGGCAGGGAGCGAAGGTGACCTTTACTCCAGAGGGTGAGCCGGAGCAAGAACTTCCTGGTTTCGGGACTATTGAAATCCCACCCGGTACCATACGCATTCGATCTGCAGGAAGCGGTGGCTGGGGTTGTCCCTCAGAGCGCCAACAAGATTCCATTCTGCGTGACATCCACGATGAAATTCTTTCGGCTAAAAAAGCCAGCGAAGACTACGGGATCAAAATGGATTAGGCTTTTGGAACAAATGTCACTAATTAGGAGGAAAGCATGCGACCCGATTTAGAGATTCTTCAAGGAGCGTGTGACATCCACGTCCACACAAACCCCGACGTTTTCCAACGTATGGTTGACGACGTGGAAGCTGCTCGTAACGCCAAGGAATTTGGCTTCCGGGCAATCATCACCAAATCTCATCAGCTCGAAACAGCGTCCAGAGCCCATTTCGCTCGACGTTTGATCCAGGACATCGATATTTTTGGAAGTACAACACTGGACTATGTGCACGGTGGGTTGAACCCATTTTGCGTTGATGCTGTTATCAAGGTAGGTGCAAAAAAGATCTACATGCCAACAACCGACGCGGCTTACCACAAAGAGCTGTTTGGCTCCATCGGAGGAATAGGAGGAATCTACGACACTCAAGGACAAATTACTGAACTTTACGCAGCACAAAAAGCATTGAAAATTGTTGACGATACAGGAAAAATCCTGCAGTCAGTTCGTGACATCCTTAAGCTTATCGCCGAGGCCAACATCATCGTAAGTGCAGGTCACGTATCTTTGAAAGAGATTAAGGTTTTCCTAAAAGAAACGAAGGACCTGGGGATTAAAAAGGTCGTCGTGGATCACCCATTTCTAACAAAGATTTCAGTCGCAGAGCAGGAGGAAATTGCTCAAGCAGGTGCTTACATCAACTATGCATATTGGGATATTTGCCCGAAATACTATTGCGTATCTTTGCCAGACTTAGCTGCTGCCATTCGTCGCGTGGGACCAGAGCGGTCTATTCTGAGCAGTGATGCAGGTCAACTTTTCAATGCGCCACCCGGTGAGTGCCTTCGGTCTTATGTGCAAATGCTCCTCGAGGAGGGGCTCTCTCCGGAGAACATCCGGCAAATGGTTTGTGACAATCCAGCTTCGCTCATTTACGAGTAAGGGTACACTGCTGGTAGTTTCTTCGTAATCTGCGGCAAAAAACATAACCACGCTGCGTGCGTGAAACCACCAGGGAGTTCCCTTCCCGTAAGCCAATAAGACCACACTCCCTGGATTTAATGAGGGAAGTAAAACAGACTCAAAGCAAGCACGAAAATTACGTGATATGCAGACAAATTGTAGGAGGAGGTTAATTTTCTCGTGTTTCCTGAAATCTCAGCTTGGCAAGAAAATCATAAAATGATACAGCCAAAATTTTAAGACGATTTCAGTAATCATGGCATTCATCCGACTAAAGTTTACTTACCCTTCAAGATCCCCCGCGCAATTAGGTGACGGAGGATCTCGGAAGTACCTTCGCCGATTCGATTGTAACGAACATCTCGATAGATTCGCTCGATCGGCAAATCTTTCATATATCCCGCCCCTCCATGGATCTGAAGGACACGGTCCGCCACCCGTCCCACCATCTCCGTCGCATACAGTTTTGCCATTGCTGAACCCTGCCTCGTCTCCTGTCCCCTATCTCCTAAGGAAGCCGTTTGATAGGTCAGAAGACGCGCCGCTTCGACCTCCATCGCCGAATCCGCAATCATCCACTGAATAGCCTGGCGATCCGCTAATGGTTTTCCAAAAGTCACACGCTCATTCGCATAAATTTTTGCCATTTCCAGTAACCGCTCAGCAGTTCCTATAGCCGCCGCGGCAATGCCCAGACGACCGACATCAATCCATTGCATAGCCAATTGGAAACCTTGGCCAATTTCACCTAGGACCTGCTCTCTCGGAACCTGACAGTTCTCAAAGATTAACTCAGTAAGATCCGTTCCCCTCCAACCCATTTTCTGAAATTTCTGACCCACTCTAAAACCCGGTGTTCCCTTATCAACCAAAAATGCCGTCACTCCACCACGCGCCCGTTTCTCTTTATCTGTCACAGCAAAAACAATAACAAAATCTGCTTTTATTCCGTCGGTTATGAAAATCTTAGTGCCGTTCAATTTGAAAACCTCACCATCCCAAGCTGCAGAAGTCTGGATAGCTGATGCATCTGATCCGGCATTGGGCTCGGTCAGGGCAAAACAGTCACGTTTCTTACCTTCCAGGCATGGTTTAAGATATTTTTCAATCTGCTCAGAGGTGCCCACTGACAATATAGGAGAGGGGCCCCGCACCGCGTAGGACATAGCCAAACTCACCCGACCCAATTCTTCTCTGAGAATACAGTTGGCTAGATACCCCATTCCTGCTCCACCTCTTTCCTCTGGAATGGTGAGACCCAGAAGGCCCAAATCACGAGCTTTAATACGCAGGTCTTTAAGGAGTTCAGGAGGGACATCATCTAGTTCTTCAACTATCTCTTCATGGGGGAGCAACTCTTGGCCAACAAACCCTCGAACCATTTCGCGCAGTAGTCGTAGCTCTTCGGATAAGTCAAAATCCATACTAGTTTCCTCTTTGGATAGCTCTAACCAACTTACATTTTCTAATATTGGGATACATCCCTTTTACACGATCCAGGGGGGACACTATAAACCCAATATTACATCCTGGATCAATTACAAATGGTAGTAGTAGCCCCTCAACATTAGCTTGACTTCCTATTCTTGATCAATGAAATATTCATTTAGATGAAAAACGTAAACATGGCAGGGAAACTATCAATAGACCATGGGGGAGATTTCAGCGATATGAGCCTAAAATTTGGGATAGGAATATTCCCGCACGAGGAAAGGCAATCAACAGCTGAAGTGATGGGAGCCATCCGGGTAGCGGAAGAAACAGGATTTTCTCACGCCTGGAAAGGGGACAGTCAAAGCATTTTCCACGACCCCTATGTCACCCTTGCCATATGCGCCAAGGAAACTTCAACTATCAAGCTAGGAACAGCTGTAACAACTCCTATCGCACGGCATCCAGCCGTAACCGCTAGGGCCTTCGCTTCCCTGGATGAAGTCTCCGACGGCCGGGCCATCTTAGGGATTGGGGCAGGTGATACAACCTGCCTTCACTTAGGGGTGAAACCCGCGTCGATTAAAGTTTTGGAAGATGCTATCACATGTATACGCAATCTCCTGAACGGCGTAGATGGAACCTATGAAGACCGAAAAGTCCCAGCTTTATCCACCTTTGAACCCTGTAATGTTCCAATTTACCTCGCGGCCAACGGTCCCAAAATGCTACGTTTAGCTGGTAGGCTTTGCGACGGGGTCATCGCCTCTGTCGGGGCCACTTATGAGTTACTTACGTATGTGGTCGAAACTGTCGGGAAGGCCGCCGAAGAAGCTGGCCGCGACCCTAAGTCTGTTGACATTGTAGTTCAAGTCGGATGCGATGTTTCTGAGAATAGGGAAGAATCCCGAAGGAACGTACGAACCTACGTAGCCCGCCGACCCATCGCTGCTGTCCCCTTGGAGAAAACCGGCTTTACTGATGAGGAAAGCCGACGCTTTAAGGAAGCTTACAGCTATCAGGAGCATATGCTCACGGAGGCGGAACACGCTAACCTTGTTCCCGAGGAATGGATTGACCACTTCTCTCTAGCAGGGACTCCAGACGAAGTCATTGAAAAACTTGACGCCTTTGTGCAGGCTGGAGTGAATCAGGTTTTTCTGCTCCCAACCAATCTCGACGCTACACGACTCATGCGTACGTTCTCAGAAAAAGTAATGCCAGCTATGGCATAGAAGCTAGCCGTGAATGAAACCAATCGCCAAAACCCATTCGAAGCGTAAGCCTATCCCTGCGGCTCAAAGGTGTCTAACCCGGGCTTGTATTTCTTATCCTTAAATTGTCCTATTCCTTCATCTACCCAGGCTCCTTTTTGGTGGAAAGTTAGCTCGTTCCCCTTAGCCATAGCCCAGGCATAGGCTTGCTCCCAGTCCATCTGCTTCCCAATCTTGTAAACCTCTTTCAACTGTCGTAACGCAATCGGATCCTTTTCCATCAGCTTCTTTGCTAATCCCCGAGTAGATTCATCTAGTTCTTCTAGCGGAACGGAAAAGTTCACAAGCCCGATATCCGCTGCCTTACGTCCGTCAAAGGTCTCCCCCGTCATTGCGAAGTAGAGATAATCTCGGGGGCGTAGAACTTCATCGAGTGCCTGAGTGACCAAACCTCCCGGAAATTGTCCGAAATTAATTTCGCTTAAACCAAATACCGCTTCATCAGCAGCCACAGCAAGGTCGCAAACAGCTACCGGAACAAAACCACCTCCGAAGCACCACCCGTTAACCGCAGCAATCGTAGGCTTCGCAAAAAGACGAAGTTTCATCGCTTGCCACTCTGCAGAGGTTTTGGCAGCTCGGCGACGTTCAACAGGCTTCCCCTCGAGTTCGACGAAAAATTCCTCCAGGTCTTGACCGGCACAAAAACTGTCCCCTGATCCTGTAACGATCAAGATCTGAGTATCCGGATCGTCCTCCAAAATATCCATTGCATCCAGCATTTCTCGATGAAGCAATGGATTCATTGCGTTCTTTTTTTCCGGCCGATTAAATCGTAGCGTTGTTATACCTTCCGACTTTTCAATTGATATAGTTTCATAGGATTTGCCCATGATTCTTTGTCTCCGTGCGGGCGGTTCTTTTTCGGTCCCTCATGGACCACAAAGTCATTATAGAGCTCTTAGTTCTTATGGGTATCTGTTTGAGTAAGGCCCTCCTTAAAATATCATTAAATGAAAGTAGAAATTCATTCAATCCAAAAAAGCAAAGACCTTCCAACCGATTCCAAGCAAGCTCGTGTATATTATCTGACTAGGCTTCAGAACTGGACCTAAATTATGGATAAATTCCAGATCGCTCGAGACGCCATTTGGCTTGGAACCACATGAAATACTGTAGAAAAAGATGGGAAAAAAATCTCAAGTCACCAACAAATTGATTCAGGTAGGAAAATCCGTTCCCCGGGTGGATGCGTTTGACAAAGCAACGGGCACCACCGTTTACGGTGCCGACTTTCAGCTATCGGGAATGCTTGTGGGAAGGGTATTACGAAGCCCATACCCTCATGCAAAAATCTGTAATATCAATACCTCATCAGCCCAGAAGGTTCGGGGTATCCGAGCCATTGTCACAGGAAAAAACAATCCGGGTTTATATGGTTCATCCATGATGGACCGGCCGGTTGTTGCAGTAAAAAAGTGTCGATTCCAAGGTGAGGCGGTCGCAGCCGTGGCAGCAGAATGTGATGATGCCGCCATGGAAGCGTTGGAGCGAATTCATGTTGAATACGAAGAGCTTCCCGGTGTTTACGACCCCGAAACGGCAGTCTCGTCGGTAGCGCCTACTATCCATGAGGAAATGATGAGATACCAACGTGAAAAAGGCTGCCATCCGGTTGAAGGAACAAACATCTGCCATCACTTCAAACTCCGTCGCGGAAATATCGAGGAAGCCTTTTCAAAAGCCCACTCGGTATTCGAAGACCGATACACCAGTCACGCTGTTCATCACGCACCCTTGGAAGTCCATGCAGCCATGGCCCAAATGTCGGGCGAACGATTGAGCGTTTGGACACACAATGACGCTCCATATCGATGCAGGCGAGAGTTGGCAGGTACCTTCCGTCTCCCTATGACACAACTGCGCATCATTTCTTTACCTATGGGTGGGGGCTTCGGTGGATAAGGAGGACTCAACGCGGAATCCATCGCTGCGCTTC
>CAYTIB010000023.1:0-8489 GCA_964437725.1 uncultured bacterium | reverse complement strand
TCTCGTTTTTTTCTTGTTTATTTTTTATTTTTGGGGTTTGTGGTTTTTTCTTTTTTTTTTTTTTTTTTTTTTTGGTGGGTGGGGGGGCCGCTTGTCCGCAACTTCCGGAAAGTCCCCCTTGTTAAATTCTACTGTTGTTCGGTTGCCCGATAAGCTTCTCCCACCGTTTTCAAGGCCTAACGTGGCTGCCGTTCCTGTGAAAGACCTTCCGGTCCTCGGTATGTATATTTTAGGAACAGACGAGCTAGGTCGGGATGTATTTGCCCGGATGATGGAGGGTGCTCGGGTATCTCTAGCGGTCGGATTTGTATCCGTCAGCATCGCAATAGTTTTGGGCGTTACACTCGGCGGGATGGCGGGTTTCCTTGGCCAGCAGTGGCGTTGGGTTGATACGGTTTTTCTCGGCATGGTGGATATCATGCTGAGTTTTCCGACTTTCTTCTTGATTTTGACGGTAATCGCGGTTTTGCCGCCTAGCATCTGGAACATAATGATTGTGATCGGTATTACCGGATGGGTGGGACCTGCGCGATTCGTGCGTGCAGAAATACTTTCGCTCCGAGAACAAGAGTTTGTCCTGGCGGCCCGTTCGTTGGGTGCTGGATCTTGGCGGCTAGTATTTCGCCATTTAATTCCTAATTCTATGGGGCCGGTCATGGTGTCAGGTGTTATCGGAATTGCTACGGCGATTCTGACCGAAGCCGGACTATCATTTCTAGGTTTCGGGGTTCCCCCTCCGGATGCCACTTGGGGGAACATACTCTCCGACGGGAAAAAGTACATCTTTGATGCGCCCTGGCTGATGTTTACGCCAGGAATTGCCATATTGGTTGTGGTGTTGGCATTCAATCTCTTTGGCGAAGGGCTTCGAGATGCCTTGAACCCCAAACTGCGAAATGGATAGAAGCCTAATAGTAGGTTTGTTTGACAGATTCTGGGGCAGTATGTAAGTTTTCCGATAGGCCAGAAAAGAGGTGCTTTCGGTGCCGAAGTGGTGGAACTGGTAGACACGCTATCTTGAGGGGGTAGTGGGGTTTTCCCCGTGGGGGTTCGAGTCCCCCCTTCGGCACCATTGAGTTTTCGAGATATTTACCCTTGGTAATCTTCCTAGTTGAGGGAGAAGACGTACGCCATCGCATTGTTAAAACTGGGTGAGGGAGTAATTCAAAACAGGACCTAGGAAATGGCAGAGACAGTGTTGGTTGTTGAAGATGAGGTCGATATTCTTGAGGTCTTGCAATACAACCTGGAGGGGAACGGTTATCACGTCATAACTGCCAAAGATGGGCCGACCGCCCTTGAAGCCGTGCGCAGTCGCAAGCCCTCTATCATTGTCCTTGATCTCATGCTCCCTGGATATTCTGGCCTTGAAGTTTGCCGGCGTCTTAAAGGTCGGGAGGAGACCGCACGAGTTCCGATACTGATGCTTACAGCAAAGGCCGAGGAAAGCGATCGAGTAGTTGGTTTGGAACTCGGTGCTGACGATTACGTGACAAAACCCTTTAGCCCACGGGAGGTGACTCTCCGGGTGGGGGCTATTCTTCGCCGGCTCCGGCATCCGGAAAGCGCGGAATGCTTGATCTTCCCCGAGCTTCAACTAGACCAATCTGCCGGGTCCATCAAGGTGGCTAACCAAACGGTTAGTCTGACGGTAACGGAATTCCGGTTACTGTGGTTTCTGGCTGAACGCCCCGGAAGACTTTTAAGACGTGATGTTCTACTCAGCGAGGTCTGGGGGTATGACGGAGAGGTTACTAGCCGGACGGTGGACACCCACATTAGGCGGCTACGGCAGAAACTTAAAACGGCTGGTTGCTACATCGAAACGGTCCGAGGTATGGGCTATCGATTTAATCCCGAAAGTAACGGATCTTCGCAAGAAGAGTGAATCTATCTCTCCGTGTCAAACTATGCCTGTCCATTTGCGGCGTTTTTGCGCTAGTGGGTATTGCTTCCTTGTCTTATGTCAACGTTTCATTTCAGGGGCATCTCCTTTCACAAATTGACACTAGTCTGACCCATCAGGCCAAAATTATCCGCAGTTTCATAGAAAATTCGAAGATATCCGAAGATTTGGATTCATTTGTCGATCGGATAAGCAGAGGGATTCCGATCCGCGTTACGGTGATTCAATTCGACGGAGAAGTATTGGCCGACACGTCCCGCTCTGGTGCTTTTCTCGACCGTATGGATGACCACAGCAATCGGCCTGAAATTCGTGAGGCTTTGAAATCTGGAAGAGGGGTCAGCATACGCAGTAGTACTTCTCTCGGTATCGAAATGATGTATGTAGCTATTCCCTGGGAACAGGACGGAGTGCTTCGGGGCACTGTGCGCACAGCCCTTCCATTACGGTCAGTCAACGCTGCTCTTGGGCAGGTCCGAAGAACATTAATTATCACGACTTTGGGAGCGATGGTTTTGACGCTATTGATTACGTGGGGGGGATCCCGTTTGCTCCTGCGAACCCTACTCAACCTTATTTCTGCCGCTCGATCGATTGCAGCGGGGGAGCATACGAATCAACTTATGACCAACCGTCGGGATGAGCTAGGCGAATTGAGTCGTGCCCTTCATAACGTTACAAACGAAATCGCCGGGCAGATTCAACTTCTCAAGCGCGAGAGAAACCAGCTCGAAGTAATTTTAAATGGATTACGCGAAGGCGTTCTCGTTGTAAGTCACAAGGGCCGAATGGTCCTGGCAAACAAGGCTGCAAGAGAAATTCTAGGTTTCTCCGGTCGTTTGGAAGGCGAGTCACTCGGCACGGTGGTCCGACATCCGCGCTTACAGGAGATTTTGGTGACAGCGTTAGAAACAGAGGGAATCGAAACCGAGCATGAATGGAAACTCTTCGGTCCCGACCCACTGAACCTGGTAGTTCATACTACTTACTTTGAATATGGAGAGGACGACCCAGGGATGGTGGCGGTTTTCTACGACATCACCGAGCGCACACGTTTGGAGAATATTCGGCGAGACTTCGTAGCCAGCGCTTCTCATGAACTTCGCACGCCTGTCACTGCTATCCGGGGCTACGCTGAGACTCTTCGAGACGGAGCCCTGAACGACCCCACTAGAGCGCGGTCGTTCGTTGAAAACCTTCATCGTCAGTCCCTCCGCCTTAGCACCCTAGTGGAAGATTTACTTTCCCTCTCTCGCTTGGATTCAGGGGAAGAAACAATAACCACACAAGAAATTAATCTAGAATCCATCTTACAGGCTGCCCTCAAACAGGTAGAGTTTGCTGCCATAGATAAGGATATTCAGCTAATCGTAGAGGTCCCGACGAAGCAGGTTATCGCTGAGGAAACGGCTTTGGTGCAGGTTTTGGTCAATTTGCTGGATAACGCTATAAAATACTCCCCCAAGGGTCGGAATATCTGGGTGACCTCCAAAGAGAGTGCGGAGTCTGTGGTCCTCTCAGTGCGGGATGAGGGATACGGTATTCCCAAAGAGCATCAGTCACGTATCTTTGAGCGATTTTATCGGGTGGACCCTGCCCGCTCCCGTGAGCTCGGTGGGACAGGGCTTGGATTAGCCATTGTTAAGCACTTGGTCCAGAGCCTTAAAGGCCGAGTTGAGGTCGCAAGCGAACCGGGAAAGGGAGCGATCTTCACCCTCACCCTTCCAACTTCCTCTAGCCTTTTATAAGTTAAATTTCCATCCCATGCACTATCTCATCGCAGATTTTTTGGACTAGAGCTAGGATGTTGCGCGGCCTTTCGCCTGGCGAGGATGGCCTATAGCAAGGGAGTTTGCCCAGAATGCAAAGATTCAGATTCTCTCTGGAAGAAACGTCCTTACCGAAGAGATTCATTGATGGCAGCCGCGAAAAAATGGAACTTGGGGACTGATAGGGAGCGATCGCAATAGATAGTAATTTTTTCGTGATCCTCAAGTCTCAAATCTATTCTCTCAGAAATAAATTTCCGCCCAAACAATGCTCCGATCCGACCGTGGAGCGTTACTGTCATTGGTGCTACGTGGTGTGTACCCACGGGGGCATAATAATCATGGATCTTCTGCTCTATGTCACCGCCCGCCTTCTTTATGGCGCCCTTTACGGCGTTAATCACCATATTGCCCGGACTGGGTTTGCGTAGAACAATTTCGTATGTGTGCTTGTGAGTTGGACTGGCTGCCATTCTTTATCTCTTCCTTATATTATTTGTTTTCTGAGGGTTCTCTCCAGACCCATCTTTATACACTTCTGGTATTGTGCGTAAAGCTTTAAAATTAATCCGATTTGATTTAATCGGATTAGAGAAAATCAAACCAGTAAATTACATATTATAATTCAATGGAGGACCAAGCATATTACTGGTCTGACCCATTGATATGGAATTACAAATCTTCCATCCGTTGACGAATCCTCTCTAAGAGAAGCTGGGGAGTGATAGGAAGAGAGTTCATTCGTACCCCCACCGCGTCGTAAACAGCGTTTGATACAGCTGCTGCAGCCGAATCGATAGCGGTTTCAGCCGCCGATTTTGCTCCGAAAGGGCCAAGTGCCTCTTTGCTCTCGACAGCGATTGTATCCATCCCTGGCATCCCTTCAGCCCTAGGAAGAGTGTAATCTGCAAAGTTTCCGGTAACCGCCTGACCGCGGTCGAGAACCAGTCGTTCATATAGTGACAACCCTAGCGCCTGAATAATCCCCCCCTGTGCTTGCCCCTCGGAGAGGAGCGGGTTGACGTTAACCCCGATGTCATCTGCCGCTGTAATTCTCTGCACTGCGATTTTGCCGGTTTCCAAGTCAATCTCAATGTCGGCTACAACCACCGAGAACGTGTATCCCATGGCAATATTGCCATATAGTGTTTTCGGATCCGGGTTTTCCGTTGGCGCGTCGTAGCTGGCATAGGCTACAAGAGGTTCTCCTTTTCCAGAAGATACCGCGGCTACTGTTGTATCTGCGATTGAAACCCGACGTTCAGGAGATCCTTTCACGTGAAAGCAGCTTCCATCAGTCTCAATCTCCGAGATTTCAGTTTTTAGAAGATCGGCCGCAGCGTGTTGAAGTCGCTTCTTTAAGGTCCTGGCTGCCTTTTCAACCGCATTACCGGAAATCATCGTAAGTCTACTCGCACTGGCCCCACCCGCCGGAGGAGTGAGGTCGGTGTCTGCCGCTGACACCTCTACGTTAGAAACGTCTAGACCGAGTGTTTCAGCGCAAACCTGGGCGAGCATAGTTTTGGTCCCTTGGCCAATGTCTCCTTCTCCCGTCAAAATGGCAGCCCGTCCATCTGAATTAAGGTGGACTAACGCGGTAGCTCCATCCCAATTTCCTCGCCGGCTCCCACTGACGTGAATCGCACATGCCATACCGATACCACGGCGTTTTTTACCTTTATCTATCCTATAGGTTTTGTGTTCTTCCCACCCGGCCGCCGCTGTAGCGCGCTCGATGCATTCTTTGAGAGCGCAGGATTGGATTTGCCACCCATGAACGCTCACATCCCCGGGTGATACAGCGTTAACCTCACGAATTACGACGGGGTCAAGGTTCAGCTTTACCCCTAATTCATCAATACAGGATTCTAAAGCAAAAACCATCTGAGGAACGCCGAATCCTCGGAATGGGCCAGTGGGTGGGTTGTTGGTGTAAGCCAAACGCCCTCGGGTTTTCAGGTTTTTAAGCTTATAACAACTATCTGCTCGAATCGCAGCAGCTTCCATGATCCGAGCCGACCAACCTGTGTAGGCACCGGCATCAGCCAATATATCGGTAACTTTGGCTAGAATCCGCCCTTCCCTATCAGCGGCAATTTTCAAGTCAATACGCATGGGAACGCGAGGGTGGCCACCGCCTTGGAACTCTTCTAATCGGGTATTGATCAGTCGCACTGGCCGTCCGGTTTTTTTAGCCAAAAGAGCGCTCAACATAGCATTGGGTTCGTCGCACCACTTCCCGCCAAACGCCCCACCTACGTGCGGTTGAATGACGCGGACCCTGGATTCTGGGATTCCTAAAGCCTGGGCAACACGTGCCCGTGTGAAGAACACACTTTGAGTCGAAGACCAGATAGTAATTTTACCGCTAGGATCCACCTCCGCTACACTGCCGATAGGCTCAGTGTAAGCCTGGTACTGAAGTGGAGTGTGGTAGCTTTCTTCATGGATAGCAGCCGCTTTATCAAAGCTTGCCTTGGTATCACCATGCACGATATTGAGTTGGCTAGCACAGTTGTCAGGCTGTTTTTCGTGAATAGTAGGAGCATTTTTTGCCAAAGCTTCGCTAGGGGAAAACACTTCTGGCAAAGGTTCGTAATCGACCTGGATAAGCTCAATAGCATCCTGGGCGGTGGCTTCGTCCACAGCAGCGACGGCCACAATTTCTTCGCCAATGAAACGAACCCTTTCAATTGCGAGGGCAGTTTGATCGAGGATCTCGAACCCCCATCTGACCTGGGGGATATCTTGGCCCGTAAGCACGGCTTTGACACCCTGCAAGTGAATTGCGCGATCAACATTGATAGACCGAATACGGGCGTGTGCAACTGGACTCCGAAGGATTTTTCCGTGCAACATTCCTGGAAGTTTTAGGTCTGGGACATACTTTCCCCGCCCAACAACCTTCTCCGGTCCGTCTATGAGGGGAGTGGGTTTCCCAATGACGCGATACCGTGCGGTCATTTTCCGTTTCCACTATTAGTGCTGCTTAAATGAATGTTATCCTCGTCTCGTTCTAGCGAACCTGGATTAGTTTCTACGTAAGGTATCATCACTTGTGGGAATAACATAATGACTCAAGATCTTCGCACTTATTTGAAGCAACTGAAAGAGCAAGCTCCAGAGGAAATTCAGTGTGTATCGCGAGAAGTTTCTCACGAATTTGAGCCAATCGCTGTTACAACGAAGGCGGACCATGAGGGGATCTATCCTGCTGTTTTCTTCGAACGCATGAAGGGTTACGAGTTTCCGGTTCTCTCCAACCTGCTGACCAACCGCAAAAAGCTAGCAGTCGCTCTTGGAACCACAGAGGATAAGGTTCCCGAAGTTTTAGCCCAACGTGAGCTACAGCGGATTCCCCGGAAAAAAGTGAACACCGGACCAGTCAAGGATGTTATCTACGTGGGACAGGAAGTAGACCTCTACCAACTCCCCATTATCCTACACTATGTCCAGAATGATGCACCGTACATCACCATGGGCGTTCTGGTTTCAAAGGACCCCGAAACGGGTGCGTTTAATTTAGGCCTTTACCGTCACAAGCTAATCAGTCGTAACCAGCTCGGTGTTTACTACAGTTGGGGGAAGCGCCTTCAATACATGCATCGAAAGGCTGAGAAGCTTAACGAGCCGTTGGAGTGTGCCATAGTGATTGGAATGCATCCTGCCCTCCATATGGCCTCGCAATCACAGCTTACACGAAAAGACGGGACGGATGAGTACGAGGTAGCTGGTGGAATCCTAGGCGAGCCCATTGAAGTAGTGTGTTGTGAGACGGTTGAAGTGGATGTCCCAGCGAATGCAGAAATTGTTATCGAAGGAAAAATCTTGCCTAACGTCCGACAGCGTGAAGGACCATTTGGGGAATATCACCGTTACTTGGGACAGATTGTCGACGCTCCTCTTTTCGAGGTGACAGCTATTACTCATCGTTTTGATGCCATTTACCATAATGTGGGTCAATACGTGGAGCAGGTTATCCTGAGTGCAATTCCAAACGAAGGTCATTTGTTGCGAGAGTTACGAAGATTACTTCCCACCGTAAAAAGCGTCCGAGTGCCTCTTTCCGGGGTGCTCTTCCATGCTTATATCCAGATGGAGAAGGTTAATGAGGGAGATGCAAAAAATGTCCTAATGGCAGCACTTACAAGAACTCCATGGATCAAGCACGCGTTTGTTTTCGACTCGGACGTAGACATATTCGATGAAGACGATATTTTATGGGCTCTTTCCACCCGAGTGACACCGGAGCGGGATATTATCACCATTCCAGGTGCTCGCGGGAATCGTCTTGACCCGAACACGTACACCCTCACCCGTCTCAATCGAGACGGAATGGTTACAAAAATGGGAATCGATGCGACGAAACCGATCGGTTACAAAAATCCATTTCCTAAACGAGCGAAGATCCAAGGTTTGGAGGATTTTCAGTTGGAGGAGTTTTTAGAAATCAAAATTTGATGAGGTGGTGGACCTGGTTCAGCTAAAGTACAAACTGGCTAGTGCAAAAACGTTTTGGCATGTTATCTTGATATTCGTTTCCCGATAGCAGTTTACACTTGAGGATTTGATAAGGTATGAAAGAAGGAGATCTTTGGCCCGCACTGCGGGAATATTGGCACCCAGTGGCCTTGTCAGAAGAGGTGACAGAGCGGCCTTTGGCCGTTAATCTGCTCGATGAGCGAATTGCAATTTGTCGCATCAATGGGCAGGTTCGTGCATTTCTAGACCTATGCGTACACCGCGGCACGCCCATTTCACTGGGATGGGTGGAGGATGATCACCTTGTTTGCGCTTATCACGGTTGGTCGTAT
>CAYTIB010000022.1:0-11818 GCA_964437725.1 uncultured bacterium | reverse complement strand
AGAGGCCCCCCGATCGATAACAAACCGCTTCCGCACAACCACGTCGGCTTCGGAGAAAGCCAAGTCGGGGTCACCAACCTCCTGGAGGAAATCTGCAACAATGTTTTGTTTTGTGTCCTCATGTACCAAGGGACTATCATTATCCAACGCGGCTTCCACATCCGTCACAGGGGGTAAAGGTTCGTAATCCACCTGAATAAGTTCGGCAGCGTCCTCTGCTATATAGCGATCTTTCGCCACCACCACTGCCACAGGCTCCCCTTCATAGCGCACCTTTCCGACGGCCAACGGAGTCGGTGTTTTTGGGTTATTTAAAGATGGGTGAGGAACGAGTTGAGGAAGAGGGCCTGCCAAATCTCCCAATTCTTCGGCAGTTAGTACTAGTTCAACACCATCGTGGGCCCGGGCAGCCGATGCATCTATTGATACGATCTTTGCATGAACATGGGGGGTGCGGAGAATAGCAGCGTGCAGGCATCCTGGTGGCTGGATATCATCAACGTAGCATCCCCGGCCGGTCAAAAGACGGGTGTCCTCAAACCGGGGCTGGCTCTTTCCGAAGTAAAACCCCGAATCCCCAGTCACCCTAATCCTCCCCCTCAACAACTCTGGCTAAAGACAAAACACCCCTCCCGTGCGCAAATCGCACCACCCTGAGACCCAACGCAATCTGATCGAAGACTGATTTACAGAACGTTTCCGTGTATTCTCTACCGTGGGTATTATAGTCAAAAGGTACACTGGAGGAAACACTCCTACCATTTGAAATAGGTACCGGAATATCATATCCCCGAGCGTTATAGTCAGTCATTTCAGTTTGTTTTATTTGGCCCCATCCTTTCCGCAGGGCAAACGCGTCAGAATATGACCAAACAAAACCTAATTCAACGCTGCTTAGAAGCAGTAACCGTGTACCGCAACCCCAGAGTTCTTGCAATCATGTTCTTGGGTTTTTCGAGCGGGCTCCCGTTACTCTTGACGTTTTCGACACTATCCATATGGCTCAAAGAAGTCGGCGTCAGCAAAACAGCCATCGGCCTTTTTGCCCTAGTAGGAGCACCGTATACATTCAAGTTCCTTTGGGCACCAATCATAGATCATTTCCGTATTCCGTTTCTTACGGCACGACTGGGTCCCCGACGTAGCTGGATGATTCTCACCCAACTGGCACTGATGTGTGCCGTTATCGGACTGGGTGCAACCAATCCAGCTGAAAACCTCGGATGGACAGCCGTTCTGTCGCTAGTGGTTACATTCTGTTCAGCTAGCCAAGACATAGTCATCGATGCCTACCGAGTCGAAATACTCGAAAAGCGTCAATACGGAGCTGGGGCCGCAATGATCGTATTCGGATACCGAATTGGAATGCTCGGTTCCGGAGCGGGCGCACTTTATCTGGCCTCATCCTTAGATTGGTCGATAGTTTACGCTATCATGGGTGCTCTAGTTGCCGTTGGAATTTTGACCGTTCTTTTGAATCCTGAGCCTAAACGTTTAGTGAATGAAATTCCGGCTACTGCTACAGACCATAGTTCATGGCTTTCCAATACCATCTCCTGGATCCACGCCGCCGCCATTAGCCCATTCATCGACTTTATGAGAAGGCGAGACTGGGCGACCATTTTACTCTTTGTAATCTTTTACAAGCTTGGAGACACGCTCGCAGGTACGATGGCAAACCCTTTCTACCTGGAACTACAATTCACGAAAATTGAGATCGCCAACGTCAGCAAGCTGTTTGGCTTGATTGCCACCCTTTTGGGAGGGTTCCTAGGTGGAATCCTAGTCATTCGGATAGGAATCATGCGAAGCTTACTGATCTGCGGTGTGCTTCAGATGCTTTCCAATTTAATGTTTGCTATCCAGGCATTAATTGGACATTCGATCCCGATGCTAACACTTACCATCGGGATCGAAAATCTTTCGGGGGGAATGGGCACAGCAGCTTTCGTCGCCTACCTATCCAGTCTTTGTTCAGCTAGCTACACAGCAACTCAATATGCCCTATTAAGTGCATTGATGTCACTGCCACGAACTATTTTGTCTGCTTCTGCAGGGTGGTTGGCCGACCACCTGAGTTGGTTATCCTTCTTTCTTCTAACAACTTTAGCGGCAATACCAGGGTTACTATTACTTCTTTTGTTAATGCGACGAGAAAGAATATTGTGTTTCCAAACCGAGTCCGTTTCGGTACCCGAAAAACAAAAAAAGTAAGCTGCCAAACCCCTTTCACGTTTCGCACGCAATATAAGACACTTAGCTTGAAAGCTCTCCGGTGGAGACATACTTGAGTAATTGAACGACCTGTTCGGGAGTTTCCGCTACTGCAAGACTGGCAGCATCAACTTCTTTCAAAGCATGGTTCAAGCTTGGGTCGTGAAGAGTTATGAGCGACTTTCCGAGAGCAGAAGCATACCCTGCGTCGAACGCCGCGTTCCACTGACGGTACTTATCCCCAAACCGAACTACAACCACATCTGCACGTTGAATCAACAATCGAGTTCGAATCGCATTGACGCTAGCCCCTTTGTGATCTTTCCAAAACGAATTCTCTTCCTCACCAAGGATAAAAACACCACACTCATCGCTCGCATCATGGTCCGTCACTGGAGATAAAAACTTCACCGAAAGACCTAGCTTCTCCGTCCCCTCACGAATGCTATCCCTCCAGTCGGAGTGTACCTCCCCTGAAAGATAGACCGTCCATTGGCACGACATAACGACTCCTTTATCCACTTTGACAATACCATATTGGCCATATGCAAAATTGGGCGTTTTCACAAATCGAAAATGTCAGAGCAAACAACCTGGCCAACCGAAGCATCCAGGCCCCGGCTTCTTTTAAAAGTGCTCCTCCTCTAACGCGAAATCCCAGCCAGGTACGCTTTGGCCTCTGGTAAAGAGATCACGTCGGCATACTTCGCGTTCATATCGAAAAGGTTGATGGCATGGCTGGCTTCACCACGATCGAAAACACACTCCTCCACAATGGCCAATTTATACTCGTACGAGAAGGCATCAATCACTGTAGCTCGCACGCAACCGCTAGTCGTCGTTCCAGTCACGAGAAGAGTGTCTATCTCAAGTCCTCGCAACAAGCTCACCAGCGGTGTACCAAAGAACATGCTAGGCTTGAGCTTCGGAATGACGTAATCCTTGGGCTCGGGTTCTATCTCCTTGACGATTTGAAATCCTATATCATTCCCACGGCAACCAGGTTCGAGCGCACGCTGGTTTTTAGCCGCCCAGCGACCAGTGTCTTCTCCGTCAGGTCGTAAAGCATTAGTCGAATAGAAGATGGGCGTATTAGTGGCACGAGCCGCATCAATCAGCTCACTAGTAGCGTGGATACCCTTCCAACCCTCCTCGCCACAACTATGGTGAAACTTCTTAATAGATTCTAAAATTGGTTCGGGTTTTTCGCCTACAAAATTGTAAACCATGTCCACAACGAGTACTGCGGGTCGACCACCCAGATCTCCCTTTTGCGAAAAACCCGCAGCTTCAAATACCTTCAAATCCAACGCAGTGAGAAATTCGTCCCAAACCGCCATCACCCTGACTCCTTCCTTCACCACCATTAGGGTGAAAATTCTAAAGCCCAATAAGCCCTCGTCTGATGTTCAAACCAACTTCTTCATCGCGTGCCTTCCTTAACGCACGCCCTGCTTTTCCAAGCCAAGATATTGGCCATCACCAGCCTCGGCAAGAATCTCTCCATCTCGCATGGCCTCCATGCCTCTCAAAACAACGCCAACAGCGCGGCCTCTAAATTTCCTGCCCTCAAACGGCGACCACCCCGCTCTCGACTCCATCTTTCTACTCCTAGCAGTCCAAACAGATTTCAGATCCACGAGAGTTAAATCTGCATCCGATCCGATTCGAATCGACCCCTTGCGCGGGTATAACCCGGCAATACGTGCTGGGGTTGAACTCATCAGCTCTACCAGACGGTTAAGACCAATTGTTCCCTTCCGAACCTGCTCCAATCCAATAGCCAAAGATACTTCAAGCGCCGGATAACCTGTTGGCGCTTTCCATACGTTGCCACTCCCTCGAAGCTTTTCCTTTTTTGTATGTGGTGCATGATCCGTACCCACGGCATCTATGGTTCCATCTTCCAGTGCTTTCCAATAAAAAAGAATCTCTTTTTTTGGCAAAGAGAAGGGCAAACCATAAGGACCAAAACGTTTAAGATCGTCAAATGTGAGAGCCACGGGAGGACACTCAGCAGTTACAGAAACACCCCTTTGCTTAGCTCGCCGCACAAGTTCAAGGCATTCAGGTCCCGATAAAGAAATATGAGCAATGTGAAGGCGAGCACCCGTCAATTCCGCTAAATGAATACACTTCGCCGTCCCTAGGCTAGCCGCAGGGATCCGTCGCAAACTGTCCAAATCTTCCATACGACAACGTCCATCCCGCCGCAACCGTTCTCGAGCAATCCTCTCCATTGAAGGAGTCCCTGCATGAAGACATACGGGTAGGCGGGCCTGCGCGGCCGATTGAAATACCTGTAGTAGTGCATCCTCTTCCGTACAAAATAACTCCTGGAAGTAAGCATTACCTCGTATTTTAGCCAGCTGCTGTTGGTAAATTTTCACTCCAACCGCTCCAAGGGTGGCAAACTTAGCATACGAACTTCCATCAGTCCCGCCTGCCCACAGACCGAAGTCGCAATGTGCCTTAGAAACAACCGTAAGAAGTTTTTCCCGAAAGGCCAAAGGTGTGGTAGTCGCAGGTTGAACATTAGGCATGTCGAAAACCGTCGTGACCCCCCCAGCCAGAGCGGCCCTCGAACCGGTACCAAAATCTTCCTTGTGGGTAAGGCCTGGCTCCCGAAAATGGACGTGTAGATCAACTAGGCCTGGGAAAACACAAAGCCCGCGAGCGTTGATCACCTTCTGAGCCACAACACCACTTTTCGGTGCAACAATCGCTTCTATCCGCTCTTCTCGAATATAAACATCCGCGATAATCGGCCCTGAGTCCAAAAAAACAGACCCACCTTGAATAATAAGATCAGGGGCCTTCATTCAGCCTCCCCTTTAATATCCAGGTTGATGCATACAGGGTGCTTTGAATTATTTTTTCGAACAAAGACACAAACCAAATCAACCCCGCAATATCGCACGAAAATGTTAGCTGGATCCGGGTGTCGTGGCTCCACCAACCTCCACTACCTCAGCGTCGGAGCGTTTTCTCTTAGAGCGGACATAGTCAATTCGGTGCGGATGACTATAAACGTTGAAAGCCTGATTTCACACATAGCCGATCAGGGAAATACCAATGCGCTTTGCCATCTCCACGGCAAGTGAAGTGGGAGAGGTTCGGGAGATAATGAAGGGTGTAAGCATACGGGCGCCCTTCCGAAGCATTTCAGATGAAATACGGCCTGTCGAGAGAAGCACCTGCCCTTCCGTCTGAAGTCCACGGACAAGTGCCTCACCCTGAATCTTATCCACCGCGTTGTGCCGCCCTACATCTTCAGCCGTGATCAGCAGTTCGTCTCCATCCGCATGGGAAAGCTCGGCCAAAGCCGCGGCGTGAATCCCGCGAGATCGCCGGTATAAATCAGCCGAGGCGTAAAGGGCCCGGACCATCGGCTGAACGCTTTCTGGTTTCAACTGAGCGCAAGAGTTGACGAAGGGGTAGTCAGTTATTCCTAATTGGAAGCTTACACCTCCAGTGCATCCAGATGTGATGATCCTTTTATCTGGACGCTTAAATGGGATGTGAAGTTCAATATCCGCAACAGCGTCTTCCAGGTCCAGATCAATCGATCGGATCTGATCTGCTTTTGTGATAATCTTTTCGAAATACAGAAACCCCAAAACAAGAGCATCAACCTGGACGGGCGTTACCATAAGCGTCGCTAGCTCTACTCCATTTACTACAAGTGCAAGAGGTCTCTCTTCCACAATATCAATCTCATCAGGGTCAAACTGTCCTCCCTTATATCTGTACACGTGTGTCATACCGTTTCAAACCCTCATAGGAATCGTAAAACCTTATAGTTCCAACGTCCCAAATTCAGTGTAACATTAGTTCCTTTGTTTCGAGAATCCCCAAGTACTATCCACGAGGTCGAACGGGTGCTTGATTTTACCGTCCAAGAAACGTGATAAGGAGAGACTCATGACCGAGGAGCTTCGAGCAGAACCCATCCTGGCACAACTCAACACCCTTAGACACGATGCCGAAACGGATAAGGAAGACATCGAATATATCGCCCTCCATCATGCCCTATGTTTTATCTCTTATCATATGACCGATTTCGAAAAATATCTGGAAGAGGAAAACCAAAAAACTTGAATTGAACCAACCTCACTATAATTTTCGGGAAACCGTAGGGCTCTTCCCTCCGTCAATAATTCCGGGAATCAGGCCCGCAAACCAAATCAGATGAAGATCCAGGGGATCTTTACCACCTTCTTTAAGCACCGCGCCGACCGATGACGAGTGTACGCCAATTAAGTACACTCGGCGACGGGACAAAGGGTCCAACCCTCGATTCCACATCGGAACGGAGGCAGGCTTCAGAATCACTGGGGAACCACTGGTTCCCGGGTGGAGGTTTGCGTCAATTAGGGCCAGGGGCTTTCCCTGAAAAGGAATAGGATAAGGGGACGCGAGGGTAGCATAACGAATGATCGGTAGGTTGTGCACGTCGTCATAATAACCACGGGGATAGCCGACAACCAGAAGCTCCTGACCCAACTCGAATTCCAGATCCTCAGGAGCGAAATCAGCCTCGGACAACGCAGAGATCGCTATCGCCTTTTCGGAGGCCATCTGCCGAATTTTCTCGACTTCCAAGCAAAGCAAATCGGAGCCGCTCATACTGTCCTCTAGCCACAGAGGAATCCCTGATTCATCAAACAAAGAAACAGAAATCCACTGGTTTCTCTTAAGATCGTTCGCCGTCTCATGAAGTTGGATCCGAAAGTGCGTGGGCTGGAAATTCCGTTTATCACTTAGGACAACGTGACGGTTAGTAACAAAATAGATCCGGCTCTCCCTGGCGAAAAAAAAACCAGTTGCAGTGCCAAACTCCTCCTCTCCTCTTACAAGCTTGATGCGAACTATGCTCATCAAGACCGGGTCAACACGGTGTCTATCCAAATCCCTTGAACCCCCTCAACCTAATGGATTTGATCAATCGGAAAATAAGGTTCTCTATATTTTCGGATTCCGCAGACAAGCTCCCGCAAGTCTTTCCTTTAATCGAGTCCATCGGCCTTCTCCTTCTTGGGAATTTCGGACAGCTATTCCCATCGCCTTGGTCGTACCTACAATTACCACGAGCCGTCTGCCTCGTGTTAGAGCAGTATAAAGGAGGTTTCTCTTAAGCATAACGTAATGCTGGGTGTGAAGAGGTATTACGACAACCGGGTACTCACTACCCTGAGACTTATGGATAGAAATCGCGTAGGCCAGAAGTAGTTCATCCAGCTCATTAAAATCGTAGCTAATAGGTCGACCGTCGAACTCCACAACAATTTCTCGATCCTCCAAACCTAACTCAACAATAAATCCAATGTCTCCATTGAAAACGTCCTTGTCATAGTTATTTCGAACTTGCATAACCTTGTCACCACAGTGGAACGTCCGCCCATATTGTTGGACACATTCTCCTCCTGGATTGAGCGCGGATTGCAAAAGCTCGTTCAGATGAGCAGAACCCAACTCCCCACGATGCATCGGTGTTAAGACCTGAATATCGGTCTTGGGGTTTATATTGAAACTTTTGGGGATTCGATTTGTCACAATCTCGCGGATTATCTCAGCTCCCTCGGCAGGCTCTTCCCGCTTTATAAAGAAAGCGTCTTGGGCATTTTCCGGAAACTCCGGGTCTAAACCTTTCTTGACACGGTGAGCATTCTCAACAATCCAACCCTCGCCTTCTTGTCGAAAAATATCTGTTAACCTAACTACCTCTATTCTCCTTGACTCGATTAGATCAGCCAAAACTTGTCCCGGCCCTACAGAGGGGAGCTGATCTACATCCCCAACCCAAATGACGCGAGCATGGGCATGGACAGCCCGGAAGAGTTGTTCCATAAGCGGAAGATCGACCATGGAAGATTCATCCAGAATCAGGAGATCAAACGGCAAGGGGTTGGCGGCGTCAAATTCAAAAGACATCTGACGAGGATCAAACTTGAGTAGGCGATGGATCGTCTGTGCGGGTCTACCTGTAGCCTCCGATAGCCGTTTTGCAGCTCTTCCCGTAGGGGCCGCCAGTCCGATTCTCAGTTGTTTTCGCTCTAAAATGTCAAGAATACTTCGGATTATAGTGGTCTTCCCGGTTCCCGGTCCTCCAGTAAGAATTAGCGCTCTATACGACAAAGCCTTTCGGATGGCCTCTTGTTGCTGAGATGAAAACTTGACAGCGGAGTGTTTCTGAACCCACTCCAACGCTGCTTCAACATCAATCTTCATCGGCGCAGATTTAGCTTTTAGGAAATTGTCTAATCGGAAAGCAAATGAAACTTCAGAGTCGTGCAGAGATTTTAAAAATACGAGACTTCCCTCAGAATCTGAGCCAAGCTTTTCCTTAACAATTAAACCTTCCTCTTCAAGATCAGGAGTTGCCCGTAAAACAACTTCCCGGGGAAGGTTTAATTTCTCAACGCACCGATTAAAAAGGTCCTCCTCCGGACAATAGCAATGTCCATCGTCCATCACTTCCTTCAGAGTGTAGATGATGCCAGCCTGTGCTCGCACTTCGCTGTCGTGCTGAAAGCCAAGTTTAAAAGCGATGGCATCCGCCGTTTTGAAACCAACACCAGAGATATCTCGAGCTAAAAGGTAAGGATTATTCTGAACCACTTCGATGGAAGCCGCCCCATACTTTTTGTAAATCCTTGCGGCATATACAGATGATACATCATGTGCTTGGAGAAAAATCATTACTTCCCTCACAGCTTTTTGCTTTTTCCAGGCCTCCAAAATCCACTTCGCACGTTTAGGTCCTATTCCATCGACTCGTTGCAGTCGCTTACCATCTTCTTCAAGTACTTCGAGAGTTCGCACACCAAAAGCATCCACTAGACGATCGGCCATCTTAGGGCCGATTCCTTTAATCATCCCCGAACCCAAATAGCGCCTAATACCAAGTTCAGTTGAAGGCGTGACTGTCTCAAACTGCTCGACTTCGAATTGGCGGCCAAATTTTGCATTCTGAACCCAACGTCCACGTATCCGAAGATTCTCACCAACCTGCAGACCAGGTATCGATCCTACAATTGTGATTGTCGCATTCCCTCCAAGGATTCGAAGTTGGGCAACCGTCCAGTCAGACTCCTCGTTGATGAACTTAATGCGATCGACGGTACCTTCGATCAACTCCTCCAAATCGGGCTGGGGAAGATTCAAATCCATTATCTCCATCCAAAAGACCAAGATGCTTAAGCCACCCAAGCGGCTAGCCTACATTCTATCTCCATTGAAGCAGAATTCCTCCCTAAAGGAGACGAAGTTCGTTAAACTTCCTGTAGCTCCCTGCCGGTTCCAACATCATTTAACACACGAAAGTTTGAAATAATCTTAAATTCAAGTGCCTTGCAGAGAAAAACATGGGATCTGATATCCATGAAAGTCGGATAACGCACCTAGCTCTAAGGTCGTGTATAATGTCATCCGGATGCAATTCACTAAAGCTGCAGAAGATTACGGAGACAATAACACCTAGTTTTGTTTTCTGAAAAATCTGGTTAAGGAGTTCGGTCGTTTGGCGGGTTTTGAGCTTGTCCATCCAGACAGTTTGGATGCAGTTTGCGAAGAGATTTCTTCCGGTGATGAAGGGATCAAATTAGTCGCTGGAGGAGTCGCACTTAGCATCCTGATAAAGCAGCGATTGTTCCAACCTGTTCGTTTGGTTGGCATGAAAACCGTTCCTGGGTTAGACAAAATCGATCTTCAGGATAAAGCCATGAAGATCGGCGCCTCCGTCTTGCACCGCACTATCGAAACTTCCTCTATCGTGCGTCAGCATCTCCCAATCATCTCCGAAACCTTTGGTGAAATTGCTAATGTACGCATCCGCACATTGGGTACTCTCGGAGGAGAGCTTGCACATGGTGATCCGCATTCCGATCCTCCCCCTGTTTTGATAGGACTTGGGGCCGAGATTACGGTACAAAGTACGAGAGGTGAACGCCAGATCTCTGCCTCAGATTTTTTTACGGGATATTTAGAGACAGCCCTAGAAGCAGATGAGGTCTTGAAAGAGGTGGTGATTCCTCTTCCAGACCCCAATCTCCGTTCCGCATACATGAAATTTTGTCCCACTACCTCCACTGATTGGCCGTGCCTTGGTGTTGCAGCCTTCGTGCAGGAGAATGAGGGCATTTGCCAGTCCCTCGATATTATTTTTGGTTCGGCTACTGAGATCCCTCATCGTGTAAAGGGTCTTGGAGAAATCGCCAACGGACATAGATTGGACGACCAACTAATCGAAGGTATTGCCAGCCACTGTTACGATCAAGTGGAATGTATAAGTGACGGCCGGGGATCTTCCTGGTACAAACGAGAACTAGTTCCCGTCTTCGCCCGCCGTGTCCTTCAAAAGGCCCTAGGGAGGAATGCATTTCATGAATGAACCAACAGGACCGCTCCAAACCATAGGGAAAAATGAGCAACGGCCTGAGGCTCAAATGAAAGTGAGAGGAGACGGGATTTACACAACACACATTGAGATTCCGAAGATGGTTCACGCTCGCGCGCTACGGAGTCCCTACCCCCATGCTCGGATTCTAGAAGTTGATGCATCGAAAGCAAACAAACTCCCGGGTGTAATTTGTACTTTTACCCGAGACGACCTCGGACCGTACAATCCGACCTTCGGGCCGGTTTACTATGACCAGCCAATTATTTGCTTTGATAAAGTCCGTTTCGTTGGGGACCCAGTTGCGGCTGTCGTTGCAGAGGACGAGGACATTCTGGATGAGGCATTGGATCTAATCGATGTCAAATACGAGGAGCTTCCTGCCGTAACTAACGTTTTGGACGCGCTCGAGCCCGACGCACCCCTTGTTCATGAAACAATGGAACTGCCTCCCATTGGTTTTGCCGATCTGAAAACCGTACGTCCGATACCCGGAACAAACATATGTAACCACTTCAAACTCAGAAACGGTGACGTCGAAGAGGGATTCAGAAAAAGCGACCTCGTGCTCGAAGAAACATATTCTACACCTACTACCCAACACGTTACCTTTGAACCGTTCATTACTATTGCAAGGGTGGAAGCAGACGGGCGAGTGCACATATGGACAAGCAACCAAAATCCATTCCTAGCCCGCCAGGAAACCGCTCACTGCCTGAAGGTACCTGTATGCGACGTCCGGGTGGAGGTTCCTTACCTCGGAGGAGGATACGGTTCAAAAACCTATGCGCGACTGGAACCACTGGTTGCTTGTCTCACTATAAAAGCTAGACGGCCCGTCCGGATGATGCTTTCTCGGGAAGAAACTTTTCTAACCTGTGTTAAACATGCATCAGTAGTTACGGTCAAAACTGGAGTCATGCAGGATGGGCTGCTTATCGCCCGACAAATGACCAACCGGATGGATACCGGGGCCTATGCTGACATAGGTCCACGGGTAACAAAAAATGCCGGTTATGTTTCGTGTGGACCATATAGGTGGAAACACGTACGGGTGGATGCTTACTGTGTTTTGACCAACAAGCCATCCTCTGGCCCATTTCGCGGATTTGGGGTTGCGCAGGTTTCTTGGGCTTACGAAAATCATATGGACCGTCTAGCCGAAGAGCTTGGGATCGATTCCCATGAGTTTCGAATGATGAATTT
>CAYTIB010000021.1:0-14498 GCA_964437725.1 uncultured bacterium | reverse complement strand
GCAATCCGCGAAGGGGGCCGTACGGGGGGTGCGGGTGTGATTACCGACATTGTGGTTTGAACAGGGTAGCCCCCTGTTTGGATGACTCTCCAACTTTAATTTAGCTTTTAGAGTACTTAGAAGAAGAGAACGCGATGCGAGCTTTGGCGACTCTGGCTTGTGAAGAATGCAAGCGAAGAAATTATTCCACGACTAAGAATAAACAGAAGACACCGGACCGTTTAGAATTCAAGAAATATTGCCGGTTTTGTAGACGCCACACACTCCATCGGGAAACAAAGTAAGGTCGGTGGGGTTCGTTTCGGGGGTAAATTGAGAGGTAAGTCCAGGACGGCTTTAGGCATCCGGTATCCCTTCGGCAGGCCAGTAGCTCGAACGGTAGAGCATCGGTCTCCAAAACCGAGGGTTGGGGGTTCGAATCCCTCCTGGCCTGCCATGTATTTGGTTTTTCCGAACCCAAGATTGTGGGCCAATGGGTAAAACAGCCGGCTGGTATTTGAAATCGCTCGATTTTCTCCGTGATGTTCGAGCGGAGGTCAGGAAGGTGACCTGGCCGACCCGAAAAGAAACGATCGCTTCAAGCTCGGTGGTCATAGTTGCGGTGCTTATTGTTGCCATTTACCTTGGTTTGGTAGATTTAGGCTTTTCAAAATTAGTTGGAGTTTTGATTCGGTGATACAAGAACCGCAGAATTCAGAATCCAATGAGATAGAAGAAGAGGAGCCAGGTCCTAGCGAGGCCAATTTGGCGGAGTCCTCTTCAGTGTCCGATAAAGCGTCAGAAGCCCAGCCTGTGCCGGCCATAGATACTGAAGAGAATCCTTCAGAGGGGTCAGTTGAGGATAGTGCCTTGGTATTGGAGCCAGAGCCCGCTTCAGAGCCCAAAACAGAGGACGGCGATGAAGTAGAGGATGATTCGAACCAAGAGGCTGAGGATTTATCTTTTTCGGACCCGGACAAGAAGTGGTACGTCGTCCACACATACTCAGGTTATGAAGCGAAAGTTAAGGCGGCGTTAGAGGAGCGTCTCCAGACATCTCCTCTTGGAGAGATGTTTGGAAAGGTTCTGGTTCCAGCAGAAGATGTTGTAGAGATGCGGGGTGGGCGTCGGAGGGTGTCATCGCGCAAGTATTTTCCTGGGTATATCTTGATCCAGATGAAAATGTCTACAGACACCTGGTATCTCATCAAGAACACGCCCAAGGTGACAGGTTTTCTAGGCGGAAGCAACGATCCCACTCCTTTGAAGGACAGTGAAGTCCAGAAAATTCTCGGACAAATGCGTGGAGAGCAGGAAGTTAGGCCAAGGGTAGAGTTTGAAGAAGGTCAAAATGTTCGCGTTATAGATGGTCCCTTTGCAAATTTCTCGGGCGTGGTTGATGACGTCAATCACGAGCGGGGCAAAGTGCGAATCATGGTGACGATTTTTGGTCGGCCGACACCCGTTGAATTGGAATTTTTACAAGTAGAGAAGGTTTAAATAAAAGGGCGGCTGCTTAAACAGAGCTTTTCCCATTTAAAGAAAGCGTACACCCTATGGCAAAGGAAGTGGCATCTACACTGAAGCTTCAAGTCCCTGCTGGTCAGGCTTCTCCCTCTCCTCCCGTTGGGCCTGCTCTTGGCCAGCACGGGGTAAATATTATGGAGTTCTGTAAAGCGTTTAATTCTCAGACTCAGGGTCAGGAGGGGACGATCATTCCGGTTGTTCTGACTGTGTATGCGGACCGTTCCTTCACTTTTATAACAAAATCCCCGCCTGCGGCCATACTACTAAAACAGGCTGCCGGGATAGTAAAAGGTTCTGGGGAGCCACATCGAGAAAAAGTTGGCGTAGTGACAACCGACCAGGTTCGGCAGATCGCAGAGCGAAAGATGGAAGATCTGAATGCGGGGGACGTTGAGGCAGCCATGGAAATTATTAAAGGGACTGCCCGTAGCATGGGTATCACAGTGGAGAAATAGACGAAATGGCAGCGAGCGGGAAACGATTTTCAGCGGCCGCTGAGAAGGTGGAGCGGAATAAACAGTATTCGTTGTTCGAGGCGCTAGACTTGGCCAAGTCTGCTTCTTCGGTGAATTTTGACGAAACTGTTGAAATTGCCATCCGTTTGGGAGTGGACCCTCGGAAGTCCGACCAGATGATACGGGGAAGTGTGGTTCTTCCTCAGGGTTTAGGGAAGAATGTCCGCATTCTGGTCTTCGCTAAAGGCGAGAAGGAAATGGAAGCCCGAGACTCGGGTGCAGATCACGTGGGTGGCGAGGACATGGCCGAAAAGATTCAGGGTGGTTGGTTGGAATTTGATAGTGTCTTAGCGACTCCTGACATGATGTCCGTGGTGGGGAAGCTTGGGAAAACTTTGGGTCCCCGCGGTCTAATGCCAAATCCAAAATCGGGTTCTGTATCATTTGACGTGGCCCGGATGGTTCGGGACGCGAAAGCAGGAAAAGTTGATTTTCGAGTCGATAAGGCGGGAATAATACACGCGGTGGTTGGAAAGGCTAGCTTTGAAGCATCATCGCTTGTTGAGAACGCTGGCGCACTACTTGACTCTATCCAACGAATGAGACCTGCTTCGGCCAAAGGTGCTTATATACGGTCCGTGAGCGTTTCGACGACGATGGGACCGGGTATCAAAGTGGATCCTAAGGCGGTTGCGGTTACTTAGGTGTAATGGTTTGAGACTTGGAGGGAATAAACTTTGGTTGCTCCAATAAAGGAGAAAGCGGTTGCTGACCTTCGGGAACGCTTTGAACGGTCTCAGGGCGCGATTCTCTCCGATTACCGGGGGCTCACGGTTTCCGAGATTTCTCAGTTGCGGCGAAAGCTCAAAGCAAATCAGTCGGAAATGAAAGTAGTGAAGAATTCCTTGGTTCGCCGGGCTGTCCGGGATACACCATTTGCCGATCTGGAAGGCGAGTTCGAAGGGCCGATGGCGGTTACGTTCTGCGACAGTGAGATCACGGATTCCGCTAAGGAGCTTTCGGAATTTGCAAATTCACACCCGGCACTGAAAATAAAATGTGGTCTTTACGAAGGGAAGAAACTTGAGAGCGCAGAAATCGATCGAATTGCAAAGCTGCCGTCTCGAGAAATACTACTTGGTCAATTGTTGGGTAACATGCAGGCCCCCATATCAGGGTTGGTGCGGACGCTACAGGGCGTCCTCTTGAATTTCGTTATGACGCTCTCGGCCATCCGCGATCAAAAAGACGGATAAGGCTGAAGTTGCCAGACTCCGGTTGCGACCGGACAGGAAAGAACGGAGAAATACGTATGAGTACGATCACACAGGAAGAAATCATCTCACACATTGAAAGTATGTCGGTTCTAGAGCTTGCTGATCTTGTAAAAGTCCTCGAGGAAAAATTTGGGGTATCCGCAGCTGGGATGATGATGGCTGCCCCCGCGGCTGGAGGTGCAGGTGGAGGAGAAGCCGCTGCAGAAGAGGAGCAAACAGAGTTTAGCGTAACACTCAAGTCTGCAGGTGGTCAGAAGATTCAGGTTATAAAGGCAGTGCGCGCCCTCACCGGACTCGGGCTAAAGGAGGCGAAAGCAGTTGTAGATGAGGCCCCAAAGGTGGTGAAGGACGGGATTCCGAAAGAGGAGGCAGAAAGTATTCAAAAAGAGTTGACCGAAGCCGGTGCCGAAGCCGAAATCAGTTAAGCGTGCGCCATAGCGAATTTTCGTTCGGTGGTGTGAACGGACTCAGCGGTGACTTGTTCCTGAAGGGGTCGCGTAATGGCGATGGAAAAGATTTTAAGCAACGGTAATGGCCAACGGATTGATTTCGGAACTATACCAACGGTTGTTGGTATACCAAATCTGATTGAAATTCAGCTCCAATCTTACGAAAGGCTTCTCCAGTCCAGGGTCTCGCCAAATCAGCGAGAAGACGAGGGTTTGGAGAATGTTTTCCAAAGCGTTTTTCCCATTAGTGATTTCAATGGTACGGCTTACCTGAATTACGTCGGCTATGAAATCGGAACCTGGACGTCAGAGTCCGGCGATTTCAAAGGTCTAGGTGGGCCGGTAGTAGTTGATCCGAAATCCAAAAAACCTCTCACATATCGACCTAAAAACGATGTCGAAGAGTGCCGCGAGCGCGGAATGACGTACAGTGATCCGCTGCGCATCATCGTTCAGCTGGTCCTCACAGAAAAAGGGGTGGATGGGGAACCAGTCATTAAGGACATTAAGGAACAGAAAGTTTATTTGGGCGAAGTTCCGTTGATGACTGAGAATGGCACGTTTGTGGTCAACGGGACAGAGCGGGTGGTCGTTAGCCAGATGCACCGATCGCCCGGGGTTTTCTTTAGTCAGGATTCTGGTCCTATCCACAGCGGAAGAAACCTGTACTCTGCGCGAGTGATTCCCTACCGCGGCTCGTGGCTAGATTTCGAGTTTGATTCCAAAGAAATTCTCCATGTTCGTATTGACCGACGGCGGAAGCTGCCTGCGACAACCCTTCTGCGAGCCTTAGGACTGGGGACCGAGGAAATTCTCGAATCTTTTTACCCCCTTGAAGAGATTACCTTTGATTCTAAGGCAGGAGTTTTTAGAAAAAAACTTTCTGAGCTGATAGTTGGTCAAAAGGCTACGGAGGATCTCGCTGACCCGGATTCGGGAGAGCTCCTAACGAAGGTAGGTCGAAAGATCACTCGCAAAGCTTATGAGCGGATGGTAAGCCTCAAAATTAAATCCGTCGGGATGAATGAGGAGAACCTTCTCGAGAGAATTTGCGCGAAGAATGTTGTTCACGTAGCGACCGGAGAGTTGGTCCTTGAGGCGGGGGAGGCCTTAACACCTGAGGCTTTAGAGGCCATCAAAGGGGATTCTATTGACAAGTTCTATATTCTCCACGAAGAAGAGGGCGGGTTCGACCCCAGTATCGTCGAAACCCTGAAGGTGGATCGTGTAACCGAGCCTGAAGAGGCTCTGATCGAAATTTATAAACGGCTTCGCCCGGGAGATCCACCGACTCGGGAGACGGCTCGTTCACTTTTCGATAGTTTGTTCCTTAACCCGAAACGGTATGACCTTTCCCGGATCGGGCGGATGAAAATCAACTCCAAAATGGGTATTTCACTCCCGTTGAGCCAACGAACTCTGACTCAGGAAGATGTGGTTGAATCCATGAAGTATTTGGTCGGTTTACGTTCCGGCCACGGAAACGTGGATGACATCGACCATCTCGGCAACAGGCGAGTTCGCTCAGTCGGCGAGTTGTTAGAGAATCAGTTCCGGATTGGTCTGGTTAGAATGGAGCGGGCCATCCGGGAACGAATGAGTATTGTCGACCTTGAATCCGCAATGCCTCACGATTTGATTAATGCGAAGCCGATTTCGGCCTCCATAAAAGAGTTTTTTGGTAGTGCTCAACTTTCGCAGTTTATGGATCAGACAAATCCCTTGTCTGAGCTTACGCATAAACGGCGTCTCTCTGCTCTCGGGCCGGGTGGACTGACACGCGAAAGGGCTGGGTTCGAGGTTAGGGATGTTCACGAAACGCATTACGGAAGAATTTGTCCTATTGAAACACCGGAGGGACCGAACATTGGCCTTATTTCCTCTCTCAGCACTTACGCTCGTGTAAATGAATTCGGTTTTATCGAGACTCCTTATCGAAAGGTAGGGAACGCACGTGTAACAGATCAGGTAGAGTTCTTGACTGCGATTGATGAGGACAGGTGTACCATCGCTCAGGCTAATGCCCCTATCGACAAAAATGGCAGATTCATTAATGAGTTGGTTTCTTGTCGTAGAGGAGGGGAGTTCGTTATGTCCTCCCCCGACGTGGTGGATTATATGGATGTGTCTCCGAAACAGCTTGTGAGCGTGGCAACATCCCTAATTCCATTCCTAGAAAACGACGACGCTAACCGTGCACTGATGGGTTCAAATATGCAACGGCAGGCGGTTCCACTTATTAGGCCGGAGGCTCCGTTAGTTGGTACGGGCATGGAAGGCGTGGCCGCGAAGGATTCCGGGGCAGTAGTAGTGGCCAAGGAAGAGGGTGAGCTGGTTGACGTCGATGCCTCACGTATCGTGGTGCGCACCTCAAATAGCCGAAAGAAGAGCGGAGCAACTAGCCCGGGTGTCAATATTTACAACCTTACCAAGTACCGGCGATCCAACCAAAATACTTGTTTCAATCAGCGCCCGATAGTCAAGATTGGTCAAAAGATACAAAAGGGCCAGGTCCTGGCAGATGGGCCAGCGACTGAGGAGGGGGAGCTCGCTCTGGGGCGAAACGTTTTGGTGGCCTTCATGCCCTGGAGAGGCTACAACTTTGAGGATGCAGTTGTCATAAGCGAGAAAGTGGTCAAGGAAGATATTTATACCTCCATCCATATTGAGGAATTCGAGATTGAGTCCCGGGATACGAAGCTGGGGAAAGAAGAAATAACTCGGGATATCCCCAACGTTAGTGAGGAGGCTTTGAAGGATCTGGATGAAAGCGGGATCGTCCGTATTGGGGCGAAAGTTGATTCGGGTTCCATTCTCGTAGGTAAGGTAACTCCGAAGGGTGAGACCCTACTAAGCCCCGAAGAAAAACTACTTAAAGCCATCTTTGGTGAAAAGGCAGGCGATGTACGAGACACTTCCCTCACAATCCCTCCAGGTGTTGAAGGAACTGTTGTTGATGTCAAGGTTTTCTCTCGAAGAGGTGTTGACAAGGACGAGCGAGCTATCTCCATCGAAGAAGAAGAGGTCATAAAGGTAGAAAAAGATTATCACGACGAAATCCGAATCATCGAAGAGGAACAGGATGAGCGTATTCGCATTCTCATGGCTCGCCAGGAAGTGGTTTCTCGTGTGATTGATCCACGTACGGGAAAGGTCTTGCTCTCTAAAGGTACGAAAGTTGAGGCCTCATTGTTGGAGGACCTGCCCGCTCGGACTTTGAAAGCAATTAAGGAGGCCATGCCTCAGGAGGTTGTTGGGCAGATATCCCAAATCGAAGGAGCGGGTAAGACCCAAGTGGGTTACCTTCGAGGGATGATGGAGGAAAAGATCGGAAAGCTACGGAAGGGGACAGAGCTACCCCCCGGAGTTATTAAGTTGGTTAAGGTGTATGTGGCTGTAAAGCGGAAGCTCCAGGTTGGGGATAAGATGGCGGGGCGACACGGGAACAAGGGTGTGGTGTCTATCATAGTTCCCGAAGAAGACATGCCGTATATGCCTGATGGGCGCCCCATTGAGATCATTTTAAATCCCTTGGGGGTTCCCTCCAGGATGAACGTTGGTCAGGTCTTGGAGACGCATCTTGGTTGGGCTGCGAAGGTTTTAGGCCTGAAATTTGCATCACCGGTTTTTGAAGGAGCTAAAGAAAAAGACATACGCAAGGGACTAAAAGATGCGGGCTTGCCAGAGAATGGGGAAACTTATCTCTTCGATGGATGGACTGGTGAACAGTTTGATCAGAAAGTATCCGTTGGTTACATCTACATGCTGAAACTTCATCATTTGGTTGACGAAAAAATTCACGCTCGTTCCACTGGTCCCTATTCCTTGGTGACGCAGCAACCATTGGGCGGAAAGGCCCAGTTTGGTGGCCAGAGACTTGGTGAGATGGAGGTATGGGCCCTTGAGGCCTATGGTGCCGCTCGGATTCTCCAGGAGATGCTTACAGTTAAGAGTGATGACATTGCTGGCAGGACCCGAATGTACGAATCTATCGTCAAGGGAGAAAGTACGCTAGAGGCAAGCTTGCCGGAATCTTTTAATGTCATGATGAAGGAATTGCAAAGCCTAGCCCTGGACGTGGAGCTTATAGAGGAAAATAGAGGGGATTCCGTGGATGCATCCGTGTCCAATGGCGGAGCCGCTGAAGAAGTTGAAACCGAGGGTTGAGGCCCAGGATCCACAGGTCCAAAGGAGGATGAATTGGACAGCATTCTTAGCCTGTTCGAAAAACCCAAAGACCCCATCGACTTTGATGCTATCCAGATCAGAGTTGCTTCCCCTGAGAAGATTCTTTCATGGTCTTCGGGAGAAGTAAAAAAGCCGGAAACGATCAATTACCGAACCTTCAAACCAGAACGTGACGGTTTGTTTTGTGCTCGGATTTTCGGCCCTGTTAAAGACTGGGAGTGTTTGTGCGGCAAATACAAACGAATGAAGTTCCGGGGAATCGTCTGTGAAAAATGCGGCGTTGAGGTAACTCTGTCGAAGGTTCGGCGTGAGCGCATGGGACATATACAGCTAGCTTGCCCGGTTTCGCATGTATGGTTTTTTAAGGGGCTTCCCAGTCGCATCGGGAACCTTTTAGACATGCCTTTACGTGATTTGGAGCGCATTCTTTACTTCGAAAATTATGTCGTTATCGAGCCAGGTGACGCACCAGTCAAGGTAGGAGAACTGCTCCCGGAGGACCGGTATCAGGAATTGATTGACGATTTTGAAGTGTCGGGATTTCGAGCTGATATGGGCGCGGAGGCGATCCGCGAACTACTTTTGGACCTGGATTTATCTGGCCTCAGTGTTGAGCTTAAGACTGAGATTCGAGAAACTGGCAGTGTTCAAAAGCGGAAAAAATGCATCAAAAGGCTTAAAGTTGTCGAGGCTTTCCGTAAGTCTGGGAACCAGCCGGAATGGATGATCCTAACTACTGTACCCGTGATCCCACCCGAGTTGCGCCCTCTTGTTCCGCTTGACGGTGGACGGTTTGCGACCTCCGATCTCAATGACCTTTATCGGCGTGTTATTAATCGGAACAATAGGTTGATCCGCCTTCAAGAGCTTCGGGCTCCGGACATCATTATTCGCAACGAAAAGCGGATGCTTCAAGAGGCTGTGGATGCATTATTTGATAACGGTCGCCGAGGTCGAATTCTTCTTGGTCCGAACAAGCGACCTCTTAAATCTCTGAGCGACATGATCAAAGGTAAGCAAGGACGTTTTCGTCAGAACCTCCTTGGTAAGCGGGTAGACTACTCTGGGCGCTCAGTGATTGTTGTTGGGCCTGAGCTCAAGCTCAATCAGTGCGGTTTGCCTAAAAAGATGGCGCTTGAACTTTTTAAGCCCTTTATTTACAATCAATTGGAAGAAAAAGGACTTGTTACCACTATTAAGAGTGCCAAAAAACTCGTCGAACGGGAGGTTCCCGAAGTTTGGGATGTTCTGGACGAGGTGATTAAAAACCATCCGGTAATGTTGAACCGCGCGCCGACACTCCACCGCCTCGGCATCCAAGCTTTCGACCCGGTTCTGGTCGAAGGCAAGGCCATTAGGGTCCACCCGCTTGTCTGTGCGGCTTTTAACGCTGACTTCGATGGTGATCAGATGGCGGTGCATGTGCCGCTATCGATCGAGGCTCAGATGGAGGCCAAGGTTCTGATGATGTCCACCAACAATATTCTGTCACCTGCTAGTGGATCGCCTCTTGCGGTTCCTAGTCAAGACATCATACTCGGTTGTTATTACATGACCAAGCCCCGTGCCGGCGCCCTTGGTGAAAACCACGTTTTTTCAAATTCGACAGAGGTCCGGGTGGCTTATGACCAAAAGGAGTTAGGTTTGCAGGCTCGTATTCGGGTGCGGGTGGAAGGGAAACTTCATCTGACCACCACGGGGCGTGTCTTGCTATATGAGAAACTTCCCAAAGGCATGCCGTTCGAGAGCGTCAATTGTGTTATGGACAAAAAGGCTCTCACCTCCCTTGTTGCCCAAACCCACAAACGAATTGGCAAGGATGAGACAGTCCGATTTTTAGATGAGCTTAAGGACGCAGGGTTCGGAGTTGCGACTCAGGCGGGCATGTCCATTGGCATGGATGATATGCATGTCCCCTCGGCGAAGCCTGAAATAGTGGAAAATGCTCGAGGCGAAGTGACAAAAGTCGAGAATGAGTATCGGGATGGGTTGATCACCGATGGAGAGCGTTACAACAAGGTGATCGATATCTGGGCTCATGTGACGGAAAACATTTCGGATGCAATGTTCAAAGACCTGCAGGACGAAGACGAGTGGGTTATGTCTGGAGAATCCACGGACCCATTTTATAGCGAAGCCAGGACAGAAGAAAGCCGGTTTAATCCAATTTTCATCATGGCTGACTCTGGGGCGAGGGGTAGTACGCAGCAAATTCGACAGCTTGCAGGGATGCGAGGACTGATGGCAAAGCCCTCTGGAGAGATCATCGAGACACCTATTACGGCAAACTTCCGTGAAGGATTAACAGTTCTCCAGTACTTCATTTCAACTCATGGGGCCCGGAAAGGTTTGGCTGATACAGCCTTGAAGACTGCGAATTCAGGATACCTTACTAGAAGGTTGGTTGATGTGGCCCAGGATGTCATTATCACTATTGACGACTGTGGGACTCCAAATGGGATTGAAGTAGTATCTTTGGTGGAAAGTGGTGAGGTTATTCAGACCTTGGGGGATCGTATTGTGGGGCGGGTAGCCCTGCATGACGTGAAGGACCCGGTTCATGGTGAATTACTAGTTAAGGCAGGTCAGGAAATTGATGAAGTTGTTGTGGATTTGATAGAAAATGCCGGCATTGAGAAAATTACTATCCGATCGGCGTTATCGTGTGAGGCTTCCAGTGGAATTTGCCAGCTGTGTTACGGTAAGAATCTTGCCACGGGATTGCCTATCGAACTTGGTGAAGCAGTGGGTGTGATTGCAGCCCAGTCGATTGGTGAGCCGGGGACCCAGCTTACCATGAGAACTTTCCATATCGGTGGAACCGCTAGCCGTGTGGCTATGCAAACAACGTTGGAGACCAAGCGTGGCGGTGTGCTTCGGTATCAGAATCTCCGGACCGTCACCAACAACGAGGGTGACACGATTGTCATGAATCGGAATGGGAGTTTGGTTATCCAAGACGATCAGGGTTGGGAGCGCGAGAATTACCAAGTTGTTTACGGAGCCAAGATCAAGGCGCGTGACGGCCAGCGGGTTAGTCCTAATGACGCACTGGTCGAGTGGGATCCTTACACTCTTTCCATCCTTACGGAACAAAGTGGTCGAGTCGCTTTTGGTGATTTGATAGAGGGTGTCACGGTGAAGGAAGAACTGGATGAAGTAACGGGCCTTTCCCAAAAGGTTATCCTCGAGCACGGAGAGGAAAAGCTCCAGCCGCGTATTTCCGTTAAGGGCGCCGATGGCAAGACAATTGCTCGTTACTTGCTGCCAATGGCCGCCCGAGTGATGGTTGCCGAGGGGGGTGTAGTTGATTCCGGAGAGGTTTTGGCAAAGATTCCACGAGAAACGACAAAAACTAAGGATATCACAGGTGGTTTGCCCCGCGTGGCAGAACTGTTTGAAGCCCGCAAACCGAAAGAGCAAGCAATAGTCAGCCAAGTTGATGGCGCTGTGCAGTTCGGAGGATTTGTCCGCGGGATGAGACGTGTCCTTGTTGTTACCGATGCAGGTGAAGAGCATGAATACCTTATCCCCAGAGGGAAGCATGTGAATGTTCACGAAGGAGATACTGTCCGTGCCGGGGAGCCCTTGATGGATGGAGCGGTTAACCCTCACGATATTTTGGACATTATGGGAGAGAAAGAATTACAAAAGTATCTGGTTAATGAAATACAGGAAGTTTATCGTCTTCAGGGAGTTACTATAAACGACAAACATATCGAAGTGGTTGTTCGTCAGATGCTTCGCCGCTTGGTTATTGAGGATCCAGGAGATACAGAGTTTCTAGTTGGTGAGCAGGTGACGAAGGATTTGTTCAATGCCAAGAACAAAGAAATGGAAGCCAGTGGGGATAAGCCCGCAACAGCTAAGCCTATTCTCCTTGGCATTACAAGGTCCTCTCTTAGTACTCCGAGTTTTATATCCGCCGCATCTTTCCAAGAGACGACCCGTGTGTTGACGCAGGCTAGTGTAAGCGGATTGGTTGATCGCCTACGTGGCCTGAAAGAGAATGTCATTATGGGGCGGTTGATTCCTGCTGGAACAGGGGCTCGCAGATATCAGCGACTGGATTTGAACACGGAAGCCCCTGAACCTCGGAGAGAGGCTACGGATGTAGTTGCTGATGGGGAAGGTGTGCCCGTCCCCGACGCACCTAGTAAGTCCGAAAGTGCGAAACCCGAAAGTGTGGGTGCGACTAAAGAATAACAGGATGGTTCAGAGCCTCTTTTGGCTTGAAAATACCTTGACAATTCAGCCAAAAGGGATAGATTAGAAAGGTTTTCTTGAGTATACGAGCCGGCCGCGCGTGCTCTCGTCGTGCGGCCGGATCGCTTTCTTTGGGGGGTAAATTCTGTGCCGACAATTAACCAGTTGGTGCGAAAAGGGCGACGTAATCTAAAATCGAAGACAAAGAGCCCCGCTTTAAGACGGTGCCCGCAGCGTCGAGGAGTCTGTCTTCGGGTTTACACATCAACCCCTAAGAAACCAAATTCTGCGCTCCGGAAAGTGACGCGTGTCCGGCTGACTAATGGTATGGAAGTAACCACTTACATTCCTGGTGTTGGGCACAACCTGCAAGAGCACGCCATCGTCCTTATCAGGGGGGGGAGAGTCAAAGACCTTCCAGGTGTCCGATACCACGTGATTCGAGGCGCTCTCGATACCGTTGGGGTAGATGGCCGTCGGCAGGGGCGGTCGAAGTACGGGGCGAAGCGCCCGAAATAGCCTGCTCCCCCAGGGGCCCGGCGCCTTTCATTTTCCAGGCAGGCGTTGGTTCGAATCTTGGTTTCTCGGCCAGGTTGTGGTGTGGCCGACGGATAGTATTGTCGCCTGTGCGGCAGCCATGAACGACAGTCAAATAGCTTTAAGGATCAAATTTCTATGCCTCGACGTAAGCTGACAGCCCGCCGAGAAACTGTCGCGGATCCTAAATACGGTGATCTGCAGGTGGCGAAGTTTATCAATTCTTTAATGCGAAATGGGAAGCGGAGTCTCGGGGAAGGGATTCTATACAAAGCGTTCGACATCATTGAAGAAAAAACGAAGGACAATCCCTTAAAAGTGTTCAAACGGGCAGTGGACAATGTCAAGCCACACCTGGAAGTCCGGTCGCGTCGTGTGGGTGGGTCCACCTATCAGATACCGCAAGAAATTCGCCCGAGTCGCAAAATAGCTTTAGGCATGCGTTGGATAATCTCTTTTTCGCGGGAGCGCAAGGAACGGACAATGGAGGAACGGTTGGCCTCTGAGCTTCTGGATGCCTCGAACAATCAAGGTTCTGCGATTAAAAAACGTGATGATACCCACCGAATGGCGGAGGCTAATAAGGCGTTCGCTCACTATCGCTGGTAGCACGAGGAATGAGAGCAAAGCAATGATCCGTGCAGTTCCACTCGAAAAAATCAGAAATATCGGCATCATGGCTCACATAGATGCCGGTAAGACGACTACGACCGAAAGGATTCTTTACTATACGGGGCGGACCTATCGCTTGGGTGAGGTTCACGAAGGCACTGCTGTCATGGACTGGATGCCCCAGGAACAAGAACGTGGCATTACCATCACTTCGGCAGCTACCACCTGCGAATGGCGAGACCACCGCATTCAGATCATTGATACCCCTGGGCATGTGGATTTCACCATGGAAGTGGAGCGAAGCTTGCGTGTGTTGGATGGAGCAGTTGGCCTATTCTGTGCGGTGGGGGGGGTCGAACCGCAATCGGAAACTGTTTGGCGGCAGGCGGAAAAATATGGAATTCCGCGTATTGCCTTCGTTAATAAGATGGACCGTGTTGGCGCTGATTTTCCAAGGGTTGTTGACGAAATCAGGGACCGTTTAGCGGCGCGCCCACTCGTTCTTCAGTTGCCTTGGGGGAGCGAGGAAAACTTCCGAGGAGTAATCGATCTGGTTCGTTGGGAGAGCTGCATTTATGACGAGGACGAATTAGGGTCTACGTTTCATTATGGACCTATTCCTTCGGAGATGGAACAGGCGGCGGCTTCCCATCGCGAAAACCTTTTAGAAACACTGGCGGACTTAGATGAAGGAATTATGGAGGACTACTTGGCGGGTAAAGATTTGCCCTCCGAACGATTGGTTCCCGTTATCCGACGAGCAACGGTGACCTCCGAAGGCGTCCCAATATTATGCGGTTCTGCTTTCAAAAATAAGGGGATCCAGGCCCTGATTGACGCGGTAGTCGATTTCATGCCATCTCCTTTGGACGTTCCGCCGGTGCAGGGAGAAAAAGTTAAAACGGGCGAGATCGAAATTCGGACGCCAGATGACGAAACGCCTTTTTCCGGATTGGTTTTTAAGGTGATGACAGACCCGTATGTGGGTCAACTTTCTTTTTGTCGTGTCTACTCGGGTGTTGTACGTTCGGGCGAGTCGGTATCGAACGTGGGCCGAGGCAAGAATGAAAGAATTGGACGTTTGTTGCGAATGCATGCTAACAAGAGGGAAGAAATTGATGAGGCGAGGACAGGAGATATTGTAGCTTTCCTAGGCCTCAAAAACACGGTTACTGGAGACACTCTGGTGGACTCCAAGGCCCCACTCCTTCTTGAATCCATTGACTTTCCAGAACCAGTAATATCCGTTGCGGTTGAGCCAAAGACGA
>CAYTIB010000020.1:0-22998 GCA_964437725.1 uncultured bacterium | reverse complement strand
CGCCAGGGATGATTATGGCCTCGATTCAGTTGTTGGAGGAGAATCCCAACCCAACAGAGGACGAAATCAAGCATTATTTGGCGGGAAATCTCTGTCGTTGTACTGGTTATGCCAAAATCATTGAGGCGATTCAGGCTGTCGTCGACGGAAAAGAGTAAAAACTGATTCTAAGCAGAGAGAAAATGGGGAGTGCCTTTTGGCACTCCCCATTTTTTTTAGAAGAGGATTTATCCATTAACCTTTAACCCAAGCCACAACACGGCAAGGTGCAGACTCAGAAATGAGTTTAAGAGGGAAAGTGCCTATCATTACCCGCTTATTTACAACCTTACCAATATCACCTCCAAGGTTTTCAACGTGAATAATCTCATGTTTGAATAACTCGCTATGCATAAGCTGCCAGGTTTTTCTGGGAAAAACATCTTGCACGCTTTCCACTTTATGCTTTTTACAAAATTCTTCATCTACAAATGGAATTCTCCCCTGCAAACCTGTATTCAATGGATGATCTTGGCTCCCACCGTCAATTCCTAAATACTTGAATTTCATCTTCTTACACCACTTAGCAAATTCCATCTTTGGACCTGGGTGCTTGTAGAAGTAACGGATATCATCCTCTTTAGGCAATCCCGGGGCATATTTCCAATACCCTGTGTGGATGAATAGGATATCCCCAGGTCGAACATCGGCACCTGAGTGCATGATTTCCTTTTCACCGTAAAAATCATAATCTCCACATTGTTTACTGATATCTACGATAACCCCTTCTCCGACCAGTTTTCCACCTAGCGGAAACCGATCGATAGTTTTACCCACAGGCTCAAAATGCATGGGCCCATCCAGGTGCGTACCCGCATGACAAGACATTTCCAGTTTGTCTGCGTTAGCTGTATACCGGGCACGGCGAACATCTCGAACTATCCGAACGTCTTGAAGCCCAATGGGAAAAGCCGGATAATCATGCCCCAGGGTCATAGTCAGGTCGTACATTTTCCAACCTTTAAAAACCAATGGAGTACCTCCTGATCTGCCGCAAATAATAGGGTGCCAATTAGCTTCTTTTGGATTCTTTCCCTCTCGGCGCTCTAGCTAGCTTGTTGGGTGCCTTATAGCGTGGTTTCTCCTTCAGAGCTTTCTTCACTTCCCTAATCAATTTTCCAGCAGCCATTGATAATATTTTCTCTCCCAGTTCTGCGGTAGCCTTTGTTGCCGCGGACCCCATAACACCGCTTTTGGTCATCTCCTCTTCCCTATAATCCCAAAAATGGGGATATTCGGGATTGTCTACCTTAAGGAGCTTGGCCTTCTTCATATCACAAAGCTCGGGAGATATAGCAAGCATGCAAGAGGTTTCCCCGATGTTCGCGTGCAAACTTCTTCCCAAGGGGCAGTCGGAAGCAACTAAGGCATAAACCTCCGGATCGAAATCCCACCAGTTGAGTACACGGATTTGCAAATCCTCGTAGTCACACCGCATGTTATCCCGAATGGCTAAGTTGGCGGCTTGGTTCCACATATGCCCATTAATGACAAGAATCTTCTTGATTCTATTTTTCTCATAAAGACTTCGGCAAATATCGTACATCATCATAGATAATGTTTCGGGACGAACGAATATGGTTCCAGAAAACCCATGGGACTCTGATACACCAGGAAATATGGGCGGAAGAACAGGAACTCCTGTTGCGGCGGAAATGCGTTTACCTATCTCATAATTTATCGAAATATCGACATTTACAGGAAGATGTGGCCCATGTTGCTCTATGGCGCCAACACATATGATGGCCATTTTCATTTTCTTGCAAATCGCTTCAGCTTCATCCCACGTCAGGTGCTCCCAGAGAATTGGTTCGCCTTTTTTGTAGGGCATATTCGGTATTCCTCCTAAAAAGATCCACTTGGACCTGACTTACCTGGGTAAATACCTACCGGACCATCATATGAAACCGATTGAAAGGGATTAACGCTAATGGGATGTCGCCGCAGCTGCAGCTTCGCCTACAAGAATATCATTTTCGAAACGGGAATACGCAAAGGGGGCAATGAGGTCCGAGGTTTTTCCTGTAGCAATACACTCTGCTGTTAATTTTCCGGCAATCGGTGCAACTTTAAAACCGTAGGTGCCCCAGCCAACGTCCAGATAGTACCCTTTTAGCTCATTCACAGATCCGATAATCGGACTAAAATCGGGCGTCATATCGCAGATTCCAGCCCACTGACGGAGTACCCGAATCTCACGCAAGAAGGGGAATAGTTCAATTGAATGTGTCGCCGCCTGTTCCATGAAATCCATAGTTGAACGCATACTGTATGAAGAATAATGATCGAACTCCGCACCAACAACTAGCTCTCCCCGACCTGTTTGGTTGATATAAACATGTAGCGTTCCAGAAACGATAACTGTATTGAGCCATGGTTTTAATGGTTCCGTCACAAAAGCCTGCAGAGGATGGGTAACGATTGGCAGAGGGATACCAGCCATATTGGAAATCGTCGAAGCCCACCCCGCAGTTGCATTGACAACTGTTCCCGTGTTGATCTTACCTCTATTTGTAACAACACCCGTGACGGATCCATTACCCACTTGGATGTCCGTCACCTCCGTATGTGGGTGGATCTCTGCCCCCGCCCTGTCAACCGCTCGAGCATAGCCCCAAACCACGGCGTCGTGTCGGATAATTCCACCCGGGGGGTGGTGAAGACCCGCCATAATGGGAAATCGCGGTTGATCACTCAAATCGAGTCCCGGGACCAACCGCGCAATTTCGTCCGGGAAAATCAGACGGCTGTCTACACCCAAAATCTGGTTAACCTCCGCCCGCTCTCTAAGCCCTGCAACCGCTCGTTCAGTGTGGGCTAAAGTCAGATGGCCCTGCTGTGAAAACATGACGTTAAAATCCAGTTCCTTGGACATCTCCATGTAGAGCTTCAGACCTTCGTTGTAGAAGGGTACGCCCTCGGGGGTGCGGTAATTCGACCGTAAGATTGCCGTGTTGCGGCCACTCGCTCCGGAACCCAGATAACCTTTATCCACCAAGGCAACGTCTGTAATCCCATGTCGAGCCAGATAGTAGGCCGTAGCAAGACCGTGCACCCCCGCACCGATAATGACAACATCATATCGGTCCTTTAGCTCATTCCGTGTCCACATAGGTTTGTTGTCATACGAATCGTTGAAGGTCAACGAAATACCTCCCTACCCTGGAAAAATATCTGGAAACAATTGTGCACGTGCAATTGTCCCGTAGGGCTGAATTTTAAACTCTCGGCCTGCGTCTTCCAAAATCTCCCAAAATGAAAGGCCCAAGTCGCGCGAAACGTAAAGTCTAAACGCAGGTAATAGCGAAGATGGCTTTCCGGATACACCCACTCCATCGATCCGCATAATCAGCGCATGAACCCCTCCAACGCGAGCCTGGATTACAATCCCATTTTCTTTCGGTGACGGAACTTTCATGAGTTTTTGAAGAACGAACGTCGCAGAAGGTCCGCTCAGTTCAAAGGCAGAATAACCGGAAGTTACATCCGTAACACTGACTCCACCACCAACAACCGTCTCCCGAATTGACTGCTCGATCGTGGGGGCAACGCCAGACAAACTAGTTATAAAAAAATTCTCTCGAGCTGTACGAGCAACCAAAACAGGATGGCTCTTGATATGGTCTCTCTGAATGAGATGATAACCGGGCTTACCAAATTCAGATAAGACAGGATTTTCCGGGAAAAGAAGGGGCCAGGCCGTAACAGGATCCTTCATTCGGAGGTCAATTTTCGTCAACGGACTGAGGTCGGACAAACCGACACCTTCCTGTACAGATCGGATTTCCTGCTCAACCGAAACAAAGGACTCAACTTGCTGCCAACCGCACTGCTCCGTTAGCTTCCCGCCCAACGACAAAAATCTTGGCCCGACTGCTGATTTTCTATTAGACTCTCTCACCACTTCATCGACCATAAAAGTTTCATCCATTTACTTTTCTATGTAATAAGACTCAAAGCTTGAGTCGATCTCCATCTTTGTCATAAAAAGGTGGCTGCGTTACTAGAGCCCTTTGAGGGTTTTCCTTAATCCGAATCCAGATTTCGGATCCTGGCTCACTCAGCTCCATCGGGATCCAGCCCAACCCGATAGACTTCTTCAAAAATTCACTCCTCCTGGAGCTAGTCACACGACCGAGAATCCGCCCCGTCAAGTTCCCAGATCCGTCAACTGCAACAATCTGATCGCCTTCCTCCGCTTCAACAGACGGATTGACCATCTCGAAACCGATAAGCTTCCACCGACAACCACGATCCTGGACCCCCTCCAATGTGTGTCGACCTATAAAATCCTGTTTATTAAGCTTCACAACCCAGGGCATATCAGCCTCAAAGGGGTTAGAAAGAGCGTCCGTATCCTGTCCGACGATTATATGACCCTTTTGCAGACGCAGAATGCGCTGCGCTTCGACGCCGAATGCCTGAATTCCGTATGGCCTCCCGGCATCCATGAGCGCATTCCATAGAAACTCACCATACTCAGCCGGACAATGAATTTCGTAGCCCAGTTCACCAACAAACCCAATCCTAAGAAGGCGCACTGGTACTCCAGCCACTTCCCCCTCCGCAAAGGCCATATAGGGAAGTTCTTCTGTCGAAAGATCTATATCTGTTATCTGGGACAAAAGCTCGCGGGCCTTTGGACCCGCTAGGTTCATTGCAGCGAAAGCTGCTGAAACGTTTGTCACAAAAACATCACGGCCCGTCCCGAGTATCCACCATTCCATCCATTGCTCAACTGCATCAATCCCACTTGTTGTTGTCGTCACAAAAAACCTGTCTTCCGCCAACCGACTTACCGTACCATCATCAAAGATGATTCCCGTGTCATCGCACATCACACCATAACGAACCCGCCCCATCTTCAGCTTTTTGTACTGATTGCTATAAACCTTCTCAAGAAGCCAAACAGCATCACGACCCTGGATATCGAGTTTGCCCAACGTACTAACATCGATAAGTCCCACTCCTTCGTGAACAGCCCGGCATTCTTGGTCGGGCGAGCCATACCACTCCGGGCGCTTCCAATCTCCCGCATCCATCCACTTAGCGCCGGCTATTTCGTGACAAGCATGCATCGGCGTCCGTCTAATCGGCTGATACATCCTTCCTGCCAATGCACCGAGAGGGACCGGCCGGTAGGGTGGACGAGAGGTTGTCAGCCGGATTTGTTGAGAGTCTAGAGCAGTCTCCCTGGAAAAGATTCGTGATGCGGTAACGTTGCACACCTTGCCTTGGCATGGACCCATTCCAACCGTGCTATACCGTTTTAACGTCTCAATATTGTCATATCCCTCTTCGATACAGGCACCAACATCCTTCTCGGTCACATCTTCACATAGGCAAACGAAACGTTTATTTTGCCCGGTTTCCGCAGGGGTATCACAAAGGATCGTCGGCAAGGGATTGGCAACGTTTAGTTCATCACGAAAAACCTCTAGTTTCCTTGTGGCTGAGGTATCCTCTATTCCTAAACTTAAACTAGCTTCCAAACCGGCAATCTTCCCTTCCAACAAGATGGCATCCAAGCCGTGAATGCCATTAACCTCCCCAGCAATTGAAACTCCCGGCGGCAAATCCGTCGGAACCGGCTCACCAGATGGGTGATTGAAACGAGCTTTTCCCCCACTCATCAGAACAAGATCTGAAGCCGGCGCAAATCCAACCGAGACCAAAATCGCATCACAGTGGAGAATCTGCTCCTCCGGACCGCTAACGTGGATGGAGGACCTTCTGATAATCCTCGCGGCTTCAACACACTTTTTCCCCATGGCCTCGGCCAAGGTCCAATCTGGATAGATTGGTACGTGCTCCGCCTTTAAATAACGAAGATCTGGGTTATCGGGAGCAATATTGCATGCTACGCCGACCACACCCACAACTTGCACCCCGGCATCCAAAAGCTCACAGGCAATGGAAAGACTCTCTAAATGCGATCCGAAAACTAAAACCCTGCGACCTGGGAAAACTCCCTGAATATTTAAAAGCTTGCGCGCGCCACGCCCGAGAAAAATGCCGGGAAGATCATTGTTATGAAAGAGGTAAGGTTGTTCTATGGAACCGGTCGCCAACAGTAAATGTTGAGTCCTCAACTGAATAAATCGGGAGCCTTTGAGTACACCTACGAGATTATCCTCGTAGACACCAAATGCAGTGGCCCCCGACCAGACAGAAGCGTTAGGATATTCTTCGAGCTCAACAATCATTTTTTCAGCTACTTCCCACCCAGGATGTCCTGCCCATTCCGAAGGCTCGCTAAGCGGCCGAGTGATTGCCCGGAGGTGACCGCCCGGCTTAGTTCCCTCGTCAATTAAAACGACGGAGATTCCAAGACGAGCCCCTTCTTGGGCCGCAGCAATTCCGGCCGGGCCGGCGCCCACGATGGTCAAGTCAGCCGTGTGGTACTCTTTTTCCCAACCATTGTTCTCTCCATGATGAGGAGCCCGCTTGTCATTCTGTAATCTTAGCTTCCCTAGGCCAGCCATACGACGGAGTACCTTTTCGAAAACAGGCCACATCCATCTCGGCTTATGAAAACGCTTGTAATAGAAACCAGGAGGGAGAAAACCGCTGAAACGATCCGCCATGGAAAGAATATCATGGTCAACTGAGGGCCAAGCATTTTGCCCGCGCACTACCATTCCGTGGCGAACGGGGGTCATGCAAGATCGAACCGACGGCTCGTCGTTTACCTCGACTAAACAATTAGGGCAATTACCGGAGACACAAAACAGTCCTCGCGGACGGTGATATTTAAAACTTCGACTGAGGGTTCGAATTCCTGATGCGTGAAGAGCAGAGGCGATTGTATCACCCTGGTAGGCTTGAATCTTTCTACCGTCAAACTCAAAGGTGAGGTTTTCAGTGCGCTTTAGATCTTCCGCTGGAGAAGAAGAGCGACGAGCTAAAAACGGATTTTGGCTCATAGAGAATCCGGCACCTTCACAGCCGGATCGCTTTCCGGCCACCACGTCCGATTGACTTGATTAGTTACCGTGTTTCGCTCCGCTAGAAACCAAGATCTACAGCCATCTCGGTGAAACCACCATTCCTCCTGCTCACCAGCAACATTCGCTTTCAAATAATTATATTGAGTCCACTCCTGATGAGAAGCGTCAGGCTCAGGCCGCTCTTTGGCCTCACCACCGTAGCGAAATTCATAGACGCTACGTGAACCGCAATGTGGACATGGAATCAGAAAGGACATAACGCTCAACTCATAATATATTTTAAGTACCAAAAACTCGATCGGTTCCAGCCAATGGGACTCGGGCCATAATCGAAGATTCCAAAGTCAGTGCAGCCAAGTCCTCGGGCTCAAGGCTATGGATATTTCCCTTTCCGAGAGAACGCGCTAGAAGCGCTGCCTCCATAGTGCAGGCGTTTAGAAAATTAGCTACCCTCTCGCCTGCCTCACCAGGATGAAGACGCTTTTCTAATTCCGGATCCTGTGTTGCAATACCCACGGGGCACCGCCCCGTATGGCATTTATTGCAATGTCCGGCGGGTACGCCAACCTCCTTTTCGAAATCAGACTCCGGGATTTCCCGATTGCAATTCAGTGCGATCAGAGTAGCAATCCCCATGGCACAAGCGTCAGCACCCAATGCCAGCGCCTTAGCAACATCCGCACCACTTCGAATACCGCCCGATGCAATGAGAGAAATCTCTCCATACAGCCCAAGCTCTTGAAGAGCCTCACGAGCAGCAGGGATAGCAGCCATTGTCGGAATACCACTATGATCTAGGAGAATTTTTCCGGACGCTCCTGTCCCAGCTTGCATACCGTCGACTACGATTGCGTCCGCTCCACACTTCGCCGCTAGCTTCACGTCATCTCTAACTCGGCAAGCCGGCAGCTTTATATGAACCGGAATTCGACCATCCGTGGCCTCCCTGAGCTGCTCTACCTTGATAGCCAGATCATCTGGCCCCAACCAGTCGGGATGCCGGGCAGGACTACGTTGATCTATTCCTGCCGGCAGGCCCCTTTGTTCGGCTACATCGTCCCGAACCTTCATTCCCATAAGCATTCCCCCCGTACCTGGTTTGGCCCCTTGTCCAACAACAATTTCGATGGCCTGAGCCGTAACCAGATGATGGGGATCAAAACCATAACGGCTGGGCAAAATCTGGTAGATCAGCTTCTTTGATGCCTCTCGCTCTTCCTCGAGCATACCCCCATCACCGGTGCAAGTCGCAGTGCCAACCTTCGTCGCACCCAGACCCAAAGCAGTCTTCGCGGTACGGGACAAGGCTCCATAACTCATACCACTGACGTAAATCGGGATGTCTAGTTCAAGAGGCTCCTTCGCAAATCTTTGCCCGATAATTGTCTTGGTCTCGCACTTTTCCCTGTACCCCTCCAAGGGAAAGCGTGTCAAGCCCGTTGAGAGAAATACAAGATCATCAAAGTGAGGAACACGCTGAAAACTGCAGTAACTACTAAGACGATATCTTCCGAGGTCAGCCTTAGCATGAATATCCTGAATAACTTCAGGATTCCAGGTCGGATTTGTAGTTTCAATCATAGATTGAGGATCCTTTTCAAACGACCTGCCGCTCTAAAAGTTCCAGCTCATCGAAGTGGTAGAGCTTGCCCTCGCAAACAATCTTTTTAAATGCAGGTTTTGCAGAAATTTCAAACCGGTCCAACAACTCCATCAGGGATTCTGCTTCTTTGGTTTCCAAGTCCTCGAATTTAGCATCATTACCCAAAGTGCCGACCTTCCCCCCAACATAAATTGTCCCTTCATACATGGAATCACCCACCGCATCTCCCACATCACCACAGATTACAATTCGCCCACGCTGCATCATGTAGCCGGTTAGGTAACCAGCATTTGCCCCAACCAAAATGGTCCCCCCTTTCATGGAGATTCCACATCGGGCACCCACACTTCCACCCACAACAACCTCGCCTCCGTGGATGGTGCAACCACATGATGCTCCAGCGTTCTTTGCCACATGAACACAACCACTCATAAGGTTATCGGCCACAGCCCAACCTGCATTACCCCGAATGGAGATATCTGGCCCATCACACAAACCCGCTGAAAAATACCCGACACTTCCCTCAATCACAAGATGAAAAGGATTGAAAATCGCAACCGCCAGATTATGTCTGGCCTGTGGATTGAGGAGATGCACCTCTTCCCCTTGCACCGAAAATTGTTCAAGTGACTGGTTAATTTCTCGGATTGATTTTCCCTGGGCATCTAGATCGACCAAGTCATAACCTCATTTTCCTGGGGTTCAAATCTCTCGATTTCCTCTGGAAATACCCGCCGTAGTGCAACCTCTTCGGAGGCTGCAGCCATAACGTCATGGCGTTCCATAATCACCAGGGGCTTGGCAGACCACTTATCCTTCGCGCACCCAATTCCGGTTGGGGTCGATACAAGGAAGGTAAAGGTCCCATCAAGATCGTCTAATACACGATGAAGAGCCCTTTCAAGGTCTTCATCCCTCTCCAAGTGGTGCGCAAGGTAAACAGCTATGAGCTCTGAGTCGTTGTGGGTCTGAAAACGGTAACCCGCTTGTTCGAATAGCCTTTTCATCTTGTGATAATTGGTCAATTGCCCATTGTGAACCACGGTGATGTCACAAAACGGAAAAGCCCAAAATGGATGGGAATGTGTGATGTCTACCTGGCTCTCCGTAGCTAGGCGGACATGACCAATAGAGTGGGTACCATGAAGTGTGGCAATATCGTGCCGGGATTCCAATTCGTTTGCATCCCCTACATCTTTTATAACCTCTGAGCAACGACCAATGCTGTGAATCTGAACATCTGGAAGCCTATAAAGAGCCTCTGCCAAGTTTCGGATGTCCCCCTCGTATTCCAGAACTAGCCGCAAGAACTGATTCTCTCCCGAACGCTCAAGAATCTTCGCACCTGAGCCTTCAACAGCGAGGATGGACTGCTCAATCCATTCGCCTCGATGTACACCATGTTCAGTGTTTCCGTTAGAGCTAAAGTCAGGGGCGTGAAGGCGCAGAAGCAAATCTCCTGGAATGCTCTCCCCAAGAATCGTGATGCCGGTGGAATCTGCACCACGATGCCTCATGGACTCAAGCATCCCGATCATATCCTTCCCTAGTGAATAGCTAGGATCGGACGCACTATCTTTGTATAGGATTCCTGCAATTCCACACATGCTCTCGGAAAACTCCAGATATAGAAGCCAATTTCTTTCTTCATCAGACTATTTATCATGGAACCTGCCGGACTTCAATGAATCCCCCCTTTTAAGATGCCTTCGGCATCATAAAAGAGCAAAGACCGTGCTTCAAATGGCGGTCAAGAAACGATCTACCTCCCATTGTGTAACACAGCGATTATACTGGACCCATTCTCCCCGCTTCACCGCCATAAACTCCTCATACAACGATTGTCCCAGTGCAGACTGTACAACCTTGTCACCCTCTAATGCATCTAGTGCTTCCCCGAGGCTCTGAGGGAGAACTCCAACACGTCGTCGCTTGAGATCCTCCGATGAGAGCTCATACATATTCTGGCCAATGTTGGGCTCCCCAGGATCGAGTTTTCTGTGAACACCATCCATACCAGCTTTAACATAGGCCGCCATCGCCAGATATGGGTTACAGGCAGCTGAAACTGAGCGATCCTCGAAACGAGTTTCATCCGGGGTTCGAAACATCTGTGTTCGGTTGTTGTCCCCGTATGAGATGAATGCAGGGGTCCAGGTAAATCCAGACCGGCTCCCGTGAAGAGCGTCTCCTACTTGAAGTCGTTTGTAGCAATTAACCGTAGGTGAGGTCAGTGCAGCCAACGCACGTGCATGTTCAATCAATCCTCCAAGAAAGTGATAGGCAAACTTTGATTTGCCTAGTCCTCTAGGGTCCTTCTTGTTGACAAACAAGTTCTTACCTGTCTTGGCGTTTGCGATGGAAAAATGGAAGTGGGCTCCGCTACCAGTACGATCAGCGAAGGGCTTCGCCATGTGGGTAGCAATACAGCCAAAAGATTTGGCCACTTGGCTGGTCATCATCTTAAACAGAATATAACGATCCGCAGTCGTCATTGCATCTGCATAAGCAAAGTTGATCTCGTACTGGCCGTTCGCGTCTTCATGATCCACCTGGTAAACGTCCCACCCCAGCTGGTTCATATAACGAGTCAAAGTCTGGAGATAATCAAGCTGCCCCGACATTCCCTTGAAGTCGTAACAGGGTTTGTTCAAGGTGTCGACGTCATCGGGATCATCTACTCTAATACCACCCATATCATCCCGTCGAACCAAAAAGTGTTCGGGCTCCATTCCCACGTTAAGAGTGTAGCCTTCCTTTTGGAGTTCTTGAAGAACTTGCTGGAGACGGGTACGACTGCAGTAGGGGTGTGGTTTGTCATCTACGAAGATATTGCAGGCGAAGCGAGCCACACCGGGTTTCCAAAGAATCGGTGTATAGGAAGTGAGATCGGGCTTCGCCATCATGTCGTGGCTGTGAGGTCCTTGCCCCAAACCCCACACTGCAGCCCCTGCGAATCCTGCTCCGTCCACACACAAATCACCGAAATGTTCAACCGGTACTAACTTCACTTTCGCCGAGCCATAGAGATCAACAAATTGAGCTAAAATGAATTCCACCTTATCTCTCTTCAATCTTCTTTTCACCTGGTCCCTGTTCATGGTTTACCTCCCGGTAACATATGGCCCGCTGTCCGGCTAATTTCGGTTAATAGTTTGTTGTACCTTCGTTATAGACTAACGTAATCTTTCCGACCTTGGGGGGCGACACAAGGTCCCGTGTAGTAAAAATCGCGTGACACTGCCTACTTACTCGAAACAGTACCAATGTTAATATTGAAAAGAATCTCTATCACGGCCCTAGTTCACGAGTCAAATTCGATGGCATGAATTCAACGAAATGCCATAAGATATTTTCAGTGTATAACCGAATTTGGAAAGAGTGATTTTCCGTTATCAAAGATATCACAAAAATATTTCTGTTTCGGGAAAAACGGGATTTTTCGTATTTTGCTTCTCCCTTGTTACTCTGGTGATACCATTAACTTGAAAGCCGATTAAGCGAAAACAATGACCACAGCCGAAACCGATCAGAAAATCCCCGCACCCATTTTCAAGAATTCCCCACCCGCCCGGAATTCAAAAGAGGTTCGTGCGCAATTGTATTGGTTCGCAACAGGTCATCTCATTTTGGACTCCTACACCGGTTCCTTATCGGTTTATCTGCCGATACTTCTACCAAAGTTTCAGTTGTCGATGACGTTGGGTGCAGTCTTACTGATGACCTATTCGTTGCTTGCATCCTTGGGACAGCTACCCTTCGGGGTTCTATCCGACCGCTTCCCTCAATTCAAATTTGCGACCTTGGGACTTTTGATAACCGGCCTGCTGATCAGTGCGGTAGCGTGGGCACCAACTTATTCGATGGCATTCTTTCTTTTATGCATAGCAGGTCTATCTACAGCCGCATTTCATCCCCAATCGGCTGCCATAGCAGGAGAAGCAGCGGCTCGATCCCGTTCTTTTGGGATGGCCGTCTTTATGACTGCCGGGCGGGCGGGATATGCAATAGGTCCTATTGTGGTCGCCCCCGTCGCTGTACACTTCGGTCCTAAGTACCTTCTTCTACTGGCTCTGCCTGCAGTAGTTATTTCGCTTGCAATCCAAAGGAATTGGAAGCCCGTTCAACCCACCCAATCATGGAATGGTTTGAGAGAATTTCTCAAACCATTCAGCAAAAACCGCCGTTCCCTGGCTTTGCTTTGGATTCTAGAGTCCCTGCGCACATGCGTGATGGTTGGCCTAAGTAGCTTTTTACCCCTCCTCATGGTGGAAAAAGGTTATGCTCTGGTACCCGCAAGCGCATCGGTTTCGATATTCATTGGAGCAGGGGCAGTAGGCAGCTTAATTGGAGGACGATTGGCAGACCGTGTGGGACGCCAACAAATTCTTTTCATCACCATGATATTGTCGATTCCACTATCCTATGGATTTCTTTGGACCAAAGGCCCATTCCCCTGGATATTTCTAGCCGCGCTTGGGTTGGTTTCAATTGCTACGCTAGGGGTAACAATTGCGCTAGCTCAAGAGTTAGTTCCTAAAAGTGCAGGTACCGCATCAAGTCTGATGATGGGAGTTACGTGGACTCTAGGAAGTTCTGGAATTTTGCTTATTGGTGCGATGGCCGATAGGATCGGCTTACCCTCCGCCATGGCAATCCTTTTTTTAGCTTGGATTCCCGCGACCATTGCCGCTTGGGTTCTTCCAGTGGCTAAAGAGAAATTCCCGCCTACCGAAAACACATGCCATTAGGCAATTACAAAACCCATTCATCTTGGTTTAAAAAAACAACTCGTGGTACCTCTCAAGCGTGTCTACTGCTTTCGAAAAGAGCAGTTCAAACAATGTGCAATTTTATCGATAAACATCTAACCTTCTGTGTATCGTTTGGTAAGTCTTTAGATAACTTTTAATTTGTGGGGGAGAACGTAGGGATGGAAAAACGAATTCTACAACCACAAACAATGCATAAGCCGTTCAGTTCATACTCACATGGGATTGAAGTGAAAGGTGCGAATCGGCTTATCTTCTGCGCCGGCCAAGTTGCGGGGGATTTCAAGGGTGATGTTGTTGGAGAAGGCGACTTTGACAAACAGGGAAGGCAAGTGATGGAAAATCTTAGGGACGTCCTAGCGGAGGCGGGGGCATCTTTCGCAGACGTCGTCAAGCTGACCACTTTTGTCGTTAAGCAAGAAGACGCTCAGAAGGCACGGGATTTGGTAGGCCGTTACTTCAAGGATAATCCACCCGCGAACACACTTTGTGTTCTCCAGGGTCTTGCTACCACGAAATTCCTAGTGGAGATTGAGGCAATTGCAGTCGTGGAGTAGTGAGATAAGAAAACGATGTAACGGAGTGGATTTCGTTGGATAATTCTAGCCAAAATTCAATTTCTATCTGATTCATTTGACGATTTCAGACCATCTAAGAGTTGCCGATTATCGCAATTTGGTTGAATGAAAAAGGATACACCACAGTAGTGAAGACGGGAACCATTAAGCAGACACATGACTACGGTAAAGGAGAGATACCATGAGCGATCCGCTATGGCGTTGGACTGCAACGGATTTGTCAAACGGAATCCGAACCCGGAAGATTTCGAGTCGAGAGGCTACAGAAAGCTGTCTTCAACGCCTCGATGAAGTTAATCCAATCATCAATGCTGTCGTAGACATCCTTGCCGACGAAGCTCTAACATCTGCCGACCGTGCTGACGAAGCAGTGCAAAGGGGCGAGGACCTAGGTTGTCTGCACGGCGTACCGATTACCGTTAAAATAAATGTGGACTTTGCGGGGCGCCCTACCACCAACGGTGTTGTTGCTTTCAAAGACTTAATCGTTGACGAAGACAGTATACCAGTATCGAATTTGCGGAAAGCCGGAGCCATAATTTTTGGGCGGACAAATGTCCCCGGCTTCTCAACCCGTTATTTCACAGACAATGCTCTGCATGGCCGCACGCTAAATCCGTGGGATCCGAGACGCACACCCGGTGGATCTAGCGGCGGCGCTGCCGCTGCGGTAGCAACTGGAGTTGGCCCAATAGCACACGGTAACGACCGAGCTGGCTCGGTTCGCCAACCTGCTTTTTCCTGTGGGGTTTTCGGGTTAAGACCAACCGTAGGGCGGGTGGCGGACTACAATCCTTCCAGCGTAGAAGATCGCGGAATATCGACCCAACTCACCCACGTACAGGGTCCGCTTGCGCGAACAATTTCTGATGTACGTATAGGACTGGAAGCCCTTTCAGCGCGAGATGCTCGTGATCCCTGGTGGGTGCCGGCGACCATCCAACCAAGCCGCAAACCCGTACCGGTTGCTATGGTCCGATCAATACCAGGGGTCGATATGGACCCCGTAATTGAAGACGCTATAAAAACAGCGGGCCACTGGTTGGAAGAAGCAGGCTATAGAGTCGAGGAAGCAATGCCACCAAACTTTCCCGACGTAGCGGAGCTATTCTGGCCACTGCTGTTAGCAGAGGAACGTGCCGCCTCGCAAGAGACCGGCTCCCTTTCGACCAGCGCTATCGAACAATTAGGAGATGAGGCTGTTCAGCGTGCACGAGCGTCAACCCGGGCCTATGCAGGGACATTGGACTATTCCGGGTATATTAGAGGACTGGCAACGCGGACAACTATTCTACGCGAATGGCAAACCTTCCTTGAAAGCTATCCTCTTATACTTTTGCCTGTATCCTGTCACCGTCCTTGGCCAATTGATTTTGATCAGGGTGGCGATGAGCAAGTGCGCCAAATGCTAGAAGCGCACCGAGCATTAGTGGCCATCTCACTGCTGGGATTACCTGGCCTGTCGATGCCTACGGGGCTTGTCGACGGAGTTCCCATAGGGGTCCAGCTTGTTGCCGCCAAATTTCACGAAGAGCGGTGCCTTATAGCGGGAGAAGTAATTGAGGCCCGCAATACTATACAAACACCCACCGACCCGAAAGAATAAAAATAGAATAAACAACAACCAATAGTTCGTTCTTCTGACGATCAACGCTAAGTCACTTCTGCCCACTTTATTTCGTCCGGACAATTGCGGCAACCGGTCCTCCTCCTGGGGGACCCTGATGTTCTGCCCCGCCTGAAACATAAACCATCGAGTCACCAACGATGGACGCGATAACGGCATTAACAGTGGCCCTCGCATGCCGGGTGCTATTAATGTCTGAATCATCCAACATGGTATGACGTCGTCCTCGAATTCGGCCATCCGGACTAGCCTCACATTTACCCAAGATATTAACCACCCGTTTCTGTTGATCATGGTTAAGATTCCAATCAAAAGGAAGACCCGCACTGGTTATCGCTTCCTTGACTGCGTCCCTGTCTAGGGCATCTTGCATCACACTGTGCCCAATAACGAGGTTGCCCCCCCACGATACACTGTTTCCCAAAACCACAATCTCATTACACTGAAGTTCTATACCCGAAGATGTTGAGGCCACACCAGAATAAAGAGTCCAGTCATGGCCAATAACATCATCGCTTAACCTATCTTCGGATACTTCACCGGTGACTACCGCAATTCCAAGAGCTGATGCTGCACGTGAATAGCCCATTGATTTGTATGTGTTGTCAGCACAAACCGTTTTTCCTTTTTTTAGGGCTTCTTCCCCCTGTTCCGTTGTGACCAGTGGCGTCTTAATCTGAACAAAATGTAGATCTTCGACACTCTCAATGTGTGCTTCTAACATCAGACGACGAACCACATCAGCTGTTTCGATTAGTTGAGGCATCCGACCTATCTCTTCGGGTAGAAAATCTCTGGTATACCCGGAAGCTATAGCCAATCGTTTGTCACCACTAACCTCCTCGTCAACATCCACTGTCGCGAAAACAGTGAAATGAGGGCTCATGGCCCCTTCAGTACCACCGGACATTACAAGGGCAATCCGGTGGAGAACGTCTTCCCGGGGGATTCCCATCTTCTTTCCAAAATAATCCGACAGCACAAAATTACTAAAACCACGGGCAAAATCATTCACACAGCCATTCCCTTCCGTTTTCCCCAAAATTGCCACCACATCCTCTGGCCTACACATTCCATCCTCAATCAAGCTAACAACACCAGATATATCTTCCGGAGACCCCATCGGCACACGGAACACCTTTGCCTGCATTATCCTCCCCCTTAGCCTCAAAAGGACTTAAAATTCGAACAAACTTGTCGGAACATAGAACAACCTCACAATTCGATTCCAGGCACCTGCTCAGTCAATCCGAATTCATTTTGATCGACCGCTGGAACGAAATAACTGATTTGCGTCGTTGGGGACACACCTTTATTGGCGACACTGTGCACGGTACCAGCCTTTACTATGAGAGTATCTCCCGGAGAGCACACCCGCCTTTTCTCACCAACCAAAACGTGGACTTCTCCATTGATGAAGTGGATCACTTCCGCAGTATCATGAAAATGTGGTAGGACAGCTGCACCCGGTTCTATTTTTTCAAACAGAATTCGCCACAATTTCAGACTGAGAGACCCGCACTCGTCCTGGTTCAATAATTCCTTCACATTTACATTAGGATTTCCGGGCAAAGGCATCCAGTTGAGATCATCAAACAGTCTGATGGTGGACTCCATACGATTTTATCTCCATATATAGGTTTATCCATAGAGGCAAGTTGATTCTGGCATAAGATCAGTCGAAAATTGAAGTTTGATTTGAAGTTAATACGCATTTTGCATCCGTCACGTTATAGACATATTACTCACGCCTGAAACAGAACAAGCGTTGAGATAGGGGCTGATGTTAATCTCTCAGATTGCATTTCTAGTCTAATTACAATGAAATCGAAGAGAGAAAAAGATTCCCATATTTCTCAAGCTAAAGTAAACTCTGTCCCACTTTTTTGAAGGGATTAAGTTCTTGGCTACTTATGGTTTCGTCATCGACAATCGAAAGTGCATCGGGTGCCATGCGTGCACGGTTGCATGTAAGGCAGAGCACGAAGTCCCGATTGGGGTCAATCGGACCTGGGTCAAGTATATCGAAAAAGGCACATTTCCGTCTGCAACTCGTAGCTTCTCTGTCATGCGTTGCAATCATTGTGCGGATGCTCCTTGCGTTGACATTTGTCCGTCCACGGCCTTGTTTACCCGACCAGACGGAATCGTCGATTTTGATAGTCAACGATGTATCGGCTGCCAGGCATGTATGCAAGCCTGCCCATACGACGCAATTTATATAGACCCATACGAACAGACGGCCGCCAAATGTAACTACTGTACACACCGAACTGACGTCGGTCTTGCACCCCCTTGTGTCACAGTCTGTCCAACCCACGCCATCATCTGCGGGGATCTACAAGATTCAAACAGCGAAATCGGTCGTCTTGTTAACAGAGAATCAGTGCAAGTTCGAAAACCTGAAAAGGGCACCCAGCCCAAACTTTTTTACATAGACGGGGATAACGCATCTCTCGATCCAAAAGCAACTCCCACGGCAGATGCCTACATGTGGAGCCAAGGAGAAACCTCCCAAGAGGCTAAAACATTTCCTTGGTCTCTTCTCCCGGATAGTCAAGAATCAGCGACCGATGGGCCTCGGCAAACGGAAGGATGGTTCAGCCAGTTGGTTCAACGTGTCTATGATCCACCACGGGAACGCGTGTTGTGGGGATGGAAAGTCTCAGCATATGTACTGACAAAAGCAATTGCGTCAGGTGCTTTCGGGATTCCACTTTTGCTCCAGGGTCTCGGAGAACCGGCAGCTGCCATGGGGTGGGTCGGTGCAATCCTGGGTTCACTTTTCCTTCTTCTAACCTGCGTGTTGTTAGTGAAAGATCTACATCGTGTCGACCGGTTCCTATACATCTTCCTCCGACCTCAATGGAAATCTTGGTTGGTAAGAGGTGGCTATATCCTTCTCGGCTTTGGATTAATATTGGCACTTTGGCTCCTCGGTGGACTTATCGGAGGGTCCCAATTCCAAAAGCACCTCGCCTGGCCCGGGGCTATTCTATCTGCTTTGACGGCAGTATATACGGCCTTTCTATTCGCCCAGGCGAAGGGGCGAGATTTTTGGCAAAGCCCTTTACTCTCGGTACATATGCTCTTACATGCCGTTCTTGCAGGTGGCGCCGCCCTTTTAGTCTTCCAATGGATTTTCCAGGATGCAGTAACCGATCAACTTAGGATGATACTCTTGGTCGGCATTGTTATCAGCCTTCTTGCTTTTTTGGGAGAGTTGTATTTCCCCCATGCAACAAATGACGCAAAGCAAGCCGCTCGGGAAATTCTGCGTGGAAGGGGGGCACTACCTTTCTGGATGGGGGTTCTGCTCTTAGGACACGTTATTCCCGGGGCCCTCCTGTTTTGGTGGCCCGGCGGATTAGATATTATTGTTTCCTTTTCGATTCTTTGCGGCGTTTTTACTGGTGCTCATCTTTGGATCACTATCCCCCAACGAATTCCATTGAGTTAGAGGTGACATAAGATGACATACCGTCCGCGTCACGGATGGATTGAACGCATAGCGGAGCGAATGGGACTGATTGAAAGATTATCCCAGCCCAACTCACACCCCGTAGAACGGTTAGTCCCCGAAGGACAATTGGTTGAGTACCCACCCATCGATCGATGGGACGACTGGCCGGACCCTGAACCTCCGTCTAGGGGCCCCGAGAGCTCCAGTAATTACACTTTGGTTCCAACAGTTTGCTTTAACTGTGAGGCTGCTTGTGGGCTTCTTGCTTATGTTAACAAAGAGCGTATGGAGGTCCGAAAGTTTGAGGGCAATCCTATGCACCCAGGAAGCCGTGGACGAAACTGTGCGAAGGGGCCTGCCACTATTAACCAAATTAATGATCCGGACCGAATCCTCTATCCCCAAAAACGCGTGGGTCCACGCGGAAGTGGAAAATGGGAGCGGGTAAGTTGGAGTACTGTCCTGGATGATCTTTCTGGGCGAATTCGGGAATGCTTACAAAATGACCGATCCAACGAAGTGATGTACCACGTGGGCAGACCAGGCTACGAGGGCTCCGTAGAACGCGTCCTCAGGGCATGGGACATCGATGGGCACAACAGTCACACCAACGTCTGCTCAGCATCTGCACGTTTAGGTTACTACCTATGGCAGGGTGCCGATCGCCCTTCCCCGGACCATAGTCAGGCCCGGTTTATCCTGTTGATGAGTGCACACTTAGAATCCGGTCACTACTTTAATCCTCATGCACAACGGATCATCGAAGCCAAACTCAAGGGCGCCAAGCTGGCAGTCATAGATCCTCGGTTATCTAATACAGCTGCCCGAGCGGATTACTGGATGGCCCCATATCCGGGGACCGAAGGTGCTCTTCTCTTAGCCCTATCCAATGTCCTCTTGGAAGAGAACCTCTTTGATCAGGGTTTTGTGAAAACCTGGGTTAACTGGGAAGAATATCTAAATGAAGAAACAAATATTCCTAGCGGCTCATTCGAAAACTTCATCGACCATATAAAAAGAGTATACAAGAGGTTCTCACCAGAATTTGCGGAAACCGAAACTGGAGTTCCGGCTGCCCTTATTAGAAAAATTGCCAGGGAAATAGGGCAAGCAGGCTCGTCTTTTGCCACCCATATCTGGCGAGGAGCCGCTTCGGGTCACTTGGGCGGTTGGCAAATCACCCGTGCCCTCCATCTTATTTCTGTTCTGACAGGTAGCGTCGGGACCCGTGGAGGCACGTCACCCGCATCCTGGAATAAGACAAAACCAGCGCCCTTTGATACACCTCCTGCCGTCAAGTTTTGGAACGAATTGATCTATCCACGAGAGTACCCACTTTCGACCTACGAGATGAGTTTTTTACTCCCTCATTTCCTCAAGGAGGGCCGTGGAAAACTCAGTGTCTACTTCACGCGAGTGTACAACCCTGTTTGGACCAACCCTGACGGATTTACCTGGATTGAAACCCTTCAGAATGAGGAACAAATTGGATTGCACGTTGCGCTTACACCGACATGGAACGAATCTGCTCTTTATGCCGACTACGTCCTTCCGATGGGGTTAGCAGGCGAACGTCATGATATTCAGAGTCAGGAAACACATTCAGGTCTCTGGTTATCTTTCCGACAACCTGTCGTTCGAGCCGCAATGGAGAGAATGGGAAAAACCATTGAATTCACACATGAGGCTAACCCAGGCGAAGTCTGGGAGGAAGATGAGTTCTGGATCGAGCTTTCATGGAGGATCGATCCAGACGGACAACTGGGCATCCAAAAGCATTTTCTCTCTCCCTACCGACCGGGCAAAAAAATTACGGTTAAGGAATATTACCAGTGGATTTTCGAAAATAGCGTTCCGGGGCTTCCGGAAAAAGCCGCATCTGAAAACCTGACTCCATTGGAGTACATGCAGGCCTATGGAGCATTCGAGATCCAATCGGACACCTACGAAAAGTATGACCGAGAGCTTTCGCAGGAAGAGACAAAAGGAGTATCTGTGGATCCGGACACCCACGTCGCACAAAAAGGCGGAGATCCTATTGGAGTAGAAGTAGGGGGGCGCTTGCTCGAAGGATTCCCAACACCATCTCGCAAGCTCGAATTTTTTTCCTCGACCCTAAAAGCTTGGAAATGGCCCGAACATGTTTTACCTGACTATACCCCTAGCCATATCAAGCAGCAAGATATGGCCCATGGCGAGTTTGTGCTCCTGCCCACTTTCAGGCTACCCACTTTAATCCACACTCGATCAGCAAACGCAAAATGGCTGATGGAAATTTCCCATAGAAATCCGATCTGGATTAATCCCCAAGATGCAAAAATGCTCGACCTAGGAACTGGAGACTTAGTCAAAATACACACAGAAATAGGTTATTTTGTGAATCGAGTCTGGGTAACTGAAGGGATCCGACCTGGTGTACTCGCCTGTTCTCACCATGCCGGTCGATGGCGGTTGAAAGAAAATGAAGGCGGTCGTTTTGGGTCTGCTTTAGTACGATTGGAAAAGAAAGGAGAACGGGGGGTATTGCTCCGACAAATTCTAGGCGTCGAACCATTTGATAGCCCGGATCCAGACACCAGCCGAATTTGGTGGCAGGATCCCGGCGTTCATCAGAACGCTGCGTTCGCAGTTCACCCTGACCCTGTCAGCGGAATGCACTGTTGGCACCAAAAAGTGCGAGTCGAGCAAGCCGGGACAAGCGATCAATACGGAGATGTTTTTGCGGATTTGGAAAAATCTTTTGCTGTTTACAAAGAATGGCTTAACAAAACCCGTCCGGCTCCTGGACCTCAGGGATTAAGACGTCCTTTATGGTTAAACCGTCCACTGCCGGTTGAAAAAAGTCTATATCAGATTGACGAAGCGGAACCTGATTCTGGGAAGAACCCCTTGTAACTTATGCGGGTTCAGAAACTGTTATCACGCTTCATAAATAAACAGCAACTATGACAGCAAGTTGTTTCTCAATCACCTGATTGCTCATGATATTAGCTTATATTCTATTTGGCTTATTAACAGGTTTGTTGTCGGGTCTCGTCGGAGTAGGCGGTGGACTCATCCTGATCCCCCTTCTATTGCTGGTTGACACGCCAATTGAGACCGCTGTGAGCGCCAGTCTAGTCTTTGTCTTTTTCAGCGCGGCGTCCGGTGCATTAAGACACGGATTCCAGAAAAACACCGATTGGCGTCTGGGAGCGATTGTGGCTATCTCCTCGATATTACCCACCATTTACGGAGCGTACCTAACCACTCGCGTACCGACCTCAGCCCTCCAAGTAATCCTAGCCTTGTGCCCTATGGTTGGAATTTATCTAATAAATAGATCCTCTGGGACCGAATTCAACTCATCCAATATCACTGCCACCAAGAAACAGCCTAGCTCATCAAATGTTGAAACTGGCAAACAACAAGCGGAATCCTACCCACTTTACACCTCGAGGGCGGTGCTAGTCGGCTGTGGAGTGGGGTTTCTTACAGGACTCCTTGGAATAGGTGGGGGGTTTTTGAAAGTACCGCTTTTTGTAGAATTTTTGAAGATTCCGATCCGCATCGCAATCGGGACTTCTCTTCTGACAATCCTTTTCTCCGCCGCCGCAGGAATAATCCTTCACTGGGGCCTTGGAAACACCGACCCGACCATCGTTTGGGCAACAACTTTGGCGGGGGTGCTTAGCGCCCAACTGGGTGCAACCCTAGTCAAAAACCTGCGAGATCAACTCTTAAAAGCAATCCTGAATTGTGTTTTGCTACTAACAGCCATATACCTTTTATTACGGGGTATTGGCATTTTTTAAACCGTTCAAAAAATCATCAGAACTGGCGATTCGACATATGATTACAACGATGAATGAGTTCCATCACACATAGGCTTGCTACCCGATTGCTTGCATCCGCAGAACCAACAATCCTCACCAGATTTGACTTCCGTCTTCACGGGACGAAAGGGTGTAGGTTTGTGAGAGCCGT
>CAYTIB010000019.1:0-15851 GCA_964437725.1 uncultured bacterium | reverse complement strand
AATCCATATTTTGGTTTTGTTTTTTTGGCTTTTTTTTTTCTTTGTTCCCCTTTTAAAATTTTTTGGTTGTGTTCTGGTGGTTTGGGTTTTGGTTCCTTTTGCCCCCTCGCCGATTGGCCACGAGGGATAGCGTTGGGAGGTAGCACGCGCAACCCTCTTCAGTCCAAGTTACTGAAGGTCCCTTGTCTCAGTAACTCTTCATTAGGTCGAGTACAAGTATAAGAGGTCAACATTAGAAGAAAGTTAAGAGTAAATTAAAATTATCTAATTAAAAATACCCTGATTTCGTACTCTTCAAACGAGGTCAAAGACTCCCGGCAGAGCACTTTAGCCACCCGGACTTTCATCGACCATTACAAAGACAATTGAGAGAGTTCATATTCTACAAATTAAATTTTACTAAAAAGGCTATGCAAAGGTGGGGAAAAAGCAGAACCAGATTGCCTGCTCAAACAGAACTAGACGGTAAATGCCCGCCCGTCAATCTCTGTTCGGAATTCAGCGGAAGTTCAACCGTGAATTTGCTACCCGTTCCTGGTTGGCTCTCCACGCAAATTTGACCACCATGCGCTTCTGAGACAAACCGACAAATATTCAGTCCTAATCCACTCCCATTCACACCCAATCCACGTGCCTCGGAAGAACGATAGAAACGATCAAAAATTCTCTCTTGGTCCTTTTCAGAAATCCCAATTCCGGTATCCAACACCGAGACCAATGCTTGGTCACCCGATAGTGTAAGGGATAAATCTATCTTGCCGCCGGGCAAAGTATATCGGAAAGCATTAACGACGAGATTCATAACGATCTGTTGCAAGCGTGACGCATCACCCTCAATGACAACTGGGTCTCGTCGACTCAGGGTAAACTCCTTATGTTCCGCCTCTGGAAGAACCTTCGCCTTTTCGAAAACATCCTCTACCAGGTCTCCCAAGTCTACAGGGACAAGATAAAGCTCTGTCGCACCCAGATCAGCCTTAGCCAAAGCTAACAAATCTTCAATGATCCCGCTCATCCATCGAACCTCATCAAGAATCACCCGGAGACCACGTTGGTATTCTTCAGGGGAACGTTCAGAGGTAAGAAGTAACTCAGCTTCCCCTCGCAGGATAGTCAGGGGAGTCTTCAACTCGTGGGAAGCATCGGCACTAAACTCACGCACACGGTCAAACGCCTGCTCCAAACCCGCGATCATGTCATTCAGGGTGTCAACTAGACGTGCAATTTCGTCTTCCGTACCTGGTGAACTTATCCGCTCATTCAACCTTTCAACCGTAATACGACGGGCCTCATCGACAACTTTATCTACAGGGCGCATAGCCCGATTGGCCAGGTTCCAGCCTCCAAAACCCGCAAGCAATACAGCCGACGGAACAACCGCCATCAAAATAAACACAAGACGACGCAAGGTCCCATCTACTTCCATAAACGAAGCAGCAACCTGAACTAAGTTGACTACTCTTCCATTCCGCACAACCGGTTGTGTTAGGACCCGAATGGGAGTCTTATTTGGCAGATGGATAGTTTCTAAAGTACTTTGCCCACGAGCTGCATTCTCCCGGGCCAAACCGCTCAGCCTGATATTAGTGCGACCGAAAGAAAGAGGACGCACCTTAACTTTTCCTTTGGGGTCTAAAACCTGTACCATCCGATCGAATAGACGTATTGTAGGAAGATTAGGAAAAAGCTTGGCAAGCAGAGATTCTGGAGGTGCTGTCAAATCCGGCCGGTCCACAGCCGCAAGCGCTTTTCCTGCCGCCCGCAGTGATCCATCAAGATTTGCATGTAGTTGGTGACGAACAGCAAAATAAACCACCAGGCTAACTGCAATCAAAAGCCCCACCATGACACCGGAATACCATACCGTCAGCCGAGCTTTTAGTCCCAAGGTCTTAAATCTGAAGGCACTTTTCAATCTCATGCAAATCAATTCCTTTAACTGTAATTTATATTCAGGAATTCTCCGGGAGACCAAACCGATAGCCCACACCTCGGATTGTATGAATCAACTGTAGCTCAAATCCCTTATCAATCTTATTTCGCAGATAACTTACATAGACATCCACAACATTAGTTTCAGGATCGAAGGCATAATCCCATACGTGTTCCAAAACCATGGAACGAGATAAAATCCGATCTTGATGACGCATAAAATACTCTAGTAAAGCGTATTCCCTCGCGGAAAGATTGATCTTCTGCCCCTCTCTTTTAACTTCTCGCGTGGCAGGGTCCAACTCTAAACCATCAACCTGTAAAATTGGTGACTTCCGATCCTCCCTCCGCAGAAGGGCTCTCGTTCGTGCCAATAATTCCGTCAGGGCAAAAGGCTTTGTAAGGTAATCATCTGCTCCAGAATCCAAACCTCGGACCTTATCTTCGACCCCATCCCTTGCCGTCAGCATCATAACTGGTGAATTGCCACCTCCCTCTCGGTATCGGGCCAAAACTTCCCATCCATCAATTCCAGGAAGCATGACATCTAGAACAATCAAATCGTAATCATTGGACAGGGCCTGCTCGAGAGCCTTGGGACCTTGGTGAGAGACATCAACGACATAGCCCACCTCACCCAAACTTCGAGCAATGAAGCTAGCTACTTTCGCCTCATCTTCCACAACCAAAATACGCATTCGACTTCTCCATTAAATACTCGCAGATTGCTCCTATTTATTCGTACTTTTTCTCAATTCAAGAACTTGAAGCTAGCCACCATTCGATCAAAAGCATGTCTGTTATTATCGAATGCCAAGTCATGGTCAACAAACACAAATACATAGAGCACATCTGTAATCCGTCCTCGCTTCAGGATCAAAACAAACTTTCCACGGGCTCCGCGTGTCACGTGACGTTGCTCCTGCTCTCGTGCAATTCGCCTCTGGCGCATTTCCCGATTTTCTGGACCAAATTTCTCTTCCGGCAGAGTATCCCCGGAAAGGAGTTCCTCCTCGATCCGTACTTTTTCTGCCTCTTCATCGACAATCGGCTGTGAAATGCCTCCTTGGATTTCGAATTCGATCCATTCGATACCATCCCTCGTCTGAATCTTCCAGGATTGATCTATCGGAAGAAATCTATCACCACTGAGGGCACGCATATCGTTTCCCCAACCGCTCAAAAACTCCCCGTAAACCCGTCGGGCATGGTCAGTAAGCCGAAATTTCCGGTATCGAAAACTCAAGGGGAAAACTCGTATAGAAATTACACCCCCAGTAAACTCGTTGTGGAAGAAATAATCTCCTGTCAATCCCATTTTCGAAAAAACAGAATGTCCCAACCCCACCTTCCAGGGTTGGGGAGGCTGACTAACCCGGAAAGACCAGGCCGAATTGACTATCCCTGTCTCGGAAATCTTTGGACTTCCAACATTCGCACAGGAGACAATTAGGCTCAAGGCGACAAGATAGAACAAACAATTCCACCGTCCTCCCAATCCAAACGGAATCAACATTCCACAGTGCCTCATGCCCTTCACATTAAACCTTAGTCCCCGACTCCTGGGTGGTCAAGGCTACCCTATTTTCGTATAAACCCGCTAGAACCAGGCATAGACAGGGCCAGAAAGACGCCTCCCAAGACAAATCCCCCACCAATCAATTGAAGCGTAGACATTCCTTCACCTAACAACCAAAAAGCTAAGATGGAGGCCAAGACCGGCTCACCCAAAATACCCATGGACACGATTGGTGATGGAATATGCCCTAATGTCCAGTTGAGGGCATTATGACCAATTATCGTGGGAACCAAAGCGAGCAATAAAAGAAAAATCCAATCCTTGGACTCAACCTGAAGGAATTCCCCAATAACTGGTGGGGATGAAAAAACAGAATGCAGAACGGACACAAAAAGGAGAAAAACAGTACAAACAGAATAAATTGGAAAGACATGGGCAACAGTTGAAATTTCGCCTCTCAGATGTCTTCCTGCCAGAAGATACACGGAAAACATAACAGCCCCTAGCAAGGCCAAAAAATTTCCCCAAAGACTATGGTCGCCTCCTCCTCTATCCGACCAGGCAACAAAAATTGCACCAGCTCCCGCAATGATCAAGCCGGCAACAGTCCGATGGGAGGGCGGCTCTTTTAATAAAAACCTGGAGCCCAAAGAAACGAATATCGGGTTCATTGTCACAAGAATCACCGAATTAGCCACTGAGATATAGCTTAGTGATGCCATCCAAACAGCAAAATGAACCCCTAGACTCAGACCAGCAAGAATTAACACGAATCTTTGGCGAGTGCTAAGGGTTTTCAGTGCTTGGATTGAAGGCCGGTAGGCGAACGGAGCCATTAATACTACGGACAGGACCATCCTGCCAGCAGCAATGTTGGATGAGGCAAGGCCACAATACTTGACCAAGATCCCCGACCAAGCGAAGGAAACAACACTAAGCATCAAGCACAAATAAACCCGCGCAAGGGGAAAATGACACAAATCCCTGTCGCCTATCAAAACCTAGTTCAAAGGAGCTCAGCAACAACACGGGCTCCAGACACATCTCTTCCTAGTACACGAATACTGCACTTTAGTAAACAGCAACGAACCACTGGAGATCCCCAGAATCTCTTTAACCAAATGCCCCATGCCCTGGCCACCCGTCGTGACCTATCAAAACATGAGAAACCTCATGGTTATTTTGAAACCTGCCAAGGTGCAAAATTTGTAGTGTAAGAGAACGTGTTGACCCGCCCATTTTTTTCAAACCAAATTGTTAGTTCCTTTGAGTTCTCATCCTGCATAGAAGCTTTAATGAATCGGTACGTCCAGATTACATACTTCCCCTGAAGTCCTTTTTCGTATGGAGCACCAAGCCAATCCTGGACCTGGGCCCTGCTAGTTTTCCCTTTTTCAATTCTTGAAATGACCTGTTGATCGAAGTCCTGACCAATGGTCCGGCAACCGGTCAGGGAAACGGCCACCAATACGATCACCATCGCAAAAGCCAGCTTCTTCACAATATATCTCCTCCCTTAAGAACTTGTGTTAATAAAAACTTATCTCCCAACAACGAAGAACATAGTTGGTAACCTTTTAGCTGTTTGCCATTAGTCCCCTCATAGGTCCTAGCAATTCCATCCAATTCTTTCAAGCCTACGAAGCAATATTGCAAACTCAGTGAAATGCCAAACTAGCAAACGTCACGGCTCCTTGAGGGTCAGACGCAACATCATACTTCAGCAGTTGAGCTGAGCGTGTAACACCTTCGGGGTATTTCAACATATGGAGCATGGTATAGATAGGTGTAAGTCCACAGACATTTCGCTGATCTTGCTCGTTTTGAATGAACCAAAAAAATCCCTCGGGGTCTATTTTCCGAACCTCTGCGAGCATTTTCCGATCTTTTTCTTTCGTATCGTCTAGCATCACCTCATCCACTAGTTCAGACGCGCCAAACTGTGGACCAATATGGGCTAAATCCACACTAGCAATCACACAAACTTTCTCTTTCCGACTGGAGAGAATACGGCTAAGAACACGCAGAAAATCTCCGATTCCAACCTCTTCCATTGGAGACCTCCCCTGCAGAATAAAATCACGTAACGATCCACATAGGATCGGGACCATGGAAATCTCCTGTTCGGAGCCGAACAAACACCTTAGAAGAACTGCCTGAAATTCAATTGAATGTTCTGCCCTATGGCTTAATTCATCCAGAAAAAAATCACCGTCTAATCCGTCGGCCAATTCACTCACAAACTCCTGGTTTGTCGGAATAGGTCCAAAAGGCGTATCGAAATTCTTCCGGGTCAAAGCAAAGGGTTTTTCGGTTCCCATATGTGCTGTCCCCAACACCACGTAGGTATCGGCAGGTTCGGCTTCGAGAATATATTTGTAGGCATGGCCGTAAACCGGTCCACCACGATGAAAATCTATATGAGGTATAACAACTCCCGCGGGACAACTTTTCTGGTGGTCCGAACCAGGCCGACCCGGGCCTTTTGGGTGGACAAAAAAATCATCGACAAGTTTCACCAACTCACTCGCCGAAGCAGGATACGCCCGGCCAGCCAAATAAGGCCTGCGTAGAGGCGAACCAATAAATTCTCTATCGATATTTTTTTGATGCATCAAGAAAGCGTTTGAAGTGAGGAAATAACCTCGGTCCAGGGTCTCAGTCAACTGACCGAGTTCCTCTAAAGAAATCTCCCGATTGAACCTTTGAATCACTTCCGTTTGAATGTCCTCAAGCGATCGAGAACCATCCATCAGTTGAAGCAACGGAACCAGTCCGTTTGGAATAAAGAGTGTGCTCTCCGTATACCGGACAGGATCGCGGAGAAAGATCCCAGGAGTTCCATTTTGCTCAGTAGGATAGGCCTCAAGATGCCTGAGACGAGGGTGATGAACCACGGGTAATTCTCCTTCTTCAGCAACCACATCGATTGACCTGAAAAGATCTGGCCCCTTCAGCCGCCTTTTTTAAGATGCTTCAGAATGAGTTGAATGAGCAAGTAAATTCACAGATTCTATGTGATAGGTTTGAGGAAACAAGTCCACCAAACGGGACCCCAACAAGGTATAACCTAAACCTGAGAGGATTTTCAGATCTCTTGCAAAAGTCCCGGGATTACAAGAGATATACACAATTCTCTTCGGATCCAACTGAACTAATCCTTCCAGTATGTTCATACACCCTGACCTCGGTGGATCAATAAGCACCAAATCAAAAATTTCTTTGCTATTTACGAACCTGTTGATGGCATTCTCCGCCGTGAGAGACTGAAAATCGCAACCTTCGATCTCATTTCTTTTTGCATTATAGGTAGCCTTTTGGATTGAACTTACTGACGAATCCACCCCCCAGACCTGGGCTCCCATAAGTGCCAATGGCAAAGAAAAGTTTCCCACACCACAATAAAGGTCTAGCACTCGGAGACACTTTAAAGATTGAGAAAGATCCAAAACAGCTTTCACCAATGCGGCGTTTTCCATCCCGTTGGGTTGGATGAAATCTCCCGGACCCATATCCATCAGGATCGGTTCGGAACGTCCTAGAATATCTCCCGGGATCGAATAGGTGTAATATTCTAATCCACACAATGGACGAGGTGGGTTTCCCCCTGGCCAACATCCATTAAGGGAAAAGTAAACCCCTACCCCACCTGTTGTCTGACTGTTTCTTGGGAGGTGCACCCTTTTGCGCTGACGGGCTATCAGATTGACCTGAACCGCTTTTGGTTGTTCATACCAGGTTAGTTCTGCTTCATGAAAATCTCCTGATTCAAACCACGGTGGAGTTCTTTCAGTCCATTCTTTTATCAAATGATTTAGTGGTTCCACGGCAACAGGGCATCCTGGAATAAGAATCTTCTCTTGGCTCCCTAACATCCGTAAAGCTGGGCCTTTGGGAAGAATGGCAACACGCAACCGTGTTCGATACGAAAAAGAATTCCCCCTAGGAGCAGTCATTGTAATAATTTTTTGTTTCCCCGCACTCTTCAGATCCAACCCGCCAATCCTTTGCAGCAAGTCCCGAAAAATCGCTATTTTTTGATTGTGCTGAACATCCTCGTCAACGTGCTGCCATTGACAACCTCCGCAACGGGAGGCGATCAAACAATTAGGCGTACGCCTGCCGGGTCCGGAATGAATAACCTCCTCTACCTGCCCATAAAGGTGAGAGTCCCGAACCCCTGTAATTATCACATCGAGCAAATCCCCTGGACATCCCCCTTCAACAAAGACAACCTGCCCTTCCGTTCTGCCAACCCCCCATCCTTTGTAGGCCAATGATTCCACCTCAAGCCGAATATGTTCGTTGATTTGGCGCTTCATATGGATTTCACCTTGTCTAAAACCAAACAATAATTTCTATCGACAAGACTAACTAATTGAAGTTTGAATACAAAAAACCCGGAAACATTGAAACCTCTTATTTCTTTTCAAAAAAAATTCGTCAACTACAAGGAGTCGATTAACCCTATTATTTACAGCAATATTTTCAATTCCTTATTAAAAATTTGCAAACATGAAATCGATGAAATCAAAAGCGCTGTGACACATCAGATTCAGAAAAAACCGATAGGATTAGTATGAAAAACATGAAAAAAATATGAGGAAGATTTTTATCAACAAAACAATTTTTGTGATAGACCAGTTCCTAGGTTGTATTTATTTCACAGTTTTCACTATTAGTAATCTTCTGCTTTTTTATGTATTTTCTAAAATTGATCCTTCAAATAACATGTGCCGATCTGATCACCTCTGGTAGAATCGCACACTCTTTATGTTCGACGCCGATAGTGCCCGGTGATTCAGGTTTGACTCGTGCTCATCTGGCTAGTTTTATCAACCCACGAAAGTGAACAGAAACGTGCCAACCTTTAAGGAGTGTGGCTCTTGATTTTTCAATGTTTAACTGTTGGTCTATTCCAAGAAAACTGCTACCTCCTAGGTGACGAAGATACACGCGAAGCCATATTATTTGACCCTGGGGACGAAGCCGATCGACTCCTCGCGGCCTTAAAACAACATAAACTCTCACTGACTCGAATCATTAACACTCACGCCCACATTGATCACATCATGGCGGTTGGGAAAATACAGCAAGAAACCGGAGCAGATTTTTATATACACAAAGACGAAATGTTCCTTTTGGAAAAACTCCAACAAACTGCATCAGATTATAGCTTCGGGCCTATCGAACCTCCTCGGGTAACCCATCACCCTCAACCGGGGGACAAATTTCAGTTAGGAACCATGTCATTCACCGCAGTTCACATGCCCGGTCATAGTCCAGGAAGCCTAGGGTACATATTCCCGGATATGCTAATCGGGGGCGACGTCCTCTTCGCGGGTTCCATTGGAAGAACAGACCTGCCCGGTTCCAATCATGAAACACTAATGGAAACGCTCAAAAGCAAGATTCTTCCCTTAGATGATGCCCTGAGGGTCTACCCCGGACATGGCCCTCAAACCACCATTCGACAAGAGCGACAGACGAACCCTTTTCTTATCATCCTCCAGAAGTAACCCTGTCAAAATTCACCAGAGGCCTTTTTTGCCAGTAAACCAAAAAAATCAGAAACCTAATCCGAAAATTCCCGCTCGTGCCTGGGCCGTCATAGTTGGTGGGTTCGCCGCGCTTTTCTGCGCAGCGGGAATTTGGCATGGGTTCGGTGTTTTTTTTAAACCCTTACTGGCGGAATTCGGAGTCGACCGAACAGATCTGTCACTTGTTACTTCAGTCGCCGTCGTCACCATAGCACTTTGCCAAATCATTATCGGACAAATCATCAAGCGTACAGGAGCAGCTCAAACCATTACCCTCGGAATTTCCCTGATGGGGGTGGGGCTAATTTTGACCGGATTCGCCAATTCACCTACTATCGTATACCTAACCTTCAGTACTATTATGGCAGCGGGCTACGGCCTAGCCTCGCTTGTATCCGTCGGCAACGTTATAGCTCAATGGTTCTCCAGGCGTCGCGGAATGGCCATGGGTATTGCCTTTTCTGGCTTTAGTGCCGGGGCTTTGGTCTTTACCCCCTTAGCCCAGTTTCTCATTCTGCAATTTTCTTGGCGGGCAGCTTTCTGGATCATAGGTACAGCATTCTTGGTTGTCGTCATTCCAATCCTACTTCTTCTGATTCGGAATCACGACTCAAATGAAGAACATCAGAACAAACGATCTTCTGACGTTTGCTCTAAGGACACCACATCCCACATCCCACCCAAAAACGCTCTTCGGATGCGAACCTTTTGGCTATTGTCCGGGACATATTTTGCATGTGGGTTCACAGATTTTCTTTTGTTTTTCCACTTTCCACTTTTTGCCATTGGACTGGGAATACCCGATCAGACGGCGGCAAACATCCTCGGGGTTGCCGGCGGAATTAGTATCGCTGGAACGATCGTCATGGCTTGGCTGTCGGACAGATGGAATCGCGCACTTTTCCTTTTCCTGTCCTATTCGATTCGCGCAATCGGTTTTTTAATTCTAATGTTCTCCGAAGGCCCAGTTTCACTTTACATCTTCATGGTAGTGTATGGGTTCGTTATGTTCTCTTCCAATCCCATCACATCAGCAACTACCCGAGAACTTTATGGCCCAAAATCCTTCGGAACCCTCTATGGGTACCTTATATTTTTCCACTATGTCGGTTCATTCTTTGGTCCGATTACAGGAGGGATAGTTTACGACCGTTTTGGACGTTATGACAAAGCTTTCCTGATCGGTGCAATTCTACTATCGGTAGCATCCATATTTTCACTACTACTTGGGAGGCGCAATCAAAACGAAATGGAAACTAAGTCTGTTCCGGTCGAGTCCAAACCTTCAACATAACAAAATCAATCAACGTCAAATCGAAGCCTAATACGTGCGAGCACTCATCTGTAACAGATTTCACTCAATAATATGTGTATTCCGGATCTTCTGGGTCGGTGGATTTTGGGACACCATAGGGTGTATAGGAGGGAAGTAGCCCGTCCAACTCCATCCGCCAAAGGGCCATCACTACAAGCATAGGATGTGCTCCATACTCCACGATTTTGTTTGGCTTGAGGGTATCAAGGGCTTCGCGTTCTTTGACAGTTAGCTTAAAAGGAGAAACAGCTTTATCACGATCTTCGACGAAAAGTATTCGGAAACTCTCGTCGTGCATAATCTTATTGAAAATTTTATTTAAACTAGCATCTGGATGAATAGGGGTAGCACAGAACGCCATTGTCTTCTCCTACATAGTCATTCAATTCAATGGCCACCGGATCACACCAAATCCAATATGCCAACTCGCCTGATAGGTTACCAATTCAGCCGCACGACCTCGCATCATCCCTAAAACCGTAATCCAGGACCGTAGCTCAGGGTTACCAGTCTCATCTAAATCCTGCGATGTAAGTTTTCCAAACTCAGGTGCTCGATCACTAGTTAGGATTTCAAGATATTCCCGGTCTGCATCGTGATTGGGATGGGGATACTTCTCAGTCCCTGGATAGTGACTCATACCACCCGTCGCGAGAACAGCTACTCTTTCGGGCCGTTCTGCAACGCAATCAGCAAGTGCCTGACCGAATGCATAACAACGGGAAGGCTTTGGCTGCGGCACAGCATACGCGTTGATAAAAATGGGAATAATAGGTATGTCCAAATCATTTAAGATAAAGTGAAGGGGAACCACAAAACCATGACCCATAGAGCCCTGCTTACAAACCGTCGCATCGAACTCCGCTTCCATACAATGTTCGAAAAGTGCGCCTGCTAACGGTACATGCACATCGTAGTGTTTATCGTATTGCTTTCCGAACGTTCCAAACACAGTTTCGCCCGTAAAAATGGCGAAAGTCGGATAACCATCTGCAAAAAAAGACTCCATATGATCATTGCTGAATACCATTAGCACATCAGGCTGTAGTGCCTTTAATTCATCACGTAACCGATAATACCCACCATGTACCGCGTCAACCCATTCCTTCTGCTCATTCTTAGGCCGAACGAGAATCTGTGGTGCGTGCGACGCGGCGTAGGCTGAAACAATCTCACCCATTTTGCATCCCCCAAAAAGGAAAATTACCGAGCCAAACTACACTCACAATGTGCTTTCAACAAAGAACGTACTAACAGCCAACGAGTTGGCAAACCAGACCAAAACGTCAATAACTAAAGAAGCTTCAACAACTCAGCAGGGCGAATAGGAAGCTGTTTAACTCGCACGCCGACAGCATCATAAATGGCATTGGCGATAGCCGCGCCAACTGGAACCAAAGCGGTTTCTGAACAACCCTTCGCGCCAAAAGGTCCATTTGGATCAATCGGCTCGATGAGAATACTCTCAACCATAGGGACACATTCGGCAGTGGGAATTCCATAGTCTGAAAGCGTTCCATTCAGCATCCTTCCACCATCGTGGACTACATACTCATGAAGAGCCAGAGCTACCCCCTGTGCTACCTCTCCGTGGATCTGACCCTCTACTGTGAGTGGGTTCAGTGCTTTCCCCACGTCATCTGCAGCCACCAAGCGAATTATTCTCACCTGCCCCGTCTCTGTATCAACCTCAACCTCAACCGTCATGCAAACAAACGAATAAGCTGGGGCAACATTCCCATAAAATGTTTCCTTATCTGCCATAACCGTCATCGGCGGATCCCAAGTAGTTTGAGCAAATATCCCCTGACCGCCACGGCGAAAGATGGCTCCTTTAGCCGCTTCTTGAAGAGTCACTTTTTGTTCGGGTGCACCTCGGACAGCGATAGATCCATCTACCAGTTCCAGGTCTGAAACATCTGCTTCTAATTTATGCGCTGCAACCTCCACAAGCTGCGCGCGGGCCTCCTGAGCCGCTTCTTTGATAGCATTACCTGCAAGCATAGTGAGACGGCTCGCAAACCCTCCGAAACAAAAAGGTGTGGAATCGGTGTCAGGGGTGCTGATGGTCACATCGGCCGGTGTAATCCCTAATTCCTCAGCAACAATCTGTGCCATCATGGTGTGAGCACCTTGCCCCATATCCCCCTCTCCGGAAATCAATGTGGCCTTTCCATCTTCATTGACCTTGAGAGCTACAGAGGAGCCATCCCAATCAGCTAGCTGCCGATTTGCACTGACGTGAATTCCACAGGCCAACCCAACACCACGTCGAACCGCCTCTCCATCCTGCGGCATTGCTTTTTTTTCGACCCACCCTATTTGTTCTACCGCCTTTTCAATGCACTCCTGTACAGCGCAACTACCCATATACCAACCGTGAACACTAGTCTCTCCTGTCCTTATGGTATTCTTCATCCGGATTTCGATTGGATCCATCCCTAGTCTTTCAGCTAAAACGTCTAGGTGGCTTTCCAGTGGAAAAGCCATCTGGGGGTTACCAAAGCCACGAAAAGCACCGGTTGGAATCAAATTTGTATAGGCCAAATAGGCATTAGTACGCACGTTTTCCTGACGATAGAGGGAATCCATGCGGTTAGCCGTAACTAAGATCACCTCCAAGCTAAGACAACTGTAGGCGCCATTGTTCCCATAAATACGGGTATCCTTGGCTATAATCGTGCCGTCTTTTCGAACCCCCATTTTAAGATAAACTCTTGCAGGCATCCGAGGGCGTGAAGCCTGAAATTCCTCTAGCCTATTGTTCATCAATCGAACGGGGTGTTTTGTATGAAGAGCTAAAAAGGAAGCGATATGAGTGTTGTGGTCTTCAGTCAATTTACCACCGAACGCACCACCAATATAGGGTTGCACAATTCGAATTTTTGACGGTTGCAGCCCTAAGGCTTCGGCAAGTAGCTCTCGGGCAAAATAGATGCTTTGGGTTGCAGCATGAACCGTGAGTCGACCCGCACTATCCACTTCCGCAACGGTGCCGATGGGCTCCATGTAGGCTTGAAACTGATGGGGCGATTCGTAAACGTCTTCATGCACTTCAGCGGCTTCTTTAAAGCCTTTCTCGATGTCTCCTCTTTCGATCTGAATATGTCGCGCCAGATTACCAGGATATGCATCATGTATCAGCGGGGCCCCGTCCACCAAAGCCTCTTCTGGATCGAACACAGACGGAAGGACTTCATATTCAACCTCAATGAGGGAAAGGGCCTCTTCGGCTGTCTCCTCGTCCACGGCTGCAACAGCTGCTACCTCTTCCCCAAAATAATGAACCTTTTTTGGCGCAAAAATGTAGTGCTCCTTATAAATAGGTCCCCACGGAAGTCCGGGTGTGTCGTCAAAGGAGACCGCGGCCTTGACCCCTCTCAGTTTTCGAGCCTTAGAAAAATCAATGTTTCGGATAAGAGCGTGGGGATGTGAACTGCGGAGGACCTTCGCGTGGAGCATACGTGGTCGCTTGATGTCATGGACGTAGAGAGCCTCGCCAGACACTTTCTCCGGACTATTTACTTGAGGAAGAGACTTACCAATAACTGAATAACCCACGAACGCCTCTCCGGTTCGTTTTAACTCAACTAAATTCTTGCTCTTAAGCTAATGGGATGCAGGATACCATGCCCTGCGATTATTTACCCGATCCTAGCGAGAAACTTATCGACACATCTATGAAAAGGACCCGGATCTTCCCGATAAAGAAAATGTCCTCCATCTAGTAAAATCAACTCCGCGCCAGGGATAGCAGCAGCGATTTCTTCTGCGTAAAATGAAGGTGTACAGATATCCTGCCGTCCGGCTACTACCAACGTGGGCTTATCGATCTTTTTCAACCTGTCGAGTTGATCATGTTCAACGATCATGTCGATACGCTTATTCATAATATCAATTTCAGCCGAACCAGAGAGGACTCCTTCCTCCCATCTCTCCAGTTCTTCGGCATGTTCACGGATGTACTTTCCGGACCAAAGAAAAGTGGAGGAGGCACGCGTGTACGCCTCACGACCCATTTCATTCAGAATTTTTTTTCGGACTCCAAAACACCTTTCGAAGTAAGCATCCGCCCTTGCCCAAGTCGTTACAAGCGTTAGAGATTGAACAACCTCCGGATGATCTAATGCCATAACCTGTGCGATTGCTCCGCCGGTCGAAGAACCCATAATATGAGCAGACGACACACCGATGGTTCGAAGAACCTCAGCCATATCAGACGCAAGTTGATCGATTGTGTAACCATCTGAGGGGTGGCTAGAGTTTCCAACTCCTCGATGGTCGGGAACTATTGTCCGATAATTCTCCGAAAATAAGGGAATCTGAGGTCCCCATCCAGCCCCAACCCCGGAAAGGCCAATGATCATCATCAGGGGAGCACCCTCACCTCGCTCCTCGTAATACACATCAATATCGTTCACAGCCACTTTTGGCATATTCTTTTTCCGATTTTTGAGTATGGTTGAAAAAAAGAGAACAAAATCACTATTATCCAACGAGAACGACAAGAGAATAATCCGGAGGGCAAATTGAACAGGGGGTACTATCCTCCGGTTTGTAAAGTAAGAGTAGATTAAAACATACTTAAAGAAAAATTCGAGACAAAAAAAAAGACCCCACCGCATGGGTCGGAGGGCAGACAGGAAGTCACCCATGCAGCAGGGTCAATGAGATTCGACTGCCTCTTATTTATTCAAATGCATGTCTGCGTCAAGGTTTTTCATGCATTAGTAAAAACCGAAGATTCTGCTACCCAATCGCGTCACTAAAATTTGCCATCTAGCCCATCGGAGGTTAACCTTAAGGCGTTCTCGAGGAAGGTTTTTTAGTGAATTCACCCGGTATCAGCGGGGAAATGGCCAACTTGGGATAAAAAAACCAGGAAACAAAAACGGAATCTATCAGCTTCCGGTCAATTAGACCCGGGGTTCTACCACAATTCGTCACTGGGGGCTTTGCAAGAAAATGGAAACGTATGATTGGGAGAGCTTACCTTGGGAAGAGGTTCGACTCGGGGTTCGCCGGAAAGGGTTCAGATCGAAGCACACGCTAATGGTGCTCAACGAACTCCAGCCAGGGATGGAAGCCAACCCACACAGTCATCCATTCGAGCAGTTGGCCTATATCACCCAAGGTCGGGTGCGTTTCACGGTCGGCGATGAAGTGCACGAAATGGGTTCAGGAGGACTTTGTGTTATTCCTCCGAATGTGATCCACTTCGCCAACGTCCTCGGTAACGAACCCGCCATCAATATCGATGTATTCAGCCCTGTGCGAGAGGACTACCTTCATCTGACCAAAATGCAAACAGAATACAAGTAACTTAAATTAATGGCCCTGTAACCTATTGTTTTACTTTGTTTTATTAATAAGTTAAATATTCGGTTGCCAGATAAATACATAATTTGTGCATAAACTTGCTCAATTTTACTGTTTTTAGTCGTTGAAATTCACAGCCAAATCCATCCTGTCAGCAAACCCTGAGTTGGCTTCTCCTATTGGGTCTTCTATCCACTGCGCATAAACCTTATACAACATGGCCAAG
>CAYTIB010000018.1:0-33921 GCA_964437725.1 uncultured bacterium | reverse complement strand
TTTCGCTGACATTGCCTCACTGGTTCCAGGACGAGCCAACAGTAACTTACCGGTCAAGGCCCTGAGTGTCATTCACGCCAAGACGATCATGGTCGTGGCCTTCATGAGTGACAAGCCCTACAAAACACCGCAAGATCTGGCGAATGTTAAGATTGGATCTCCCCAAGGAAATGCTGTGCGGATAGTTTGGCCAGCTTTTGCGGCAATCAATAAAATCCCGGGAAAAGTAAAATGGGTTGACATGGGTTACGGGGCGGTTCTTCCCAGTTTATTGAAGGGCAACACCGATGCGGCTCTCTGGTTTGCTACTGAGTTGCCAACTGCCATCCCCAAAGCCAGGAAAATGGGTAAAGACATTCGGTTCTTCTCTTTAGGTGATTACGGTGTCGAGGTCTACAATAACTCGGTCATCGCCCGAGAAGACACCATTAGTGCAAAACCCAAGATGATAAAAAACGTCGTGCACGCTCTAATGGAAGCTTTTGCATGGTCAATGTTGAATGCAGACGAGGCCGTCAATGGCTTCAGAAAGCACGCACCTGGGATGAGTCCCTCGATCATTCACGATCACTTCGCGACAATGATTGAGTATTTGTGGGACGACGGAACTCGGCATCATGGTCTTGGGTATATGGGACACAAAAAGATGGACAATACCGTCACAACGATGACGAAACTCTTGAAGCTTAAGAGGCGTGTTCCTACAGGGAATATGTACACCAATAAATTCCTGCCGCAGTGGCCTGCCCTTAAAGCCTCTTTGGGCGATAAGGTGCAGTAAGTACTACTTTCCCTGCCAATGAATGAAAAGATAAGGGCCCTGGGATATTCAGATCCCAGGGCCCTTGTTTTTCCCCAGAACAAAAAATCATCCCATATATAAATATTTAAGTGTTCCGTTAATCGTCGCGGCGGGCAACTAAGATGGCCTGAGAAATTGTGGAACAAATGCGATTGCTTTCCTGTAGCAACTTCATAAGAAGGCGCTTCTCTCCCACGCTACCAGGATCCATTTCTTTCAAGGTTAGCGCTCGGCGGAGACCCGGAAGTCTTCCTCGATTACCTCCAATGTCTCGTCCAAATGGTCCAGTTTCCGTGTAAAGAATCGGGTTAATCAGGTGGCATATGTCCATATATTTTCGGTTCGCATCGAGGGGTGACAGCATGAAGTCTTTTGCTAAGCGATCGTCGAGAACAACTACGAACTCTTTGATTGCTTCTCGAATCTCCCCGAAGTTGAAAGTAGCACCAACCTCCTCATAAATACGCAGGAGCTCCTCCCAAAAAGCTTCGGCAACGGACATCATGCGGAAAGGAGCGCGAGGAGAAGTGCAAAGATCATAAAGGGCATTCGCGTGAAAAGCCGTTCTTTCTGCTAATTGGTTTCGATCCATCTCATCTAGGGTCACGGCATTAGTTATCGGAAAAAATGAAAACGAGGGCAATCCCAAGCTAAGAAAACTACCGTCTGCTTTCTCGTGCAAGTCCGTCGGCTTTACTCCCTTCCCTGCTATGCGTTCGAGAATATAACTTGCCCAATCAGCAAGCTCTGCCGTTGCGCAAGGCTTATCCCAAGATAGAGAATTATCTGCAAGCTGTTCGATGTTCATATAGGCTAAACACCGGCTACGCAGCAAATCAAAATTGGCATCGCTATACCACGCTGCGGGCTCAAACCCTAAAAAGTCACCGCTGTCCCACCACGCAAAACGGACACCATGCCGCAGCTCATTGCGGTGGATTCTAAAAAGACGGGCTAGCTCTAATAACGAGGAATCACCCTTCCCACCGACCAAAACAAAATAAGGTGCGCCTCCATCAGGAACGATGTTCGTCACAGGAAAGCGATGGGATCGCCACTCGCCATCAAGTTGACCATTTCCAAACGGAATTTGTAACTCACATTCCGCGATGCTCACAGGAAACCCGTCGGCTTCTAATACCGACGCAATACTGCTCATCGCTTGATCGATCTCACCCGGAGGACTGGACCCTCTCCGAGAACAGCTAGCCTCCGTATGTCGCCAAAGACTCTTAGAATCAACATTTCGACCAATAACCGGAATGGGTCGATCGTCGAAAGGACCCAATCGGTCTTCCTTATGGTGCACCGATTGACCGTCGTGGCGGTGGGAATGCCCGTGAGCCAGGAACTCTTCTAATGAGTGGCTATTCAAAGCTCCGCATCTCCTTTAAAAAAAGCCGAATCAGGATAAGATAGATCGCTCAGTAGTAAAACCAAAAGGTTTTCGGTTTACCACAAATCTTCCCGCTCGATAACAACCAAGACAACCCTTCTGCAAATTCTGTAAAATCTGCTCCTTAAAAGCAACAAATTTACTCTAATATTAGCTGTATTGGAAAAGGAGTAAGTTCTTTCGCTAGCTACCCTTCAGTCATCAAAGCAGTTAAGGACTTGACCCGAGGAGGGATGAGGTGCCAGAATTTTAACGGGAGACTTTCTAGATTGCTCTGGCGTTCCTTGAACGCTATCCTAAAGGGAGGAGGTTTTGGCAATGTCGCCCAGATTCAAGCCCGGTGACCGCGTGCGAGTATTAAGTGAAGTCGAGTGGGGCCATATTCGCACTCCTTTGTTTATATTAGGAAAATCTGGAATTGTAGAAACTTGCCGGGGCGAGTTCCCTAATCCGGAGCAATTAGCTTACGGAATGGACGGTCAACCCTCTATTCCCTGTTACTGCATCGTCTTTGAATATCCGGAAGTTTGGGGGGAAAACTGCCCCGAAATTTCCAAAAACGATAAGATGTACGTCGACATCTTCGAGCATTGGTTAGATGGCAATTGATTGGTGCTTTGTCGAGAAATACCAATAAAATTTACCCGGGTTCAAAAATATCCGAGTGAGTGGTGAGGAGAAGCCATTATGGTTGAAAAGAAAGAAAAAGCCCTCCGGTATTCCGGTAAGAAACCAGATGTCCCTCCCGTGCACGACCAAACCGCCGATTTTTCGGAGTACCTTTACAATAAGGGGCATGCGCCAGTACCTTACGACATAAATGACCAAACACCAATTGACACGTCCTCTCACGAGATGACGTATTGGGAGCAACGCATTTCAGGTCTAACTCGCCTCCTGGTGGAAAAGGGGATTATCACCTTGGATGAAATGCGTCGCTCTATCGAGGAGGACTTAGCACGGGATATCGTACTAGGCGGAAAGATTGTGGCCCGTGCATGGAAGGATTCGGAATTCAAAAAACGTCTCCTGGAAAACGCCCGAGAGGCATGCATCGAGTACGGGGTCCAGATGGATGATACCGAACTTGTGGCTTACGAGCAGACAGATGATGTTCACTGGGTCATAGTTTGCACACTTTGCTCCTGCTACCCCCGACCTCTTCTGGGAAATCCACCACACTGGTACAAGAGCACTGCTTATCGGAATCGGGTCGCGGTCGATCCACGTGGCACATTGAAGGATGAATTCGGCACGGTCATTCCAGAAAACGTGGAAGTCCGAGTCATTGACAGCACAGCAGATTGCCGGTTTATTATCGTTCCCAAGCAGCCTCCGGGTGCCGAGGAAATGAGCGAGGAAGAACTAGCCAAACTTGTTACGTGCGAATCAATTATTGGCTGCGCTCCTGTCAAATCACCGAAACAACTTGAACCAGAGAAAGAAGCAACCTAGGTTGCTTCACTTGTCAGATAGGGAAAATGATATTTTACCCACGTTTGGGAAAGTTTCGTGGACCTCGAAGCGCGGGCTCAGTTTGATCCCATTCGACGATTACCCCAAGAAGAGGCCCGGGTTTATGAGTTGCTTCGGAATCTGCCTGAGATAGATTGGTCTAAGTCAACAAATTGTCCTCGCTGGACCATCGCTCACCTTGCTACTCACTTAGTCATAACGGCCCAGTATCTATCAGAATCCATTCAAGTCGCACTTAACCATCCACATGCAAAAACCACCTCGGAAGCCCCTTTACCTTTTCAGGCGCAAGACCGAAACGGATTCATTAAATGGTGGTCCGGGGAAATCAAACGGCTAATGACTGGAGGAGCAAATCTCATTCTGCATGACTTAATGCGCACGAATAAAGATCTGCAAAAGGAACTGCAAAAAATCGATTTAGAGAATGCGAGTATTCCGTTCTGGCACCCATCCGGTGAGGCGCTTCTTAGCGATATTCCCACCTTCCGTTTTTACGAACTTCAGCTCCACGAATGGGACATATTAGCAAGCGATAACCCTAGCCAATCGCTAAATGAGCAAGCAATACCACTTATGACAGACCGACTACCGCGCCTACTGGCACGTTACCTTCGGTTGAAAAGTAGAAAAGATGACCCAAAGGGGTACATCCGCATCTTACTTAGGGATCCGGCTAGGAACTTCCTCCTAAAATGTGATGTGCACAATAGCAAGGCAGAGATAGATGATGGTGAATCCGTAACCACAACACTAACTGGGCACTCGAACGCATTTCTGCTTCTGGTTAGTGGCCGGGCAAAGCAAATGGTCTGCGAGCAAGCACATACTTTTCAGGTTATCGGAGACCCTTCTCTCGGAAAATCCATTGCTAGGACACTATTCCAACCGATCGAATATCTTTGAGAACAAGTTTCGTATTACCAAACTGTTACCCTTTGCCTTCCCTCTGAAGGGTCTGAACACTTTCATTCCCGCGACAATATTGCACTTCTAAGAGACACAAAATATGGGCATATAATACAACCTAGCCTTCTATTTCGATCGATATATCTCGAAGTGGCAAGCCCTGCATAAAAACTAGAAATGTCGAGCACTCAAATTTTATTTCGATTAAAAAACAAAACCGGAGGGGGCTTATAAGCCGGGTTCTGTACCCCAACGCTAAGGCAGGGCTGCAGCCATCCATCTAGGGCTACGGTTGCCCGCAGCTTCAAGCGGCCTACCCGGAAGCATCGGACGAGCCGCCCTCAAACGCTTCCCTATTTGGCCTTGCTCCGGGTGGGGTTTACCAAGCCGATCCAGTCGCCTGGACCGCTGGTGAGCTCTTACCTCACCGTTTCACCCTTACCGGTCCCTCGAAAACAGGGACTTAGGCGGTCTGTTCTCTGTGGCACTTTCCCTAGGGTTACCCCCGGTGGGCGTTACCCACCACCCTGCTCTGTGGAGCCCGGACTTTCCTCCCGCACGCGTGGTGCCGGCGGCTACATGACCCCCTCCGGAAAATTGTTGCAAATCTCCTTCCAAACCGCATACAAAATCTAATTTCTCAACGACAGAAAGCCACGAACGTTACCTCAGGTTCTTCCAAAATCAGGTTTTCGAAAATTCTTGCTTGTTCACATCGTCGATTGCTCGGTTGGCCAGTTCATCTGCCTTTGAGTTTTTATCCCGATAGACATGTTCAACTTGGAAAGAATCTAGTTGGCTAATTAACTGCTGAGCCTTTTGGTAGAGACCCTTCAGGTTCGGGCTTCTTACTTTGTAGCGGCCCTGCAGTTGGCGCGCAAGTAACTCAGAGTCACAATGAAACCGTACGTGTCGTACCCCATCCTTCCGTGCAGTTTCCAAACCTAAAAGTAGCGCTTTGTATTCGGCAACATTATTCGTGGTTTCACCGAGATATGAATAAGCTTCTGCTAAAGGGCCGCCCCTTTCGTCGCAAAAAACCACACCAGCCCCTGAAGGTCCAGGATTTCCGCGGGAAGCTCCATCCGCAAAAAGAATTACCGAATTAGGAAGCCTTCCGTCTTCCGTCACATTTTCAACTCCTTTTGCGACAGAGTCGATAGGAGCAATCTGGTCCGCTCCCCTATCCAGAGCCTGGCGGAGGTCATCCCGACTCCATTCGGGATGGTCCTGTAATACCTGATCGATGTCTAGGGTTTCGGCAAGCGACTTAAGAATTTCCACATCGTGCGAGGTTTGCAACTTCCGTCCGCTCACGTCTAGGAGGGCTCCGCAGGCTTTGCTGCTTCGGCACCGACATAGAGAATGCGCATGCAGTGGGGGCAGGTTTTAATTTCGTTACTATGCTTGATCTCATGAACTAGCTGGGGCCACAAAAGCTGGTGACATCCACCGCAAGAATTCTCGCTCAAGGGAGAGACTGCCCATCCACGACTAGCTTTAATTCGATTGTAGTTCACCACCCAATCGTCATCTATGTCTCTAGCCAGGTACTTGCGATCGTTCTGCAACCCGGTAAGACGCTCTTCAAGGCCAGTGAGCTCCACTTGCTTCGCCTTCTTCCTGCTATCTGCTTCCCCTTCCCTCTCCTGAAGCTGGGCCGCACCTTCGTTAATCTTAACTCCCATTACCTCGCCTTCTTCCATAACCTCCAGGATTTGTGTCTCCATAAGATCAATTTTCTCTTTAATCCCATCGATTTCTTGGAGGAGGGCACTATATTCTTTATTGGTCTTTACTTCGACTTGCTTGCCCACGGTCTTGCGCATTCGCTCACGCTCTGCTTCTATTTCAGATTCATGGCGCTTTCGCTCACTTTCCAGATCCTTTTTGAGATTTTCTAACCTAACCTGCTCACTACGAGCATTCTTAATCTCTTCCTCGATAGCCTCCATGGTTTTCGGAATTGCGAGCACACATTTTTCCAGTTCAGCGATCTCGCGATCAAGCCCCTGATATTCCCAAAGTTTTTGAAGTTGATCTCGAGATTCCATCCCGCTCTTTCTTAGACAAGGGAACATAAATGAAGGGCTGCCTCATTCACATTTAATGAAGAAGTCCCCTTTACAAACACCCGATCTAAAGTACTAATTTCCACCACTTTCATGATAGCCGAAACTTAAAAATCTAACTGGTGGGCCCGCCTGGATTCGAACCAGGGACCAACCGGTTATGAGCCGGTGGCTCTGACCAGCTGAGCTACGGGCCCCGAACCGATGGAGATTTTACCCTTTCCGCCGGTTACGGATCTCGCAATTTTATTCAGAAAAACTTCTCAAACGTTTGCTTCGGCTCGGATGCCGGAGTTTTCGCAACGCCTTAGCTTCAATTTGTCGAATCCGCTCTCGCGTTACATCGAATCCTTGACCAACTTCTTCGAGCGTATGCTCATTATCCAGGCCAATACCAAAACGTTTCCTAAGAACCTTTTCCTCCCTTGGTGTCAATGTCTGTAATACACGCAAGGTTTGTTCATTTAGATCCATTGCAACCACTGCATCTGATGGCGAGATGACTCCCTTATCTTCGATGAAATCGCCTAGATGGCTATCCTCTTCTTCTCCAATAGGAGTCTCCAGGGAGATTGGTTCCTTGGCAATCTTTAGAACCTTACGAACCTTGGCCACGGGCATATCCATCCGTTCGGCAATTTCTTCTGGAGTAGGCTCTCGACCGTTCTCCTGGACAATGTAACGAGAGGTACGAACAAGCTTATTAATCGTTTCAATCATGTGTACGGGGATCCGGATAGTACGCGCTTGGTCGGCAATAGCACGAGTGATGGCTTGCCGAATCCACCAAGTTGCATAAGTACTAAATTTATATCCGCGCTTATACTCAAATTTGTCGACAGCCTTCATCAGGCCAATGTTTCCCTCTTGGATCAGATCAAGAAACTGAAGTCCCCGGTTTGTATATTTTTTGGCAATACTAACTACCAACCTTAAATTTGCTTCTGCAAGTGCTTTTTTGGCTTGTTTATCTTTCCTCCGCCCCTTGGAAATTTTCTTTACCACTTCAATTAGTTCTTCACGCGTGGATCCGATTTCCTGTTCGGCCTTCTTGATACTTCGCTGGTGAGACCGTATGCGCCGATCAAACTCCATTAAGATGTCAACTTTGTGTTGGCCCTTCTTTTTCCGTCCAGTCCTTTTTGTTTCTCGCAAGATCCGACGTAGTTCAGGAAGGTCCAGATCTATTTCCTCCAAAAGGGCTTTGATCTGACGATCGTGAGATCGAATCTTTTTGTGTTCTTCAAGAGCCAATTGATTGAAACGATCTAGATTGGCTTGGTTAAGTCCTATGTCTTTAATCAGTTCGACAATCCGATTTTCGTTTCTTTTTATAGTGTTCATCGTGTTGGCAGACGGCTCTGATTTTTTAGCTTTTTCAATTCGCTGGTAAGCGCTGCGAACCTTGCCGATCAGCCCCAGTATGCGGGCTTTTTCTTTTTCTTCCTCCGCCTCGCTCTTTTCTTCAAAATCATGTGCATTTGTAATACTTGTCACCCGGACCTGGGACTTTCGTAACGATTCGCCCAATCGAACGACCTCCTGGATGGCAACAGAGGTGGAAATTGATGCTTCAATAACCTCTTGCTGCCCCTCTTCGATCCTTTTAGCAATCTCGATCTCACCTTCACGGCTCAGCAAAGGTATGGAACCCATTTCCCGCAGGTACATCCGAACGGGATCATCGGTTCGGCCCAGGTTCGCTTCATCGACCTGGAATTCCCTTACCTGCTCTTGCCGCTCACCATCAGTATCTCCCTGCGTGCCGTGCCGAACCTCCAAATCTTTTTCGATAACATCAACATCAACCTCTCCGAGCACCAACATGATGTCGTCAATTTGTTCCGGCGAAACGACTTCCGGGGGCAAAAAATCATTCACCTCTTCGTAGGTGAGATACCCCTTTTCTTTACCCACGGCAATTAACTGCTTTACCTCCTGGAGTCTTTCCTGATTCGACATGAGAATTTCCTTATCCTCAAAAGCGTCTCCCCACAGCCTCTTTACTTATCCTCCCAGACCTTAGCCTGATGAAGAGGCTTCCGTAATCCCTTGAACCCGCTTGACATCCAAATAAAGCTCCGCCTGTTCCTTCCTTATGTTTTCGCGTTCCCTCAGAAGCGTGAGAACCTCCTCTTCGTTTCCCCGTTGCTTGGCTTCATTAACTTTCAACTCCCAATTCTGACTTTCGCGCTTCAACCTATCTCCCCGAATCCGGGTTAAACAGTCCTGAACAGCTCGGTCTGCCTCCTCGCCTTCGATCGAAGGTAGCATTGCTAACTCAGTAGCAAGGTTTTCCGTATTTGAATCTCGTAACGACGAAAGTACAAATTGGAGCATATCACCCTCCTCGCTATCTCGATACTCGACCAACGCAGCTGTAATATCGGCAAGCATCGAATTAGAAAAAAGAGAGGGTGATATCTTTAGCTGATCCACAAAATCTGGCCGGTTGAGTAAAAACTGCACAAGCATCTTCTCCGCCGGTGGAAAGGCTTCGGTACGCGTCTTCACCTCTACGGCCGCATCAATACGCTTGTCCCGACGTCCCCGCGACCGAAGAACTCCTTCTGCTAAATCTTCATCTATTTTCAGACGTTGACTAATCCTCCTAATATATTCCCGACGAATGGCTTCCCGCTGACCAGATAAAAATGAGGAAGCCTCCTCCAAGGTCTGTATTCTCCGCTCAATCGAGGCTTCCAACGGACAGGAGGATAAGACCCGATCCAACAAATAGTCGATAAGGTTTTTAGCGTTCCCCAAAAGATCATTAAACCCCTTCTCTCCGTGGACACGCACATAACTATCAGCATCCTCACCCGGTGGTAACGCTACAACTTGGAGTCCCATTCGACCCATTCCTCGCGTACCATCTGCTGTCCCTAACAATTTGGTGAATTCTTCCCCTGTTTGCCAGTTTTCAGGAAGACCAGCTTGTTGGTAATCCCCCAAAAGGATAGTACCTCCTCGACGAGCAGCACCTTCTCCTGCCGCGTCGGGGTCAAAACAGAGGAAAATCTTTTCACATATTCCTTCCCGCCGGAGTACGCGCACATGGTCAGCAGTTAACGCAGTGCCCATAGATGCAACCACGTTACAAATGCCATTCTGGTATAGAGAAATAACATCGAAATAGCCCTCAACCAACAATGCGGTGCGACTGGATCTAATCATCTCACGGGATTGATGGAGTCCATAGAGAGTCCGGCTCTTACTAAAGATAACTGTATCAGGCGAGTTAAGATATTTGGGAGCGCTGTCAGTTCCATCAGGCCCAGGTTTTTCTTCCAGTATCCGCCCCCCAAATCCGAGGACCGCTCCGTTGGGAGAATGGATGGGAAATAGTACTCGACTCCGAAAAACATCGTAATAACCATCTCGCTTTGAGGTTTGCTTGGCCAACCCCGCCGACACAATTAATTCAGAAGGGACTCCCCGTTTGGCCAAATGGTTAAAAAGGTTACGCCAACCAGTCGGGGCATACCCCACACCAAACGTCTCCATAGAATCTTTCGAGATCCCACGTGCTAACAAATACTCTCGAGCACCAACGCCGGTTTTTGAATGAAGCGCGTCTTGATAAAATTTCGCGGCCCAGGCATTAACTTTAAGAATCTCTTTATCCCTGCGCTTTTCACCTTCATCCTTTGGGGTTTCTGACCTCATCGCGGGGAGTGAAACACCAGCTTTTGCTGCCAAGACTCTTACTGCCTCTGGAAATGTTAAATTCTGATGAAGCATGAGGAACTTGAAAATGTCCCCGCCGCGAGAACAACCAAAGCAGTGAAAAATCCGTTTGCCCGGATGAACATTAAATGACGGTGTTTTTTCTTCATGGAAAGGGCAGAGTCCCTTGTAGTTGAATCCAGCCTTCTTCAAAGCAACAGACTGCGAGATCCACTCGACAATGTCCAACGAGTCACGTATCCGATCCAATATTTCATCGGAATATAAGCTCATACTCTCTTCGTCTCCGATTCCTTCGTACTCGTTATAATATTGCCCTCTCTTAGGGCATGCTGGCGGTTCGTTCGCCCGCAATTTCCACCACGGTCACGCCATCTCCTCCTGCATCGGACTCTGCAGGAGCATGATTCTTCACATGTGGATGACCTTCCAGTGCTTCTGTTACGGCACTTTTGAGAGCACCGGTTCCAACACCATGGATAATTCGAACAAACGGCAAGCCTGACAAAACCGCTTCGTCCAGATGTTTGTCAACTCGTTGCACAGCTTCTTCCACACGATCTCCAAGCAACATCAACTCAATTGCTCCCTGGCCCCCATAATCCACCGAGGATCGTTCGGCTAACTCGATCGTGATTTGGTCCATAGGCTCTTTTGGCTTTTCTTCCTGTCCTATGAAAACAATGTCTTCGCCTGGTAGCCAAGCACGCTTACCTTTCGCTTCGACACACCATTCGCCCTTTCTATTTTTTTCTCCAGTCACAATACCATGCCAACCAGTGGACTCGGAACGCACACGATCCCCAGTACGGACAGAACGTTTTATTGCAGCAGGATTTGCCGGTTGCGGGACCTCTGACAGAATATCGTTATGGACTCTTTCTAATTCGGCTACTCGTTTTTTAGCAAATGCCTTAGCCCCAGAGACGTCTTCTATTTTCCCCCGTCCAACCGAACGAATCTTTTGTCCTAGGTTATGAACCTCCAATCGGGCATCTCGGAGAAACCGCCCCGCTTTTTCGTGGAAACGTTCAAGCCTCCTCGTTAATTCACGACGTTTCTCACGGACCTCCACTAGTTCTAACTTAACAGCCTTTCGATCCCGATCCATCGCGTCTTCCATGGCCTGGAGGCGCTGCTCTCGGGTCTCTAGGCGATCGGCCAAAGTGCGGAGATTTGGATCGCCCCCGCAAACTATATCTTTTGCCCGTTCCACTACATTACCTGGCATCCCTAGTCTTCCAGCAACATCAAGAGCATAACTCCTCCCAGCAACTCCTTGAATAAGGCGGTAAAGAGGCGAAAGGGTTTCTTTATCGAACTCAACTGTAGCGTTTAATGCTGCAGAAGCTTGATTACCATACGTTTTAAGGGCCTCATAGTGAGTGGTCACGATTACCCAGGCTTCTCGCAAAACCAACTCTTCTAAAAAAGCAACTGCGAGAGCTGAACCTTCTCCAGGATCCGTCCCAGCACCCAACTCGTCCAGAAGAACGATAGAACGACCAGTCGATTCGACCAAAAATTCTACCTGGTGGGTCAGGCGGGCTGAAAAGGTACTCAAACTTTGGACCAAACTCTGGGCATCGCCTATATCGGCAAAAACTTTTCCCAGGCAAGGGATGGCCGTCCCCTCCGCAGCAGGGATTGGACAACCCGCATGTGCCATTAATATGAGTAGCCCGACCGTTTTCAACGCAACAGTCTTACCGCCAGTATTAGCTCCCGTGATGATCAACTGGCGTTTCGTCCCCTCCAGACAAAGATCCAATGGGATGACGCAGGCCCTCCCTTTCTGTTCCTGAAGTAGGGGGTGCCTAGCCTGGACTAGTCGGATTTGTTCGTTACACGTCATTTCCGGCTCAATGCAATCAAACTCCTCAGAAAACCGAGCGATCGCTAATTGCACATCAAACTCGATCAGCCATGCAGTTAGGGCGTTGAGCTCCGTCTGATGGTATCTAATTTTATCGGTCAAATCACATAGGATCCGATATATTTCTTTCACCTCATCGACATGTAGTTCCGCCAACCGATCGTTCTCAGCTTGCACAATTTGAGGCTCTACATAGAGCGTTTGTCCGCTTGCGGATTGGTCAAGAATTATCCCGTGCAATCCCCTACGGAATCCTGGCTTCGCGGGGACTACGTAGCGGTCACGGCGTATCAGAACAAGCGGTTCTTGCAAAAAGTCTGTCCAACCCTGAATTTTGGATTCTAAGGTCCGGCGAATTTGATTTCGTAATGAGAAAATGACATTCCGAATTTTCTTGAGGGCGGAGCTAGCGCTATCGGCAACCTTGCCGTCCTTTTCAAAGGAGCGTCGAATTTGCTCCACCAACCGAGGGAGATCAGATAAATTTGGAATGTCAGAGAGAAGGTTCTGGCATTCGGGATCCCCGGTTAGAATCCATTGACGAATGAAAACGGCGCGGTCGATAACATCTCCTACCTCCAAAATCCTCTCAGCTGGAAGCGGTTCTGCCCCTTCCTTGATACCAGAAAGCCAGTCCCGCAAATCCTTAAACCCGGAAATCTGACAAGATTCATCCGATAGCAGTTTGCGTAACTCAGACACCCGATCGAAACGCATGCGAGTGAAATCCGGAGAATCTATGGCGGTCAACTGGCTAACAGCCCGTGCCCCTGGTTCTGAAAATGTGAATTTGGCAAAAAGTTCCCGAAGAGAATCGAATTCGAGGGCCGCTACGCCCGCCTCCGAGATAATCGATGGGGAGTTGATAGAACTGCCTCCTATTTGACCGTTAACTTAACAGACGCCTCTTTTCCGAATATCACACGGGTCTTGCAAAAATCTAAATGAGTTGGGCAACCCCAAAAAGGGACAACGTACTGGAGAAGCCTCGAAGATCGGTCGGCAACCGTAACACGCTTATAAATTGCCAAACCCACCCTCATACGTAGAAACCCCCGAGGATCAGCTGGAAAATCAAAATGGAGGGGACCAAGGATTGTTCATGTGTCATCACAAACACCGGGCCGCCGAATTGACGAGATAATTGCCGGAAAATGAGTATTAATCAATCACTTGGCTATAGGACGAATATATTCTCGGGCCTTGATTTTGTCAACGGAATGTCACTGGCTTTTCCTTGCCTTTTTTTCCTCGATTCCCGAGGTTCCAAAACGCTTTTTCAATTCCTGGAAAACGTTTTCCGGAGTTCGGTCCATGAAAGAAAGAAGAACAAGTGTGTGAAACCAGAGATCCGTTACTTCTTTAACCATGTCATTTCCATTTCCCCGACTTGCCGCTGCGACGACTTCTGACGATTCCTCACCAATTTTTTTCAATATCTTGTTTTGGCCTTTCTGAAGGAGGGATTGAACATAGGATTCATTGTCCTCCAGACCGATCTTCAGAGCATCCTTTCTGGACTCGATAACTTCAAATACACGCCGGACAATTAAGTCAAGGTCCCAGGTGCCTAAAGATTCGGATTTATCAATTTGGCCATCCGCTTTGTGGAAAAAACAGGTGGGCCGCCCTGTGTGACAAGCCACACCTTGCTGCTCAACGCGCAAGAGAACGGCATCCAGATCACAGTCAAAATTAAGAGCAACCACCCGCTGAACGTCACCGGAGGTTTCCCCTTTTTTCCAGATTTCATTCCTTGAGCGGCTAAAATAATGGGCGTATCCAGTTTCCTTAGTGAGACCCAAGCTCTCTTCATTCATGTATGCAAGCATCAAAACACGACCGCTTAGATCGTCCTGGGTCACAGCAGGAACCAGTCCTTTCTCATCAAATTTCACTTCTGGAACCACGCTTAGACACTCCTCTTGTCACGATATTATTACATCCGGACACAGACACCATTATCGTGCAAATATTTTTTCACGGAAGAAACCATCCACTCGCCAAAATGGAAGATAGATGCGGCTAAAGCGGCATCTGCACCCCCTTCAACCAACCCCTGGCGAAGATGCTCAGGGCTTCCTACACCACCCGAGGCAATCACAGGAATTGAAACGGCATCTGTGACTGCCCGGGTCAAGGCGAGGTCATACCCTGTCTTTGTACCGTCATGATCCATGCTCGTCAGTAAAATCTCCCCAGCACCACGCCCCTCTATCTCCTTGACCCATTCTAAAGCATCGATTCCCCTGGGTTCCCGCCCTCCGTGGGTATAGATTTCCCACTGTGAACCATTTCCCTTGTCCTTTCGCTTTGCATCCACAGCTACAACAATACACTGGCTACCGAATCGTCTTGCACCGTCTTCGATAAGCTCAGGGTGCTCAACTGCCGCGGTATTGACTGAAACCTTATCCGCTCCCGCACGAAGAAGCTTTCGGATGTCTTCAAGCGCTCGAACACCTCCTCCAACGGTCAAAGGCACAAATACACACTCAGCTGTCTTTGCCACCACATCCAAGATGATAGATCGTTCCTCATGGGAAGCCGTGATATCCAAAAACGTAACTTCATCGGCTCCCTCTTTGCTGTATGCCTCCGCCGCCTCTACTGGATCACCAGCGTCTATGAGATTTAAAAAATTGATCCCCTTTACGACACGTCCCGCGTTGACATCGAGACAAGGGATGATTCGTTTGGCTAACATCCGGCAAGCTCCAAGGCACGCGTAAAATCCAAACACCCTTCATAAATCGCTCGTCCTGTGATAACTCCCTTAACTCCTTCCATTTCAAGCGGCAAAAGAGCAGATATATCCTCAAGCGAGGACACACCACCCGAGGCTATGACTGGCATGGTCAAGCTCTGAGCCAGAGCCCTTGTTGCCTCTACATTGGGCCCGGTCAAGGCTCCGTCCTTAGAAATATCCGTGAACACAACAGCGGCGGGATTTTCGGGTTCATAGACCTTTGCCAAATCTACTACTTCCATATCCGTACCCTCCTCCCACCCAGAAACAGCCGCTTTACCTTCCCGTGCATCTATACCCAGGATGATCTGACCTGGGTGGTCCTTGAGGGCTTTATGAGAAAACTTCGGATTCCGGTAGAGTAGTGTCCCTAAAATAAGAAACGATGCCCCCGCATCGAAGGCACGACGAAGGCTCTCCTCACCACGAATTCCACCACCGAATTGTATAGGGACTGAAACTTGGGCGGCAATATCCTCCAAAACCTGCAGGTTAGTACCTTGGCCCTCAAAGGCACCGTCGAGATCCACAATGTGAAGGCGCTTGGCACCACAATCGGCCCATCTTTTCGCCATTCCAATCGGATCGCCACTGAAAACCGTTTCTCGATCACGCCTCCCTTGGTAGAGTCGCACACACCGTCCATTTTTCAGGTCAATGGCGGGAATAATAAGCATTTTCTTTTGCCTGATCACCGTTATATTGGAAGTAGGGTAGCGTCTACCCTATATTTTTCTCGCCCAACGGATAAAATTTTCGAGGATTTTCAAGCCAACCGGACCACTCCTCTCAGGATGGAACTGACAAGCGAAAACATTATCTCGGAACACGCTAGAAACAAAGCTTACCCCGTAATCAGTTTTGGTAGAGGCAATAGCCTCATCAACCGGATCGACAAAGAAAGAATGCACAAAGTACAACCAGGCGCCTTCGGTAATGTTGGCAACTCCTTCGAAAAGCGGAATGGCCTCAGGTTCTCTCGGGTGAACCTGATTCCAACCCATGTGGGGAATCTTGAGTCGATGGCCAACACCATTAGTCATCCCCTTTGGGAAAGGAACAACCTTTCCTCCGAACAATCCCAAACCCTTGGTTTCTCCAAATTCCCTGCTCTGCTCAAACAAAACTTGTAGTCCAAGACAAATTCCAAGAAATGGTTTTCCCGACCTAATAGCCTCAATCACAATACTATCCAGGCCTCCCTTCTGAAGATTTCGCATGCAGTCCCCAAAGGCCCCAACACCCGGAAGAACAACTGCATTCGCCAAGCATATCTCTTCCGGCCGTGATACAACTTTCGCATCTTCACCGATCGCCCGAAACCCATTCTGAACACTTCGCAAATTTCCCATTCCGTAATCAACAATAACGATGTTCATAATGCACCTTTGGTCGACGGAACCCCTTCCTGCCGAGGGTTCGGCGAAACAGCCTCTTGCAAAGCTCTGCCGAACCCCTTAAACACGGACTCCACCATATGGTGAGCGTTCGTTCCGTGAAGAACTTCAACATGGAGATCAACCCCTCCGTTTATCGAGAAGGCTGAGAGAAACTCCTCTACCAACTGGACATCAAATCTCCCTGTTTTTGATGCAGGATAGTTACACAGGTAGTGCAAAAAGGGTCGCCCACTTAGATCGAGAGCAACTCGAGACAAGGCATCCATCATGGGCGACAATGCACTTCCATAACGGCGGATTCCGGCCTTATCGCCCAAGGCTTCCCGGAGCGCCATGCCTAGGCAAATCCCCACATCCTCAACTGTATGGTGATCATCTACCTCAACATCTCCACGGGCTTGTACACGTAGGTTGAGAAGGCCATGCTTCGCCACCTGATTAAGCATGTGATCGAAAAACGGAACCCCGGAATTCACTTCGGTTTCACCGGTACCATCCAAATTCAATTCCAACTCGATCTGGGTCTCGTTTGTCTTTCGCTCAATTCTGCCCGTTCGACTCATCGGCATTTTCCCTTATGGTTTTACTTTGCACCTGTTATCAGCTTGCTACCCCTGCTTGGAAATCGGATATTCAAAGAATGTGCGTGACCATCAAGGCCTTCTAGCCCTGCAAGGATAGCGGCTGCATCCTTTACACTTTCCAACGCCAATTTGGACATTGATACAACACTCGTTCGCCTCATGAAATCCTCAACCCCCAAAGGAGAGGAAAAACGAGCCGAACCACCCGTTGGCAAAACATGATTGGGCCCCGCCACGTAGTCGCCAGCGGCTACCGGAGAATATCCACCAATGAATACTGCTCCGGCGCAAGCAAACTGATCCACCCATCTCACCCCATTTCGTACAACTAAACTCAAATGTTCAGGCTGTATCTCCGCAGCAATTTGTGCAGCTATCGCCAGCTTCGACGTCTCGATTATCATCCCATTTCGGCGCCAAGCTACTTTCGCAATGTCGCGTCGCAATAGGTTCTTGAGTTGCTTTTTGACTTCACAAAGGATCCGGTCCACAAATACCGCAGTGGAAGCACGTTTCCCAATGAGGACCAACCCAAGCAGTGCATCCGGATCGTGCTCTGCTTGAGCTAATAAATCTGCTGCCACCCAATCCGGACGCGCCGAGTTATCAGCAACTATTAGCAACTCCGAAGGGCCCGCAATTTGGTCAATGCCAACTTCTCCAAAAACAATCCGCTTAGCCGCTGCTACATATGCATTCCCAGGGCCAACAATCTTGTCGACCGATCGGATCCTTTCCGTGCCATAGGCCATTGCCCCGATAGCCTGTACTCCTCCGACACGGTAAATCTCAGTGATGCCTGCTAAATCCGCTGCCGCAAGCACCCACGGATCAATGTGCCCCTCAGAATCCGGGGGAGTACACATCACACGTTCAGGCACTCCCGCTATTCGGGCTGGGATCCCGGCCATGAGAACGGTCGAAGGATAAACCGCTCGTCCCCCGGGCACGTACAAACCAACCCTCGCAATCGGATACACTCTTTGGCCCAACTCTTCTCCTCGCCGATTGAGAGATATACTCTTTGGGAGGTTTGCCCGGTGGAACCGCTCGATGCGCTCAGTCGCCAAACGTAAAGCACTCATCCCACCAGCATCACATCGCCGAATCCCTGCCTCAATTTCTCGACGAGAAACTCGAAGTCGCCTGCTAGACGGAAAATCGACGCCATCGAACATTGAGGTATACCGCAGGATAGCCTGGTCACCGCCAACCCGAACGGCATCTAAAATACCTCGAGTTTTTTGGGTCACGAGAGCCTGTCCCTTCCGCCAGGCACTCCGCCGTCTAGTTAAATGTTTTCGCCAACGTGAATCTCTAGCATCAATTCTGATCATAGCTTTAGCTTTTGTCGAAGATTATGGATAAAATCGCCGATCTCCTCACGTTTCGTCTTTTGGCTCGCCCGATTCACAATTAGCCTTGCAGAAGAGCAAAGAATTTCCCGAACCTCAGCGAGGCCGTTTTCACGAAGAGTTGTTCCGGTGTCCACTAGATCGACAATTGCATCGGCCAGTCCCAATGAGGGAGCCAGTTCAACAGCTCCGTAAAGCTTAACCACATCCACCGGGATCGCTTCTTCTCGGAAAAACCTCTCAGTTACGTGTACAAACTTTGCCGCGACCCTTAAGTGTGCTCCCTCTACCAAGCTTTCCCATTCGGGGACCGTTCCATTCACCACAGGGGCAGCCAATACGAGACGGCAAAACCCAAAGCCCAAATCTAGTGGCTCGTAGACAGTCCTTTCCTGCTCGGTGAGAATGTCTTTACCAACAACCCCGAGGTCGGCCGCTCCATGCTCCACGTAAGTTGGAACATCAACGTCTCGGATGCGTACTACGCTGATGCGGGAATCTACTCCCTCCCGGATCAGGCTCCTATCATTCCCCCATCCGTCCGACGAGACATAGTCCATACTTCGCAACAAATCCCAGGTGGACTGAAACAACCGCCCTTTGGGAAGTGCAAGAGTCAACGGTTTGTTTTTTTTCATGGCACTCGCTTAATCTGGGCCCCAAGGGCCGATAATTTTTTTTCGATCCGTTCGTACCCTCGATCTATATGGTACACCCGATTGACAGTAGTTTTACCCTCAGCAGCAAGTCCAGCAAGGATCAACGAGGCACTAGCTCGAAGATCTGTGGCCATAACTTCGGCACCCAGTAATCGACTTACTCCGCGGATTACAGCCCTGCTTCCTTCCACCTGAATATCTGCTCCCATTCGTCGCAACTCCGCCGCATGAAGAAAACGATTTTCGAAAATATCCTCCGTGACTACGGATACTCCCTTCGCCAAGCTCAAAAGGACCATCATTTGAGCCTGGAGATCCGTGGCAAACCCCGGATAGGGGGAGGTTTTAAAATCTATCGCTCGTATTGGCTGTGATCCCGTAATATTAATCCGACCGTTGTCCTCTTCAATCTTGACACCCGCAGACAGCATTTTTCCCATAAGGGCCTCAAGGTGTTCTGAACATGCCCCTCGGATGCTGATCTTACCCCCAGTCAAGGCCCCTGCCAAAAGATAACTACCTGCCTCTATGCGATCGGGGATAGTCCGCGATCGGAAACCACTGAGATTCGCAGTTCCAACCACCTCTATGGTATTCGTCCCAGCACCGCAAATCTCAGCGCCCATGGACTGAAGCGCCTCGGCAAGTTGAACCACTTCAGGTTCTCGGGCAGCGTTGTGAATGTGTGTCTTCCCCTCGGCTAGCGAGGCTGCCATCATCAGGTTCTTCGTCCCAGTTACTGTGACCAAGTCAAGGAAGATCGGTGCGCCCTTAAGTCTTCCAGCTTTAGCGTGGATATAACCGCCCGCCAATCGGATATTAGCTCCAAGGGTCGCAAGTCCCTTCAAGTGCTGATCAATTGGTCGCCCTCCGATAGCACATCCGCCCGGCAACGAAACTTCTGCCCTTCCCAATCGAGCAACTAGTGCCCCCAGAACCATCACAGAAGCCCTCATCTTTCTCACGAAATCGTAGGGGGCTCGGCCACCGCTTAGCTCGTCTGCCTGTAGGACCGCCGATCCATTGTTGAAGGTGACACGGACTCCTAGTCCTTTCAACAATCCCAAAAAACTCTCAACGTCCCGTAAAACGGGGAGGTTATCCACATAACAAGGCTCTTCCGTCAGCAAACAAGCCGCCATTAATGGAAGTGCGGAGTTTTTGGCCCCGCTGATCGAAACTTCCCCCTTCAACGGCACACCACCCTGAATAACAATTCGATCCACGACCGAGGGCCCCCAGCAGGCTTAGCCGGTTCGCCGGGCTACCACCACCCGGTCTCTTCCGGCTAGGTCACCTATTACTTTCGACGGTCCATACCAACCCGTCGCCTGAAGACAATCCCTAACTTCCTGCGCTTGGTCCATCCCAATCTCCATCAGTAACCACCCAGACGGCCGTAGAAATCGGTGTGCGTCCTCGATGATAGAGTGGTAGGCGTCAAGCCCGTCATCCCCTCCCAGTAAAGCCTGAGTAGGCTCAAAATCAAGAGTTTGATGATCTAGCGTGTCCCAATCTCGTAGTCGAATATATGGAGGATTTGAGACTACCCCATCAAAACATTCAAGAGCTAGAAATGGTTCGAGCCAATCGCCCTGAACAAATGAAACCTGCTTATCAAGACCTAGTTGCATCGCATTTTTTTGTGCAATTTGAACTGCTTCTTCACTGATATCCGTCGCAACTATCGAGAAATTATCACCCTCCGACGCGAGTGCCAGGGCAACATTTCCACATCCAGTCCCTAGATCAAGCAAACGGGCACCCCTTCTGGGAACACGGTGCAAGGTCTCACTCACGAGAATTTCTGTTTCTGCACGAGGAACCAGGACAGAGCGAGTCAGAAGAAAGTCAAGGGACCAGAATTCACGGCGCCCTAGGATGTAGGCAACTGGTTCTTGCTTCTCGCGTCTTTCGATGAAAGTCAAGTATTTAGAAACAATAGATTCGGAAGGAGATGTCTCGATCTCCCGTATTACGGATTCCCGGGACATCTTAGCAGCTTCAGCTAACAAGAGTTCAGCATCTAGGCTCGCCGTTGAAGCACCGGACGCACGAAGCCGGTTAGTCGCTTCGAGAAGCAGATCTCGAAACGTTGGTTTTGATGAGTATTCGGACAAACGGATCAGGAGGGGCTCCCAACGGTTACTGACCTCTCGAATTCCTCGAGTATCTCCTCCTCCCGTGCCGCCAGTAAGGGGGTAATCAGATCCCCTAGGTCCCCTTCCATCACGGCATCGAGACGGTGGAGGGTCAAATTGATACGGTGATCGGAGACGCGATTCTGAGGATAGTTGTACGTACGGATCCGTCCACTCCGGTCCCCCGAACCGACCTGGGATTTTCGCGCCTCGGACCTTTTGGCCTCGGCCTCGCTCACAGCCGCATCGAACAAACGAGCCCGCAGAACCCTTAGGGCTTTGGATTTGTTTTTGTGTTGTGACTTCTCGTCCTGACATGTAACTACCAACCCCGTTGGAATATGATTAATTCGAACGGCTGAATCTGTTGTATTGACGCTTTGTCCTCCAGGCCCGGAAGATCGATAAACATCTATACGAAGGTCTAGGGGATCAATCGCTATGTCCACTTCCTCCGCTTCCGGAAGAACGGCCACTGTGACCGCCGACGTATGAATACGGCCGCCAGATTCTGTCTCAGGTATTCGCTGCACTCGATGGATGCCGCTTTCGTGGCGTAGGAAGCTGTAAACCCAGTCTCCACGAATCTCGGCGATAACTTCCTTATACCCACCCAACTCAGTTGGGCTAGATTCCAAAATTGCGACCTTCCAGTTCTTCTGCTCGGCAAACCGCAGATACATTCGGAACAGATTAGCTGCGAAAAGCCCGGCTTCTTCCCCTCCTGTTCCCGCCCTGATCTCAAGAATCACGTTTTTCTCATTATTCGGATCCTTTGGAATCATCAGATGACGAAGTTGTTGTTCCAATTTTATCAATTCAGTTTCTAACCTGGAGATTTCCTCCTTTGCTAACTCCTGCATTTCGTGCTCTGGTGACTCCCTCAGAATTTCTCGGCTTTCATTGAGCTCACGGGAAAATTCTTCGTATTGCCGGAAAGTCTGGACAACTTCCTCCAGCTCGGCACGCTCCTTAGCCACTTTCCTGTAGGCCTCACGATCCGCTAGCAACTCCGGCTTTCCCATTTGCTGCACGAGAAAGTCAGAGCGCTCACAAATTGCAGATAATTTGCCGAGGAATTCTTCCTGCACGCCGGAATCTGCCTTCCGAGGGGGGATTTTGCTCAGGTGGAGTCTTTTTTCTTGCTGTGCCGGGCGCGGTAGCGCTCTACACGGCCAGCACTATCAACAAGCTTTTGTTTCCCAGTAAAAAAGGGATGACAAGCCGAGCAGATCTCCACCGTGTAAGAAGACCGAGTGGAACGCGTCTGATACTCCGTCCCGCAGGCGCACTTGATGGTACATTCTAGGTATTCGGGATGGATTTCGGTTTTCATCGCCCGTTCCTTCACAAAGGTTGGTGGACGGTCGACACTCGATCGACGTCCGGCGGATTCATCTATCTATATGTCCCTTTGGGCGAACCATGCAAAAAAAAACAAGGCCAGAGGACAGGGAAAACCAAACCCCAGACTCCAACCAAGATTTGTGTTTAAAAACAGTTACGTATTCATCGAATCGAGGAACGTTTCGTTGCTCTCAGTCTCCGTTACTTTAGACACAAGAAGTTCCATAGCCTCCACAATACCCATCGGCTGAAGTACTTTTCGCAACAACCAGACTCGACTCAACTCTTTCTCACTTAATAGTAGCTCTTCCTTCCTCGTTCCGGAACGATGGAGATCAATAGATGGGAAAACACGACGATCAGAAATTCGGCGATCGAGGATTACCTCCATGTTACCCGTCCCTTTAAATTCCTCAAATATAACTTCATCCATACGGCTACCAGTTTCTATCAGGGCAGTGGCCACTATTGTAAGACTTCCACCCTCCTCAATGTTTCGAGCTGCGCCGAAAAAACGCTTGGGACGTTGGAGGGCATTACTGTCTACTCCGCCGGAAAGCACTTTACCACTAGGGGGAACGATAGCATTGTATGCGCGGGCTAAGCGGGTAACACTATCCAGCAAAATCACCACATCACGCTTGTGCTCGACAAGCCGCTTGGCCTTTTCAATAACGATCTCGGCTACCTGAACATGCCGCGAAGCGGGTTCGTCGAAGGTTGAGCTAATTACCTCTCCCTTGACAGTTCGCTCCATATCCGTGACTTCTTCCGGTCTCTCATCAATGAGGAGTACGATGAGATAGACATCCGGGTGATTCACAGCAATGCTGTTTGCAATGGACTGCAAAAGCATCGTCTTCCCTGTCCGAGGGGCAGCGACAATAAGGCCCCGCTGACCCTTACCGATAGGTGTCAGTAAATCCATCACACGAACTGAGACGCTCGGCTTGCCGTTCTTCTTAGACTCCGTCTCGAGGTGAATACGTTCGTCGGGATAGAGCGGGGTTAGGTTGTCGAATAAAATCTTGTCTTTACTGGCATCGGGATCTTCGAAATTGACAGATTCCACTTTGAGTAGGGCAAAGTAGCGCTCACCTTCTTTGGGGGGCCGAATCTGCCCGGAAATGGTATCGCCCGTACGCAGGTCAAACCGGCGAATTTGTGAGGGAGAAACGTAGATATCGTCCGAACCAGGAAGATAGTTATAACTAGGGGCACGCAGAAACCCGAAACCGTCCGGAAGGATTTCTAACACTCCTTCGCCATAGATATATCCATCCTTTTCGGTTTGAGCCTCGAGGATTTTAAAGATCAGCTCTTGTTTGCGGAGCCCACTGGGACTAACCACACTAAGGCCCCGGGCAATCTCTGTTAATTCCCCTATCGTTTTCGCCTTAAGATCGTCAAGATTCAAAACTTCTCGGTCGGATCCTCCACCCTCCACCTTTACAGCTCCTGTATCCCGACCTGAACCTCCAGAGGCTCTTTGCCCTTTAGTCGATCCCGTGGACGGATTAGACTTCCGTGTATCGGTTTTTTGCGATGAACCTGAGTTTATTGTTTTTGGGGACATTGTGATTTCTATATCAATTACGGGTGATCTTTATGGGGACATCCCCCGGAGGGACTCATAGTCAGTTTCGAACCTAATTCTTGGGTCAATAAGAGTAGGGTCGGGAACCGGCGGCAAAACTCGCCGGAGGATTACTTGCTTGTGGTCAGCCTTCCAAGTGATGGATTTCTCTCTTGCTCGACGGTATCTCAATCGGTAATCGGAAACAATGCCGGAGGGCTAGTCAAACACTCCGGGGAAATATACGGAATAAATATCTTGTTTGTCAATGTTTTTTTGCTGTATTTCGCAAAACCAGCAAATCCCAGATTTCTTTTACTTGCTTTGAGGTGCTACTCAGTGCCCCCCGATTGTCTATAACAAAATCTGCACATTTGAGCCTTTCCTCCTGCGGCAATTGAGAACGTATCCGAGAGCACGCATCTTCTGATACCATACCTTTGGAGGCAAGGCGTTGGAGTTGGTCCGATTCATCCACATCCACGACGACAATGATATCCATGTGTTCAGCAAAACCCGCCTCAATCAGAACGGCCGCATCGAGGACAACAATTCCGGTGGGATCCTGAGCTTCATAGACAGCCACAAGCCTTTCTCCCTCTTCCCAAATTCGAGGGTGAACAATCGCATTAAGCCGCGCCAAGGCCCTGTGGTCGCTAAAAACGATACCGGCCAAGACCGCCCGGTTTAGTGTTCCATCCGTATGGAGGACATCAGGTCCGAAAGCCCTTAAAATTTCCGCTAGGGCCGGCCGGCCCGGCTCTTCTGCTTCCCGCCCTAGTTGGTCTGCATCAATGGAGTAAGCACCAAGATCCTGAAACATTTTTGCCACGGTGCTCTTGCCGCTCCCGATACCACCCGTCAGGCCAACCCTAAGCATGCGAGGGCTTCCTCTCATGCTTCATGGCGAAACCCAGGGTGACTATAAGAGATATTCCGCATCTTACTTAAGACCCCGGCGGATCAATTCCTGTTCGTAGTGCTTTCGATAGAGAACTTCCCACTCCGGACTACCTTCAGGGACGTTTCGGTTATAGGATTGGATGGTCCGGGTTACATCGTCATCGATGGTTTCCTCCAATCGCAGTTCCTCCGCTATAACCCGAACAATGCGAAGGCGTACATCATTTGCAGGTTTTAATAATGTCACTGCGTCATCTGTTTCCAATTTCTCTATTAACAGCTTGGAAATGTGATTGATCTTTTCCCGGCCTAGCCCGATAAACATTTGTTCCCTCTAAAGAATTAGGTTTCTTTCACGAACTAAGCGTCGTTTAACCAAATCGAACATCCTAGAGTACTCAACATTCCTCCGGTCTATCTCTCCTTCGAACTCCGCAAGAATTCCACGTACTTCCTCATTCAGCGAATCCTCGACTCGCAAGTCTGAGGAAATCCATTCATTCAGACGGAATCGCAACTCATCTTCTGACATTTCGGTTTCAACGTACCCAAAATGCATCAATTCTCTAGCAATAGTGGCTGCAAGCCTTTCAAGAACTTCTTTTCGCAAACGCATGGTAACCCATCCCTCCCTTGCGTTTATCCAAATGGCCGCAACCCAAAATAAGGATGCTCTCTTCCATATTCCACACCTCTGGGAGGCCTTCCCAGGCAGAAATGCCAACGAAGAATAGACCGCTTCAGTAAACTTAATCTAATATGGCACCCGCAATACCAAGTGTCCAGATCACATCTAACTTCTTACTCTTTTTGATTCGCCCCCATTTGACGGTGACGGGTATCACTAACTTGCGGGGTTGATCCCTGTAAAACACAAACTCAACACCCTTTGTATTTCTTACGGACACATTCACGGGCAAGTGTCTGTGCTTCTGCGATTTGAGATGGGAGCAGTCGTTTCGCAACGACGCCTCTGTTTTTAACCGCATCCTTGTCCCCAGATGATGCGGCAATGTTCCACCACATATGGGCATAGGCATTATCCTGCGGAACACCATCTCCTCTGAGGTACATCCAACCCAGATTGGACTGGGCAGTGGCATTCCCCTGTTCGGCAGCAAGTCTCCACCACTTCACCGCAGTCTTATCATCCTGTGGAACACCTAGTCCTTTGCGGTACATCCAACCCAGACTGGTCTGGGCATTCAGATGTGATGCACGGACTTTCAAATGGAATGTTAGGTAAACTTCTGTATTGGATTCTGTGGATGACTTACCCACTTTCCCCGTTATTCGACAGTTATCCAGTGTTCCACAATTAATCGACTGGAAGATCGTCTGCCGGAAGTTCAACTTCATATGGCACCTGTGCCGATCGAAGCTCCGTGGCAACCGCTCGTCGGAGTTCCATCGGAGAAAGAACCTCAGCCCCCCCGCCAAGGCTCAAGACCCAGAATCGAACCGATTTCATATCGGATGCCTTGAATCGAACAATGACTTCAGCTTTTTCTTCTTGTGAAACGACATCCCCGCGGTTAGACATTTCCAAACTAGCTGTCCGTGTTTCTTCGGGTCCGTCAATTGTCGCACCCTGCAACCAACCGCGGTCCACAGCCTCTCGAACCCGATTAACCGCTCCCCCAACGCACCGCAGAACCACTGGGTCACCGAACGCTGTCTCGGCACTGAGATCACCACTTGTTCCCACCAAAATCGAATGGAAATCGATTTCTAGTGGGAGTTGAAAATAATCCCGTGTCGGCCTGATTTCTCTGATTGACTCCAGTGGAAGCAACTCTAGGCTTTTGGTCTCATGTAGATACCCCATAAGCATAGTTTGGCCCATATGAAACCAGATTCCATATGGGTCAAACCGGAACCAGGAAACTCTCTGTCTCCCCCGAGGGAGTGTCAAGATTTCCACGCACCGGCGATCATCCGCTGCTTTCCCTGCTTCCTCAAGAATTTGATGATGAATCGACAATGATTTCACTGCGGGAAGATAGGGGCCAAAGTGGTGATCAATGTGGTCCAAAAAGGCTCGTGTTGGAGCTGGAAGAAGTTTTTCCAATGTGATCAAAAGAGACTGGAAAGTCTGCCGAAAAGGAGTTTCCCTAAATGCGTCAAAAACCTTACGGGCATAATAAAGAGCCATCAACTCTGAGAATGGAAAGGGGCCGGGTATAGTATTTCGAAAACCCTCTGGAAACCGCCAGCGAACCCCTCCTTGATTTTGCTTAAGTATAGGGAACCCTACCTCGATGAGATCTTCCAGATCACGCCGGAGAGTACCTTGACTCCACTGTTTTGGTGCACCCTTCACTCTACCGGATTCGTCGGCCTGGTCGTTCTGATCCTCCGGGATCCTGATTAGTTGGGCCAGATCGGCAAGTGTCAGCGCACCTCCGGCCTCCAGATACCGGACAATTTCCCATTGCCGCTGAATCTGGTGCCGACGTGACACGTAGATTCTCCTCTCTTTGCTTTTGAGTAACTCGAATTACATGGGGGATTCACGCTTTGTCTTGAAGAAGCTCCGTAGCTTTCTCTCTCAGAGCGTCAACAAACGACACCGGCACACGCACCGTCCCCATCAGGGGAGTCGGCTCCTCTCGGCCGTGACAATCCGATCCCCCCGTTACCAACAAACCCGAGGCTTCGGCCAAACTCTGGTAGCCAATCGCATCAGCTTCATTGTGGCTAGAGTGATAAGCCTCGATGCCATGAAGCCCTTCCTCAATGAGCTGCGAAATGAGGTGGTCGATGCCGCTCCGGCCTGGATGAGCCAACACCGTAACCCCACCAGCTTTCCGCAGCACTCGGAGTGCTTCAGCCGTTGTCAGAGCGTCTACCGGCTCGTATGCCGGGCAACCCCTTCCCAAATATTTTGAAAATACAACAGCCTTTGAAGGCACAAGCCCTTCATCCACTAGGTATGTAGCTAAGCTCAATCTACCCGTAAAACCTCTCGAGTAGCGAGCAAAATAGCGTTCCGGAAAGGCCTTGACCCCGAGGCCTCGAAGTTTTTCAATCATGCAAAGAACACGCTCCCGACGTTTGTTCTCAACTATCGAAAGCGTTTCCTTAAACTCCTCGTCCTCCACATCTACAAAATAGCCCAAAAGGTGGACATCGCCCCCTTCGGTGGTAGCACTCAATTCAACTCCGGGTACAAATCTAATCCCTAATTCTTTAGCTGACTCTGCGGCAACAGGCACTGCTCTAATCGTATCGTGGTCCGTCACAGCCAGATAAGACATGCCTAGCTCAGCAGCACGTTGGATAACTTTTTCTGGCGAATCCAGGCCGTCCGAATGGTGGGTATGCAAATGAAGGTCACCAAAGGGTTCACCGGCAGCCGTTAAGACGTGTTTCAGCGGTCCAAGCCCAGGTCTTTTCGTCAATTTTGACATGGCTAAAAGATAGACCCTACGCCGCGCCAGGAGGTCCGTTGGAAAAATGCCAAACGAAAACACCCAACAAAACCATGGAGCGGGCGATGGGAATCGAACCCACGACGTTCAGCTTGGGAAGCTGACATTCTACCTCTGAATTACGCCCGCTCGCATCACTTCAAAAGGGTACCAAATCATTGCAGAGAAATGTAGAACATCCTCGCTCTGGAGATCAACCCCCTGGAGGCGATTCCTGCTGAATTGCACTCTCGGGGTTAACTTCACACTCCTCAACCCACTCGATACCGTTCTCACCTGTCTCTTTTTTCCAAATTGGGACAATTTGTTTAATTCGATCGATGGCATATTTACAAGCAGCGAAGGCTTCTGCGCGATGAGGCGAAGCAATAGAGATAACTACGGCGGTGTCTCCAATTTGAAGCCTTCCGACCCTATGAACTATGGCCACTGCTTCGAGATCCCATCGCTCTTTGATCTCATCACCAATTTGGCGAAGTTTTTTTTCGGCCATTGGCTTATACGCATGATATTCCAGTTCGACAATCTTTTGACCACGGGCATGATCACGCACAATCCCGAAGAAATCGACCAACGCACCTTGGCCGGAGTCCAATACAACGCGGTGGAGGTCATCCACACAGATAGGCATCTCGGAGATTTCAAACATTTTCACCTCCCGAAATCGGCGGGATCAACGCGATCTCATCCTCTTCGTGGACAACGTGTCCAGACTCGGCAAACTCTTGATTAACGGCAATTGTCAGAACGCCGGAACGGTCACCAAGCTTAGGGTAGTCTTTGGACAACTGTTTCATAACATCCGCTACAGTTGCCCCATTTGGCACATCAAGCCGGAGCTCACCTGCCCCAACAGCGTCTTTAGCCCAGGCAAATGCCATGATTTTGACCTTCAATTAACCTCTTTCCTGCCTTTCTAGCAGTATCGTCATTTCCACCCTGTGTTCGACGAAGATCGTAGATCTGCACTACTTGGACTGTCAAATAAATGAGCGAACAACAAGAAGAAAATGCGACGCCCGGAAAACATAATTGGTTCCTGTTCAATGAGAAATTGGAAATAACTCATTATTATCAAAGGGTTAATTTTTCTTTGTAACTATTTTGAAACTAAACAAGTATTTGATATTAATACCTCTATAAGCAAACAATTACTCCCATTCAAGACAGGACAACCTTAGCTGAGGGGATTTCAGGCGACATTCAAATTCAAGGGATAACTATCGCCTTGGACCTCTTTCGAGGTGTTCTACCTTGAATTCCTCGTCCTTTTCTTTTGCCAAAGCGAACACCTCTTCCAGCTCCTTTTTTGTTAACGAGCCCACTGCCAAATCTCCAACAAGCCCACGAAACCCTTCTTCAAATGCGGCGCGGGCCTTATCGTAGCTAACGAGACGTCCTCCGAGGGCCTCCCGAACCGAGATTGTTTTTTCCCTGAGATTGTCCACAAGTTTCGCCCGCGCTCCTTCACTCGTGGGCCAGAACAGACTAGAGAGTTTATCAACATCTAAGTCAAGTAGGATTGACCCATGCTGGAGGATCCCTCCATCACCCCTGCGTTGGGCACTACCAACAATCTTCCTCCCTTTTGTCATAACTTCAAAAGCAGATGTCGATGAAAAACATGACCCAGAACGGTCCTGTGGATTTCCCCGATAGGAAGCGGAGGCTAATGTGGCTTCCACACCAAGGTGGCGAAGTCCTGCAGCTAAACTAAGACTGATGGATGCATAATCTCTTAGAATGGGAGTATTCTGAGTGATGGCAAGCGGGACGGTGGGGGTCCCTGCCAATGACAGCAAAACATTGTCCACTGGGTTTCGCGCCCATAGGTCTTCCGGAAAAACAACGCTATAAGTGAGCTCCTTGTCATGGAACACAGCCCTGCCGCCCGTAGGCCTGCGAACCAAGGGGATCCCAAAACGTTCCAGGGCCTCCATGTCGATATCCCGCTCAACAGACTGTCCGTAACCCAAAGACAGGGTAGGAGGATCCCAAGCGAAAAACCTTATGGTGGGTGGAGACGTGCCCTTCTGGACACCACGCCAGAGGACTTCATCCACGGCCATATTCCATGCTCCATCCCGGGGGCCCGTATTTAATAATCGCCAAGCAACCATGGAAGCACCCTCACTAACTTGAGATCCTTTCATCCCATTCAGAAAAAAACCGACTCCCCGTTACACCAATAACCCTTAGCTAAACCGTGGACCTAATAACCCTATCCCGCAGAATTGTTTTTGAGAAAACTCAAAGGGGGTGGTTGGCCCAAATGATTGCCTAATAAGTTTTTTGAATTCGGATGGCCTTCTTGTCTTTCTAAGGGCTATTAATTATGTTGGACTGTTTTCAAAGTCTTCATGGGCCTTAACAATTCGCTCCCATATATTTTTCGTCGTCAGTCCGTCGAGATCGGTAACCGAAACTCGATTGGGCAGCACTTTGGGCAAGCCTATGAGAGGCTCGCTTAGACACAGCTGTTTGTTAGCTGTTAGATCGTCAATCCGATCCACTGGTGTAAAATGCGGGACTGTTTGTAGAACCTCCGGATTTTCATTAACAATCAGATTAATAGTCTTCACGATGTCGACAAATCGATCTAGCTCTTCCTTCGAATAACTTTCCGTCGGTTCTACCATCAAGCCGTAAGCCTCTGGGAAAGCAACCGTTGGGGCGTGTAATCCAAAATCCAGGAAAAGTTTCCCAATACGAGAAATGGCACTAGAACGTTTCGTTCCGGAAGCTTCGATCTTTGTTAAAGACTCCTCCGTCAACGTCAGGATGAATTCATGCATTCGTGGTACATTGTCCGCTCCGGCAGGAAGAGTCGGATAGCAATCCCTGAGCTTTTTAAACAAATAGCGAGCAGCGAGCACCGATATAGCGGACATTCGTCGAATTCCGTCTTTTCCCAGGGCTCGAAGATAAGTGTAGCAACGTACCTTGTGGGCAAAATTTCCAAAATGGCGATGAACTGACCCGATTGATTTTTCAGGTTTCTTAGGTCGGAAATCACCACCAGTTTGAACCACCTGAATTCCTGGTAGAAAATCCACTAGCTTTTCGCTCACAGCCACAAATGCGTCTCCAGGCCCACCACCACCGTGGGGAATAGTCCACGTCTTGTGTGTATTATTGTGAACGGCATCAACGCCGAGCTTCCCGAGATCTACCCATCCGGCAATAGCGTTCATGTTTGCCCCGTCCATATAAACCAACCCCCCCACACCGTGAATCTTGTCGGCCATTTCCTTAAATCGCGTTTCCAGAATTCCGGATGTATTGGGGTTTGTCACCATCACGCCACAGATTCGGTTCCCAAATTTCTCGACGATAGTTTCAAGGTGCTCCATATCCATTTGGCCCGTTGGATCCGCCTCGATTTCAACGATACCGTAGGCTACATCATTGACAACGCGCGTTTGAAAACCCGCAACTGTCGCCGTAGCAGGATTTGTACCATGGGCAGTGTGGGGAATGAGTATAACGTCGCGGTTCGTATCACCATTGTCTCGGTGGTAGGCCTGAAAAAGTTTTATGCCCACGAGCTCGCCCTGTGCACCAGCGACTGGCTGGGTGGTCACAGCCGCTAGTCCAGTGATTGCCTTGAAATACTCCTGAGTAAGATAAATGACCTCCAATGATCCTTGGGCATCTTCAACGGGAGCCTCCGGATGAAGATTGCTAAAGCCGGGGAGGGCGGCTGCCCAATCATTTATGTAGGGATTGTATTTCATCGTACAAGATCCCAGCGAGTATATGTTGTCATCAGGACTAACATTCTGCTCACCCAGGCTGAGATAGTAATCTTTAAGCGTATCTACGTCGAAACGTGGGAGGTCGAGGGTGGATCTTCGAATATGCGTCTCAGGTACTTCAGGTGGAGGTGTCTCCTCGAGCACGGGTGTCCCGAACTGTTCTAGAAAAAAATTTGATAGTCTGTCACAGTCCTCTTTCGACTGAATATCAGAGAACGAAACCATCAAATGCTCCCCGCCTGACACTTCGATTCGAGAAGACACGTCTACACCAATATGGATGCCAGACCGATTTGCTTTCCCAATTAGATCAGAAGCTTTCCCAGGAAGACGCAGCACAAATTCGTTGAAAAATGGGGTTTCAGGAAATGCTAGATCGACCCCCCTGAGGGAACAAAGATCTTTTGCCATAGCAGCAGCGCTATCTCTGGCCATCCCGCAAGCTTCCTCTAGGCCTTTAGCACCTCGCTCCAACAAGGCAGCACCAGCCAATGTTGCGACGTAAGCCTGATTTGAACAGATGTTCGAAGTAGCTTTCTCTCGCCGGATATGTTGCTCTCGGGTAGACAAAACAAGAAGGTAGCCATCTCGTCCTAGCAAATCTTTCCCCTTGCCAACAAAACGACCAGCCGTTTGGCGAACATCATTCTTGTTAGCTTCCGTATACCGAATCCCGAATATGCCGAGTCCCGGGCCGCCATAATTGGGTCCAATAGCCAAATGTTGGCCTTCGGCTACAAACATGTCGCTTCCCTTTTTTCCAAATTCACGCGGTGGCTTCAATCCCCCGGGCCCCATCAGGATGGGATCAACTACAGCAATGCTTTTTGTCCCTAGTTCTCCGGCCAAATCGGTGATTTCGTCGACATCCTCTAAGTTTCCGAGGCAATTGACGTGCGGGAAACAAATTGCTGCAAGATTCTCGCCTATGCTATTGGCAAGTTCCCGTAACTCAGGAACTGCAATTTTCCCGGTTTCACAATCTAGTGATTGTATTTTTATTTCTAAATCCGTGTCTCGTGACATCGTCTTTAAAACTTCTACGTCACCGGGATAAAGTGAACCCGACACAATAACAACGCTTGAACCCTTAACAAGCCGTTGCGCACACTTAAGTGCCTCGAACAACGCCGTGGAGCGATCATAAAGTGACGCATTAACCGCTTCGAAACCCGTTATAGCCGTCATCGCACACTGATAAATCCAGTGGGTAATTAGGCTTCCCTGGCTACGTTCAGGTTGATAGGGCGTGTAGGAGGTAGTGAGTTTTCGAACCCCAAGGACAGGTGGGACGACTTCGCCTATTTTGAATTGCTGAATACCGTCGCCCAGAAAAGAGGGCTTGATTTCATTCTTCTCTGAGAGGTCAAACATATGCTGTTTCAATTTTTCGTAGGAAAGCTCGTCTGGCAGGTTCAAATCACCTTTGAGACGACAATCTTCTGAAACATGGTCATAAAGTGCTTCAAGGCTCTCAACGCCAACCTCCTCCAACATGACCTGGATATCTTCCTCACTTGCGGATATGTAATGGCGTCTAAGTTCTCGGGGGAGACTCTTCGGATCATAGCCCAAAGGAGGCATTGCGATGGAATTATCGGTCATTCGCCCCTTCTCCAAGGTTGATTCGTCTTCACAAATGCAGACTTTGGTTCACAAGATGGGTAGATGTGCTTAGGGAGAAACAACTAATAGTTTGCCCCAAAAAGTTTCGATACCCCTCAGTTTACTTGAACAGCCATGTGGCAAAAAATTTTAATTTCTTATTGGAACTTACTTTCGACAATCCGAATC
>CAYTIB010000017.1:0-2772 GCA_964437725.1 uncultured bacterium | reverse complement strand
CAAATTGAACGCGGAGTTGTCGTCGGTGAGATCCACCAGGAGGACTCCTTCCCCCCATCCCGACTGCATCCACCACTGCATCCATTGCTCGATGGCGCTGGCTCCCGAGGAGGTAGTACTCAGGTACCATTCTTTTTCACCGATGCGGGCACAAACCCCATCGTCCAGCACCACTCCCTCATCATTGCACATGACCCCGTAACGCACACGGCCGAGTGCCAATTTGCGCCACTGATTTACGTAGATGCGGTCGAGAAATTGCGGTACTCCGCTTCCGGTCAGGCGGTATTTTCCAAGAGTACTGACATCAATGATCCCCACTTTTTGACGGACCGCACAGACCTCGGCTGCAGGATCGCCGTAATGTTCCGGGCGTAACCAAGGACCGGCAACTATCATGGGGGCTCCTCGATTCACATGCCATTGGTGCAGTGCACTCAAACGGACCGGTTCCATCCTTTGCCCTGCGAGTACTCCAAGACTTACCGGCGAAACGGGCGGGCGCGAAGTCGTACGTCCGGTATCGGCAACCGAGCGAGCGGATGCCCGTGCGCAAAGATGTATGGTGTTTGCCGAACACATTTTGCCTTGGCATGGCCCCATAGAGACAGTGCTGTAGCGCTTCAACAGCTCGATACTGTCATAACCTTCGTCCAAGGATGTCTCTAGATCCTGGTTGGTGACATCCTCGCAGAAACAGAGAAACCGCTTTTTGCCGCCCGGAATCACCACTCGTGGCGAGGTGCGGCGAGAGTGCGTCGTGCTTTCTAGCACGACGCCACTTGCCTCCCCATACCCGCAATAAGCGGCTGCCGTCCGTCCGGCCCGTTCACCGTCGTCGATCTGCCACTTGAGATCGTGTCCGCCATTGGCGCGGCCCGCAACAAAAAGGCTGGCTGGAAGATCGGAAACCGAAAATTCGCAACGTTGTTCGTCATAGTGGGAGGTGCCGCCTGCCATGTGCATCAGTTCGAGTTTTGGGCTCCAACCAACGCTGATGACGATCGCTTCGCAGGAGACTTCCGTGGGGATCCGGAATTCCACGTTGTCATCTATGTCCAACGGTGCGATTCTGGCACCGGTTACTTGGCTATTTCCCTGTGCTCTAATGATCGTATGGCGGAACCAACAAGGTACCCCCGATGCTTCCAACTCTGCTGCAACGCGGGTTTCAGTATTGTTGCGTTCGTCGACGACCCCGATGATTTCGACACCGGCGCGATGAAGGTCCGAAGCAACGAGCCAGCCATCATCGTTTGCAGTGACGACGAGAGCTTTCCGCGCTGGAGCGACCCCGTGCAGGTGCAGAAGTCGTTGCGCGGCGCTACCCAACAACACTCCGGGTAGATCGTTGTTGTCGAAAACGAGAGGATTCTCGTGGAGTCCAGTCGCTAACACCACGGTGCGACTGCGAATCTTGAACAACCTATTTCTTCTCTGAGCCGCGATCCAGTTATCCTGATACAATCCGATTGCTTCAGTTTGGGGCATCGATTGGATGCTGGCACTTGCGGATACCCGCTTGATTAGCTCTTCGGACCTAATGCCGCCCATGTGCGAGTAGCGCAGATGACCGCCTAACTCAGGTTGGTCGTCCAGTAATAAAACCCTGGCGCCAGTTGCTTCGGCAGCGAGGGCGGCGCTCAATCCTGCGGGTCCGCCTCCCACAACGGTCACGTCGGCTTGCATGTACTTCTTATCATGGGGACCGGATTGGGTATCGAGGTCGACCCATCCGAGCCCCGCCGCCCGACGCAAAAAGCGCTCGAACAACGGCCACAAACTCGCAGGTCGCATAAAGGTCTTGTAATAGAAACCTACCGGCATGAATCGACCCGCTTTTCCAAGCCATGAAAGCAGGTCAAACCTTAGGGACGGCCACGCGTTTTGCGAGCGCACCACCATGTCCTTCTTGAGGGCGCGCTGGCAGGCTCGCACATTTGGTTCTTTACCAACCCGAACGAGACAGTTGGGACAGGCGCCGCTGCAACAGAGTAGTCCGCGGGGGCGATGGTACTTGAAGGAGCGACTGAATACCCTGATACCCGCTGCTGCCAAGGCAGAGGCGATGGTATCCCCCGGGTGGCCATTATGGGTCTTACCGTCGAAGGTAAAGAGGAAGGTGAAGTTGCGGTCGATCGTTTCACCTGCGATCGGATCTGTTCTATGGCTCATGCGATCGTTCCCGAGAGGTGTTGGCGTCCGGCTGCCATCTATAGGTCGCGACCACCTGATTGCTTTTCATGTGACGTTCAGCCAGAAACCAGAGTCCACAACCGGAGCGATGGAACCACCACTCGATCTGCTGTTCGGCGCGGTTATGCTTCATGTACAGATAGTCGGTCCAGCCTTCGTTTTCGGTCACCGAAGGTCGAGGGCGGTATTCACCGCCGCAGTGAAACTCTGAGGCATTACGTGCGCCACAGATTGGGCAGGTGACAATCAGCAAAAGAGACCGTCTCTCAATCCTAGTAGGACCACTTCGCGGTCAGTGGCCAACGGATGCGGCTCCTTTTTCTCCGACGAGGTCACGCTCGCCGAATCTTGACAGACGGAAGGGGCGAATCAGTTCGGGGGTTTTGCCTGAGGCTATCAGTTCCGCCGACATCATACCACAAATGGGCGAGGCTTTGAATCCATAGGTGCCCCAACCGACGTCTACCAGGAACCCGTCGATCGGTGTTTTCCCCATTTTGGGGCTATAATCCGGCGTCATGTCACAGAGGCCCGCCCATTGCCGCAACACGTTTACGTCGCTCAAGAAGGGGAAGA
>CAYTIB010000016.1:0-4055 GCA_964437725.1 uncultured bacterium | reverse complement strand
CTACCGAGGCAACATCCGCCACTGGCAGCCCGTGCGCGCCATGTACAGGATCGCGTTCAGCACCTCGCGCAAGTCAGTCGTCCGGGGCCGGCCATGCCGTTTGCGGGCGGGAAGGTGCGGGGCAATCACTTTCCATTCCTTGTCCGTCAGGGCGCTTGCGTAACGCAGGCCAGACCGCTCATACTGGGGCGAGTGATTTCAGTTCACATATTGTGTTCTCTCCTTTGCTTGGACACAAACGGGGGAATCACAACACCCTGAAATAACTCAACTCTTTTCGGGCCAGACACTAACATTCCAAAGAAGGGGCAGGCCGGAACCCTACGCCAGTGAGGCATTTTTCGAGGTGCCCTACACCTACTGAAGAGAACCACCAAAGCGAACGAGAACGTGAGAACAAAGCCACCAAGCATGGCTAAACGCGGTGAAGCGCCGAGAGAGTAGCGCTTTGCCGACTCGCCCGAGGCACTCCGCGCCCTCAAGAAGCACTTCAAGCAGGTCATCCCATCCAACGTCGAGCGCCTCAACGACGACCTTGTAGCCCCTACGGCCACATGACGAGAGGCGGTAGGGACATGAGGATGGCTTCGGTGTTGCCGCCGGTCATCAGCCCAAACCGGGTGCCTCGGTCGTGGAGCAGGTTGAATTCGACGTAGCGGCCGCGCTTAACCAGTTGTTGGCGCCGCTGGTCGCCACTCCAGGCCGCGTTCATGCGGCGCCCAACGATGGCCGGATAGACGTCGAGAAAGGCGCGGCCAACCTCTTGCACGAAGGCAAAATCCCGCTTCCGGTCGGCGCTGTCGAGACGGTCGAAGAAGATACCGCCGATGCCCCTGGGCTCGTCCCGGTGGGGCAGGTGGAAGTAGTCGTCGCACCATGCCTTGAACCGTTCATGGCAGTCAGCGTCGTAGGTATCGCAGGCGCGCTTGAGCGTTGAGTGGAAGGCTTCGCTGTCGGCCGCGTCGGGGACCACCGGGGTGAGGTCACAGCCGCCGCCGAACCACCCAGTGGTAGTGACGATCAAGCGTGTGTTCATGTGCGCCGCCGGCACCAAGGGCGAGCACGGATGGGCGACCACCGAGATGCCGGAGGCCCAGAACCGGGGGTCCTCGGCGGCGCCGGGAATCTCGCCCCGGAACTTCTCGGAGAATTCGCCCCAGACGGTGGAGACGTTGACCCCCACTTTCTCCAGCACCCGGCCGCGCATGACGGACATGACGCCGCCGCCTTCGTCACCGCCGGGGTTGCGGTGCCAAGCGGTACGCTCGAAGCGGCCGGGGGCCTGGCCAGCAGTCTCGTTGGGACCGGCCACGGCGTCCTCCAGGCCTTCGAACGCGGCGCACAGTTGGTCCCTCAGGGTACCAAACCAGGCGGCGGCCCGCTCTTTTTCCGTCTCGCTTGGCACGGCGGTCGATGCGTTGGTCATTGGGCCTCCGGGAATCCGCCAGTCTGGCATAGGGCTTGGCCCAACACCATGGCGGCGGCCACGGCGACGTTGAGCGAGCGCAAGCCCGCCGCCATGGGCACTCGGACACGGGCGTCGGCGGCATCGTGCACGGCTTGTGGCGCGCCGGCGCTCTCGCGGCCCACGAGAAGAGTGTCGTCGCGCCGGAAACGGAACGCGGTATAGGGGGTAACCGCGGCGCTGGTCAAAAGGATCAACCGCCCCCGGTCCTCGCCCTGAATTTCATGGAAGGCCCGCCACGTCACATGGCGGCGCATCTCGACGTGGGCTAGATAGTCCATAGCAGCGCGGCGTAAGTGTCGGTCGTCGAAGACGAACCCGCAGGGCTCGATCACGTCCACGGGCACGCCCAGGCAGGCCGCCATGCGCAACAGAGTTCCCGTATTCTGGGGAATATCAGGTTCATAGAGGGCGAGACGCATCGCAGCTTGATCTTACCCTTTTCAAGGCGGTTGAATTGCATTATACCCGTGGCGCGAATGGGTTCCAACGCCAAGCATGGGGCCAGTTTCTGCTTTTCGGCTCAACGAAGGGTTTTCATCATGACGGAAACGGCTTCCCCTGGCGCGCCCGCCGACGATACGGACGAAACCCGGCGCGATTTCCTGCTCGTTACCACCAGCACGGTCGGCGTGGTGGGCACGGCGTTAGCGGCCTGGCCCTTCATCGACAGCATGAACCCGGCGGCCGACGTGCGCGCCCTGTCGTCGACCGAGATCGACATTGCGCCAATCGAGGTCGGTCAGGCGATCACCGTCGTTTGGCGCGGCAAGCCGGTGTTCATCCGACACCGCACGCCCAAGGAGATTGAGGAGGCCGGGGCCGTGACCCTGGACGACCTGCCCGATCCCCAGGCCGACGCCGACCGGGTCACGAAACCGGAGTGGCTGATCATGGTCGGTATCTGCACTCATCTGGGATGCATCCCCTTGGGCCAGCGAACAGGCGAGCCGAGGGGCGATTTCGGGGGCTGGTTTTGTCCCTGCCACGGCTCGCACTACGATTCTTCGGGACGCGTCCGCAAGGGGCCGGCGCCCAAGAACCTGGCCGTTCCGAAGTACGCCTTCATCGAAGATTCGACGGTTCGGATCGGTTAAAGAGAGAGATAGCCATGACGACGCCGACCTGGACCAATCCGATCGTCAGGTGGATCGACTACCGACTGCCGATCTTTACGTTCACCCAACACCATTTGGTTGAATATCCGACGCCCAAGAACTTGAACTACTGGTGGAACTTCGGGTCCCTGGCCGGGGTCGTGTTGGTCATCATGATCGCCACGGGAATCTTCCTGGCCATGTCCTACACGCCCCACGTGGACTATGCCTTCGACAGCGTCGAGCGCATCATGCGCGACGTCAACTACGGCTGGTTGCTGCGCTATTTGCATATGAACGGCGGATCGATCTTCTTCATCGTCGTCTATGTCCACGTCTTTCGCGGCCTCTACTACGGCTCCTACAAGGCACCGCGCGAGATCCTATGGATGATAGGCGTCCTCATCTTGTTTGCCATGATGGCTACCGCCTTCACGGGCTACGTGCTGCCGTGGGGGCAGATGAGCTTCTGGGCCGCCACCGTGATCACCAACTTGTTCACGGCGGTTCCGTTGGTCGGCGAAGCGATCGTCAACTGGCTGTGGGGCGGCTTCGCGGTCGGCAACCCGACCCTCAATCGCTTCTTCGCGTTTCATTACCTACTGCCGTTCGTCATCTTCGCCCTGGTCTTCGTGCATCTGTGGGCGCTTCACGTCCACAAGTCCAACAATCCCATTGGTGTTGATATGCAGGGGCCGCAGGATTCGATCGCCTTCCATCCCTATTACACGATCAAGGACGCCTTCGGCCTGGGCGTTCTGATGCTCGTCTATCTGGCCTTCGTGTTCTTCGCCCCCAATTTCTTCCTCGAGCCCGACAACTACATCGAAGCCAACCCCCTGCAGACGCCGCCACACATCGTGCCCGAATGGTACCTGATGCCGTTCTACGCCGTCCTGCGCGCCTTCACCACGGACTTCCTCTGGATTCCGGCCAAGGTACTCGGCGTCATCGGCATGTTGGCATCCGTCGGCGTTCTTTTCGTCCTGCCCTGGCTCGATACCTCGAAGGTGCGCAGCGCCCGCTTCCGGCCCATCTACAAGCAGGTCTTCTGGCTCTTTTTTGCCGATTGTCTGGTTCTTGGTTACGTCGGCGCCAACCCGCCCGAGGGCTACTTCATTCCCTTAGGCCAGTTAGCCACCGCTTATTACTTTCTCCATTTCCTCGTTGTAATGCCGGTTCTCGGCATCATGGAGAAGCCCCGTCCGGTGCCCGACAGCATCAGCGCGGCGGTGATGTCGGGCAAGGAGGACACGTGATGCGCGGAAGCATTCTTGGCGCCGCCCTGGCCTTGGCCACCGGTGCCGCCAGCGCTGCCGAGGTACCCAAGCTGCCAGCCCAGGATTGGTCGTTCGACGGCATCTTCGGCACCTATGACCGAGCCGAGCTGAGGCGCGGCGTGCAAGTCTACAACGAGGTTTGTGCGTCCTGTCATGGGCTCAAACTGGTCGCTTACCGCAACCTGAACGATGTCGGCTTTAGCGCCGACGATG
>CAYTIB010000015.1:0-48464 GCA_964437725.1 uncultured bacterium | reverse complement strand
CGGACTGTTCAGCTAGCTCCTCATCCCCCTGGAGGAGTGCCTGCGGCACTGGACCATTTAGACACGAGGTCGTCGCAATTAATCCATCGGAGTACTTCTACAGTAATTCTCGGTCAACACGAGGTTTGTAATAAAAACTTTCCAGATGGCTTTTGCTAACAAGAGCGAGAAGATTTTGATATCCTCTGTCGTCCATGGCTAGAAGAAGCTGATGATTAAGTCCGACAGCCCCATCGCCTGAAGGCGGTGTTCGGTCAAATCGGCTTCCCTGGGCAAGGTAGAGTTCACATCCCAAAATGGGCTTGATCCCGTGTTCCCTAGCCTTCTTGTAAAATTTTATTGCACCGAAAAGATTCCCGTGATCTGTGACAGCAAGGGCAGGCAACTTCTGGGACTCTGCCTTCTTCATCAGGGAGTCTATTCGGTTGGCCCCATCCAGCAGACTATACTGGGTGTGAAGATGAAGGTGGCAAAAATCGGCGTGTTTCAAGGGCGGTGCCTTTCGATGCTCAAATCCTCAAGAACACACTTTGCTTTCAAAGTTCGAAGGCAATCATTCTAATACTTCATATGAGCGCGGAGCATACACCAAAAATCTAATCTTTCTTCCAACTCTTCTCGCGCTAGATCAAAATGGGTGTCTAACAAGAAAAAATTTGACGAGTCCAGATATTTTCAAAGCTAGACTGAATAAGGTAATTCAAATAAAAGCAACTCACATACTACTTTTTCTCATTCATACACACGATTGTGGGTATTGTTAACCCGAATAAAGGTGGTACATTTGGGCAAATCCTTTAACCTACTCGCGCCTACATAAGTGCACGCCGAACGCATGCCACCTAAAATGTCTGTTACCGTATCACTAACGCTACCACGGTAAGGAACAGTTACTAACTTGCCTTCCTCACCACGATACCCTCCATCTGATTTCCCATGTCTGTCCATCGCAAGCCTGGATGCCATTCCGTAGAAATGCATCCCAACAGGGCCTGACTCATCATCCTCATAAACATATTCCCCATCACACTCCTCATGCCCTGCAAGCATACCGCCTACCATAACAAAGTCCGCACCAGCAGCAAACGCCTTCACAATATCACCAGGCGAATTACAACCACCATCTGCAATAATGTGTCCACCAACACCATGGGCAGCATCTGAACACTCGATTACTGCACTCAACTGTGGGTATCCAATCCCCGTCTTGATACGAGTGGTGCAGACGCTGCCAGGTCCCACTCCCACCTTGACAATATCAGCACCGGCCATCAATAACTCTGCTGTCATATCAGCAGTTACCACATTACCGGCAACAATGGTTGCACGTTGACCTAACCTGTCTCGTAAGTATTTGACACTATCGACAAAATTCTTTGTATATCCGTTTGCAACATCTAAGCCGACAAAAGATATCTGAGGCCAAGTTGATACAATCTCAGTTAATTCACTGATTTCCAGATCAGAGATGCCCGACATAACACAAATATGTTCATATTCTCGCTCTTTCCAATTGATGATATCTTTATTGTAGTGGCGGGCGATACAGGTCACCATTTTACTTTCCCGCAATACATCATGCATCTCAAATGTACCGGTGGTGTCCATGTTGCTAGCCATAACAGGAACACCTGTCCACACTCTTCTACTATGGTAAAAAGTGTACGTCCTTTCCATTTCAACTTCGGATCTGGAGGTAAGTGCTGAGCGTTTAGGTCTAATTAGCACGTCGGAATAATCAAGTTTAATATCATCTTCTATTAACATTTTTCCCCTTGGCTACCCCCACTCAATAAAAACATTCTAAAAAATCATTTAGAATCAATGGATCAATATTACACTGGTTTTCATCCTTTTCAATTCCACAAAGACAACAAATCCTAAAACACACTTAAGTAGTTGATTTTAATGTATTTTTAGTCACTCCCACTCTATTGTACCTGGGGGCTTAGAGGTAATGTCGAGGACAACCCGGTTTATTCCTCTTACCTCGTTGATAATCCGTCCTGATACCCGAGCCAGAAGCTCGTCTGGTATGCGCATCCAGTCAGCCGTCATCCCATCTAGACTCGTAACAGCCCGAATGGCCACAGCATTTTCATAAGTTCGAAAATCGCCCATTACACCCACACTTTTGGCTGGAAGAAGGACACAGAAGGTCTGCCAAGCCTGTTCGTATATCCCAGCCTCCCGCACCTCCTCCAGAAGTATAGAATCAGCCGCGCGCAAAACATCAAGTTTCTCGGGTGTAATCTTTCCCAAAATCCGGACCGCTAAACCAGGGCCGGGAAAAGGCTGCCGAAGAATAATCTCATCGGGCAAACCAAGTTCTCGTCCTATTTCACGAACCTCGTCCTTGAACAGTTCGCGAAAGGGCTCTAGCAATGCAAGTCCCATTCGCTCAGGTAATCCCCCGACATTGTGATGAGATTTAATAGTGGCTGAGGGGCCTCGGAAAGATACGCTCTCTATTACATCGGGGTAGAGGGTCCCCTGGGCAAGGTGGGTGACCGGCGTAGGGCAGGGCTCTCCTGCGCGTCCGCGCTCGGCCTCCTCAGCCACCATTTCAAAAACTTCGATGAAAACGCGACCGATGATTTTCCGTTTCTCTTCTGGGTCGGTAACATCAACAAGCTCTTTGAGAAATTTTTCGGAAGAATCTGAAAATTTCAAATTAAATCCAAAACGCCCTCGGAAAAAGTTAAGTACCTGCTCCGCCTCATTTTTTCGCAACAAACCATTGTCAACGAAAATACAAGTGAGACGATCACCGATGGCCTTGTGGATGAGCGCAGCCGCCACCGCACTGTCCACTCCACCAGACAATCCCAGAAGAACGCTTCCACTCTCGCCGATCTCCTTTCTGATCGCGTCCGTAGACATCTCAATAAAGGACGCCATGGTCCAGTCCGGTTTGCACTTACAAATTTCAAATAAAAAATTTTCGAAAATGGTATTTCCCTGGGAGGTATGAACAACCTCAGGGTGAAACTGCAGTCCGTAAAGTCTCTTCTCTTTATGCATAACAGCAGCGATGGGTGCGTTGTCAGTCCGGGCAATAATTTCGAATCCTAGGGGAGGAGTGTCCAGCTTGTCTCCATGGCTCATCCAGACGCGAGTCAATCTATCCACACCGTCAAATAATCCATCATCGTTTATAAGATCCAATTCGGCTGGACCATACTCTCGCTTTAACCCTGGATGAACTTTTCCACCCAAGTGATACGCCATGAACTGAAGGCCGTAGCAAATCCCTAGAATAGGGAGTCCAATTTCGAAAATAGCAGGAGGACAACTCGGGGCATCCGATTCATACACGCTATATGGGCCACCACTGAGAATCAGGCCCTGTGGGTCAAAACCCGATATTTCGTCTATGGAGGTGGTACAGGGGAAAATTTCACAATAAACATTGTGCTCCCGGACCCGCCGAGCTATCAATTGCGTATATTGCGAGCCAAAGTCGAGAACCAGGACTCTGGAGGTCATGCCGAAGTCTCCTCCTTTTTTTTGACTCGGTCCCATTCATGGATGTAATCGGCAAGGGGAAATTCGCGGCCATACATGAGTGCATTGAAAACGAAGTACGTCACGGTAACTACGCCGAACAAAACTCCCGGAAAAAACGTAAGAGGACCAGGAAACATTAAGGGCGGCAGTCCCGCTGCAACAACTCCCATGACGGTGTAAACTACAGCGTAGTTGTACAGAAGCACATTCCGACTGAATGGCGCGAATTTCCTCATCCTGGTGTGGTACCCCATCCCGAGATAGTCTTTCTCATGGTAGACCTGTATGTAGGCAGCGACCATACAAGCGTAACGGCTGAAGCGAACCTGACTCAGAGCAAAAACCCCCAGGATCAGAAGAAGAATAATCGACTTATACTCCCATAGAATCGGCGGTTCGCTACGCATCAAGAAACCGAGAACAGCACCAAAAAGTGTGAGTGCATAAGTCATCATGGTCACACGCTGACCATTCAGGCTCGCAAAGGCCGATCGGAGAGATTTGTACTCCTCGATCTCCCGTACATCCCGAAAGATCCGGTTGATGTCTATGGTTTCCAAATTCACGTCTTTACTCCGTTCAATTCACGGGCGAGGAAAGTGCAAAACGCATGCGCTTCGACTCCGGCCCTAATCGATCAGGAGAGGCCATATCAACAAACACAAACGCTAAAGCAACGGAAACATTCGAGAACACTTGAGAGTTCTTCATCTCGCCTTCAATAATTCAAAACCAAAAGCTCGTTAATCTTTCCGCGGCCATTTGCCCTAGAATTGATCGCCCTTCGTGCCCGCACTGTTTCAATCCTGAAGTTGCCGTAAAGATTTCGGATAAAATCACAATCACTATTACTGAGCATCAAAAAACAACCTTTCCGATTCAAAGTTTGAAACACCTCAGCCAGGTGTCTCTGGTCTGACTCCGTAAAGGCCTTAGCCGTGTAGTTGGTAAAACTGGATGTCTTAGAAACGGGGTGGTAAGGGGGATCGAGGTAAAAGAATTCCCCCCGCCGGCCGGTGTGAGCGAATTCAGAGAAATGACATACTCTCAATCTCACGCCCTGAAGCACGTTGCTAACACTACGGAGATTGACAGCATCAAAAATGCTTGGATTTTTGTACCTCCCCATAGGGACATTGAAGCGTCCCTTCGAGTTAACCCGGTAAAGCCCGTTGTAGCAGGTTTTATTCAAGTAAATCAGTCGCGCGGCACGTCCTGCCAGGCTCTTCGGCTTCATCTCTCTAACCTTCCGATAATACTCTTGGCTATGCATACGGCGGTGATAACTTAGTTGCCGATTTAGCTTTTCGACATCATCCCGAACTGCTTCGTAAGTATTGATCAGCTCAGAATTTCCATCTCCGAGGGTGACACTCTTCAGGCAATAACGTTCCAAAATATGGAAGAAAACAGCCCCGCTCCCAACAAAAGGTTCAACATACCCGTCAATCCTTTTCGGGAAAAAAGAATCGAATTGCCCCAAAAGTTGCTTTTTCCCTCCCGCCCATTTCAAAAAAGGCTGAGGTAGTCTCGTGTTCCTCAAATCACCAAACCCATTCTCAGGACTTCGCCAATTCAAGCTCACCTTCGCAAAAATCGCCGCTCAACCTCCTCCTTCGGCAAAATAAGCGTGATAGGCCGACCATGCGGACACGTGAACAAAAGGTCTAGTTCTAGACATTCTTTAACTAGATGTTCAATCTCTTCTTTCTCCAACGGATTACGAGCCTTGACCGCTCCTCGGCAAGCCATCCGGTCAATCAGCGTCTCCGTAAGATCTGAAAAATTCTTTTTCCGCCCTTCCTCATCATCTATTCCTTCAATGATCTCGCGGACAAGCTCGGACGGACTCACATGATCGAGGAGAGCGGGAACCTCCCTGACGATAAACGTCCCGTGACCGAAAGGCTCAACTATTAACCCAAGCTGTTCTAAATCACTCAGGCGGTCGGATATCAAAGCTTCCTCAGCAGGCGAAACCTCTACGTTCACAGGAAGCAATAAAACCTGACGCTCGACTCGTCCGGAATCAACCTTCTCGGTAAGGCGCATGAACAACACTCGTTCATGCGCTGTGTGTTGATCCATCACAAGAAGCCCCGTCGGATGCTCTAACAGAATGAACGTTCCATGAAACTGACCAATAACACGAACCTCGGAAAGCAAACGTTTGGGAGTTCTTGTCTCCAAAAGAGAGGGTAGTTGACCAAAAGCAGAGACCTCGTTCGCTGATCCTTGAGGCCGGCCCGGAAAACGCTTCGCCACAATCGTTCTCCCTTTTGGAACGGTGGCACTCCGATGCCCAGGTACTTCGGGGGCCTCCGGTTCGGTCCTATCCGCCGGGCTTCGCAAAGCATAAACCTTTGCCCGAGTTGCCGATTCCGAGGAGGGTAGCGGATCGGCATTACCATTTGAGGGCGGAGCAGGACCAACTACACCGGTGACCCCCGAGGCCTGAATCAAACCATTACCCAATGCACGACGAACGGCGGAAAATACTTGGCTCGCATCCCGAAACCTCACTTCCGCCTTGGTCGGGTGCACGTTCACATCTACTTCAGCAGGATCAAGAATAAGGTAAAGGAAAAAAAGAGGGTGACGACCAACAGGAATTAGACTTCGGTAAACATCGTACGCTGCGTTAACAACTGTGCGGTCTCGGACATAACGACCATTGATCGCCACATACTGGCAAGAGCGCCCCGCACGGGTTACTGAAGGAACAGAGGCAAACCCCTCTACCTGAATAGAATTGGTCGGGACTGGTAACCCAGGCAAGGGAAACAACCCCTCAGCTTCCCTTTTTTGAAGAATGGCACGCACGCGCCCCGCGCGATCTGTTTGAGGCCAATCGATAAGAATCCGCTTCTCGTTGCGAAGGCGAAAAGCAACACTCGGAAAGGTAAGTGCTGCGTTTGTGACCACATCAGCAATCCGAGAAATTTCTGTTCGTCTGCTCTTGAGGAACTTCCGTCGTGCAGGTGTATTGTAGAAAAGATCACGCACTTCAACCGCCGTTCCTGGAGGAGCAGCCGTTTCCTTAATCCCACACTCCTTTCCACCATCCACCATAACCTGCGTTCCAGTTAATGTATCTGAATCATCCACATTCAAACCACGAGGCCGTGTGACAAGAGTGGTTCGCGAAACAGATGCTATGCTCGGCAAAGCCTCTCCCCGGAAACCAAGGGTGGACAATGCTTGCAAATCTTCAGAGTGTCGAACCTTGCTCGTGGCGTGGCGACGAAAAGCCAACAAAGCATCTTCACCCCCCATCCCATCCCCATCGTCAGACACGAGAATACAGTGGGTCCCGTCTCCCACAACTTCAACCTCAATCCGGCGGGCTTTAGCATCCAAAGCATTCTCAACCAGTTCCTTAACAACTGAGGCCGGGCGTTCAACGACTTCACCCGCAGCAATCTGATTAGCGAGTGGCGCCGGCATGACATGTATTCGGTTCTCCATGGGTTCTAACACCCCAACGAAGGTACACCCCGTGACCAAATACCCAGATGAACTCAGTAAGAATAGAACAACCTTAACACTCTGAAATTCTAATTTTCAAGTACAAAATACAAAATATAGATATTTTTTAAAAAAAAATACAAAATGTCGTGGTTACCTGCAAAATTGACCTTTTTCTTTGCCGACATCGTAGAAGACCGTATAATATTATTATTTAGTGGGGCCACATAAATATAAACGCTAAAAACAACGAAAGGAAAACGAAACTATGGCCCAATCCAGTCCTTTCATGAAACTGGTTGAAATAATGGCTCAACTCCGGGAGGAGGAGGGTTGTCCCTGGGACCGAGAGCAGACTCATAAGACACTTTGCCCCTACCTGATAGAAGAAACGTATGAGGTCATTGAGGCCATCGAGAAAAAAGGTGTGAATGATCTTGTAGAAGAGTTGGGTGACCTTCTCCTGCAGGTGGTTTTCCATGCGCAGATAGGAACTGAAGAAGGCCGGTTTACAATTGAGGACGTCGTGGGGAGAATCCATGAAAAACTCGTACGCCGCCACCCTCACGTTTTTGGCAATATCCAAGCCGATACATCTGACGAAGTCCTCCGGAATTGGGAGGCCATAAAGCTAACCGAGCGTTCCAAACAGAGCAAAAACAAAGAAGAGACAGACCGCTTTCCCTCAACCTTTGACGGAGTTCCCTCGTCTCTCCCGGCACTTCTTAAAGCCCAGCGGGTTCAAACAAAGGCTAGCCGCGTTGGATTCGACTGGAGAAAAATAGAAGAACCCCTTAAAAAAATTCGAGAAGAAATCGACGAACTCGAAACTGCTATTCAAAGGGACAAACCTCGTGACATTGAGCATGAGCTGGGCGATCTCTTGTTTTCAATTGTAAACGTCGCTCGTCATTTGAGGGTAGATGCGGAGGGTGCTTTACGTGTTTCAGTCTCTCACTTCATGAAACGCTTCCGCTATATTGAGAAAACTCTCAACAAACGCGGCCTGTCTGTCCAAGAGGCTAATATCGATATTATGGACACCCTCTGGGAAGAGGCCAAACAGAGAGACTAGATTAGTCATTTTTACTCCTCCCATCCTTCTCGCTCTCGCATCAATGGTGGTGCAATCCTTGAGTGATTGCGTCTACAAACGATCTCAGTTGAAGGGAGCGATCCCTGAAACATTCCTAGTGTATCAGTCTTACAGCTTTGGAATAACGGCGTTTGTTCTAGTGATATTCCTCGACGTCTTCCGAACCGACTGGACTGCTTGGAAGTACGGACCTGCCTGTGGACTCGTAGGTTTTGCCGCTTACTACTGCTTTCTTTGTAGCTTGAAGTTCGGACAAGTTAGTGTGAATACCGTGATTTTCCGTCTGAGCTTCGTTCTGACCGCATTATTTGCAATTGTATTTCTGGGGGAACCCATATCAATACGAAAAGGGGTTGGTCTGCTAGTGGCTACCTTCGCAATCGCTTCGCTCGCTGATCTTCCCTGGCTAAAAAAGTTAAGGTCCGATGATCCAAAAGGGGCCAAACCAATCCATATGGGGAAAAGTCTTGCATTTTCCGTTGCGGCGTTTACCTGCCTTGGGACTCTTTCATTCATTTACAAACTAGCAGCTAGTGATGGGGTCCCGGCGCCCTTACTGATCTTTATCCAGTTCGCTTTCTTCTCCCCATTGGCTATGGTTTACGGAGCATTCCGTCGTCGATTTGTCTGGCACCCTATCTCCGCTTTGCACGGGTTGGGTGCGGGTGTTCTGCTCTCGCTGGCCTTGATACTTTTGGTATCTGCACTAATGCAAGGGGAGGCCGGAGTCATTGTTCCCATTAACCAAATGAGTTTCGTTCTAACAGCAGCATTGGCAGTCCCCTGGTTCGGGGAATCTTGGTCAATCCCCAAAACAACAGCTGTTATTTTGGCGGTGGGAGCGGTCCTTCTTTTATCCGGGTAAGTGCCCCAAAGCACATAAAAAATGTCAGTTAAGAGTAGCAACCCAAAACAAGAATAGTCGAGTGCTCTCCAAGAGCTCAGTCGTTTTAACCCAGTGGGGGCTACCTCAAAACGACTTCGGCTAGCCGAGTCAGGAAGATATTAAGTCACTCATTACTCTTCACTTCTTTTAGCCATTCGCAAAGTGCATCAAGAGAGTAAAGGTACCCTTTCGCTTTAAATCCCATGATCACACCTAGAGCATGCTCTGCCAACATAGAATACCCGCTGTGGGATTCAAGGTTTTTCATGTGTATCTCAACATAGGGGACTTTCGTCGCAGCGAGAGCATCTCCGATAACGAGTGATGAACGAGTAAATCCACCCGGATTCATGATCAATCCGTCCCAACCTTCCCGAGAAGCTTCCTGAATCCAATCGATGCACTCACCCTCTTGGTTCGTATAGCGAATATCCACTTTCACACCACGTTGGGCCGCATGGTGGAGGATTAATTTGTTAAGTTCGTCCTTAGTAAGGCTCCCGTATAGATCTCGATCACGACTACCTAGGAGGTTCATATTAGCCCCCTGTATGAGCATTATTTTCATAACCCTTATTTTCCAAACAGTTACGAGTAACGAATGAGGTAATCTCCACAAAAACCCCAAACGCCACCCAATTTTACTCCAGTGATATGACAGCAGATAATTTTCATGTTCCTTATAGATCTAAAAATTGAGGTCTTCCATAATTGACAACCCATAAAGCGACCGTTATATATCTTCCGAGTTGCTGTTGATAGTTTGTCTTGGTTCTCGGAACCTGAAAAATATCCGAGACAAAGCGGACCCTGCTGGCGGGAGGAATTATACACCCCCTGGGGAAGAGGCTATGGCGGACCAGGTCTTTATCTTTGATACCACCCTGCGGGACGGAGAGCAATCACCAGGCGCCAGTATGGACTTGCACGAAAAGCTCGAGCTCGCTCTTCAGCTAGAAAAGTTGGGAGTGGATGTGATCGAGGCAGGATTTCCCATCGCTTCTGAGGGCGAGTTCGAGGCTGTACAGGAAGTGGCACGTCACGTTAAGGACTGTCAGGTTTGCGCTCTTACCCGAACCACAAAAGCCGACATTGGTCGAGCCTGGGAAGCAATCAAAGACGCTACCCACCCTCGCATTCATGCCTTCATCGCAACCTCCGACATCCACCTAGAGCACAAGCTCAAGATAACTAGGGAGGAGGCCCTTGAAGAAGCGGTGAGCGCAGTAAAGCACATTCGCAAAGAATACCCTCGGGCAACGCTCGAGTTCTCCCCTGAGGACGCCTCGCGAACTGATTTGGAATTTTTATGTGAGGTTATCCGCGCCGTCGTGGATGCGGGGGCCCATGTAGTCAACGTTCCAGACACCACAGGCTATTCCATCCCAGAAGAAACCACTGAGCGGTGGCGCTACATGATGGAACGGGTACCCCACAGGGATGGAGTCATATTCAGCGCACACTGCCACAACGATCTGGGGCTCGCCGTGGCTAACAGCCTGGCGTCCGTCCAAGCAGGTGTACGTCAAGTGGAATGCACCATCAACGGTATTGGCGAACGAGCTGGCAACGCCTCGTTGGAGGAGTTCGTTATGGCCATCCAAACCCGATCGGATTTCCTCCCCTACCAAACAAAAATCAACTCAGAGGAGATCTACAAAACGAGCCGACTCCTGAGCAGCATCACTGGACTCAGTATCCCTAGGAACAAGGCGGTTGTCGGGAAAAACGCCTTTGCCCACGAGGCGGGAATACACCAACATGGAGTTATCCAGCAAGCCTTAACTTATGAGATTATGACGCCCGAATCCGTCGGTCGACACGACAGCACTTTGGTACTGGGGAAGCACTCTGGACGGCATGGCTTGAGCAAACGTTATCAAGAACTGGGATACCACCTTTCCAAAGAACAACTCGGTGAGATTTATCCACGGTTCCTAAAGGTTGCCGATAAGAAAAAAGAGGTTTTTGATGAGGATCTAGTGGCAATCCTTGATGACGAGCTGAGATCCCATACCGAACGCTTCCGCTTGAAAGACTTACATGTGACAAGCGGAAACCAAACGATTCCAACAGCCACCTTGAGTCTGCTCGACGGTGATCGAGAGTTAACGGAATCGGAAAATGGAGATGGACCCGTAGACGCTGTTTTCAAAGCCATTGCAAAGATTACTCAGGTGCCTGTATCCATCTCAGACTACCAGGTCCAATCGGTCACTCGGGGGAAAGAGGCCCTTGGAGAAGCATTTGTAAAACTGGACGTCGGAGGTAAAATCGTTGCTGGCAAGGGAGCTAGCACGGACATTATCGAAGCCAGCGCCAAGGCTTATCTAAACGCCCTCAATAAACATATCGCATCGATCTAGTAACAAAAGGTTACCCCAAAATCTGGAAAAAACACCACGAAAAACAAATGCTTGGAAGTATTTCCGAAATGAAGTTGGAGTGTGATTTTCCTCATAAAGCCAAGTCAATTGTGGAAAAATACTTCATCCAACCACCTCAGGAACGAAATTTTAGCGATACTTTACAACTATTTGATTTTAAAACGATTAGTTTGTTGACCAATAATTGTGCATTTCGTGGAAACCGACGATTGACGCCCCTTGAGGGAGATTATGCCCTACTTTTTCCGCAAGTATTCCACAATTTTGGTGGAAATATCGGATGGGTCTCGATAAGGGCAGAAATGTCAAGAAGTTGCAACTAGTTATACTGCTGTTAAACCCATTATTCAGTTTTAGAGCATGACGGAAAAAATTAAATACAAGGCACCCAAAGGAACCCGAGCCGTCATTGCGATGAGCGGCGGAGTGGATAGTTCAGTTGCCGCAGCTATCATGTCAGACGAGGGGTGGGACACTATCGGCCTTGGGATGCAGCTTTGGGACTATTCGGATGCTAAGGAAAGCTTTGATTCTTGTTGCTCTCCTTTCGATGTCATGGATGCTCGAGCCGTGGCCTCAAAACTGGGAATTCCTTATTACCTTCAGAATTTCCAAGAAGAATTCCAAGATGAGGTTGTCAACGTTTTCATTCGAGAGTATCAAAGTGGTAGGACACCAAGCCCCTGCATCTTGTGTAATCAAAGGTTTAAATTTGATCACCTCTTACGACGAGCAGAAGAATTGGGAGCAGAAAAAGTCGCAACCGGACACTATGCACGTGTTGAATGGTTAGAAAAGGAAGGGCGTTACGCCCTTTACCGCGGAAGAGACCGAGACAAAGATCAAAGCTATTTCTTGTTTAGTCTAACCCAAGAACAGTTGGCTAAAGCCCTCTTTCCAGTTGGTAACCTCACCAAAGAGGAGGTGCGAAAGCGTGCTCGGCAACTCGGCTTAAAAACAGCGGATAAACCAGAAAGTCAAGATATATGTTTCGTCTCTGGCGAAACATACCCTGAATTCATCCAAAGACAGACGGGGGAAGCGTTCATGCCCGGCGATATAGTCGATACCTCGGGTCGCGTGTTGGGGGTGCATGGCGGCATTCCCAAATACACCGTAGGGCAACGACGCGGCCTTGGAATTGCCGCACCGAAACCGTATTACGTTCTCCAGGTAGACTCGCCTACCAACCGCGTAGTAGTCGGCCACAAGGAGGAGCTAGGGCGAATGGAGTTCACAACCATGGACACCAATTGGATCGTCCGTCTCCCGGAAAATGCGGAAACTACAGGCGTACCGGCAACCGTCCAGATCCGCCACCGTCATGATCCCTGCCAGGCAAGAATTTACCCTCTTTCCGAAAACCGCGCCCGCATCAAATTCGATCAGATAGAGCAGGGCATCCCACCTGGTCAAGCTGCCGTTTTCTATGAGAATGACGAGGTGCTAGGGGGCGGATGGATCGAACAAAGCAATTAACTCACGAAACAAATGCAAGGCTCTCGCTAAAATCATAACCACACATTCTCCTTGTTGACCAAAACCGAAGGATTTCACCTAAGGGTTACCCCTATTCGAAATTTCCCGATCGTCACAAAAGTCAGTTGGATCATGCTCCGGGACTAAAAGCTTTAGATGGTTGACCTGAGGCCGGCTTCATATTTGAATCGTCAGGTACTTTGCCTGGGAATCGCAATTCGGAGCCATATAAGGAGAAACCCCATGATGCTCGAAGGAAAAAAAATTGTCGTCACCGGTGGAGGCAGTGGTATAGGTCGCGCAACGTCTATACTAGCCGCTATGGAAGGTGCGGACATAGCGGTGGCAGATATCGATCCGGAAGCTGGAACGGAGACTATCAATCGAATAGAGGACCTCGGGCGTAAAGCTATCTTCATCAAGATGGACACCTCTAAGAAGGCAGATGCTGAACGAATGGCGAGAGAAACTGTCGAGGCATTCGGAACAATTGACGGCATTGTTTGCTGCGCAATCAAACTTGTACCAGGAAGGCTCGAGGACTTGCCCGAGGAGGATTGGAATATGGTTATGGACATTGGCCTCAAGGGTTATTTTCTTTGTGCACAGGCAGCCGGACAAGTCATGCTGGAAAAGAAATCCGGCTCAATTGTTCTTGTTTCATCAATTGGAGGGATGCAAACCTATCCCCTCGCAGGCGCCTATAGTATCTGCAAGGCGGGAGCAATCATGTTAAGTAAACTCTTCGGTGTGGAGTGGGCAGATTGGGGTGTTCGGGCTAATACTGTGTCTCCCGGACAGGTTCGCACCCCCATGACCGAGGCCATGTTTCAGGATCCGGAGATTGCGGCGGGTAGAGCAGCAGTCGTTCCAATGAGACGCGTTGGAAAACCAGAAGAGATCGCCGAGGCTTGTATCTTTCTCTTATCGGATCGAGCTCGATTTATCACAGCAGCTAATCTCCCCGTAGATGGTGGTCAGGTAGAAAGCAAGATGATTCACACACCAGGCCGCAAATGGGGGGGGAAATCTATAGAATATGAAGGAGGCAGCTCGTAGAGGAGCCCCCTAAAATCACATTATCAGAACAATCCACCTGGCCTTCTGAAATTTCACGTGGTCAAGATTTGGAAACCCACAAGAAAGAAACCACCGAAAGCCAAAAACAACGGACTATGTAGTCTGTCCACAAAAGAGGGAAGGAGAAAATTCCATGAGCCGGTTTAAAGGCAAAGTCTGCTTGATCGCAGGCGGCGCGCGGGGGATCGGCGCCAAAACCGCGGAGATGTTTGCAGAAGAGGGAGGACGCGTCATTATCGGCGATCTAAATCAAGACCTTGGAAAGAAATTGGTAGCAAAGCTTGGCCCGGAAAAGGCGGTCTTTCAGAAACTAGATATTACAAAACCCGAGGACTGCCAGGCTTTAGTGGAGCGAGGAGTCTTGGAATTCGGCCACCTGAACTATCTGGTCAACTGTGCCATCAAAATGGATCCAGGGCCACTCCTCGATTTGTCTTTGGAAAGTTGGAAACTGGTCGTAGATATCGGGCTGACTGGCATGTTTCTCATGTGCCAAGCTGCCGGAAGGTGGATGATTACCAACGAACAACCGGGCTCCATCGTTAACTTATCTTCCAATGCTGGTATCGTCCCGTATTCAATGTCAGGAGCCTACAGCACGGTTAAAGCCGGAATTATCATGCTTTCAGAACAGCTAGCTCTAGAGTGGGCCCGCAAGAAGATCCGAGTAAATATTGTGTGCCCTGGTCACACCGAAACACCGCTGACCGCCTACCTCCAGGATCCTGAGATTAGAAAGGGTCGCGAGGAGGCAACTCCTTGGGCTCGTGTCGGACAACCAGAGGATATTGCTCACGGAATTCTTTACTTGCTATCGGATGAAGCCGACTATGTAACGGCGACCCGGCTAGATATCGATGGAGGGCTGACTAAGAGTATATTTAACCATATGCCCGGAAGAAAATGGGACTAGCACATTGACGATGAGAATCCGAAATTCAGAAGTTATCAGTATTCTGTGGCGACTAATTCTTTGTGGTTCGCCCAGCAAAAACCATACCGGCTATCCCACCTCAGTGCTTTTTTCTTTTTTGAGACTTTTCGACCAAAGTTCCCAACGTTACAGTTTCTCGGCCGTACTTGCTCTGCAAATGATCTACAGCCACAGCAGCTTTCCGACGAGTCTCGACGGATGGAGTTTTTTCCCGAGCACCCCTTCCGGGCCCTCTCGTAAACAGGGGAAGCTGTGAAGGAAAGGATGCGCTCTCTAGGCTAGAAACTGATACCCCAAGCAACCGTACTCTCCTTCCCTTCAGCGGCAAAAAACTCTCAAGGAGAACGGTGGCAATATCATAAATTTCTCCCTCTACATCCGTAGACTCGGCCAGGGTGAAAGAACGGGTGTGAGTTGAAAAATCATCGTAACGAAATTTCAGCGTCACCGTCTTTCCACAAAATTTGTCAGCCCGGAGGCGGGATCCTACTTCCTTGGAGAGAGCAAGGAGGGTTTTGCGCAAAACTTCCGGGTTCGCCTCATCGTCGGAAAACGTAGTTTCATTCCCTACGGACTTCGGCTTGTGTATGGGTGTAACCTTCCTATCATCCCGCCCGAGAGACAGCAAGTGAAGGTGTTCGCCGAGAGTCCCAAAGTTAGATTTAAGTGTTGACAGTGGAAGAGCCCTGAGATCCTCGATAGTCCTTATACCCAGAGCACGAAGTTTCGGCTCGGTCTTCCGCCCCACACCCCAGAGTCTTGAGATTGGAAGTGGGGCAAGAAAGCCCAACTCCTCGCCACAAACAACTTCCACCAAACCATCCGGTTTTTTCAAATCAGAAGCAATCTTGGCAATGAATTTATTTGTTGCGATTCCCACTGAGGCGGTAAGCTCTTGCTCCTTGCTAATCCGCCCCTTGATCAAGGTGGCAATATGACGGGCTTCACCAAACAAGGTATGGCTAGCCGTAACATCCAGAAATGCTTCATCTATGCTGATTGGCTCAACAAGATCTGTATAATCTCGGAATATTTCTCGGACCCTAGCAGATACCTCAGCGTAGTATCCCATTCGAACAGGTAGATATACTCCGTGTGGACACAGCTTGTAGGCACGACTAATGGGCATAGCTGAACGAAGTCCAAATTTTCTAGCCTCATACGAACATGCGGCAATTACACCACGTCCCCTCCCCTCTTTTGGGTCCGCTCCAACGATGACAGGCTTTCCCTTGAGCGTAGGAGTATCCCGGCATTCGACGGAGGCATAAAAAGCATCCAGATCAACGTGGAGAATTTGGCGCAATCCTGTCCCCAAACTGGAAGTAAGTTTTTGCTAAAAATTCATACTTCAAGTAGTGTTTGGGTCTAGAGTCCCCCAAACGAACTCGGTTTAAATTTTATCGAAATTCCTAACTAACAATACGAAATTTCAACAAAACCATGTTAATTCAGACCTGATTGCGGATTGCAAATAACAACACCAGTATAGAAAAAGTCACCCCCCATTAAACAAGGGGCAAATCCTTTACGAAACAAAAATTATCACTGATTCAAACGCTCTAGGAGCCAGTCACAAAAATACGGGATAGTTGTTGGAAAACTGTTGTACTGGCAGTGAACGGAACCCGGTTCACTTTCACCATAAAGAATCAGTTCCTTATCCTCTACGACTAGACCATTGAAGGTCCTATGGGCATGAGAAGCAGGTGTAAGATGGTCACCCTCTCCGTGGATCACCAACACAGGGCAACTCACCTGTCCGATAACAGATTTAAGTGAAAAATCCTTTAATCGCTCACGCGTTTCCTCCGGTGATGTTCCCCCTGTCAGCCACTGGAGTTGGAATCGAATTGTGGGGTAGTCGTCATAAAGATCTACCGCTTCAAACAAGGCTCCGAACACCACTAGTCCTTTAACCCGCTTCTCGAAGGCCGCCGCGCGCGTGGCATAGTAGCCACCAAAACTTCGGCCGATCAACCCCAACCGATCTTCATCCACCTCAGGCCGCGCCGCCAGAACGTCAAACGCCGCAGCCACCGGGATCTCATAATCAGGACGGCTAGTGATTTCTTGAAAACGAAGCGTTTCACCCTGGCCAGGACCATCCATCACCAGAAGAGATAATCCTCGCTCAATTAGTGAGTGTCCCGCCAGAAAGTAAAGCTCCTCTTTCAGAACATCCGCTCCTGCAATGTAGATTACACCGGGCGAGGGGTTCTCAACCGAAGCCCCCTTTGCAGCATAAAAATACCCCTGCAAAGTTGTGTCCTCGTAGGGAATTTCAACTCGCTCCACGGGTGGATCGAGATACGGGCCCGCCTGGCGAAAGGTATCGATACAGCATCGATATGTGGGCAATCTGCGAGGGTCATCGGAGGCAAGAAAGAATTCTGCCCAACGATAGTAGCTGCAAGCCCGCAAGAAATGGTCGCGGGCGGTTATCATGTAACCTTTACTCTGAGCCTCTTTCCCTAGCTCAGCAACGTAATCCGCCTGTGTCTTCCACTCTACATGCCAGCTCTCCTTGTCGCCAACCTTGATGCGACCGGCTGTTCGAAGGCATTCCTGCGCCTCTCCACCTCCATAGTTTGCTTCTGCCATTGTACGTAAAAGATGCCAAGACCAGTCTTCATTTTCCGGCCAGAATTTGAACATATCTCCCCCCGCCTCTTGAGATTCTAGTCTCTTGATAAAGCGACCTTCACCAAGAAATAACTTTTCGGTCCATAAAAAATCTGCCCGTCAAACTTTGCTTCGGATGGACGGCAAGCCAAATTGCAGTATCTGCTCCCTCCTTTGGGGAACGAGGTGCCGACTGACCACCCATTTCAGTTCGAGCCCAGCCCGGTGTCATGGCATTTACGAGAATATTTGCTTCCCGAACCTCATCGGCCAACATGAGAGTCAGGACATTCAAGGCCGCCTTTGAGATACGGTACCCCGGATAATCTCCGCGAATTTGGCCCACCGCACCCAGTTGACTAGATACGTTGACAATTCGCCCCTCGCCTCTTTTCCTCATAATGGGAATCAAAGCCTGGCACAACCTAAGAGGCCCATACACGTTAGCCTCCATCGACCTTCGAATGGTTTCGACGTCGGCATCCAGGCCACGTACACCCTTGTCGAGACTGACAGCGGCGTTATTGATAAGGATGTCCAATCCTTCGAATTCCTTCTCGAGGTTTTCTGCAAAGTTGTGAATGCTCCTTTCGTCTGTCATATCCAAACAAAGCAGGTGAACGTCTAAACTTTCTTTATGCAATTTAGCCAAGGCTTCCTCCCCATTTTTCTTGTCTCTGGAGGTAAGGACTACCCTTATGCCTTTCTTAGCAAGTCCCCGGCAGATAAAAAATCCAATCCCTCGGTTTCCCCCGGTAACTACGGCGATTTTTCCACTACTTATTTTTCTCTCCGACCCTTCCATGAATTTAGCCTTTCATTCCTCTAAGGGATTCCGTGAGAGCCTTAGTAAGTTCCTGAACATCCTCCACAGAAAGATCTCCCATGTGCCCAACTCGAAACGAATTCCCCGCAATTTGGCCAATACCCGCGCCCAAAACATATCCTTCCCTGGACAAAACAGATAGATAGGAAGCAAGGGGAAAGCTCTTTTGAGTAAGCACAACCGTTACAGTGGGGGAACGGTATTCCGGTTCAGCCAAAACAGAAAAACCAACCCGCTGTGCATCCTCACTCTCGACCCATGTGTGTATCGTATCCATCATTTTTCTGTGGCGTAGGAAACGCGAAGGAAGAGTTTCCTCCGCGATATCTTCCAATTGACGCCTGAGAGCAAAGAGGTTTGAAGTAGGAGGAGTAAACGCAGGCTCAAAAACCTCTGACGTAGCGGCAAACCGCACGATATCGAAATAGAAGCCTCGATCCGGATTGCTCCGCGCACGGTCTACACATCGGTCAGAAGCATATCCCAAAGCCAACCCAGCCGGCATCGCAAGACACTTTTGGGATGTCGAAAAGGCAAAATCTATCGAGTTACGGTCAACCTCAACGGGAGCACCTCCAAAACTACTCACCGCGTCCACCAGGAAAAGAACATTTTCAAACTGCTTCACCACTGAGGCTATCTCCCCCAAAGGATTCAAAACACCGGTACTGGTCTCGTTGTGTGTCAAAGTAATAGCGTCATAGGATCGGGAGCGAAGCGCATCCTCAACCATTTGGGGTGCAATGGCCTGTCCTAGTGGTAGGCTCAAGGCACAACCTTCCCTACCCATAGCCATTGTAATGGCGTGCCAACGCTCACCAAATGTTCCCGTTATCAGGTTCAAAATCTTCCCTCCCCGCGGGACAGTATTCGTTACCGCCGCCTCCATAAGACCCGTTCCGGAAGAAACAGCGGTAAAGACAGTACCTTCCCTTACCCCGCCGAATACCTCACGAAGTTTCGGGAGGATACTCGAAAGCAACATGCGCATCGCCTTGCTCCGATGCTCTATAGGAGGGTGTCCCATTTCGGCCAGAATCTCTGGCCGAACATAAACGGGACCGGGTGTGTAGATTTTCAAACTCATCGACCCTACCAAATCAATTAAATTTAACAGTCCCTTGCACGACCACCGAAAGCACTTCAGTTACATAAATAGGGTAAGCCATCCATTTACTCGTGTTTCTAGTAATCCGATATTAGGAGAAGAAAAAGAAGCTTGCAATGAGGAACTAGTTTTGGTTGCAAATTCGACCCTGGCGTGTATCATCTCGCCCACCGGTCGGGAGCTTCCGCTTCCCCGTCTGTTAAGGATTTATCCTTTCAAGGAAATATCAATGAGCCCCATCGCTCTTGGTTTGGTTTTTATTGCGGGCATTTTCCACGTTCTTTGGAACTACCTCGCAAAAGCGAGTGAAAATAAAACCGTTTTTCTTTGGATCATTAACACCGTTTTCATCGTCACATATCTACCAATCTTCTTCGTTTTAGGTAACCCGTTCGTTCTATCGATAAAAGGTTGGGTGGTGGTGCTAGTTTCGGGCCTGAGTCACGCTATATATTTTTGGTCGCTAGGCAAAGCATATGAGGTTGGTGATCTCTCACTCGTCTACCCCATGGCGAGAGGAAGCAGTGTGTTCCTGGTCCCTCTCCTTTCCATCCCACTCCTGTCAGAGCAACTCTCTCTTATGGGAGTAATAGCTATAGGCCTCATTCTAGTGGGAATTTTCATCCTACACATGAAGCCAGGTCCTTGGAAAAATCTCGGGTCATTCACAAGCACATCGGGCTCGAGGTGGGCACTTCTTACTGGGGGAGCAATTACCCTCTTCTCACTGGTTGATAAAGTGGGCGTGGGGATCGTGGATCCAATCCTTTACACGTACCTCGTTTTTTTAGCAACCGCTTTGTTCTTTACACCTATGGTCTTAATAAAAGGAGTGTCGCCAATCCAGAAAACCTGGCGGGCTCAACCTGTGCGGTTGGTCATTTTAGGACTTCTCATGCCAGTTGCCTACGCCTTAGTTCTATACGCCTACAAGCTAGCTCCTGTAGCCTATGTCGTGGCGAGTAGGGAGATTCGCCTGGTGTTCGGAACCATAATAGGCACCTTAGCGTTAAAAGAAGGAAATGCTCCATTGAGAATTTCTGGTTCCACTTTGATCGTTCTTGGTGTTCTATTACTTGCATTTGCAAAATAATAGAACACACCTAAATCACCCCCAGTTTTGATGACAGCTGTGCATAACAGTCTTTGCAGACCGGTAGCATTAAACCCGCTACCAAGTGATAGATATGGATCTTGAAGATACGCTGAATAATAAAAAGAGTCCCTGATCAACCTTTCGTTTTCGGCATGAAAGGCAGACACGTGAATCCCCTAGTTCTACTATTGGTTCTCGGTGCAGCAGGTATCCACGTAGTGTGGAACTTTTCGACCAAATCGAGTAGGAACAAGCCAGCGTTTCTGTGGTTCACAAACTCTATATTTGCAGTTGTAGGTTTACCATTTTATCTACTCCTTGATTATCCATTCGATTGGCCCTGGCAGGGATGGTCTCTAATTGTCGCCTCGGGACTACTTCATGCCGTCTATTACCGGGTTCTCGGACGAGCTTACGAAATGGGAGATCTGTCGCTAGTCTATCCCCTGGCTAGGGGGACAAGTGTATTCATCGTTGCCGCACTATCCTTTCCCGTTTTTGGGGAGGTCATTTCTGGTGTGGGTTTTACGGGTATTGCTGTAGTCCTTTTAGGCATTTACATCCTCCACATGAAATCTGGGACCCGGAGAAACTCCCTAATCCCCGCGCATTCACCCGGAGCAATATTGGCTCTTTATTCTGGGGTGCTGATTGCCGCTTTCTCGTTTGTTGACAAGGCAGGGATTAAATTCGTAGATCCTCTTCCCTTTCTCTACCTGATCTTCACCGTAGCAGCCATATTTTATACTCCAATGGCATTTCGACGGGGTATCTCCCCAATTCGAGATTATTGGCGCAACAACCGCGCCCAACTTGTAATTATTGGTCTCGTCGTTCCATGCGCATATGGGTTGATCTTAGCGGCATTCACCTTGGCACCAACGGCATATGTCGTTACAAGCCGTGAAATTCGCTTAGTCCTAGGAGCTGTTGCAGGAACACTTATCTTAAAGGAGAAAAATGCAACCTACCGCATCTCAGGTTCCATTCTAATTGTCCTTGGCATCATATTGCTGGTGTTCGCCAAATAGAAATTGACCCACCAAGCATAGCTCCCTTTTAAATCGCCACTTTAATTATCTGTTCACAAGAACTAGTTAAGAAACAATACGTTGCAAGGGTTCTTAAATTATGCTACGCTCTCGAGCGATGATACTGACTGTAGCTCCAATCCCCCTGCTTCCATGAGACTTGACCAGGATCTCTTTAGCCTCGTTAGTTTGGTGAGCAACGTTACCGACGCTTACACAGCGGCTCTGTTCCTTCCACGGGAATCAGGCGGGACTTTAAAGCTTCGCGCCGTTCATACGCTTAGCGACCACCTTCGCGAAGACTTGGAAATCCATGTTGGACAGGGCTTGATAGGATGGGTCGCTGAGCGAGGGGATCCCATCCACTCAACCGAATTCAAACACGACCTATCGGCCCTCGGAATCTATCACACCGAAGAAGGCATTAAATCTTTCATGGCAGTTCCCGTGACAACCCCCGAGGGAACGGGTGTGCTTAGTATTGACAGCAAACGACAATACGTATTTACACCCAAGGTACAGAAAGTGTTGGCCGGCTTCGCGGAGCAGGTATCGCGAAAGTTAGAAAAAACAGACGTCTACCGGCAAATCGGACGGCAAGGAATCACCCTGGATACACTTCGAAATTATGCTGCTCCTATAGCAAACTGCCAGGATGTAGAAACGGTCCTTGATGCTGCCTGCAACATCCCTAAGCGTCTTTTAGATTATGACCTGGCCGCCTTAGTAAAGCGGACTCCAGGTGAAAACGTCTTTACCGTTGCACGAAGTCTGACTCATTCCCAAACCTTACCAATAGGCCATTCGGTTGCACTTGACCATAGTCTTTCTGGGTGGGTTCTTGAGAAAGCCGAAACACTTCATCTTCCAACTATCAAAGATGAGCTCCAGGAGGCATGTCTATTCCATCCCGATGAGCCCCATACGCCAATTGGAGCTTTTCTTGGTATTCCTTTAAAAATCGGCGAAGACATCCTGGGAATGCTAGCCTTTGCGCGGAAGGAACCAGGGGGATTCGATAACCGAGAGGTCGCGGCTGCAGAACTCCTACAAGGGCTTATTTCCGGTCCACTGGCTGCTGCACTCATGCGGGCCCATTCGGAAAGCATTAAAAGCCGCGACGAGGTGACAGGGCTTCCCCATTTTTCTGAATTTTCCACGGATCTCTCTGATGCCTTAGCAATGACTTCGGATACATTACGGCCGCTGTCCATCTTGGTTGCTGAGGCGGAAGTAGCCCGTACAATCTATGAGAGCCGCGGACGACAGGCAGGCGATAAACTCATGGAGGGATTGGCAGATTTTTACCAAGAATTCCTCGAGGATTCCGATCTTTTAACTCGATTTCTCGGCCACCGATTCCTCATGGCTTTCCCCGGCAAAGATCTGGATGCCGATAGAGAATTTGCTCGTATGCTTCAGGACACACTGGACCATCGTTACTTTCGGACTGGGTCCGATGAAGTCCGAGCGCCAACACATTTTGGGTTGGCGGTATTCCCGAAAGATGGCTCTACGGAGGGACAGCTCATTGCTCAAGCTCTTCGCGCACTGGAATGGGCCAAAACCCGTGGTCAGGAACCCATCTGCGCAAGTACGGAGGTCAAAGGTTAACATATGTTTACTTCTCTATTCTCTCGTTGGCTCCCTACCGACATTGCGATAGATTTAGGAACTGCGAATAGTCTTATCTATGTTCGTGGTCGCGGCATAATCCTGGATGAGCCGTCCATTGTCGCCATCGAACAGAATAACGGAAAGATTCTGGCTGTCGGCCAAGAAGCCAAGAATATGTGGGGAAAAACACCAGAATCCATTACCATCGTGCGCCCAATGAAAGATGGAGTCATTGCTGACTACGATGTCACAAAAGCGATGCTCCGGTATTTCATCCGGAAGGTATACAAGAAAAGGGGTTTTTTGCAACCCCGAATAATCGTCTGTATCCCCTCCGGAATTACTCAGGTGGAGAAGAGGGCTGTCCGGGAATCTGCACTAAGTGCTGGCGCCTCTAAAGTTCTTTTGATCGAAGAACCAATGGCCGCGGCAATCGGCGCTAAGCTTCCCATCAGTGAGGTTGCCAACAATATGATCGTTGACATTGGCGGGGGGACAACAGAGGTAGCTGTCATTAGTCGATACGCAACCGTGTACAGCGAATCAATTCGCGTGGCCGGCGATGAAATGGACGAAGCCATCCAGAATGGTATCAGGAAAAATTTCAATCTGGTTATTGGGCCCTTTGAGGCGGAAAGGGCAAAAATCGATATCGGCTCCGCCGCTCAACTCAACTCACGACTGGAAACGGTGGTCCGAGGACGAGACCTGGTGGACGGAATCCCCAAATCTGTCAGTGTGGACGACGCAGCCATCCGCGAATCGCTTCACAACCCCGTGCGTGCAATCGTAGACGCAATCCGACGTGCGCTGGAGCGCACCACACCAGAGCAAGCTGCAGAAATTCAAAAGCGAGGTGTTGTCCTTGCCGGTGGTGGATCGCTCCTGAAAGGCCTTGGAAGCCGTCTTCACGAAGAAACAGCACTGCCTATTTACCGCGCAAAGGAGCCGCTGACTGCTGTAGTAAGAGGAACCGGACAAGTCCTTGAAAACATGAAAGACCTTTCGCGCGTCTGCGTGGGTTAATCAGCTAAAATATGGGCTAGAGTAACTAATAAAGTCCATCCTTCAGTTATATTCGCATTGAATGTCTTCTTAGGAATCTTCCAGTACGTTTCGTTTACATTTTCGCCTTTTTCAGGATTCGATCGACTAGGGTATATAGTTTCCAGACTTGCCTGATTTTCTCCCACAAATCTAGTGATTGAGCACTTTCGTCCAGAGCAGCAGACTCCGTATGGTGAAAGAGTCGGAGTAGTTTCACGTGCGCATCCGATCGCTTCCCAAGCGCATCGGCAATACGAAGACTCTCCGTGTGGGGAATCACATGGTCAGGGACACCATGCGCAAGAATCACCTCAGCTTTAACTTCTTCCATTTGGCCTGATAATGACAAATCTCGAAAAATTTTCAGCACACGAGGTGGGAGTTTTCTATAGTGTGCCGGGAAGTTTTCAAATTCACTTGTAACCAAGAGATTGTATACCGCTCTACCTTCGGAGGACAGACGAGAAATGCTCTCCTTCACCTCGGCAGATTCATCTCGAAATTTTTTCCTGGCAATAGTATCGATAATTTTCCGATCCTCAGAGTTAGCCAGAAAATCAAGATTTTTTAATATCAAATACCATTTAGCCCAAAGAGCTGGCCTCCCTTGCTCCTTTACTGCTCCAAACTCATATCCTCCCGTTGTATAAAACCGGACCACATTGGCCAGATCATAGTATCCTCCGAACGAAATAACGTAGTTCACTCGATCGCGAATTCTCATATCTAACGCCGCCAGCAAACCGATGCTTCCTCCAAAGCTGATCCCCAGAATACCGCTCTTTTCTTTGCGAACCATAGGTAGCTCTTCGACAAGATATTTGAATCCTAGCGTTGCGCTATCCACCGAATCCTTCCGCACACGAAATGTCTTCAGGCTATGAAGGTCAGGCACAAGCACAACAAACCCTGCCCGTGCCATTGTCTTTGAGAAATTCACGAGATGTGGGTCTCCCTTGCCTTTCTCTGTCAGACCATGAATCACGAGTAGGCCAGGCCGTTTTACAGAAGAATCCGAATTCGAAAGCCGGTAGAGATCAGCTTGCAAAACCATATTATTTGAGGTTATAGACAAGTCCTTCCTAGCCACATCAGGGTAGAGCCAAGCCAGTGGACCCGAACCATTTCTCAGAATGTCGATAACGGTTAGAAAACTGACAAAGGGGCGAGAAAAAAAATTAGAAAGTAAAAGGACAAGACCCACAGCGATCGAGAGAAACAAAAACCGTCGCCGCATTGGATTCAACCTTCTAAGTACCCTATACATATCCTTCACAGTAATTCCTTAGAACATCGAGAAGGTTGAATACAATTAGGAAAATTTTCTTTGGATTTCATGGCAGTGTGGACAACCCGTACTCCCCTTACCAGTCCGAGAGTGAATTCTCACTTGCCACTCGTGATCATCTACCTCGGAGCAGAGCCACCATATCTCTTCGTTCGACCCTGACGTGAAGTGTTCCGGTTTCTTATCACCGTTTTTAGTGGGATTCCATTGCGCAAGTAATTCAGGAAATTCCGAGAGATGTTTTTTTAACTTTGGCATAGCGGACAGTCCCCAGCGGTCACTTCTTTTATTTTTGCTTTCCACTCGTGCCCTTAAATGCATTAATACCCATATAAGTCATTGAAATAATAGTGTGAATTATTTTACATGTCATCAAAAGCACTCCAAAACCGATCTCTAACGGACGCTTCATTAGCCTATTAGGTACTTTGCCAAAATTCAATTTTCCTTACCCAACAAATTTATTCTTCCTAAATTCTAGACGTACGCCCTAATTTCATTGCAAAATATTGTCATGCAAAAGGTCATCAAATCCATACTGCACCTCGGGCTAATAGTATCCCTTTTTATTCCGGTCATGGGGTGGAGTGCCGACTACCAAAAGGGGTTGGATGCTGCCAAAAGGGGTGACTATGCCACTGCTTTAAAGGAGTGGAAGCCTCTTGCTGAGCAGGGAGAAACCGCCGCCCAGTTCAACTTGGGCGTGATGTACGCCAAAGGAGATGGCGTAGATAGAAACATTCAAGAGGCAGTTAAGTGGTGGAGGCTTGCTGCTGAGCAGGGGCCTGCCAAGGCCCAAACCTTCCTGGGTAATGTTTACAGCAAAGGAAAATATGGCGTTCCTATAAATAGCAAGGAAGCACTCAAGTGGTACAGTCTCGCTGCCAAGCAGGGAGATTCTGAAGCGCAGTACTGGCTGGCTTCAAGGTATGCCCATGGGATAGATGGCGTATCCCAAAACCATGTTAAGGCATATGTGTGGTTTGCCATTGCTGTCAGAAATGGACTTAAAAAAGCAGTGTGGGAACGGAACAGGTTAGGTAGAAAAATGGACCGCAAGGAAATCAAGAAAGCACTAAGGCTCGCCCGTGAGTGCATAAACAATAAGTATGAAGGCTGCTGAGTAAGGATATTGGGGCCTTTCCTTACCAAAGTTTAAAAACCCTGCTCATCCGTTGTGAGGTGAGGGTAACCTCATAGCCCCCCACCTCACCTTAGTCCGGATTCTTTGTTAAAAACTTCTCCTCACCTTATGTCCGAGATTAAATCATTTGTGTAGAAATGATTCACCGGCATAGTTTTCTTGATTGCCTTAGTAGCAGCTAGAGAATCCTGCGTATGCTTCCAATCCGCATCCGACATCCAGCCTAGCGGTTTCCCTTTTGTGTTGGGCGTGTGCAAGATCGAAACCGAATTGGCTATAATTCTTTTGCCAAGGGCTCGTTTTTCTTTGCCTAGAACCTTGGCCCAAGCGTCAACGACTTCGTCTGGTTTGTCTCTTGCATCTCTCCATGCCTTCCCTACTACCCTCAATATACGCCTGATGGTGTCTCCTCTTTTCTTCAAGTTTTCCGGGGTTACTATAAGGCCATTGCTTAAAAGGTTAACACCGAAGTCCTTGTACATCATGGCGTATGCTTTGTGGCCACGCAGGTCCAACTTTGGAACATTGTCGGTGAAGTAGCCTAAGAATCCGTCGGCCTGTCCGCCAATCAGAAATTTCTGATATGGGGGTCGCGTGAAACGCAGATTGATTTTTTTGCAATCAACCCCGTTTTTGCTGCAAAGGACCGGCAGGATTTTTGTATAGGATCCCGGAGCTAGGCTAACGATTCGCTTTCCTTCAAGTTCTTTTGGAGTTCGGATCGGATTCGATGCCAATGAGATTACTGCCATGGGATTGTCTTGCAACTCTCCAAAAACAGCTTTTACCGGAATCCCTTTTACCATGGATTTCAAAGCAGTTCCCAAGTCTGCACTGCCAATGAAGGTATCCCCCGATGCTACTAATTTCACGGAGGTCGCCGATCCCTTACCTTCCTTAACCTCAACGTCTAACCCCTCGGCTTTGAACATGCCTTTTTCCGAAGCATAGTAATATGGTCCTGCGTTTGAAGCCGTTTTAATCCATGACAACCTGAGAGTTAGTTTCTCGGCCGCTGAATTGCCTGGACATACACCGATAAAGATGATTCCTAAAAAACAAAGGATGAGATTCCTTAGTGGTTTTACGAACCTTTGAAAACTTTCGCATCGGATCACAGTCTTACCCTCCTGTTTGTCATGCAATATGGACTAGAACTACCGTTGAACATCCAAACCTTAGAAATGATTATTCAATGCCCGAACCTGCTTTCAAGATTCTATCGGGATCGGCCCCAAGCCATTGACGAACCTGTAAGGCCAGTTTTACCAACTCTGGATCTGCCAGCATTTCCAGAGTTCTAGGACGAGGCAATGGCACTTCCAGGGTTTTCATTATTCTTCCTGGGCGTGGTGTCATAACCAAAACGCGATCTGACAGGAATAAAGCTTCTGTAATACTGTGCGTGATGAATAGGATTGTCTTGTGTTCTTTTTGCCAGATTTGCAAAAGCTCAGTGTTCATTTGTTCACGAGTCATTGCATCCAGCGCTCCAAAGGGTTCATCCATCAACAGAACAACGGGGTCATGAATGAGCGATCGGCAAATGGCCGCACGTTGCGCCATTCCACCAGAAAGTTCATCAGGATAGGCTTGGTGGAAGTCCTCAAGCCCAACCAATTTCAAAAGATCTACTGCCTTTTTTCTATAAAGAGTCGGATCTAAACCAAGTACCTCGACTGGTAAAAGGATGTTGTCTAAAACCCGACGCCAATCCATCAAAACAGGGCTTTGAAAAACGATCCCGACGCCTCTTTGGGGTCCGGTTACCTTTTTCCCACTGACCTGGGCCTCTCCAGAGGTTGGTCGCAGGAGACCCGAAATAATTCGGACGAGCGTGCTCTTCCCGCATCCGCTAGGACCCACAATCGAAAGAAATTCTCCGTCTCGGGCTTCAAAAGAAACATCTTCCAAGGCATGCACATAACTATTTTTTGTCGCAAAAATCTGGCGTATGCCATCTACCTTTATGGTCGCAGAGGTACTTTGGAATTCCATGGGTTTACCCAACCCTACTCAATATGTGTACTCTGTGGTTGACGCTTTCACTTTAACGCTTTCATGCCAAGGCATGAGCTTTCTTTCCAGAAAACAAACAATTTGAAAGAGCAAAAAACCAATAAAGGCTAGAACTACCAACACTGCCATCAAAAGGGCAGAATCCATGTCTGAGTTAGCCACCAAAATCAGGTATCCAAGTCCCTTATCGGAACCAACAAACTCCCCGACGATTGCCCCTATAACAGAAAGCGTGATTGATACTTTGAGCCCGCTGAAAATGTAAGGAAGAGCGGCAGGAATTCGGACTTTGGTAAAAATTTGACTGGTTCGGGTTGATAGCGATCGGATCAATTCAAGCATCTCCCGTTCCACAGAATCCAGACCCGTGACAGTCGAAACAACGATGGGGAAAAAGGCAATCAAAAAAGAGATGATGATTTTTGGGAAATACCCGAAACCAAACCAAATCAAAAACAAGGGTGCAATAGCGACCTTGGGCATGGTTTGAGAAAAAACAAGAATTGGCATGATAGCTTCACCGAGCCGTCTAGAAGACACGATCAGTAACGCGCAAGCCACTCCAAGTACAGCGGCAAGAAGAAAACCCGCCACAGCTTCAAAGATTGTCGGACCAGTATGTTGAAAAAAAATCAGAGGAAACTCGGCCACCATTTTAATAAAGATTGCATGGGGTGCCGGAATAAGGTAGTCGGGAATGGAAAGCCCCCACAGCAATGCATACCATATTACTAAGACCGCAATGACCGCGACGAGCGGAGACCAGCGACGAAAACGTTCTCGCTTCGGCTTCAGGTGCGGAAATCGCTCCCACAAATCGGATTCAGTCACGACACCTTCAATCTGAATGCCTGCCATCCGATTTTCAGAAGAACTGTTTTCAGCCATCAAAATTCCTCGTGACTTTATAAATCTATCCGGATACCAACACCTAAATTTAAATACAGGGAAACTCATCAAATGGGAGAGCTAAACAACTAATATCTCGAATTTCCCCAAAAACGGCGCGGCATTCCCATAAAAGGTTTCACTCCGCTTCGCTTTACCATCAGTTCTGCTTCTCGTTCGGCATCTTTCAGAATTTTCCCCTCATCTACGTGCTTGACTTGGCGGTTTTCCATAAGAATCTTGCCTTCAACCATAACCGTGTGCACATCTGCCCCGGTTGCCTCATAAACAATTCGATGTGCGGGCATGAAAGCCGGGGTTAAGTGTGGCTGGTTAAGGTCAATCAGGATAATATCTGCTTGTTTCCCGGCCTCTAGAGAGCCGATTTCTTTCTCCAAACCGAGGAGACGTGCGGCATCAATAGTGATCATTTCAAGCATTTTTCCTGGGGGCATCAGCTTCACATCGTGAAAGTGCGTTCTCTGCAGAGTCATGGCTACTTTGATGTCTTTTAGTAAGTCAAAAGTCCGATCTGGTGAGGTTGCATCGCTCGCAACAGCGACGTTGACGCCTGCATCAAGAAGTTCCGGGATAGGGCAGCGTCCTTGAGTGTGACCACGGGCATTTGGACATTGCATGACTTTCGTCCCGGTGTCAGCCAGGATTCGAACTTCTTCTTCTGGTATCCCCACGCAGTGAGCAAGCTGTAAACTAGGCCCCAAAATCCCGAGATGATCGGACATGAATTGAATCGCCCCCGCATAACAATGACCATGAAGAGCAATATCGTAGTTCGACTGTAATTTCTTTAGGTATTTTGTTTGCTCATGTGCAGCCTCCTCATCTACGCCCACTACGATCCGATTATACGAAGATGGAGCAAAGTGGGAAACTGCCACACAGACTCCAAGCTTTCCATTGTCTTTTTTGTGCCACTTTTTTATGACTTTCTCGGTAGTTTGAAAGCAGTCTTCCATGGAAATCCACTTATCGGATCGTTCAAAGCCATTCCAAGTGGAAAAGAGAATTGGCCAAGGTGGTCGGGGCGGACCGATACCAATAATGTCCCGGATTCCTATCTGCCGGATCCCCTCGAAGTGAGCATCCGAGGAAGAAATATCGTCACAGCGGGGTGCCGAACCGAGCATCGAGACGGAGCAGGTTGTGCCGAACTTGAGCTTTTCCAGCCCGGAAAGTTGGGCATCAGCGAACCAAAAGTCATCCGTGGTAGAGCGAAAGTAAATGTGATCCATCAAAATAAACCAACCCCGATAGGTATGCTCCCCGATGGTCTTTGTTAACCCATGTCCCGCATGTGCATGTGTGTCTATGAAACCAGGCAGGACTGCTTTACGGGTGGCATCGAGAGTTTCTCGAGATGGGTATTTTTTACGAAGTACTTCAGTAGGACCTACTTCGAGGATACGGCCTTTGTCTATAGCAGCTGCGCCACCTTCAAGAACTCGCCTATTAGAGTCCATCGTGATGATGACACCTTCCTCTATCAACAGGTCAATCAAAGAGAATCTCCTTTTGGCTCTTCATTGGGAGGCGGTTCACCTTCTCGTTCTAATTCCAAAATCTCATTTGAAAAACACAAGTCTTCAAAAAACTCGAGAGGTTCAAACAAATGTGTATCAGAAGCGTGAAACTCGGCTCCAGTAATAACGCATCGGCGCACGTTCGGCTGATTTGATTCCAAGGCTATACCTTTCGCTGTAGAGATACCTTCGACCGCCCTCCAGGGAACGGAGTGGGTAACAATTGGGTAATCAGATTTTCGGATAGGTAGATTATGACTGAAAAAAACAGCGAAAGCGACAAATTATTTATTAGTAAGGTCTACAATTAGAAGTGAAGGGTTTTTCTTCCCATTGTCCCCTTTTTCAGGCAATAATTTGGGTGTGCGAAAGTTCAGCATCGATACTTGCCCCCGGGTGAGCAGTGTGTCCGCTTTAGGTTCAGATATTTCCACGTAAAGGGAGACAACATGGCGAGTTATGCTGAACGTATATGTAAGGGATGCAGGAAAATACTTTACTACTACACAGAGGGAGAAGCTAAAAAAGCTGGAACGTTTGGTAACCATTATTGCGATTCTTGTCATCCAGACACAAAATGGCGAAAAAGTTGTACCGGCAGGCTTGCTGGTTGTTTAGCTATTCCAATAGCTTTATTTGCAATTGGCCTCGTCATCCAGTTCTTTCAGCAACTAAATTGGCTGGGTTGGACTGTTCTCGTCATTATTCTCATGGGCGCAGGCTGGTTTTATTATCAACGGGTCGAATCAACAAAAGAGTCATTGGAAGAGGAGAAGGTAGAGTACAAACCACCTGAGGTCGAAGATGGAAAAACCGAAAACCCTAAAGAATAAGCTAGGCACTTACAAAACTTAATTTAGTCAAACCAATGAGAATAAGGGAGTAGATGTGAAGAAAAAAACTTCTCGATTATCCTTGAGAAGAATTTATATGTTTTTCAATTTCGCCATCGTCTACTCCAACCTCGACCATAATTATAGGCTTCTCGCTCCCTTCGCCGTTGCTCTACTCTCTCCCTTTCAGACTCACCACGCTTGCACGCCGAACGAACTCCATGGTTCGCGATTCCGTCACAACGTCCAGAGTGCAATGAATAATGGCCATTATGTCGGTGTACCTCAGAAGGTTGACTGGCCACAGGAGGTTGACTAGCCACAACATTGTTCAACTGATCCATAGATCTTCCAACTTCACCTCCTGCAAGTGCCCCGATAACCGCTCCAATTGCAGTCGCTGCAGTTTTTCCAGTACCTTTCCCAAACTGGTTTCCAACAACACTTCCAGTAAGACCACCGAGCAGAACCCCTGCTCCTTGATTGTTGAATCTACCGCCATGAGTGGTACACCCTGTTACAAGACAACCTATCAGTAACGCCATGGCGATCGCTAATTTCTCGAACATTTCTCGACTCCCCTAAGTTTGGAGATTGGTTTGGCGAGGTCGCTTTGCGCCCTTATTAAAGAAAAGACGACGGTGGAAAGGTTTTCTTGCAAAAAATTTCAATTTTCGTTTTTGCGGGTAAAAATTTACTGATGGAACCACTTTTGAATTACAGTTTGTGGACAACACATTAGTTGCAGCAAGTTTATAACTCTTGTTTGTTAATTCTATTCCGTGATAGCGTTTTTCTCGGATGAGTGACCCTCTAATCTCTTCCTCAGCATGCCGTGAATGTGCCTGAATTTTTTGTAACGCAAGTCTCCAGGAGAGATCTTTTGGATCTACTGGAAGTAGCCAAAAAATGTTGTCAGGGAGACACGAGTTCCTGGGAACAGTTTCTGCCGGTCTACGCGGATCTGGGACACCGGGTTTTGCGTACTTTTCGTCTCCCCGAAGCCACCCTGGAAGATATCCTGTCCAAAACCCTTTTAAAACTCTATGACGGGGGATTGCAGCAATTTCGCGGATCGTCCGTTGGTGAGCTAGTAGTATATTTAAAGCAAGTTATCCGAAATGAGGCGCTCACCTTTGTAAGTCGCCAGGGCCGTGAGATCATGGATCCTGAAGCTCTAGTCAATCTCCCATCAGACAACCCAACGGTAATGCCAATAGACATAATTGCTGACGAAGAATGTCTTAAAATATTGGAAAATATTGTTTCCCTTCTACCCAAACGCGAAAGGGAGCTTTTCCTGATGAAAAGCCGAGGCATGAAGGAACGAGAAATAGCAACCCAAATGGATTCCCCCCCTGGAACAATCGCTTCCTGGATCAGTCGCATGATCAAGCAGATACAGGAGGAATTGCAAAAACACAATTGCCTTCATTGAAAATGGAACTGCAAGAATTTTGTGAATCAGCCGTCTTTTAATACTAGAGAGCCTGGAGTCCTTGAAATTGGAGCGGTTTGAGAGACTGAGCATGGATCTAATAGAGCGTTTGGAGGAACAAAGAACGGTAAAGGCACAAGACTGCCCTTCCGTCATACAGTTGGAAGCCTATGCAACCAATGGATTGGATTCAAGCGAAAAGGAAAGGCTAGACTCACATCTGGAGGGATGCCTTTCATGTCTCAATGTCATGGTAGAACTTCGAGATTTGATAGCCGGGATCGAGAACCCAGAACCCCTTGTCCCGTCGCTAGAGTCTCGGCTCAAGAACACCATCTTCCCCAAATCTGAAAAGGTAGTGCCCTCCGCCAGGTTTAACGATTTGATCGGAAATCATGCAGGAGATAGTTTTGGGTGGAGGGACGTATTCGGCTTAAGAGTTCTCGCAGGGGCATTAGCAGGTGTCATTCTTACCTTAGGCGCCATGAAAATAGTAGACATCAGGAACCAATTCGAACAGGAATCCTCTCTTTTAATGCGCGTCTCAGAGAACCAGCCCATAGACAAGAAAACGCTTGAAACCCTGGAAAAAATCAGATCGGTACCGAAGTCAGAATCCATCCGAAATATTGTTGGAATTATCCGGTCGCTGAAGAAAGGAACCATGGATGGGTTCTCCTATTACATCTTTGAGGTTCGCACCAAAACGGGCAGTGAATATCTATTCTTCTCTTGGGGTACTCCTGAATTCCAAGTAAATGATCGAGTTGATGTGTACGCATCCATCAAAGGTTTAATGGACAAAGCAGGAACAAAAACTGGTGTCGCAAAAAAGGTAAGAAAGAGCGGGCAACTGTAGACCTTTCCAGGTTTATACAAGGCCCAGGGAGATGGTATTCTGCGTGCGCGGACCCTCAGAACTCATAAGCAAGTTTTATCTGGTTGGGATCTAAACGAATGAGTTGCCATTTAAACAAAAAACTTCTCTTTTTTGCCATATGCGTCTTAACTTTCTTCATGCTCCTCGAGTACCCCTCATTTGCGGTCCACAAGTTACCCAAAAAAGCGTTTTCAAAGATGCTTGAAGCTCTTTCTGGTCATAGACTCGGAGGCCCAAAAGTTTCGGGCAGCAAGTCTCAGTCGAAACATTTTTCCGTTCCTCCATCAGGGAATTCTATATATCGAAACTTAAAACAGCGTCTTCAATTTCCCGCCCTAGATAAGCCCGAGTCCCGGCACTTAAAGCAACGGCTTACTTTTCCATCTAATAGTAAGTCTCGTTCCGGTTCTTTACTGGATCACTCCGAATCCCCACTTGAATCTTTATATCGTCGCTCTGTATCGGCCGTTCCCTTAGTGATAGGCCAAAGCGCAAGGGGAAGTTCTGTAGTTGTAAAAATCAATGAGGACCGAACATCGGCTTGGTTAATAACGAGCGCTCATATCCTGAAAAACCCTTTTAGAAACAAAACTGGACACCGCCGTGTAATCCTAATTTTTCACCATCGATTATTTGCAAGAAAACGGGCCAATGAAATGTTCCCAACCGCCAGGCTCAACAGGTGCCGGAATGAGCGAGGAGAAGTCCCGAGCGCATGGTGCAGTGCTTTTCACAGCAGTTTCAGGTGGGCAAAAATTCTAAAGACTGATGAGGAGAGGGATCTAGCTTATCTCGAAGTGTCAGATCCACCAAAGGATGTCAGAATTTTTACGGCTGCGAATGTCTCCGAAGTAGGGCCAGGGCGTAAAATTGCCGTTATTGGACACGGAGAAGGAATGCTTTGGAGTTTATCTAGCGGCATAATCAGCGGGATCCGCGATAAATACCCGATGGGCTCCAGGGCAGGAACCGTCATTCAACACCAAGCACCTGTTGCTCCAGGCAGCTCAGGGGGACCTCTATTAACTCTGCAAGGCCAGCTGCTGGGTATCATCGCCTGGAAGCTCAAAAATTTTCAGGGTTTTAACGGGGCCATTGCGGTCAACGAGTTCCAGTCCTATCTGAACTTTCAATAAATGCATTGCAGTTTCTAGGTTTTCGCTTCTAGCAAGCGACTTAGGTACTGACCCGTTAGTGATTCTGGCTCCGCTGCAATCACTTCTGGAGGTCCTTGGACCAAGATTTCGCCACCGGCATCCCCTCCTCCAGGTCCGAGATCCACCACGTTGTCCGCTGTTTTGATCACATCTAAGTTGTGCTCGATAACTAAAACTGTGTTCCCTAAGGCGACAAGCCTATGAAGGGCACGCAAAAGAACCTCTACGTCAGAAAAGTGAAGCCCCGTAGTTGGCTCATCTAAGATATACAGAATTTTCTCCGGCTCTTTTCCCGCTAGCTGCGCCGCAATTTTCAGCCGTTGCGCCTCACCGCCAGAAAGCGTGGTGGCAGGTTGTCCTAGACGAATGTACCCCAAGCCCACGCGTGAAAGCACCTCCAAACGACGAACCACCGCTTGCTCATTGTCAAAGAAACGTAAAGCTTCTTTGACAGTCATCGAGAGCACCTCGTCAATATTTTTTCCACGATGCTGGATCTCCAAGATTGTTGGACGAAAGCGCTTTCCTTCGCATTCCGGACAAAGAACAAAGAGATCAGCCATAAAGTGCATCTCAATCTTCTCGTAACCTTCCCCCTTGCACCGATCGCATCGCCCCCCAGCAACGTTAAAAGAAAAATATCCAGGCCCATACCGTTGCAGACGCGCCCCTGCCGTCTCTGCAAACAGCTTACGAATCGGATCGTAAGCCTTGATATACGTCACTGGGTTAGAGCGCGGTGTCCGCCCAATTGGAGCTTGATCCAAAAGCACCACATCCCGGATCTGGTCCACCCCTTGTATTTCCTTGAACCGCCCTATAGGGTGTGCCCCTCCATGAAATATGCGCTGAAGAACCTGATAAAGGGTATCGTGTACCAGCGTACTCTTACCAGATCCAGAAACTCCTGTCACACAAGTAAAAGTTTCAAGGGGGATATGAAAATCGCAACGCTTAAGATTGTTCTCCGAGGCTCCAAGGACGGAAAGAAACTCTGTCTTTCCTTTTACAAAACCTTGGTTTCCGAGGCCCTTTTTCGGTTTGTTTTTCCCTTTAGGAACCTTTCCGAACGAGCGTCGGGAGTCTGGAATTGGGATTGTGCGCTTACCGCAAAGATAATCGGCCGTTACAGAATCCTCGCAATTTAGAATTTCTTGGGCCGGACCAGAAAATACCACTTCGCCACCGTTTTCCCCTGCTCCCGGTCCAAGATCAACTAAGTAATCAGCTTCTCGGATGACATCATGGTCATGCTCAACGGTGACAACAGTGTTTCCGGCTCGTGTTAAATCTTTCAAAATTTTAAGCAACTTCGCATTGTCACTCGGGTGAAGACCTATGGTTGGCTCATCTAAAATATATAGGGTGCCAGCAAGCTGTGCACCCAGTTGATTGGCCAGGTTAATTCGCTGCGCCTCTCCTCCCGAAAGTGTGCGGGCAAGCCGATCCAACGTCAAATAATCCAAACCAACATTGGAAAGGAACTCGAGTCGAGAATAAAGTTGATCCAAAATATCCTGCGCAACTTCAACTTGTTGGGGAGACCATTTTACTCTACACAAGAAATCTCTCAGATCGCGCACTGAAAGGGCTACTACTTCGGAGACATTCAATCCCCCAACGTGCACATAAAGGGCGTCTTCCCTTAGACGAGTGCCATTGCAACGATCACAGGGAAACGTACCTAAGTACTTCCTGAGGAACATCCGAACCCAAACCTTGTATTTCTTCCGGTTGAGACGTTTAAAGAATGGCCGAAGACCCCGAAAATCTTTTGTGCCCTCGATAACCATCCGTTGATGTTTCTTGGAAAGTGACTTAAAAGGCACATTTAATTTCACTCCTTCACTGCGAGAGAGCTTCTTTAGCTCTTTTTGAAAATATGCCCTGTATCGTGGTCGCGCCCATGGTTCAACAGCCCCCTGTGCCAAGCTTTTAGACGAGTCGGGGATAGCCAAATCTATGTCCAGATCCAGGCGATTCCCAAAACCACCACAATCCTGGCAAGCCCCTTGAGGATTGTTAAACGAAAAAAATAGGGGAGTTGGCCGCTCGAAAACTTTGCCGCAGGAAGAACAATCGAACTCTTGGGAAAAAGAATTACGCGCACCCTCGATGATTCTCACCTCAGCCTTTCCCTTGCCCTCTCTAAAGGCGACTTCAAGAGAATCGTTCAGACGCGAGCGAGCGGCCTCATCGATGCGAAGACGGTCAACGACAACCGCGATACTATCGGAACCAAGTTGCGTGGCCGAAGTCATTTCTCCTGGATCCGAAAGATTGTAAAGCTCATCATCTCCCCAAACCCGCACAAACCCGCGAGCCAAAAGATTATTGAGATGGTTAGAAACTTGCTCGGTAGATTTTTGTTTCTTAGTTCGGGATTGTTTCCCGGAAGCTGTCTGGGATGAGGATATATCGACAAGAAAAGTTAGATAGGCTCGCTCGCCTGAATGTTCGGTTAAAATATGATCAACAGTTTCTTCCACAGTATCTTGGCATATAGTCTGATCACAATCCGGACAAATAGTTTCCCCTACCTTTGCAAACAAAAGCCGCAAATAATCATAGATTTCCGTGGCCGTCCCGACTGTGGAGCGAGAATGCTTTACAGGGTTGTGCTGTTGAATGGCAATGGCAGGCGATACACCTTCAATAGACTCAACGTCAGGTTTTTCTATCCGTTCCAGAAACTGCCGGGCGTAAGTGGAAAGAGATTCTACATATCGACGGTGTCCTTCGGCATACAAAGTGTCAAAGGCAAGAGATGACTTCCCAGATCCACTTAACCCTGTGATGACAATAAAATGGCCACGGGGCAAATCCAAATCGATCTCTTTAAGGTTATTCTCTCGTGCACCTCGTATGGAGATATTCTCCAACATTTACGGTTCCCTCGGAACGTATGTTTCTCTGATTCAAACAGGCTCAGACTAGTGACCTAGGATCCAATCTTAAAAACTCAATTCTTTCCTATCTAGCAAAGCTGTCAAGCCGTAGCATCCTCAGGGGCCTATCTTTGAAGGCCGCCAGAATATCGGAGAGTCTTGACAGCCGCTTCTAGCCGGAATAGATTCCAGACGAGGTTAGCTGGATAATTCCCCCTGGGGCGATACCGACGACTTTAAAGAGATACCTCATGTGTATTAAACACTCTTTCCTACTACGACTTATAATTGCCTCCCTGTTTATACTATCGGCAGTTGATGGTCCCGCACTTGGCGCCAAGGCGGAGGTGAAAACCCCAGAGCGTCCTCAACCCTTCATGGCTGCAATTCTGATGGACGCCGACACAGGGCAGATACTCTTTCAACACAACCCGGACCAACGCCATTCCCCAGCCTCTTTGGTTAAGATGATGCTAATGCTTATCGTAGCGGAATCAGTCAAACAGGAGGCCTTTTCACTGGATCAAAATGTCCACATTACCCGTTCGGCTAGTCGCATCGGGGGTTCTCAGGTATACCTAAAACAAGGCGAAATTTTCACACTAGGTGACTTGCTAAAAACCGTAACAATCTCTTCTGCAAATGATTCTGCATACGCAATTGCCGAACATATTGCCGGGACCCCAGAAGCTATGGTCCAGCTGATGAACGAGCGAGCCAAAGAGCTCGGCCTGAAAAAAACTATCTTCACAAATGTCCATGGCCTTCCACCCAGTGCTGGTCAAAAAGAGGATTACATTACGGCTCGAGAAATCTCTGTAATCGCTAGAGAGATTGTCAAATATCCCCTTTTGCTCAGCTGGGGCAAAACTGTACTGGACACTTTCAGAGGAGGCAAGTTTAAACTTTACAATACCAATAAGCTTCTGTCACAGTTTTCCGGCATGGACGGCATTAAGACGGGGTATCACAAAAACGCTGGTTTCAATCTCGTAGCTACAGCCAAACGAGACAACCTACGACTTATCTCCGTGGTCTTGGGCGCGCCTACACAAAAAGGTCGTAACGACGAAACACGCCGGCTTTTGACTCGAGGATTTCGTGTCTATAAAAAGATTTCCTTTTTCAAAGAAGGTAAGCCTATTGGAAAACCGGTTACCGTGGAGCGCGGGAAAAGGAAAACTGTTCTAATCAAGCCTAAAGAGGCTATCTCCTTACTGATCAAACGAATTCATACCGGAAAAATAAAAACACGCGTATCTCTTGACCAGAATCCTATCCTAGCACCAATAAAAAAGGGACAAAGGGTTGGAAAAATCGAAGTCATCGTCAAAGGACGGGTCTTGTCTGAAGTCTCGCTGATTTCTACGGAGGATGTGTCCCGAAAAACCTGGCTAGACCACCTGATATTTTGGAAAAATTGACTCCACATTTTTGCCTCTTTTATCACTGCAATGAAGATCAAAACGACACCTCTTGCATCCGAAATTGCTGAAGAAATTGGGAACGGTCGAATGCCGTTCGCACACTTCATGGAGCGCGCTCTTTACGATACTGATCGGGGTTATTATATGAAACCCCTACCGATTGAACTCCAGGAACGTGATTACTTTACAAGTGCAGACGTTAGCGAAGTTTTTGGCCAGTGCTTGGCACGCCAATTTGCCGAGATATGGAAAATCCTCGGCAAACCAGAAAACTTTCATATTATTGAACTAGGTGCAGGAAGAGGACTTTTGTGTCAAGACGTATACAATAGCCTGAAATCTGAATCGCCAGACTGCATATCCCAAACAAACTATATCGTTGTAGAAAAAAGTGCCGGACGCTGGAACAATCAACAGCAAGGGTCAGAGCCCAATAATGCAATCAATCAAAACTGCATTACAAAACTGGACGATATAGCGAATCTTCCTTCCGGTATCACGGGCGTGGTTTATTCCAACGAATTTTTTGATGCTCTACCCATTCACCGAGTTTGTCCATTCGGCGACAACTTTCTTGAAGTTTACGTTCGAGTAAGAAATGGCGAATTCTATGAAGAGCTAGGAGAGCCATCTACTCAGGAACTTCAGGCCTACTTTGATCGTTTGGAAATCACTTTCGCGGAAGGGAAAAAAGATGGTCGCACCGAAGTTAACTTGCAAGCCGTAGAAACCATGAAAATTATTGGACGGAAACTGAACTGCGGGTTGGTTCTCACCTTCGATTATGGCTATCCGGCAGATGAGTTATTTACTCCAAAAAGGATTGCAGGTGGAGGTACGTTGATGTGCTACAACCGCCACAAAGCGCACGCGAATCCCTATATCCATGTAGGGGAACAGGACATAACTACGCATGTTGATTTTTCGAGCCTTGCCTTGGCTGGAATGGAAGTGAACATGAATACAGTTGGCTTTACAGATCAACATCATGCACTAGTAGGACTCGGCATCGCGAATGAGCTAGTACCTCTTATGAACACCAAGGAGACAAATTCTCCCGGAGGAATCCGTCGCAATCTTGCGATTAAAACTCTTCTACTTCCTGGTGGGCTTGGCGGAACCCTTAAGGTCCTGGTACAGGAGAAGGGGATTGGGGTGAGCGTAGCGGAGAAACTTTCTGCGCTGCGCTCATCCCTTTACAATACTAAGGATCTTTTACAGGGAAAATAATAAATGACATTACGTAATGTCATTCAAGATTAGTGTATTGCGTAAGACTTGTCCTTACTTTAGGAACCACTCAGGCCGGCTTGACAAGGGGCAGCTAACAGCTTACCTTATATCCGACTAATTTAGTCTCCATAACACCATGAAATGACTTTTGATTCCAAAGGTGAGGAAGTCTGAGATGCAAATGCAAATTAGCCGTAAAGCAGATTTCGCTTTACGGGTCGTTGGATATTTGGCGACATTGAAAGAGAATCGTTTAGCGCCGCTAACAGAGATTGCAGAGCGTGAGCGAGTACCTGGCGCCTTCCTAGAAACATTACTACGTCCTTTGGTTCATCATGGTTATGTTCGTGTCGAGTACGGGGAAACTGACGGGTATCGGATCGCACGTGACCCGGGGAAAATCACTTTCAAAGAGATAATAGAAATCGTTGACGGACCTGTCGTGGTCCATGAGTGTATCCCCTTCGAGGGAGCCTGTGGACGGGCGGACTGTTGCTATCAGATTCCCATTTGGCGAGAGATCCAAGATGCCATTGATCTTGCCCTTTCCAACAGAACAATTGAAGAATTAGCAACTCTGGTTGAACGCTCAGAACAAGAAAGTCTTCTTGAAGAACTATCCAGCTGATCCCCAAGACAGAATCTGGCAGATTGAGCTAGTCTAGTTGGGCCCTTAATCTTTAGGAGTTGGGCTTCTCGGCTGCTCAGATCCTCCTTCTTGATTATCCTTCAACCTATCGTAAATGAGCTTAAAAAGGCGCCGCTCCAGTGGGTAAATTTTTCCGGTAAAGTCTTCTGAGCCAGAATCCCTTTCTATCCCTCGGCAAAAAATGTTCATCTTTGCGTCAAGGTCATCTGCATAATGCAGGACTAAAGCTTCCAGAGTCTTGGGTTCCTGGGGAGAAGACCACTCGGGTTTTCCTTGATGGCTTAATATTAAGTGTCCAAGTTGTGTCAGGATTTTCTCGTTGGTTCCCAACTCCTTTGCCTTAGCCTGGACGATCCCCCATCCCAATACAATATGCCCGATGAGATTTCCTGGAGTCGTGTATGCATTTTCCGGGTTAGAGTCGAGCTCCTCTAGTTTTCCAATGTCATGGAGGATTGCGCCAGTAAGAAGGAGGTCGCGATGAACCAGATAATACTTAGAAAAGTAATTGCAGTGGTTAACGACGTTGAGCGTGTGCTCCAGTAACCCTCCAAGGTACGGATGATGGTTAGTTTTGGCAGCTGCATGTTGAATGAAATCCTCCCGCCGTTCCTCTAGAAGGCTGATTGTAAGAACCTTATAGGGGTCGGAAAGGCTTTCCGCATAGCGCAAAAGCTCTTTCCACATAACGTCGGTATCATAGGGCGATACTTCCACAAACCAAGAATCATCGCACTGATCTTCTTCCACCTTAAGTTGGATTCTACTAAGTTTGAGATTTGGGTTGTCTCTGTACGTTTCGACTTTACCCTCCACTTTCACAATACAGCCCACTTCGATCGTGTCCCAATTACGGTCACGATCTTGGTTGTGCCACATTATGGCTTCAATGGCACCGGTTTTATCTGCTAACGTTAGTTTGAGGAACGGGTCTTTCCCGGCGGTGGCAGTCTCGCGAACCTCCCTTTTTGAAACTCGATAGAAACAGTTATCGACAACTTGACCGATTTTCAAAGCTTGGATGAATCTTATTTGAGTTTGGTCCGAATCCCCAGAAATCACGAGCTTTCTCCTCAGAAGTGGCAACTCTTCAGAACATGATATTTTTCACCTGTAATAGGTATTTAATTTGAAAACCATATCGCCCATTCAGCAATCCACGTTATAATCTTAGTTTTCTATCAAAAAATGGACGCTACCCCGGAGGCCAGATTACTTGCAAGATATCCTTAACGCCATTGATTCACAACTGGACACCTTTACCGAAGAATTAAAAACCTACCTACGCATTAAAAGTGTCAGCACAGATCCACAACATAACGCTGAAGTCAGCCACTGCGCAAAATATGTGTTGGAAAGATTGCAGGCGGCTGGATTCACCGGACAAATCCACGAAACGGCTCGGCATCCAATCGTTTATGGTGAGCGAATCGAAAATCCTTCACTCCCCACAGTTCTTATTTATGGACACTATGATGTTCAGCCACCCGACCCTCTTGAATTATGGGAATCTGACCCATTTGAGCCAACCATTCGAGACGGCTATGTCTACTCGAGAGGAGCCCATGACAACAAAGGACAAAATTTTTGTCACCTCAAAGCTGTAGAAATTTATCACCAGACCAGGGGCCAACTCCCAATCAACGTAAAATTCATGATCGAAGGGGAAGAGGAAATCGGTAGCCCAAATCTAGAGAAGTTCATGAAAGCTAATGAGAAACAACTGAAAGCAAAGTATGCAGTGGTGTCGGATACCTCGATGTTTTCAGAGAACACGCCTGCTATCATGTATGGGTTGCGGGGTCTCTCTTATCTGGAAGTCGTGCTAATCGGGCCAGATCGAGATTTGCATTCAGGGGGCTACGGTGGATCCGTTGACAATCCAGCCAACGTCTTAACACGTGTCCTAGCCTCACTACAGGGTCCTGATGGAAAAGTAAACGTGCCTGGTTTCTATGACGATGTCACCCCACTGGAGGACTGGGAACGCGAGGCGTTTGCAGCCCTACCCTTTGATGAAGAGATGTTCAAAAAAACGATCGGAGCGCCAATGTTAGCGGGGGAAGAAGGTTACTCTACCCTGGAACGACGGTGGGCTCGGCCAACCCTTGACATCAGTGGAATTTCCAGTGGCTATCAGGGGCCAGGTGCAAAAACCATAATTCCTTCCAGAGCGTCTGCCAAGGTTAGTATGCGGCTGGTTCCGCATCAAAATCCGGAGAAAATAAATGATCTTGTCGAATCTACAATCCGCGAACGACTGCCGAAAACCGTCCAGGTGGATGTTCTTCGCTACTGGGGAAGCCGGGCTGTCTTGGTGGATGCCAAAGGGTCAGGAGTGCAGGCTGCCCAGATAGCTTTGAAAAAGGGATTCGGACAGGATCCGGTCCTAATTAGGGAGGGCGGAACTATTCCTGTCGTGGGATCACTACAGGATGTTCTCGGTTTGGACAGTTTACTGGTTCCCCTCGGCGGACCCGATGATCGAACCCATTCCCCCAACGAACGGATGCCACTAGACTGTATTTACAAGGGGATCCGGACATCCTGCCACCTCCTGAACGAGCTATCCCAAATATGAGTATCACCTGGGCAGAGCTATCAGGTTACCTCATCTCAGCCTTTGCAGTTGGGCTTTCGAAAACAAGCTTCGGAACGGGAGTCGGACTGGTTTTAACCCCGGTCCTGAGCATCTACCTAGCACCCCGTTTTGTCCTAGGTATTCTTGCTCCTATGATGATCGTTGGGGATATGGCGGTAGTGTATTTTCTCTGGCGGAAATGGGATGCCAAATTTTTCTGGGTCATGCTCCCTACCATGATCATCGGTGTAGTCGTCGGCACACTTCTCGTGAGCCGACTATCCAACCATGAAGCACGAATCGCCATTGGAGTGTTAGTGCTACTGTTTGCCGGTTATCAACTCTTGAGCATGTATCGCCGCAGAGATCTTCTATACGTTCCACCCAAAAAAGGTATTGGAAGCATTATGGGATTTTTTGCAGGTTTTAGCTCTTCTGCTGCTCATTCTGGGGGAGTCATTAGCGTCCCCTATTTCGTGGCTAGCGGATTGTCGAAAGAGGAAATTGTTGCTACCAACTTTGCCCTCTTTGCAGTTTGTAACTGGATTAAGCTCGGCTCGTACATCGGCGTCGGCATGGTGGATTGGGATATCATTAAGTGGACACTTGTTGTTCTTCCTGTGGCAGTTCTCGGTGGATTTATCGGCCGATGGGTAAACCGGACAGTTTCCCGTGAGACATTCAATCGATTTGCATTAGCACTGGCCCTGGCGGGGGCCATTAAATTATTTTTCTAGACTTTCCGAAAGGGATATGACCTCATTTCCTATGGACCTGACCTCTGATCTCTTGTGGGCGTTTGTGCTTGCAAGCTTTATGACTGGGTTTTTCAAAACAAGCTTTGGAGGCGGGATAGGTATGGTCACCGCCCCCGTAGTCACCATCTTGATCTCGGCCCGATTGACGATGGGAATCATTGCTCCTCTTATGGTCCTGGGAGATCTCTGTGTTATCTACTTCTTTTGGAAAAAATGGGACGGGAAATTTGTCTTGGCAATTCTTCCTAGTATGGCGATTGGAACCATCGGAGGGACTGCGCTTTTGGCCTATTTATCGGATTCGGGAATCCGGAACCTGATTGGTGGATTTGCTCTTTTATACTCTCTCTATCATATTGTCAGGCAAATACGACAAGCTGAGTTTGCATACGTACCCCCCTCCCGGAGCGTAGGGTACCTGGTCGGCGTTTTAGCTGGATTCAGTACGACTGCAGCCCATTCCGGAGGAATCATCACAACGCCTTATTTCGTCTCCAGTGGCCTAAAAAAAGAGGCTGTAGTAGCAACCGGCTTTGGACTTTTCGGGATCACAAATCTATTTAAGCTGGGAACCTATTACTATGCTGGTCTCACAAACGCACAGATCATCTTGGGTGCGCTATACACTCTGCCAATCCTGGCAATAGGGGCTTATCTGGGACACCAGGCACACAAGGCTGTTTCTAACCGAATATTCAATTTTGTTATCTTAATCATTGCCATTTCTGGATCGATTAAACTCTTGTTTTTTTGATAAATTACACTGGGGTCCGATTACGACGGACCTGAAAATAGAATAAGGGAATAAACCACAACCCAACTATCTTCTCTGGGAGCATTTTTGGTGAACACAAGGAAAACTATTCCGCTTTGTGACGTACGTGGACAATACGAACACATACGCGAGGAAATTGACGAAACCGTACTCTCTCTGCTCCGCTCGGGCCTTTACATCGGAGGACCAACAGTAAAGGAGTTTGAAGACAGCTTTGCCGCTTTTTGCGAGGTGCCCTACTGTACAGGAGTCTCCTCCGGAACTGCTGCCCTCATCCACACTCTACGAGCGCTGGATGTTGGTCCGGGGGATTCCGTCCTTCTTCCTGCTTTCACCTTTATTGCCACGGCCGCAGCTGTTCGCACTGTAGGTGCTAAGCCTGTCTTCGTCGACATTGACACCGAAACCCTATGCCTGGACCCAGATCAAACAAGAAAAGCACTGAGAGAGGACACCAAAGTTATTCTTGCAGTTCATTTATTCGGTCTTCCCGCAGACATGGATTCTCTTCGGGAGACAGCTAACAAACAAAAAATAAAATTAATAGAGGACGCAGCCCAGGCCCACGGAGCTGAGGTCCACGGGAAAAAAGTCGGATCGCTCGGGGATGTCGGGTGTTTCAGTTTTTTCCCCAGCAAAAATCTAGGTGCCGCGGGGGACGCAGGGGCCATTGTTACCAACGACGAACAAATAGCACTTCGAATACGAAAGACCAGCAACCATGGCCGCACAGATAAGTATCTGCATTCTGAAATTGGTAGCAACGACCGATTGGATGCCCTCCAATCGGCGATTCTTAAAATCAAACTAGCACATCTTCCAAACTGGAACGAAGAGCGCAGACAGGTCGCCCAATGGTATCGCGAGGCCCTAGATGAATTACCACTCATTCTTCCATCGGAGCCAAAAGGTAGGGACTCCGTTTATCATCTTTACGTGGTTCGTACACCCAAACGCGACTTAGTCCGTGAAGCCCTGAAGCAGGAAGGGATAGAAACGGGTCTACACTACAATCCCCCTTTACACCTCCAACCCGCCCTGGCAGACGAGGGAGTGACGGTGGGCAGCTTTCCAATTTCCGAACGTGCAGCCAAAGAAGTCCTGTCCTTGCCAATGTATCCCGATCTCAAAAAAGAGCAGGTCCAATTTATTGCCACAACGATTGCCAAAACGCTGACCCTCTAGTCCTCCAAAAAAATCCCTCTGGCCTGAGGACCATTAAGGCAAGTTAATAGCTCTGATGAAACCATCACAAGATACCTTTAACGGGTGAACTAGTCGAAAACCTGCAAAGTTTTGGCGATTACTTTTTCAAGATTGATTCATTAAAAATAAGCAAAAATCCGAAACGTATTTAGGCAAGATTTTTATAGCAAAAATACTACTTAGGCACCCGGACCGAACTCCAACATGGCACACCCTACAACCCTTCCATACCCGCAAGGTCACCTTTGTTTGTTTTATCCCTCGCCTGACTCCACTGTCCTTTTCACACCGTCGAGAAAAAACACCTCCGGGCGCCACCTTAGTTCCCTTTCCACCTTGGAGGCATCCAAACAAATTCTCTCTATTTCGCCTGGGCGTCTTCCACTATAAATTGGCTCTACCTTAGCAGCAAGTGCATCACGAACTGCTTCGAAAACCTGTTGATCTGTGACCTCCTTACTCCACCCGAGATTAAATATTTCACAGCCGCCGGCGTCACCTGTAACAAGTTGGTTAGCTCGAACTATGTCCTTAACGAACAAGTAATCTCGAGTCTTTGTACCATCACCAAATATGGTCGGCTGCTTTTGCGCCCGAAGAAGTTGGGTGAAAATAGCCACAACACCTGCTTCTCCCTTGGGATCCTGACGTGGACCATAAACGTTTGGATATCGAAGAATGGTGTAATCCAGACCATGAAGCCGGTTATACAATTCCACGTATTGCTCGCCAATGTACTTTGAGAGACCATAAGGTGACAGAGGACAAATTGGGTGACTCTCAGTTACGGGGAATGAAATCGGTTCTCCGTAGACAGCTCCGCCGCTTGAAACATAGATAATCTTCTGAACAGAATACTTGCGACAACACTCAAGGAGATTAATCGTGCCCATGACATTTTGGTGGGCATCGTAAGAGGGATCTTCTACAGCCCGCCTTACGTCCACCTGAGCAGCGTGGTGATTTACGTAATCGGGTTGCTCTCTTACAAAAACATCTTCTAAGGCAGTTTGGTCACAAAGGTCCACCTCACAAAAAGTCGCCGTCATATTCAGATTGTCCCGATTTCCACTTGCTAGGCTGTCGACTACTACTGTTTCATGTCCATCAGAAACATAAGAATCCACAACATGCGAACCAATGAACCCTGCGCCTCCTGCAACCAAAATTTTCACGGAAATTTCCTTCTCAAATAATTTCTTTATCCCATCTGGATGCAACCAGAGCGTTTACCCCTATTTGATCCTCCGTCTAAACCCTAGTGGTCGTCAAGCACATCTGAACATGGTTGATTCCTGCTCGATGGGTCGCATATTGCAAATAGGACAACTCCCGCCACCGCTATAACCGCAGATAGCCCATATAGCGTGCCATATCCGAACTTAGCAGCAACAACCCCCATCGAAGATGTATTCAGGAAAATCCCTAGGTGAAAAAATCCTGTGAATAAACCCAGAACTCTTCCTCGCTCCATCTCCTTCACCCGGTCAACAAGTAGTGCACCCAGGTTCGGAAGAGAGAGTCCCTGGCTAATCCCAAAAAGTATAGCGGCCACCACAAAGGTTGCCA